>SFRL01000003.1 GCA_004562765.1 bacterium | reverse complement strand
ATATAATACTATAGAATAAAACAAAAAATTTGACATAAAAAAATCAGGCTTTATATAGCCTGCAAGGTATTTTTGAAATATGAAACTGTCAAACTTCCGAGCCGGCTGATTGCACGGACAGAAATCCGCTCTTTACTTTACCAGAGTTATCATGTATAATCAGAAAGTAAAAACGGTTATTTTGAAAAAGCAGGTTTTTACACCTGCTTTTTCTATGTACAAGCCATGAAAAATCAGGCAGAACTGCGATGTGCAGATCTGCAATACTTAGGAGGTACCGGAATGGTTAAAGCAGTAGTTGGAGCAAACTGGGGCGATGAAGGAAAAGGAAAAATCACGGACATGCTTGCAAAGGATGCAGACATCATCATCCGTTTTCAGGGTGGAGCCAACGCAGGGCACACGATCAAAAACAATTACGGCAAATTTGCACTGCATACGTTGCCGAGCGGTGTGTTTTACGATCATACCACCAGCATCATCGGAAACGGTGTGGCGCTGGACGTAAAGAAGCTGTTTCATGAGATTCAGGACATCACATCCAAAGGAGTGCCCACGCCGAAAATTTTAGTGTCTGACCGTGCGCAGATGGTCATGTCATACCATGTGCTGTTCGATCAGTATGAGGAGGAACGACTGGGCGGAAAGTCCTTCGGTTCCACAAAATCCGGTATCGCACCTTTCTATTCAGATAAATATGCAAAGATCGGTTTTCAGGTCAGCGAGCTGTTTGACGAGGTACTGTTAAAAGAGAAAGTAGAGCGTATCTGTGAGCAGAAAAATGTTATGTTAGAGCATCTGTATCATAAGCCGCTGTTAAAGTCTGAAGATCTGCTGGAGGAGCTTCACGGTTACAGAGATATGGTTGCTCCTTATGTGTGCGATGTTTCTGCATATCTGGCAGAGGCGTTGAAGGAGAACAAGACGATCCTGCTGGAGGGACAGCTCGGAACGATGAAGGATCCCGACCACGGTATTTATCCGATGGTTACCTCCTCATCTACACTGGCTGCCTACGGTGCGATCGGTGCAGGTATCCCGCCCTATGAGATCAAGCAGATCGTGACGGTATGTAAGGCATATTCTTCCGCAGTCGGTGCAGGCGAGTTCGTCAGCGAGATCTTTGATGATGCGGCAAAGGAACTGCGTGATCACGGCGGAGACGGCGGAGAGTACGGCGCAACTACTGGACGCCCGAGACGCGTGGGCTGGTTTGACTGCGTGGCAAGCAAATACGGCTGCCGTATGCAGGGAGCAACAGATGTTGTCCTGACTGTTGTGGACGCATTGGGCTATCTGGATGAGATACCGGTCTGTGTGGGTTATGAGATCGACGGTGAAGTGACGACAGACTTCCCGGTAACCGCAAAACTGAAAAAGGCAAAACCGGTACTCGAGGTGCTGCCGGGATGGAAATGCGATATTCAGGGCATCCGCAAGTACGAGGATCTGCCGGAAAACTGCCGCAAATATATTGAGTTTATCGAGGAGCACATCGGATATCCGATCACCATGGTGTCAAACGGACCTGCCAGAGAGGATATCATTTACAGATAATAATGAAAAGTGGGTGAATAACAAAAAACAGAGGACTTACTCCTCTGTTTTTTGTTCTGTATCATCCGGTATGGTGAACTCATCGTCCGGTTTGTCCCCGTAATTGTTTTTCAATAATTTGTAGATAAAGGTGTATGCCCAGATGAGCACGGGTACGAGGAACGTACAGTAGACGCTAGCGCGGAAAGCGTTCATCGTGTTCGGGTCATCCGTCAGCGCCAGAACGATCGTGATGACATAGAGGGAAAACAATAGTACAATGCCGATGATGGCAAGGATTCGTTTTACTTTTTTCATGGGTAAGCTCCTTTGTTTAATAGGCAGGGGTGTGCTGCCAATGATCCCGGCGGCCTTCATACTGTTCGTTCAGCCAGTCGCAGGCAGCGTCAAGACCATCCTCCGTAAACGGAAAATCTGCGTGGGTCTTGTCCTCATCAGGTGTGTTTTCAAAGTTGTACGGCTCCGGATAGACGATCGCGCGAAGGACATCAGCAGCATCTTCTTCTGCGGATTCTTTTTCCTTGGTGATGTAATAGCGCATCCCCTGAAAGCTTCCGGTAAAATGTGTTTTTTTGTAAAAAGAAAGATGAAACAGGTCGTTTCGCTCGATCATGTCGGGACTCCTTTGGAATCAATTAAAAAATTCAATTTTCAGTATATACATTTTTGGTAGTCTTAGCAAGTACTTGTTATTTCCGGCGGGATGGTGTAAAATGGTGTAAGACTGGGAACAATCGTAAAAAATGATTGGTCGAAGCATATCTTTAGGAGGTTATTTACATGGAAGACAATCGTAAATCTTTAAAAATAAAAGAGGACAAGATCGGTGAGATCCGCGTTGCGGATGATGTCGTATCGATCATCGCAGGGCTGGCGGCAACGGAGGTTGAGGGTGTTGGTTCCATGGCAGGCAACATCACCAACGAGATCGTGGCAAAGACCGGTATCAAAAATCTCTCCAAAGGTGTACATGTGGATGTGATGGATGGGATCGTCACGGTTGATCTGGATCTGAATATCAAATACGGATATGCGATACCGGAGGTGTCCGGAAATGTTCAGGAGCGTGTGCGCACTGCGATCGAGACGATGACGGGTCTGGAGGTCGGCACGATCAATGTCCGTATCGCAAGTGTAGATATGGGGAACAATAAATAAATGAAGGAAAAAGGGTGGGTGCCTGCGGAAGCTTACAGGCACTCATTTTATAAAGGGAGAACGTTATGACGAGAAGAGAAATCAGAGAGCTGATCTTTAAGATGGTGTTCCGCGTGGAGTTTCATGACGAAACGGAGATACCGGAGCAGCTGCGTCTGTTTATGGATACGCTGGAATCAGCAGGTGAGGAGGATCGCGCCTACATTGAGCATAAGGTGCAGGACATTCTGACACACCTGGAGGAGATCGACGTGATCATTGACAGCAGCGCGCAGAACTGGAAGACCAGCCGTATGGCAAAAGTGGAGCTGACACTGATCCGTCTGGCAGTTTATGAGATCCGTTTTGAGGAGGATATACCGACCGGAGTTGCGATCAATGAGGCAGTGGAGCTTGCAAAGGCGTACGGGGAGGAAAATTCCGCATCTTTTGTAAACGGTGTGCTGGCGCGTATCGCGTAATTTTTGGAGAAAATGGCAAGAGAAAACAAAAATGTATATTCCGTTGGGCAGGTCAACACCTATATCAAAAATCTGTTTGCGCAGGATTTCCTGCTGGAGCGGATCGCGGTAAAGGGCGAGGTGTCCAACTGTAAGTATCACACATCCGGACACATCTATTTTACACTGAAGGATGCCACCGGGGCGATCGCCTGTGTGATGTTCGCGGGCAATCGCAAAGGTCTTGCCTTCCGCATGAAGGAAGGGGACAACGTTGTCGTCAACGGTTCTGTTCAGGTATATGAGCGGGACGGAAAGTACCAGTTATATGCGCGGGAGATCACATTGGACGGCGCGGGCGCGCTCTATGTGCGCTTTGAGCAGTTGAAACAGGAACTGTCGGAAATGGGGATGTTTGCACCGGAGTACAAGCAGCCGATCCCGCCGTTTATCCGCACGCTTGGTATCGTGACAGCTCCCACCGGCGCAGCGATACAGGATATCCGCAATATCGCACACCGGCGCAATCCGACGGTGCAGCTGATCCTCTACCCGGCGCTTGTGCAGGGGGAGGGCGCGGCGGCGAGTATTGTGAACGGTATCCGGGCACTGGAAGCGCTGGGGGTGGATGCAATGATCGTCGGGCGCGGCGGCGGGTCCATCGAGGATCTGTGGGCATTCAACGAGGAGATAGTGGCAAGAGCGGTGTTTGACTGTTCTGTCCCTGTCATCTCAGCGGTGGGACATGAGACGGATACGACGATCATTGACTATGTGGCAGATCTGCGTGCACCGACACCTTCCGCGGCAGCGGAGCTTGCTGTCTGGCAGCTGGAGGCGGTGGAAGAGCGCGTCGATGATCTGCAGATGGAGTTGAACCGCCAGCTGCAGCGGCATCTGACACAGGCGCACAGCCGCATGGAGACACTTATGCTCCGGCTGCGATATCTGAGTCCGGAAAACCAGTTGAATACAAAGCGCCAGTATGCAGTCGATCTGGAGGATCGTCTGACATCCCGCATGCAGCAGGCACTGCGCGAGGCAAGGCACAGGCTGCAGCTTCTGGCACAACAGATGGAGGCGTGCTCTCCGTTGAAAAAGCTGGGAGAAGGCTATGCACTGGTGACTGATGAGAGCGGAAGGACCGTGCATGATTTTGCACAGATAGAAACGGGAAAACAGTTGACACTTCATATGCTGGATGGGGATGTCATCACCCGTGTGGAGGGAAAACAATGCAGGAAAGACCGGATACCGGAGCTTTAGGACCGGATACAAATACACAGGCGGATGCGGAGGGAGCGCAGAGCCTGGAGGAACTGTTTGCGGAGGCTGAGGCGCTGATCGGGCGTATGGAGGAGCCCGATCTTCCGCTGGAGGAGGCATTTGCAGCCTATGAGCAGGGAATGAAGATCATCCGTGCATGTAACAGCCGGATCGACCGGGTAGAGCAGAAAATGATGGTGATGAATGAGGCGGGTGAGCTGGTTCCCTTCGGGGAAGATTGAGATCCTGCGGACAGGAATAAGAAGCATCCGTAAGGAGGTAAGGATGAGATGGACAGTGAAAAGATGGGGCAGCTGATGGTGGAGCGCCGTGAGGAGGTCGAACGGATCCTGCAGGAGTATCTGCCTGCGATAGATGGACTGCAGAAGACGGTTCTGGAGGCAATGACCTACAGTGTGCTTGTGGGAGGCAAGCGGCTGCGGCCCATCATGATGCTGGAGAGTTACCGTATATTTGGAGGCTCGGAGAAAGTCATCGAGCCTTTTGTTGCTGCGATCGAGATGATACATACCTATTCACTGGTACACGATGATCTGCCGGCGATGGACAATGACAGGTATCGCAGGGGAAAACTGACGACACATGCCAAATACGGCGAGGCGATGGGGATCCTTGCGGGTGACGGACTGCTCACCTATGCCTTTGAGACGGCGGGAGCGGCGTTTTCGATGACGGATGATCCGGCACGTGTGGGGCGTGCGATGCAGGTGCTGGCACAGAAGGCAGGCATTTATGGTATGCTGGGCGGACAGGTCATCGATGTGGAGTCAGAGGGAAAGCCGGGCATGACGCTGGAAAAGATCACTCAGATACATACTCTGAAGACAGCGGCGCTCATGGAGTCAGCGCTGATGATCGGTGCGATCCTTGCGGGCGCATCGGAGGATCAGGTCGGACAGATGGAGCAGATCGCCCGCAGTGTAGGTATCGCATTCCAGATCCAGGATGATATTCTGGATGTGACCGGCACACAGGAGGTGCTGGGAAAGCCCATCGGCAGCGATGCCAGAAATGAAAAGACCACTTACATCACTCTGCGGGGGATGGAGGCATCGGTGGCAGAGGTGAAGCAGCTCTCTGAAGAGGCAATCGGGAAGCTGCGGCAGATGCCGGGTGACACGCTGTTTTTAGAGGAAGTGGTACGCATGTTGACCGTGCGCAAGAAATAAGAGCAGTCGGAGGATGTCAGAATGGCATTCGTGATGGATATATTAAATAAAATTGAAAAGACGAATGATATCAAAAAGCTGGATCCGTCAGAGTATGAACCTCTGGCACAGGAGATCCGGGAGTTTCTGATCGAGAAGGTCAGTGTACACGGCGGACATCTGGCATCCAATCTGGGTGTGGTGGAGCTGACGATGGCACTGCATCTCGCCTTTGATATGGAGGATGACCGGCTCATCTGGGATGTGGGACATCAGAGCTACACCCACAAGATACTGACCGGTCGAAAAGACGGATTTGACACCTTGCGGGAGTATGGCGGAATGAGCGGATTCCCGAAGCGGCATGAAAACCCGGCGGACGCATTTGATACCGGACACAGTTCCACGTCGATCTCGGCGGGGCTGGGGCTTGCAGTTGCGCGGGACCTGTGTGGGGATACAAACAAGGTGATCGCTGTCATCGGCGACGGGGCCCTCACCGGAGGCATGGCGTTTGAGGCGATGAATAACGCCGCCAAGCTGGACACAAATTTCATTATCGTGCTCAACGACAATGAGATGTCCATCTCGCAGAATGTGGGCGGTATGTCGCAGTATCTGGACAGTATCCGTACGGCAGACACCTATCAGGAATTAAAAAATGGTGTTATGGATTCTCTGCAGAAGATCCCGGTCTATGGCGAGCGGATGGTAAAACGGATCCGCAAGACAAAGAGCAGTATCAAGCAGCTCTTTATTCCGGGCATGCTCTTTGAGAATATGGGACTTACCTATCTTGGACCCGTGGACGGGCATAATATTTCACAGATGGTCCGCACCTTTAAAAAGGCGGCGAAGGTGAATGGCGCGGTGATCGTGCATGTCATCACAAAAAAGGGCAGGGGTTATCTGCCGGCAGAACGGCACCCGGCACGTTTCCACGGTACAGGCGCGTTTGATGTGGAGACGGGACTTCCGGTGTCGAAAAAGACAAAGGCGGATTACACGGATGTGTTTGCATCGGTGATGAACATGTCGGCAAAGGACAATGAACGTCTGGTGGCGATCACGGCAGCGATGGAGACCGGAACGGGACTGAAGCGTTTTCACAATCAGTATCCGGAGCGCTTTTTTGATGTGGGCATCGCGGAGGAGCATGCAGTGACCTTTGCGGCGGGGCTTGCCGTGAGAGGTCTGGTTCCGGTGGTGGCGATCTATTCCACCTTTTTACAGCGTGCCTATGACCAGATCCTGCACGATGTATGTCTGCAGGATCTGCATGTGGTGTTTGTGGTTGACCGTGCGGGTATCGTAGGAAGCGACGGAGAGACGCATCAGGGTATTTTTGATATCTCTTATTTAATGACGATCCCCGGGCTGGTCCTTCTGGCACCGAAAAATAAATGGGAACTGGCGGATATGCTGCGCTTTGCCTTTGACTATGACGGACCCATTGCGATCCGTTATCCCAGAGGGGAAGCTTATGACGGTCTGAAAGAATTTCGTGCGCCGATCGCGCTTGGAAAGAGCGAGGTGCTCTACGACGAGACGGATATTGCATTGCTCGCCTACGGCAGCATGATCCCGACAGCACTTGCCGTGCGGGAGGAATTAAAGGAACTGCACTATCAGTGCTCGCTGATCAATGCAAGGTTTGCAAAGCCGTTGGATGAGGAACTGCTGCTTTCCCTGTCAGCGGACCACAAGCTGCTTGTCACACTGGAGGAAAATGTGATCACCGGCGGCTTCGGTCAGCAGGTGACGCAGTTTTTGACGGATACAGGACAGCCCATCAAGGTGCTTCAGATCGCGATCCCAGATCAGTTTGTGGAGCAGGGAAGCGTCGGCAGACTGCGAGAGGAGACCGGGCTGGATGCGGCTTCCATTGTAAAAAGAATCATTGTTGAGTATATCGGCATGTAACAGGAGCGAAGATATTTGAAGGAACGATTGGATGTGCTGCTCGTGCAGCGTGGACTGGCACCCTCCAGAGAAAAGGCGAAAGCCATGATCATGGAGGGAAATGTATATGTAAATAATCAAAAAGAGGATAAGGCGGGGGCAAATTTCGATACGGAGGTTCCCATTGAGGTGCGGGGGAATACGCTCGCTTACGTGAGCCGCGGCGGACTGAAGCTGGAGAAGGCGGTCAACCATTTTGCACTGTCGCTGGACGGACTGGTATGCATGGATATCGGCGCTTCCACCGGTGGATTTACGGATTGTATGCTGCAAAACGGGGCTGCGAAGGTGTTTGCTGTGGATGTGGGATACGGGCAGTTTGCCTGGAAGCTCAGACAGGACCCGCGTGTTGTGTGTATGGAAAAGACGAATATCCGCTATGTGACGCCGGAGGATATCGGTGAGCCGTTGGATTTCGCGTCGGTGGATGTGTCCTTTATCTCGCTTACAAAGGTACTTCCCGCGGCGAGAGAACTGTTGAAGGATGATGCGCAGATGGTGTGCCTGATCAAGCCGCAGTTTGAAGCAGGCAGGGAAAAAGTCGGAAAAAAGGGTGTTGTGCGGGATAAAAAAGTGCATCTGGAGGTGATCGAAAAGGTCATCGCATTTGCCAGAGAGCAGGGATTTTCCGTTTTACATCTCGAGTTCTCACCGATCAAGGGGCCGGAGGGAAATATCGAGTATCTTGTCCATCTGAAAAAGGACGGACAGGGAGCACTTGCAGAGTCGGTTTCACCGGAGCTGACAGTGGAGGAGGCGCACGGCTTGCTGGATAAGCCGGAAAAGATGTAAAAGCTGATGGGGAAAGAGATGAAGCATTTTTTCATTATAACCAATTCTTATAAGGACAAGGACCTGATGCTCACAAAGAGCATGCAGGATTATATCGAGACAAAGGGTGGCCGGTGCGGTTACTATGTGAGCCGCGGGGAAGAAAATGACAGCGATTGTGTACGGCCGGAGGTGCTGCCGGATGCGCTGGATCTGATCTTTGTGATCGGGGGTGACGGTACACTGATCCGTGCGGCGAGAGATACGGCGGCGCTTAATGTCCCGCTGATCGGTGTCAACCTTGGGACACTGGGTTATCTGTGCGAACTGGAAGAAGCCACGGTTTTTGGCGCGATCGATCAGATCATGGAGGATAAGTTCATGCTGGAAGCGCGGATGCGTCTCAGTGGTTATGTGGTTCAATCCGGAACGCAGGGGAGAGAGCAGACTGCGCTCAACGATATTGTGATCCACCGCAGCGGAGCATTGCAGCTGGTCAGCCTGGTGGTGTACGTCAACGGACAATATCTGAATACATTTGAGGGCGACGGCGTCATCGTGTGCACACCCACCGGATCCACCGGATACAATCTGTCGGCGGGCGGCCCGATCGTGGATCCGAAGGCGCGGATGATACTGATCACGCCCATCAATTCCCATACGCTGAACTCAAAAAGCATTGTGATCGGCGCGGAGGATGAGGTCGTGGTGGAGATCGGCGCAAGGCGTCGCGAGGGTGATGAGCAGGTAGTTGTGAGTATTGACGGCGATCAGCATGCGCAGTTGGATGTGGGTGACCGTATCGTGATCCGTCAGGCGCAGGAGGACTGCCGGATCTTAAAGCTGGGAAAACTCAGCTTTTTGGAGATATTAAGAAAGAAGATGCAGACCTATCATTGATCTTGCATCTGTAGCAAACGCAGTGGACACAGGTGGGGAAAGGCATGAAAGCAACCAGACATACAAAAATTTTAGAATTGATCGAACGATATGAGATCGAGACACAGGAGGAACTGTCTGATTATCTCAGACGTGAGGGCTATCAGGTGACGCAGGCGACGGTGTCCCGTGATATCCGGGAACTGAAGCTGACAAAGGTGGCGCAGGAGAACGGAAAGCAGCGCTACGCGGCGCTCACGGAACCGGTCGGAGACATGAATGGAAAATACGTGCGCGTGTTTAAAGAGGGCTTTCGCTCAGCGGATACCGCGCAGAACATTCTGGTGGTCAAGACCGTTTCCGGCATGGCAATGGCAGTTGCGGCGGCCCTTGATAATATGCAGTGTGATGAGATCGTCGGCAGTATAGCCGGAGATGATACGATCATGTGTGCCGTCCGCACCAGCGCGGAAGCGCAGAGCCTGCTGACTCGCCTGAAAAAACTGGCAACCGAATAAAAATAGCATAAAAAACAAAAAAGGAAGTAATCTATGCTGCAAACGCTTTATGTTAAAAATCTGGCGCTGATCGACGAGGTGGAGGTAGACCTGAAGAATGGTTTAAATATCCTCACCGGAGAGACCGGAGCCGGAAAGTCTATTATTATTGATTCCATCAGCTTCGCCCTGGGCGAGAAGGTGGATAAGCACATGCTGCGGGAAAAGGATGAAGCTGGATATGTAGAGCTGATCTTTTCCAACCTTCCCGATTCCGTGACCGCGCAGCTGCGCGCGCTGGAGATCGAGCCGGAGGATGACACGGTCATTCTCTCGCGGAAGATCACAGGCGGCAGGAGCGTGGCAAAGATCAATGGCGAGAGCGTTCCGGCTTCCAGATTAAAGGAAGCGGCCGGATGCCTCATTGATATTCACGGGCAGCATGAACACCAGTCACTGCTGCATGCGGCAAAGCATCTGGAATATCTGGATGATTACGCAGGCGCAGAGCTGGCAGAAAAAAAGCGCTCGCTTGCGGGCGCGTACAAAGATTACACTGCCTGTAAAAAACAGCTGGAGGAGCAGTGTACGGACAAGGAGGAACAGGCCAGGGAACTGTCATTTCTCGAGTACGAGGTGTCGGAGATCCTGGCGGCAAAGCTCACTCCCGGAGAGGACGAAAAGCTGGAGAACGAATACCGGCGCATGACAAACAGCAAGAAGATTATGGAAGCCTTACAGCTTGTAGATCAGGCGGCAGGAGAAAACGGAGCATCCGCTATGATCGGCAGAGGTGTCCGGGAACTGTCCGCCGTGAGTGCATATGATGAGCAACTGGAAGGTCTGGAAGAACAGCTGGCGCAGATCGAGGATCTGCTTTCAGACTTTCACCGGGAGCTGACCGGTTATATGGACAGTGCGCAGTTCGATGGGGAACGTTTTGCGCAGGTGGAAGAACGGCTGGATGAGATCAACCGTCTCAAGGCAAAGTACGGGTCCACCATCGAAGCGATCCTCACTGCCTGCGAGGAAAAGCAGGCGCGTATCGATCAGCTGAAGCATTTTGATACATATGAAAAAAAATTAAGGGAACAATACGAGCAGGCAAAGGCGCAGGTGGATGCACTGTGTGAGCAGATCAGCGAGATCCGGAAAAACGCAGGCGCGGTACTGCGCGAAAAAATGATCAGCGCATTGCAGGATCTGAATTTTCTGGATGTGCAGTTTGACCTGCAGTTTACGCGGACCGGGCGTTACAGTGCCAACGGTTTTGACGCAATGGAATTCCTGATCTCGACGAATCCCGGAGAGCCGCTTCGTGCACTGAAGGACATTGCATCCGGAGGTGAACTGTCGCGCATCATGCTGGCGCTGAAGTCTGTGCTGGCGGAGAACGATGAGATTGACACACTGATCTTTGACGAGATCGACACCGGTATCAGCGGACGCACGGCGCAGATGGTATCACAAAAGCTGCACATGATCGCGAAAAATCATCAGGTGATCTGTATCACACATCTGCCCCAGATCGCAGCGATGGCGGATGCACATTTTTATATTGAAAAAAATGTTGTTGATGCATCGACAGTGACACAGCTGACACTGCTGGATGAGGAGCAGAGCGTGGCGGAACTGGGACGTATGCTCGGCGGCGTCTCAGTGACGGACAAGGTGCTGGAGAGCGCCCGTGAAATGAAAAAATTGGCGGCGCAGGCGAAATAAACCTGACTGTAAACAGAAAATCGGTTCATACTAAAAGAGAAGAACACCTCGGTGTCTTCTCTTTTTTCGTACATTTTATTTAGGAGGCAGCGCCGTGAAGCAACAGAAGAAAAACAAAGCAATGAGATGGTACAGAAGGCTGGGGATTATGACGTGGCTCATCTTTTCCTATGTGTCGTTATTTGCATATATACCGGATGAGATCTATGTGTCAAGGGGGAGTGATGAGACAAAGTTTGCCAAAGGCCTTCCCATCGTCGTGGATGAGGTGGAGAACACACAGCCGGTATTCGGCGCCCAGCGTGTCGGGGCGGCTGCGGACAGCGACGGAGTACTTCTGTGCCGTCTGTTTGACCTGATCCCGGTCAAGCAGGTGGTCGTCCATGATGCGGACCGGCAGATGGTGACGGCGGCGGGAACGAATATCGGCATTTACTTAAAAAATTCCGGCGTGCTTGTGGTGGAGTGCGGAAGCTTTACGGATCAGAGCGGTGCGTTGATCTCACCGGCAGCGTATCGCATTCGAAGCGGAGATATCATACGCAGTGTGGACGGCGAGGCGGTGGCATCGAAGGAGGATCTGATCCGGGCGGTGGAAGAAAGCGGCGGCAGGCAGCTGGTGCTGCAGATCGCGAGAGGATCGGACACGATCGATGTGGCCGTGACACCTGAGGTGGCATCTGACGGGACAAATAAACTGGGCCTGTGGGTGAGGGATGACATCGCGGGCATCGGCACACTTACCTTTGTCACAGAGGATCAGGACTATGGTGCGCTGGGGCATGGAGTCAGCGACATAGACACCGGAGAACTGATACAGATCGACACGGGAAGTATCTATGAGACAAAGATCACCGGAATATCAAAGGGAAAACGGGGCACTCCGGGGGAGGTGACGGGATTGATCCAGTTCCGGTCCTCCGCGTATCTGGGAACGATCGGAGAGAACGGAGAGAACGGCATTTACGGGAAACTGGAGCAACTGCCGGATGCATTGGAGTGCGTAGAAGAACTTCCGGTGGGCTATAAGCAGGAGATCACCCAGGGAAGTGCACAGATCATCTGTTCCGTGGAAGGTGAGCGAAAGGCCTATGAGATCGAGATCGAGTCTGTGGACTATCATCCCAGGGAGGTAAACAAAGGTATCCGCTATCGTGTTGTGGACGAGCAGCTGCTGGAAGCCACCGGGGGTATCATACAGGGGATGAGCGGCAGTCCGATCATTCAGAACGGGCGGCTGGTGGGCGCGGTGACACACGTTTTTGTCGATGATCCCACAAGAGGATACGGGATCTTTGCGGAGTGTATGCTGGAAGAATTGTGACGAAAAATCACGGTTTTGGGCGATTGGTAAGGGCGACTGTATGAAAATAAAAGTTGCCGACAGAAAGTGACAGATTGCTTGGATTTCACCTCTTATAATAGCGATAGTTCGTTAAGGAGGGACAAGAATGGACAAATTTAATGTAGCAATCGCAGACGATAACGAGAAAATGTTGAGATTACTTGGAGATATAGTGGCGAAGGATGCCGAGTTAGAGGTGGTGGGAACCGCAAAGGACGGAGTGGAGGCATACGAGCTGATCAAGAACAAACAGCCGGATGTGATGCTTCTGGACATTGTGATGCCAAAGCTGGACGGACTGAGTGTGTTGGACAAGATGAGCAAGGATCACACACTCAAAAAGAAACCTGCAGTCATTGTTGTCAGCGCAGTCGGACAGGAGAGCATTACGGAGGATGCATTTCAGAAGGGTGCGGATTATTTTATTATGAAGCCCTTTGAGAATGATGTGATCATCCGACATATCAAACGCCTGAGAGATAACCGTAACCGCAGAAGCAGCGAGGCGCGCGCTACGAATGCATATGAAAAGGTGGCAGATCCCGTGGTACATGATCTGGAGGCGGACGTGACAAATATGATCCATGAGATCGGTGTTCCTGCTCACATCAAAGGATATCAGTATCTGCGGGAGGCGATCATGATGTCCGTGGAGGATATTGAGATGCTCGGCTCCATTACAAAGATCCTGTATCCCACGATCGCAAAGAAATTTCAGACGACACCCAGCCGTGTGGAACGTGCGATCCGTCACGCCATAGAGGTGGCATGGAACCGGGGAAAAATGGATACGATCGATGAATTGTTCGGCTATACGATCAACAACGGAAAGGGCAAGCCGACCAATTCCGAATTTATTGCCCTCATCGCAGATAAAATCCGTCTGGAATACAAGCGCTGATTGGTGTATACTGTTTTTAAAGATGTAACTGCAGGTTGTCTGCGGTTATAAAAAAACAGGAGGAACATATGAAAAAGATTTTATTTGTGACTTCAGAAGCCGTTCCCTTTATAAAAACCGGAGGGCTGGCGGATGTGACCGGCTCTCTTGCGCGTTATATCGACAGGCAGAACTATGATGTGCGCGTGATCCTTCCCAAATATGCCTGTATGGATGAGATGTGGAAGAACAAGCTGCGGTTTCACTCGCACTTCTACGTGTCTCTGGGATGGCGCAATCAGTATGTGGGTATTCTGGAGACCGTGGAGGCGGGCGTTCATTACTATTTTATAGATAATGAATATTATTTTGCCGGTCCGCAGCCGTATAACCAGCTCCACGAGGATATTGAAAAATTTGCCTATTTCTCAAAGGCAGCGCTGGCAGCCATCGGGATGATCGACTTTGTGCCGGATGTGATCCACTGCCATGACTGGCAGACCGCGCTGGTTCCGGTCTTTTTGAAGGCGTTTGCGGAGGATTACCCGCTGCTGCATCACACAAAGACGGTGATGACGATCCACAATCTGAGATTTCAGGGCAGATACACGATGGATGTGGTGAAAAATCTGACCGGTCTGCCCGATGACTACTTTACACCGGACAAGCTGGAATCATACGGTGAGGCAAACTTTTTAAAGGGCGGTATCGCCTTTGCGGATATCGTGACAACGGTCAGCCCTACCTATGCGCTGGAGATCATGACACGGGAGGGTGGAGAGAGTCTGGACGGACTGCTCTATGCCAGAAGAAACAGCCTCTACGGGATCATCAACGGACTGGACAGTGCAGAGTATGATCCGAATCATGACATGTACTTAACACATAACTTTGGCATATCAAATATGCGGGAAGGAAAGGTAGCGAACAAGCTGGCGCTTCAGCGGGAGCTGCACCTTCCGGAGGATGAGGGCACGATCATGCTGGCCATGGTCTCACGCCTGACGGATCAGAAGGGGCTGGATCTGATCGCGTACGTGATGGATGAGATGCTCAGCCATGCGCGTCTGCAGTTTGTGGTGCTGGGAACCGGGCAGGAGCAGTATGTCAATATGCTGCGCTACTTTGCGGATAAATATCCGGACAAGATCTCAGCGAATATCTATTATTCAGAGCAGATGGCACACCGGATCTATGCATCGGCGGACGCGTTGCTCATGCCGTCACTCTTTGAGCCCTGCGGACTGAGTCAGCTGATGAGTTACTGTTACGGCACGCTGCCCATCGTACGAGAGACCGGAGGACTGAAGGATACGGTACAGCCGTATAATGAATACGAGCATACCGGAACCGGATTTTCCTTTGCAAATTATAATGCGCATGAGATGATGAATACCATCTACTATGCGATGCACATTTATTATGATGACAGAACCCGGTGGGATGAGATGGCACAGCGGGATATGCGGATGGACTTTTCATGGAAAAACTCAGCCCGCGAATATGAAAAACTCTATGAGCGGCTGTTAGAGAATTAATGCTTTTTTCTCTCTGGAATAAAAGTAGACGGTGTCCGATAACTGTTGTGTCAGCGGAAGCTGCTCGCGGTTCACGCTTTGGACCAGTGCGCGCAGTTCTTCATCGGCACAGCGTGTGCCGGTCGGGAGGAGAAGTACTTCGTGAATACTGCTTGGCAGAATGTACAGATCCTTGCCGACACTGTCGGAAAATTCTGCCAGAAGTGACGGGTAGAGCATGCAGGCGGCACCACAGATCTGCGTTTCGTTTGTCAGCACGTACAACGGCGGCGCTGCATCTTTTTCCAGGAGCGGAAGCAGGCGTTCCAGTGCTTCATTGGATTCCATGAGATCGCGGATCGCATCTGTGATCGGCTGGATATAGGCGGGAAGCAGGCGCGGCGTATTGCCGAATGCCTGCTTTTTGATCGTGGCAAGATCGGTGTTCCACAGGCCCAGGTGTTCGTTGCGGACCAGGATCGTTGCGGTTTCACCGTTTTCCAGACGCAGCATGCAGCAGAAAATGACAGCAAGATCAAGGTAACGGATATGTGGAATATCAGGGAGGCGTTCCACATTTTTGTCATAGTTGACAAGCTGGTAGACCAGATGGTTTTTTGCCTGTTCGAAATCCGTGAAAAAACGCGGATCCACCGGGTGGTTCAGGCGAACCTCAAGAAAGACATCACAGATAATGTGACAGATCTCATCCAGGGCGGTGCCTTCTTTGTACAGGGTGTAGTAATCCTCCAGATAGATCGTCGGCGAAATGTTGATGTCCGGTTCGCGAATGATGAGCGCTTCGAGAAAAACACCGTTGTTTTTCGGGATCATCTGCATCTGGATCTGTGTACCTTCGGGAAACATGGGTGTGAGCTGACGGATCAGCTCTTCTGAAAATTGTTGAAAATTCATAAGATACCTCCTTGTCATGGCGCTGACAGAAGGCAGGTCTTTATTATGAAAATGGGATAGAAAAAATCCACGCGACGTAAGAAGTGTCTGCGTGGATTTACTGTATCATGAATATCTTTCGGATGCAAGTGTTTCTTTAATTTTTCAGCGGATCAATGACGGAAAGCCTGTAGCGAGCCGGATCCGTGCGATACAGCTCCAGAAGCATTTCCCAGAGCATATGTACTTTGCTGGTGAGATAAGCGTCAGATTCGATGGCATAGGGTGCAAGTTCCGCTACATCAAAGAAGCGCATGCCAAGCGGGGGAAGAAAGATCAGGCAGGTCATGCGGGTCTGGTCTTCGTGGGTCAGCACATGCTCGTAGGAGATCATGCAGAAATCCTGACCCTTCCAGGTGCAGGCGTACTCTACAAAGCACTCATCCACCAGCCATTCGATGCCGTCCTGTTCCAGTTTTTCTTTGAGAGAAGCGTCCAGATCATCGGTCGTCTCGATCTGCATGCTCCAGTTCAGATGACCGCGCTTGGTATCCTTCATCATCTCGTCCAGTGAATTTGCCAGTTGTCTTGCGTTCATTTTTGTTTAAGCCCCCCTGAAAAAAATACTGTAATGCAAAAATAACTATTCTAAACCTGAGCTTAGAATAGTTACAGGAAAAGCTGGAAATCGGACTTGAACCGACGACCTACTGATTACGAATCAGTTGCGCTACCGACTGCGCCATTCCAGCTTGCGAAGTGAATTACACATCACTTTTAGCATTATAACGATTGTTTTGAAATTTTGCAACAGTTTTTTTACGAAAATGTTGTGTTTGTTAAAAATAATTGATATAATCAATGCGAATAGCAAGGAAAGGATTGGAATTATGAGCAAAGCAAAAAATCAGAAGAATATAAATGCTCAGACTGAGAAGAAAGCCGTCGAAACCGTTGCAAAGGAAGAGAAGGTTGCAACGGCAGAGATTGAGGAGATCAAAGAGTTTGTCGTCTCATCCGAGAAGACGCGATCTGAGCGGAAAAAGGCGGAGCAGGCAAGTATCAGTGCGATCGCGGCATGGAGCGATCAGAAAAAGAGCGTTGCAGTGATCGTTCTCTTTGCGGCAGTTGCGCTTGCATACATACTGGTTGGTATTCTGGCATGTGAGATCAATCCGGTTGTGGTCTGCGTGATACTGCTGATCCAGGTGGCGATCGGTGTGCTGCTGGATCAGAACCCTGTCTGGCTGCACGCGTGTGTGGCGGCAGCAAATGTGGTCGCCGGGATCTGTGTCGGACAGACATTTCTCATGGTAGCAGCGGTAGTTGTGTATGTGGCAGCGATCGCAGCGCTGGAGATGCTTCAGCGCATGGGTATGCTGGGCAGAGCATAGGAGGATCGTATGGCAGAGAATTATAACGGATCAGCAATCGGGATTTTTGAGATGGACAGCCTGTGTGCAGCTTATGTTGCGCTGGATGCGGCGGCAAAAACAGCAGATGTACGGATTCAGAGTGTGGAGAGAAATCGTCTGAAGAGTGGTGCCTGTGTGAAAATGCGCGGGAATATCTCCGATGTGAATGCGGCAATGGAGGCGGCGATCGCGGCAGGTGAAAAACATGGTACGGTGACTTCCCATCATGTGATCGCGGCACCGGCAGATGACACGGAGATCGCAATGTCCATGACGGTTTACAAATAGCGGAAACGGGGGAAGAAACTATGGCATACGGAGCCTTTGGATTAGTGGAAGTTTTAGGAAGTGCAAATGCGGTGCTCGTTGTAGACCAGATGCTCAAGACAGCAGATGTGGAATTCCGCACATGGGACACGAAATGCGGCGGACATGCCACCGTTTTTATGAGCGGTGATGTGGCGGCAGTGACAGCTGCAGTCCAGCGGGTGAGCGAAGCGCCTCTGTGTGATGTGGTTGCGTCAGCGGTGATCTCCAACCCTTCCGAAGAGATGGTGCGTCTCGTGGAGGAGAGTGCCGTGCGTGCCGGTTTTGCACCGAAGATAAAAAATGCATAAGGAATCAACAGATTCATATACTCCCGACAGCAGGATCTGCTGCCGGGAGTTTTTTCGTATATCATCTTACTCTCGTACAAACCGTTTTTCCAGACATCCCAAAAGAAAATAGAGTAGCATGGCGATGATGCAGAGGATCAGGATGGAGAGGATCACCCAGTCCAGCTTGAACACCTGGCTGCCATAAATGATCATGTATCCAAGTCCCTGCTTGGAGCCGATGAATTCTCCAATGATGACACCCACCAGACACAGTCCGATGTTGACTTTCATGATGGAGAACAGATTCGGGATGTTTGACGGCAGCACAACTTTGAACAGTACGTGCGCAGTGTTGCCGTGCAGGGCACGGATGAGCTTGATCTTATCCGGCGAGGTCTCCATAAATCCGGTGTAAAGGTTTAAAATGGAGCCGAAGATCGCAACAGACATACCGGTCAGGATGATCGTTTTGTAGTTGGCGCCGAGCCACACGATCAGCAGTGGTGCCAGTGCGGATTTCGGCAGGCTGTTTAATACGACCAGATACGGTTCCAGGATCCGCGACAGCGGCTTGTTGAGCCAGAGAAGTATCGTGAGGAGCAGTGTGACGGCGATCACCAGCGCGAAGCTCACCAGTGTTTCCATGAGTGTGATGCCGATATGCCCGGTGAGATCACCGTTTGCCAGCAGTCTTTTCGCGCACAGGAACAGCTTGGAAGGGCTGCTGAAAATAAAGGAATCGATCCAGCCAAGCGATGCGCTTACCTCCCACAGTACGAGGAACGCGATCAGTATCGTGTACTGCAGTACGCGGATCAGTATTTTTGTATGTTTTTGCCTGCGGATATAGAGGTCCTGAGCAGAAAGATGATTACGGGACAAGCTGATTCATCTCCTTCCAAAGGTCACTGAAATAATGTTTGAATTCATCTGTTTCCCTGCGCTGGATGGAGCTTAGAGCAGGGTCAAAAGTGAGGTCGATGGTGCGGACGACAGTTCCGGGGCGTGCGGACAGGATCAGGATCCGGTCGCCCATGCTGATCGCTTCGGACAGGTCATGTGTCACAAGGATCGCGGATTTTTCTTCCCGGCGGATGATGCTGCCGATGTCGTCCGCTACATTCAGGCGTGTCTGGTAATCCAGGGCGGAAAAGGGTTCGTCGAGCAGCAGAAGCTGGGGCTTTGTCACGAGTGTGCGGATGAGGGCGGCGCGCTGGCGCATACCGCCGGACAGCTCACTGGGGCGCTTATTCCGAAAATCGTACAGACCGTATTTCTGCAGAAGCTCCGTGGCGTATGCGCGTGTCTCGGCATTCAATTTATGCTGGATCTCCAGACCGAGCAGGATGTTTTTTTCTATGGTGCGCCAGCCAAACAGATGATCCTTCTGCAGCATATATCCTACGGAATCCCGGTCACCGTCAATCTCGCCGCATTCCGGGCGGATCAGTCCGAAGATCAGGTCCAGAAGCGTGGATTTTCCGCAGCCGCTGGGACCGACGATGACAAGGAATTCTTTTTCACCGACGCTGAAGGTGATATTTTCGAGGGCAGGGACTTCTCCATCCATGGAGTGATAGGAGTAGTCCACCTGCCGGAATTCTAATATATTTCTCATATCTTTATACAAACTCCATTTTAGCCTATTTTCATATATACCTATATATTATGTAGTAAAGTAGGGACGGTTCTTCTGTCCCGCCCATCGCCCATTGTCACGTGGAGTGCCCATTGTCATGCAAACGCTTGGTGAAGCCATGTACATGGTGTTTGACTTAGAGACGAAAGGTAAGTATAATGTAACAGACAGGGATGCATGCGAAACCGTTATGTAACATGGGAAGGAGTATACATGTATTATTTATTAAACAAGGATCAGATCATAGCAAAGTTTTCTGTGGATCCTGTAACGGAAGCGATCAATATAGAGGAGCAGTTCGTAAAGCTGCCGGAATGGTATGGAGAGCTTGATACATTTATCATAAATAGACGGGCTCCAAAGCATAGGGAGAATATCAAGCAGCTACTGGAATTGAGCGGATGCAATACGATTACCGGGTTCTTAGACATCTCGCATGCGTTGTCGTTGATAGATACCTTCTGGGTAAAGCCGGTTGACAGCCACTTGTCATGGGCAGATGTTTCGCTTTACACACATCCGTTTAATGAAGTCATAGCAAAGACTGCGTTTGAGGGTGGCCTGCACGGAAGAAATCTGAGCACGACCTCGCCGGAATACGGGACAGATGGTTCCTTTGCAAAGTGCTGGATCCGGGAGAACGGAACAATAAAGATGCTGAAGCGTGGAAGCTCCGGAGCAAGAAACGCAGGGTTAGAACCATATTCAGAGTATTACTCCGGAGATGTGATCGGGCATTTTACAGAAAACTATGTCAGTTATGGTCTGCGCACGCATAATGACAGGGTGTGCTCGGTATGTGATATTTTCACATCAGAGGACTATGGATTTATTCCGTATGCTGCAGTTGATTCCGGTAACTCAACCGTAGCCAGCATTTTAAGAAAGATGGATGATCTTGGTTTTGAGGATGAAGTCAGGATGATGTTTGTGATCGATGCTGTGATTATGAACGCGGATCGTCATAAAAACAACTTTGGATTTATTATCGACAACCGGACACTGGAAATCGTGAGCATGGCTCCGTTATTTGACCACAATCAGGCACTGCTTCCTTATGCAGAGGAGGAATCGGAATTTGCCTTTGGCGGGGAATATTTTAAGGATCACGGACCAAGGATCGGAGATGACTGGATACCGGCTGCTGTTGCATGTCTGACTGCAAAGACGCGTAAGCTCCTGATCAATTTACGGGGATTCGAATTTACCCGTCATGAAAAATATAATCTCCCGGAATGGAGATTAAAGGCACTTGAAAAAGAGATGCATGATATGATCGATGCGATTTTGGACAAAGATGCTTTTCGTACAAGACAGATCGCAGTGAAGGAGAAAAACCGTGAATAAGCAGAACTACCAGCGGATATTGGAACAGACCCTGGCAAACATAGAAGACGCGGTCAACAAAGGCGGAACTGTACCGACGCTGCTTTTGCACAGTTGCTGCGCGCCTTGCAGCAGTTATGTGCTGGAATATCTGTCAGATTATTTTCGCATCACGGTCTTTTATTACAATCCGAATATTTATCCGGAGCAGGAGTACGCGATGCGCGTGAAAGAGCAGCAGGAGTTTATTCGCAGATTTCCTGCAAAATACCCGATTTCTTTTGTGGAAGGCGACTATGATACGCAGCGTTTTTATGCAATTGCAAAAGGATTGGAGACGATACCGGAGGGCGGAGAGCGGTGTTTTCGCTGCTATGAGCTGCGCCTGCGCGAAGCCGGAGAACTGGCGCATGCGCGCGGATTTGATTACTTTACAACAACGCTATCCATTAGCCCATTAAAAAATGCAGAAAAGCTGAATGAGATCGGAACACGGATTGGTGAGGAGCTTGGCGTAACTTACCTGCAGTCGGATTTTAAAAAGAAAAACGGATATAAACGTTCCACGGAGTTGTCGAAAGAATATGGCATGTACCGTCAGGACTACTGCGGCTGCATTTATTCGTATCGAGAGCGGCATTCATAATAAAATACAATCAATAAAAAGGAGTAAACAATCATGGCACAATTATGGGGCGGACGCTTTACAAAAGAGACAGACAAGCTGGTCTACAATTTTAACGCGTCCATCGGATTTGATCAGAAATTTTATAAACAGGATATTGAGGGCAGCATTGCCCATGTCATTATGCTGGGAAAACAGGGCATTCTCACAAAGGAGGAATCCGATCAGATCGTGGACTGCCTGTGCGGCATCCGCGCAGATGTGGAGAACGGCGTTCTGGAGATTACGGATGAGTACGAGGATATCCACAGCTTCGTGGAGGCGACACTGATCGACCGCCTCGGGGATGTAGGTAAAAAATTACATACCGGGCGCAGCCGTAATGATCAGGTGGCGCTGGATATGAGATTGTATACACGTCTGCAGGTGCTGGAGACGGATGATCTGTTAAAGGAACTGCTGGAGACGATCTTAAAGATCATGGAGGAAAACGTCGACACGATCATGCCGGGCTTTACGCATTTGCAGAAGGCGCAGCCCATCACGCTGGCACATCATATGGGCGCTTATTTTGAAATGTTCAAACGCGACCGCAGTCGCCTGCACGACATCTATGTGCGCATGAATTACTGTCCGCTGGGTTCCGGAGCCCTTGCCGGAACGACGTATCCTCTGGACCGCGAGATGACCGCAGAACTGATGGGCTTTTACGGACCGACCTTAAACAGCATGGACGGCGTGTCCGATCGTGATTACCTGATCGAGTTTCTGTCAGCAGCCTCTACGATCATGATGCATCTGTCACGTTTTTCAGAGGAGATCATCATCTGGAATTCCAACGAGTATCAGTTTGTGGAGATTGACGATGCCTACAGCACCGGAAGCTCCATTATGCCCCAAAAGAAGAACCCGGATATCGCAGAGCTGGTTCGTGGCAAGACCGGCCGCGTGTACGGTGCCCTCATGAGCCTGCTCACGACGATGAAGGGCATTCCCCTTGCATACAACAAAGACATGCAGGAGGACAAGGAGCTGTCCTTTGATGCAATGGATACCGTAAAGGGCTGTATTGCACTGTTCAACGGCATGCTCGCCACGATGAAATTTAATAAAGAACGCATGTATGCCTCTGCAAACGGCGGTTTTACAAATGCTACAGACGCAGCGGATTATCTGGTGAACCACGGGGTTCCCTTCCGCGATGCCCACGGCATCATCGGACAGCTGGTACTCTATTGTATCGATCAGAACAAGGCGATCGACGAGCTTTCGCTGGATGAGCTGAAGGCGATCAGTCCTGTTTTTGAGGAGGATATTTACGATGCAATCTCTATGGAGACCTGTGTCAGCAAACGTCTGACCATCGGAGCACCGGGACAGGAAGCCATGAAGAAGGTCATTGAGCAGGAGCGTGCGTATCTGGACGAGGAATGGATGATCGATGACGAATACCTGATCAGATAGGATTTGCGCCGCTACTGTGAAGGTATCGAACGGTCGGGTAGCAAATTCTATAAAAAAGGTGTTGCATTTTTGTGCAGATTGTATTAGTATATACAGGAAAAACAGATGTCCGCGTGAGACGGACAAATAAAACCGGGTGTGCGAAGCAAAAGAGCAATACCCGGCGAAAAGACAGATATATCATAAAAGGAGATTAGCGAGAAATGAGTGAGAAATTAAGAGTCGGTATTTTAGGCGGAACCGGAATGGTAGGACAGCGGTTCATTTCAATATTGGAGAACCACCCCTGGTTTGAGGTGACCACCATCGCAGCCAGCCCCCGCAGTGCCGGACAGACTTATGAGCAGGCAGTGGGCGGACGCTGGAAGATGACCACACCCATGCCTGAGGCTGTAAAAAATATCATTGTAAAAAATGTCAACGAAGTGGAGGCAGTTGCATCCGAGGTTGACTTTGTATTCAGTGCCGTAGATATGACAAAGGATGAGATCAAGGCCATCGAGGAGGCTTATGCAAAGACAGAGACTCCCGTTGTATCCAACAACAGCGCACACCGCTGGACACCGGATGTACCCATGGTTATCCCGGAGATCAACGCAGAGCACTTTGCAGTCATCGAGTCACAGAAGAAGAGACTGGGCACCACCCGCGGATTTATCGCAGTAAAACCGAACTGCTCCATCCAAAGCTACACACCGGTTCTGACTGCATGGAAGGAGTTTGAGCCCTATGAAGTGGTTGCTACTACTTATCAGGCGATCTCCGGCGCAGGAAAGACCTTCAAGGACTGGCCCGAGATGGAAGGAAACATCATTCCGTACATCGGCGGCGAGGAAGAAAAGAGTGAGAAGGAGCCCTTACGTGTATGGGGCGAGGTAAAGGATGGCGAGATCGTACCTGCCACCTCTCCGGTCATCACCTGCCAGTGCATCCGTGTTCCTGTATTAAACGGTCATACTGCAGCCGTATTTGTAAAATTCAAAAAGAAACCCACGAAGGAGCAGCTGATCGAAAAGCTTCGCGCATTCAAGGGACTTCCGCAGGAGCTGGATCTGCCCAGCGCACCGAAGCAGTTCATCCAGTATCTGGAGGAGGACAACCGTCCTCAGGTAACACTGGATGTGGATTATGAGAACGGCATGGGCGTCAGCGTTGGTCGTCTGAGAGAGGACACCGTTTACGACTGGAAGTTCATCGGACTGTCACACAACACCTTGCGCGGCGCAGCGGGCGGCGCGGTACTCTGTGCAGAGACCTTAAAGGCCCAGGGATATATCACAAAGAAATAACAGTATTAAAAAAGGCACCGGAAACGGTGCCTTTTTTGTCCATTTAAGCTCATTTTATGTCGTTTTGAGCCATTTGTATTGACATTTCTTGCAAAAACCCTGCATAATTTATTTGGAAGAGTTTGGCCTATTTACAATAGTGAGGAATGAAAGATGTATTTAAATGCTTATGACGAGGGACGCCCGTTTTTGAACAATGAGGAAGTACTGCAGGAATACGAGGGATTGCTTGATTACCTGTTCGACTATGTGCTGAATGAGGAGTTCGGAACCGATGATTTTGACATTACGGCAGAGGCATTGCCGGATCCGTCGCTGGATGAAGCGCATGAACAGATCCGTGCGATCATGGATTGGATCGATGCGCGCGAAGAAGTAAGTTCGGATGAGATTCCTATCGTTGGCATGCTGAGAATGTTAAAGCTTGGGCGAAAGGAGAAACTGCTGTTTTGGCTTCTTTTGATGCCGCAGCTGTCCGCCAGCTGTTATCGCGGATACCGGAAATATCTGCAGCTTCGGAACGAGTCAAAGACCACATGTGCATTTTACCTGGATCTGATGCGCTATGCGGTAGAGATCACATCCGGTGAGTATTTACAGCTGCTCACGGACACCTGTAATTTTGGCAGATACTGTCTCATGAAGCCACGGGGTGAGGTGTTCTTTGGGACGGAGATCGGGCTTAAGGAGATGCTCATCAGACGGAGCAGATCCATGCCCGTGGATCAGGGCATCTATCGCCGTTATTATAGATATTACGAAAATACGGATGTGCTCTATGGGATCGAAGGCTATCTGGAGCAGATCCTGGGTCTCTTCCACGAAGCTGCACAGGCGGAAGGTTCGATCACTGCATCCGGATGCTTTGTCAGATTAAAGGGAGGTATTTACAGCGGCAAAAAATCACTGCTCTCGAAGGTGGCGCAGCAGCTGGGAAGAAAGCTCCTTGTGATCCGGCTGGATGCGCTGAATACAGCAGGCGGAGATCTGTTTGATACGGTACTCACAGAGCTTCGGACGGAGTGTTATCTGGAGCGACCGATCGTGTACGTGGAGGATTCTTCAGAATCAGGAAAGGCAGCGGATGCACGGATGAATGCCCGGATGCGTGAACTGCTGCGAGAACTTTTGAAAGAGAACGAAATGGTCTTTGGTTCGATGTCGGAAGAGGATGCCAGACATATGGAGATCCCCTTTGCTGATATTCCGATCGGTGAAGACATTTCCTTGAAAAAAGCCGTGTGGCAGGGGGTCTTGGGAGAATATCCCCATGCGCGGTTGGATAAAGCAGACCATCTGGCATCAAAGTATTCCCTGAATGCAGGTATGATCCGAAGAGTCATGGAACAGGCAGAATTGTACAGACAGATGGAAGGCGCAGAGCACATCGAAAAGGGCCATCTGGAGCAGGCGGTATTCTCATCAGGAAGCATTAATTTTGAAGGGCTTGCCAGCAGAGTGCCTGCGGTGTTTGGATGGAATGATATCGAGCTGAAGGAGCCGGTCAGAAGAACTCTTGAGCTTGTCATGAAGCGTGTCAACCTCAAATATCAGGTGGGCGAGCGCTGCGGCCTGAACAAGAAGCTGGCATACGGAAAGGGTGTAACCGTCTTATTTTACGGTAAGCCCGGTACGGGAAAGACGATGTGTGCCCAGGTGTTGGCAAAGGAGCTGGGCATGGAGCTCTACCGCGTGGATATCAGCCAGCTGGTCAGCAAATATATCGGTGAGACGGAAAAAAATCTGGGCAAGGTCTTTGATGAGGCGAAAAAGGGAAATATCATCCTGTTTTTTGACGAGGCTGACTCGATCTTTTCCCAGCGTACAGAGATCAGTGGAACGAACGATAAGCATGCCAATGCAGAGGTTTCCTTCCTGCTTCAGAAGATGGAGGAATATCCCGGGGTTGCGATCCTTGCGACCAATCTGATGAAGAACTTTGATCCCGCCGTGATGCGAAGGCTTACTTATAGTATCAATTTTGAACTTCCGGATAAGGAAACGATCCTAAAGCTCTGGCAGACGATCCTGCCGGAACATGTGAAGATCGATCCGTCGATCGATCTGGAATTCTTTGCAGACAATCTGGAACTGAGCGGCAGCAACATCAAGTCCATACTGTATAACGCCGCATATATGGCGGCATCCGAGGATACGGACGAGATCGTGATCACGCCGGCAGAACTGATCCCGGCGATACAGATGGAATATGAAAAGATCGGTGAATTTTTGAACCGTTCCAGTTTGGGACAATATATGATATATGCCAGAGTGTAGGAGGAACGTAGAATGGTTGGACATGATACAGTTGTAGTTCAGGATAACCTGACGAATGCGCAGCCGGGAGAGGAAGTTGGGACACTGGAACGCGAAGAGGATCAATTAAAAAAAGAGGAAAAAGAGGAAGATGCGCTGGATGTCATTGGCCGGCAGAGCGTGCAGACAGGAGCTGTGGGACAGCCGAATGGTCAGGCAAAGAAGGCAACGGAAGCAGACAAGGATCAGGCGTTGCTTGCTCAGAGTGTGACGAATCAGCAGGTTGCAGGAACCGGAAACAGCCAGGTGCGAAATGAGATCAAACAGACGCTGGAAAGCACAGGCAAATTCGGAAAAGAACCGGATGACGTGAATTACACCGCCATGAAGGAAGGCCTAAAAAAACTTGATGAACAGCTGAATGAGCAGGTTAAGAAAGAGAATATGCTTGTTAGCTGGCGCGATCTGAGAAAAACCTATATCTGGATCGCCAGTGCAGCACATCAGTATGTGAATACACATAAAACCGCGTTTACTTCCAGTGGCAAATCCCGCAAAAGACATGCCAGGGCACTACTGCATCTGTGCAAATCTGATGTGATGAGACTGAATATGGCGATTCAGAGACCGGATATGATCGACTCGCAATCCACATGGAAGCAGCTGTTGGACAAAAAGCCGGAAAATGCAAACGATTCAAAGCTCTCTGTAAAGAATCTGGCTGACAACAAATATACAGGTAGATCGATGAATGATATTGTGGTGACCGCAGGCTTCGGAGTGATGACGAAAGAGCAGTTTATGGTTATGAGTGGGCTGAGCATGGATCAGATCCCTGAAAAATACAGAGATATCCTTCCTCTGTTGGATACGTATCTGGAAAAGCTGACACTTGGTCCGGCAGGAAAGATGCAGCTAAATGACGACAGCCAGATGGCATTAGGGCAGATCTGGTCACTTGCGGATATGTATATTGATGACAAAAAGAAGAATCAGGCTGCCATGGCGGAGGGTCAGGAGTTTGCAGAGGCAAGGCTTACGCGTACGATGACAATGCTGAAGAGGCAGTGTGAAGAAGTTCTGAATCCCAAAAAAAATGCTCCCGTTACTTCTCCTGCGGATCGACTGCATGGTGATCTGCCTAAGCCGGGAAAAGTAAATGAAGAGAAAGAACTGGAGGAGTTGACGAAAGATACGTCAAAAAAGGAAGTGCCGAAGAAGGTAACACCGCAGCCGGAAGCACCGAAGAAGGAAACGCCTCAGCAGGGAGCTGAAGTTGAGAAACTGGAACGCGAAGAGGATCAATTAAAAAGAGAGGAAAAAGAAGTCGCCACTACGGATCCTGTGAAACAACAGGTCGTGCAAACCGGCGGCAGTGATCAGACCGCAGGCATGGGAAGAAAAACCATTGTGCCTGCCGCTATGCAGAATAATCGGGCTCAAAATGTGGTTCTTCAGGGGCCGAACGGTCTGCAGGGGAGCTTATTTTCAAAAGCAGGATTTGAGGCTGCGAGCGGGTGCACGTTTGACAAGTTTCCGAAACCCTACAGAAATCTTGGCAATCTGTTGGATGAGTATACGGACATGATCAATTCCGGTCAGGGAAGAGATGAGCAGGGCAGGGATGCCATCATAGCGAAACTGACGGCAATACAGGTGCTCATACAGGCTTGTAGAACAAATCTAACGTCTTTCGGAGGCGGTGCGGAGAAAGTAGGAGGAATGTATGTAAATAGGGGAAAGGCAAAAAATGTCGGAAATACAAAACAACTGATGAGCTGTCTGTACGCGTTGAATAAGGATTGCGAATCTAAGATCGAGACAATGCGTGCAGGGAGAGATGTAAATCCGGTAATTCCATCTCCCTTTGGAGATCTTCCGCCGGCGGGTGTGAAGCCGGTCACACAGCAGGTATTGCCGCCGGTACCGCCGAAGCCGGTCGCACAGACGCAGCAGACACCGGTAGCTTCGAAGCCGGTCGCACAGACGCAGCAGACACCGGTACCGCCGCAGCCGGTCGCACAGACGCAGCAGACACCGGTAGCTCCGGAGCCGGTCGCACAGACGCAGCAGCAGCCCGTACCACCGGTACCGGTCGTGCAGAAAGATCAGCAGAGTCAGGCGCAAACGAACACCGAAGAAACACAGCAGCAACAGGAAACAAATACAGAAGTGCCGAAGAATCAGGGAGAGTCACAGGATCAGGCAGAACAGCAGAACCAGACAGCGCAGCAGAATGAGGGGCAGCAACAGCCGCCCCAGCAACAGCAGCAGACTACCGGGCCCACCGGACCTTCCATGAGAAAAACGTTATTGGACGAGTTAAGGATGTCTGAAAGGCTGGGCGGCGGGGCGATCAATCCGGCATATAAGCATTTGATCACCCAATATGAGGCGTTATATAAGGTGCTTGGTGATACGATCACGGAAGACAAGCAAAAGAAAAGCTGGGAAAAGCTGAAGAAAGCATATATGGAGGTGGCTGAGTTGTCAGATCAGTACGCAAGGACACACGCAGACGCACCGACTGCTGTTGGAAGGGTATGTCGCAGATATGCGAGGATGCTGCTGTTTATGTGTCGATTTGACATGCGGACGCTTAGGATCGCGAACAATGATGAGGAACTGGCAAAGAAAAATATGACATGGATACAGATTTTAGAGCAGCCGGCAGCTCCCACAACGCAACAGACACAAACGCAGCAAACAGAAACGCAGCAAACAGAAGCGCAGCAAACAGAAACGCAGGATGCAGTGCAGACAAACCAGCCGAAAGGAAATCCGGCGAGAGATTTTCGGAATTTGGAGCAGCAGCTTTCCAATTCCGAAAAGGGAGGTCTCGGGCGGAAGAATTCTAAATACTTTAACAGGGTAATGGTTGCGTTGGAACAAACGGCAAAGGCCATGGATCAGGGATTTGGTCATGTCTCATCAGAAAATATAGAGACATTGAAGGCAGCCTGCGCGGCCTTACAGGAACTTTTGGATGCATGTAAGCAATATACCGCGCGCAATCCTCGCACGAAAAACGGTAAGGCGCGTCGAAGCATTGTGCTTCTGATTCAGAATTATGCAGAAAAGGATCTGCGTGGCTGTGGATCAAAACTCTTTGAATTTTACAGTATGCCAGCGGATGAGCAGGCGAAGGAAACCTGGCAGTCTGTGATTGGTGGTGTCAGAGCGATGCAGCTGACCGTGGAGGACTATTCAAAATTAGGGTCTGCCGAAGGCGGTGCGGCATCTGATACTATAAAGATCGAATTACAGGAAGGGGATCGCGCTGTCACCAAGTATTTTAAAAAAGAAGACAGTTTTAATCTGGAGATCATAAAAGAGAAGGGAGATGATGCGCCTCATTATTTTGCGATGCAGGATACCCTGCAGAAATATCCGAACTTGTCAGAAAAGGATAAAGAATTATTGCAGGCGTTGAGTCGTGATGCCAGTCTGGAGAATAAAGATTTTTCGGAAGAAGGGCTTCTGGCTGCAGAATACTGCAAGAAGCGAACAGCTCAGGTGAAGACCACCATTGAAAGTCTGATGATATCGCTCGGCATTACGGAAGAGGGCGGCATGGCAAATATGAGCAGGCGTAATGTGGCCACCAGCCGCATTGCTGAGCTGCTGGGGCTGGAAAACCTGGTGGCCAAATCCCGGACGGTGGATATACTGGATCAGGCAACCGGCCAGACAACCCGCGGAAACCTGATGGATCAGGCAGAAGGTAAGGAATACGGCGAAGTAGAGAATGCAATTACGGAGAATAAGATCGATTCCGGGTTCATACGAGATCTGACGAATCTGCAGGTGTTGGATATACTTTGTGGTCAGGTGGATCGCCATAGAAATAATATGCTGTATAAAACCGATGATCAGGGCACCGTTATCGGTGTTCAGGGGATCGATAATGATGGGGCTTTTGGTACAAATACAGATGTGGCATCAGCAAAAAATCCTTATCGTAAGGATCTGAGAGTGTTTGATCCGGAGACCTTAGAGATGATCATACCCTTTATGGATGATGGACTTGCTACACGGATCGAGCAGCTTGACAGTGCGACTATTCGCTATGTGCTGAAGGATCTGTTGACGGATGAGGAGATCGAAGCAACCGGTAAGCGTCTGGATCTGTTGCAAAAAGGCATCAAGAAAGCAAGAGATGAACATAGCGATCGTTTCCTGAAGGAGGAGAAAGACTGGACGGTCGGGATAAACAATCAGGATCCGAATAAGAAAACGGTTGAGGAGGGGATGTTAGACAGCTACGATGATAATTTAGCAAATTCGGATCCGGATTCGGATGTAGGTAAGGAGCGTTGGAAGAAAATGATAACGGAAAAGTTTAAAGATGATCCGGAGTTCCTGGAAGGTATGCTGCTATATTTCGATGATTTCGAGCGATATCTGAAAGATTATAGCGATGAGCAACGCAAGAAAATGGGTGACGAGAGAACGAAGCTGCGTCAGATAATTATTGACGAGGGGAAGGTAACATATAGGAACAATAGAAACTATTTCGGAAGAATTATGCGGAAGCATGATCATTGATCATGTATTGAAAATACCGGTTGTGCAGAAGTTAAATGTAATTTATAATAAATGGGAGGTCCATTGTGATCTTCCATTTATTATAGGAACATGAAGGAGAATACATATGATTGTCAGAGCGGCGCAGATACGAAGTCTGAAGGAAAATTATGGAGCACAGGGGAACAGCATCGTCCTGTTGTACGGCAGGGACGGCTGTGAAAAGGAAGGGATGCTGCGCGTCTATTTACAGGATAAAAAGCACTTTTATTATCGCGCCAGACAGGCTTCCGCGCAGGAGCAGTACCGGCAGATGGCAACCGAAGTGGAACAGACCTACGATGTAAGGCTTATAAAGGGCACCTATAACGAGATCTTTAACCGGGTGAAAAGCGGTGATGCCTCAAAGCTGGTGGTGGTGATCGATGAGTTTCAGTATATCGTAAAAAAAGATCCGGAATTTATGGATTCCATCATCCGATTAAAGGAAAAAAAGCTCTATCCGGGACCGGTGCAGATCATCCTGACCAGCAGTGATGTGGCGTGGGTGGAACAGGAGATGGGGGAATGTCTTGGCGAGCGCGCAAGGAAGATCAAAGAAACCTTGAAGCTTTCGGATCTGGCATTCCTCGATCTGGTGCGTGCGTATCCCAGCCTGTCCGTGGCACAGGTGGTACAGGTCTACGGCGTGATCGGAGGCGTGTCCTCCTATGTGAGCCGTTGGAACCCAAAGGTGGATTTTCGGACAAATGTCTGCCGCAATATCCTGTCGCCCTACGGCTGGCTGCATCAGGAGGCAGAGCGCTATATTTCCCTGCGGCTGCGGGAGCTGGCGGTATATGAGACGATCCTTTCTGCCATCGCAGCCGGAAACCGCAAGCTGAACGACCTTTACCATCTGACCGGATTTTCCAGGGCAAAGATCTCAGTCTATCTGCGCAATCTCATGGAGATGGACGTGATCGAGAAAGCGGATTCCTTTGAGACCGGAGGGGATCGGAACGCTCAGAAGGGTCTGTACCAGATCCGGGATCATTATATCAATTTCTGGTTCCGCTTCGTGTATCCTCATTTGTCCGCCCTCTATCTGTTAAAGCCGGAGGAGTTTTACGACAGCTACATTGCGCCGGATATCGACGAGTATATGAACCGCTATTTTGTGCAGGTGTGCGTGGAATATATGGAACTCATGAACCGCGTGGATAAGCTTCCGATCAAGATCGCAAAGCTGGGCACATGGATCGGTAAGCAGGGAACGGTAGATATCGTGGCGCAGGATGCGGTGCGAAACACCCTTGTCGGCTCCTGCAACTGGTCAAAGCCCATGATGACTGCAAAGGATGTGGCGGAACTGGAGCAGACACTGAAAAAAGCAAGGCTGTCTCCGAAGTATATCTTTTTATTTACAGCGACGGAGTTTGCGCCGGAATTGTTGGAATTGGCAAATCGCGATGAACGGTTCATCCCGGTAGACATGAAGGAATTGTAACTGTGAAGGTACTGAACAGTTATAAGGAGTTGTAACGGGGAGGAACAGGAAATGGATGATAACGTCGAGGTATTCGAAGATCAGGTTCGCGTGGACGATCAGTACCAGATCGGCGAAGAACAGGATAGAGAAGCGCGCGGAAACATAGTAGGAAACGTGGAAATAGAAGCCGCGCCGGATACTGCCAACCTGCAGATAGTACAGGCCGGCAGCGCAGCGCTGCGCAGGCAGGTGCAGGAGAATCTGGCGAAATATGGGAAAGCGAACGATCATGCAGATTATACTGCCATGCGAGAAGGCCTGGACAGGCTGGATACGCAGCTGAATGGGCCGGTTTCTGTCGAGCATCTGGCGGATGGCTGGCGCAATCTGAAGCAAACGTACCTTGCGATCGCTGATGCGGCGCGGAAGTATGTAAGTACACACACGAACGCGATTTCCATCAGCGGTAGAGCACGCAGAAGGCATGCGAGGGAATTGCTCAGTCTGTGCAGATCCGACATGAGCAGGCTGGAGCTTGCGATGGAGCGTCCGGATACCATCGGGCAGCAGTCCACATGGAAGCAGCTGTTGGATCGTGCACCGGTGGATGAGAACTCTTCCGTTCCCACGGAAGCTACTGCAGGCGCAGGCGTACAAAACGACACCGGTCAAACAGCTCATCCAAAGGGAAGCACGGCAGGCGACTTTATGAGGTGGGGCAATCTGTTAGACGCTTCCGAGAAGGGCGGTCTCGGCTGGAATAATTCGTCGTCCTTTGAGAAGGTACAGGATGCATTGCAGGAGACGAGCCATGTGCTTACGCAGGATTTTACCGATGATAGGCTGAAAAATATCAAACTGCTGCATAGTGCCCGGAGTGTGTTTCAAACACTGCTGGCTGCGTGCAGGCAGTATACAGCGCGCAGTCCCCGTACCCAAAAGGGAAAGGAGCGTCGTGGACTTGTGCTTATGCTTTTGGACTTTGCAGCGAAGGATGCATTGGGATGCGAGGAAGCAGTCCTGGAATTTAGCGGGATGGAACCGGAGGAGCAGGCGAAGGAGACATGGAGCTCGGTGCTGGGCAAAGCCAGAAGTGTGCGGTTGACCGTGGATGATTTTTCCAAGCTGGAGTCTCCGACCAGTGGTCAGGCATCGGAGATCGTCAAGCTAAGCTCTCAGGAGGGCAATCACGACGGGGTCAAATATTTTAAAAAGGAAGACAGTCTGGATCTGGATGTTGTAAAAGACAAGGGAGATCAGGCGCACCGCGTGATCGCAGAGGAGGAGACGCGAAAGCGGTTTCCAAAGCTTTCAAAAAAGGATATGCAGGCGTTTCGCCGGTTTGATGAAGATTCTGATCAAAGGGATGTGGATCGGATGAATTTTTCACAGGAGGTAAAACCGGCGGCATATTATTATGTGCAGCGACTCAAACAGCTGTATGTGAACATCAATGAGCTATTGGTGCCGCTTGGCATCGCCGACGAGGGTGGCATAGCGAATATGAGCAGGCGAAATGTAGCCACCAGTCGTGTGGCAGAGCTGCTTGGCGTGGGAGATCTGGTGGCAAGATCCCGGTCAGCGGAGATCTACGACAAGGCAACCGGGAAAACCATTCGAGGAAATCTGATGGATCAGGCAGAGGGCGTGGGACGAAATAAAGTCGGGGATAAGCTTAAGAAAGGTGAATACTCTGCAGGATTCATGCGGGATATGATGAATCTGCAGGTGTTGGATATGCTGTGCGGACAGGTGGACCGCCATACCGGTAATCTGATGTTTCGTACGGATGAAAAGACGGGAAAGGTTTTCGGTATCCAGGGAATCGATAATGACGGGGCTTTTGGCACCGGAGTAGATGCTGCTTCGGCAAAAGAGTACAATCGCAAGGATGCCAGAGTGTTTGATCCGAATAGTCTGGAGATGGTCATTCCCTTTATGGATGCGAAGCTCGCCAGACGCATCGAGGTGCTGGACGAGCAGATGTTGAAATATGTGCTGTATGATCTTTTGACGGAGCCGGAGGTAGAAGCAGCCATGAAGCGCCTGAAGCTCTTGAAGGATGGCATCCGCAAGGCAAAAGAGGAACAGCTGAAGGGCCGTTTCCTTGAGAATGAGAAAGACTGGATCGCAGCAAACGCCGGACAGACGATGATCGAGCAGTACAATAAAGAGGCACTATATCAAGGAACCGGAGATGAAAACGCTTACCACTGGGCAAATCGAAACTATTTTGGAAGGATCGTCCTAAAAAGGTTATAAAGTTATAAGGAATTTCTATGTCAAAATCACTATATATTGCAGAAAAGCCCAGTGTGGCGCAGGAGTTTGCAAAAGCGCTGAAACTGGATATGAAGCGCCACGACGGCTATCAGGAGTCTGACGAGGCCATCGTGACTTGGTGCGTGGGGCATCTGGTGACCATGAGTTATCCGGAGGCTTACGATGAAAAATATAAAAAATGGTCGTTATCGACCCTGCCCTTTATCCCGGAGGAGTTCAAATACGAAGTCATTGGATCTGCGGCAAAGCAGTACCGGATCGTGGCAGGACTGTTAAACCGTTCGGACGTGTCTTGTATTTACGTCTGTACGGACTCCGGACGTGAAGGAGAGTACATCTACCGTCTGGTAGAGCAGATGGCGGGTGTACACGACAAAACGCGTAAGCGTGTCTGGATCGATTCCCAGACCGAGGAGGAGATCCTGCGGGGGATCCGCGAGGCAAAGGATCTGTCCGAGTATGACAATCTCTCCGCCAGCGCCTATCTGCGGGCGAAGGAAGATTATCTGATGGGTATCAATTTTTCCCGACTGCTGTCCCTGCGCTATGGAAATGCAGTGGCGAACTATCTGAATGAGCGCTACGTGGTCATCTCCGTGGGCCGTGTCATGACCTGTGTGCTGGGCATGGTGGTGCGCAGAGAGCGGGAGATCCGCGCCTTCGTAAAAACACCCTTTTACCGGGTACTGGGTTCCCTTTCTTTAGACGGAGCGAGCATTGACGGCGAGTGGAAGGCTGTCGAGGGATCCGCCTATTATCAGTCACCGAAGTTGTACAAGGAAAACGGCTTCAAGGAGAAAGCAGATGCAGAGGCGCTGATCGATACACTCGCGCAGATCGAGCCACAGATGGCGACGGTGGTCTCTGTGGAGAAGAAAAAGGAGACAAAAAATGCACCGCTGTTGTTCAATCTGGCGGAGCTTCAGAATATCTGCTCCAAATTTTTCAAGATCAGTCCGGATCAGACCTTGCAGATCATGCAGGAACTATACGAGAAAAAGCTGGTGACTTATCCCCGAACCGATGCCCGTGTGCTGTCCACAGCCGTGGCAAAGGAGATCCATAAAAATATCGGGGGACTGAAAAATATTCCCGGTGTCCGGGCGTTTGCGGAGGAGATCTTAGAGAGTGGCAGCTACAAAAATATCGCAAAGACCCGATATACCAATGACAAACAGATCACCGACCACTATGCGGTCATCCCCACCGGACAAGGCATGGGAGCGCTGAAATCGCTAAGTGAATTGTCTATGAAGGTGTATGAGGTGATCGTGCGAAGGTTTCTGGCAATCTTTTATCCCCCGGCGGTGTATCAGAAGGTGAGTCTGGTGACACAGATCGGGCAGGAACAGTTTTTTGCCGGATTTAAGGTGCTAAAAGATCCCGGATACCTCAAGGTGATGGAGTATTCGTTTTTTAAGAAGAAAAATACCGGAAATGATAAAGCATCGCAAAATGCGCAGGGAAATGAGCCTGATGACGATGGACAGACCAATGCAGAGGGCGAGGAGCAGGAGATCTCCGACGCGCATCTGCTTGAACTGGTGGCAAATCTGAAAAAGGGTGTACAGATCCCGGTGACCGGTTATACGATCAAAGAGGGCGAGACTTCGCCGCCGAAGCGCTATACATCAGGATCCATGGTGCTGGCCATGGAGAACGCCGGACAGCTCATCGAGGACGAGGAGCTGCGTGCCCAGATCAAGGGCAGCGGCATCGGAACCAGTGCGACCCGTGCGGAGATCATTGCAAAACTTGTGAAGAACAAGTATCTGGCGCTGAACAAAAAGACACAGGTGATCACACCCACACAGATGGGAGAGATGATCTTTGATGTGGTGAATGCCTCCATCCGCTCACTCTTAAACCCGGAGCTCACAGCCAGCTGGGAGAAGGGACTGACCTATGTGGCGGAGGGCAGCATCACGCCGGAAGAGTACATGGTCAAGCTGGAGAACTTCATCCGCTCCCGCACGGACGCAGTCATGAAAACCAACAACCAGTACGCGCTGCGGCAGTATTTCGACGCAGTAGCGCCGTATTATAAGAAAAAGCCGATGAAGAAGAAAACATAGGTAATTGCGAAACTCCGTCATAACGTGAACAGGGAATGTGAGACACAATGTATCAGGCAGGTACTTTGGAGCGGCTGGTACTTAGTGACCGTATTTTGGTCACTTATGTACCACTGCCAGCGACAAGTAGCGAGAGCGTGCCTGCCATACATGTGCTCACATGACCCAAAAATATAACGTAAATTGTTTCGCAATTGCCTAAATATTATGAAAGAAGGAGCAGAATCTATCATGAAACAATGTGAAATCAAAGAATTATACGACCTGTCACAGACCATCGCAGGAGAGTATCTGGCGCAGTTCACTTATCCCTGGGAGGCCTTAGACGGCATCAAATCATATATCAAAGAACTGGGACCGACGCTGGATCCGGAAGTATACGAACAGCGCGGAGCGGACATCTGGGTGGCAAAGTCAGCTACGGTGGCACCCACCGCCTGCCTGAACGGACCGCTGATCATTGATGAGGATGCGGAGATCCGTCATTGCGCGTTTATCCGCGGATCAGCCATCATCGGAAAAGGCTCGGTGGTAGGCAACTCCACGGAGATCAAAAACGATATCATTTTTAACAGCGTGCAGGTGCCGCACTACAATTATGTGGGAGATTCCATTTTGGGTTATAAATCCCATATGGGAGCGGGATCGATCACTTCCAACGTGAAATCCGATAAAACACTTGTTGTTGTGAAGGATGACACGGAAGAGATCGCCACCGGACGCAAGAAATTCGGTGCAATGCTGGGAGATTTCGTAGAGGTCGGCTGTAACAGTGTCTTAAATCCGGGCACGGTGATCGGCAGACACACAAATATCTATCCGCTCTCCAGCGTGCGGGGCGTGGTTCCGGCAGACAGCATTTATAAAAAGCGCGGAGAAGTGGTAACAAAGAAATGATAGAGAGAATGTATCTGCGAAGGTACGGAACGGATACGAGATTTTGATGAAATTACTTGACGATTCAGATCAGGAGGAAACAAAAAATGGGACAGACAAGGCGAATTTCAGATGCCCCGTTGCAGCTGGGCTGTATTGGCGAAGAGCAGATGCCATATTTCTCTTCTCTGCTCTTACCGGATGCGGTAGCGGCGATCGAACGGGGGGAGCCGGTCACAGCCATTGGAATTGCGCAGGAGGAGGTGGCCTGTGGTGCACTGGCAGGCTATGTGGAGAACGGCTGCTTTCAGGTGATCTCGCTGTATGTGGCACCGGATTATCGGCATCTTGGCGGTGCTCGACTGATGATCAGCCAGTTGGAAGAACTGCTCATGGAGGAGTCGGATATCTGGTCTATGGAGATCAGTTTTACGGAGACGGGACAGGAAGAGGAGTCACTTGCACCGTTTCTGGCATCCATGGGCTTTGTGGCAGAGGATGACAGAGGGCAAAATATCTATACCTTTACGCTGGAAGAAGTGACACAGGCGAAGGCGTTATCCAGACCTGCCGGAAAATCCTTAAAGATCCGGCCTTTTTCAAAACTGTCGGAGGATATGCTCCGGGCTGCGCAAAAGCGTGGGATAGCACTTGGAAGCCCGCTGCCGGAACGCACGCTTCTGAGTGAGCAGCTGGATCGGGAACTGAGCCATGCCTTCATAAAAGACGGCCGGGTGGAGGCCTACGCGGCAGTGGATGATTCCTGCTGCGGTGTGCTGACCTTGTGCGGACTCTGGGTGGGGGATCCCAGTCCGGTCGTTCTCTATTCGCTTTTAAAAACGGTGATCGGGCGTGCGGCAGAGCTTTATCCGCCGCAGACGCGCGTTGCAGTCCAGGCGGTAAATAATCAGTCTTTAAAACTGATCCGCGGACTTGCTCCGGGAGCAAAAAAGGTTTCTTTTACCTATCGGCACTGGCTGCCGAAATAAGTCTGAGAGGAGAGGGAAAACTATGATCGAACATCAGAACATGGATCTGTCCACTCTGCAGAAGCAGAGGCAGGATGAAAAAATGATACAGGATACACAGCAGCTGCAAAGTCATCTCACAGATCGGAAGAACATGGAAATGCCTGAGGATCAGACGAAGGAGAAGCAGAAGGAGGAAAATGCGCCGACCCTGATCACACAGCAAGTGGAAGAAAACGAACAGCTGGTTCAGAACGCCTATACCCAGTTTTCGTTTGCGAAGGCAAAAAAATCAGCATCAGGCAACCCGTCGCAGATCCAGAAGCCTGCCAAAAAGACCTTTAAGCAGAATCGCGAAGATAAGCGTCTGGATCTCGTCGCAAAGGAAATAACCCCGGCGGCAGATCATGTGAGCCTCCACATGATGCAGTCCTTGATGGCGAACAAGCAGCTGCAGGATAACGCAATGGATCTGTTTAAAAACGATCCTGAGGTGCATATGGAGAAAGACGTGGACATGCGCGTCATGAGAAATTTTCTGAAGGGCTTTGCCACGGACAAAAACGGAGAGCCGGAGGGGAAGAAAGACCGGCTGCGTAAACAGGAGAATATCCGTTTTATCAATGATTACTGCTCCGGTGATGTGGAGCGAAGACGCCCCCATTTAGATCGCATGATGGAGGAGGCGCTGTCCGTGAACATCACGGAAGATATGCTGACAACGAAGTATCTGGAATATCACGCGGGAGAAGTACAGCTTCAGATCTGCAAGCTGGTTTATTTTCATAATGTGTATAAGGACCCGATCAATAAGCCCTATTTTGATGAACTGTCACAGGCGAAAAAGGATCTGATCGAGTACCGGATCCTTTCACGCTATGCCCCGCTGGGTATGGTCATGACTCATGTCTGTGCCGAAAATGCCGTGGATGCGGATCATTTTCAGTTTAAGAGGGATGTCCGGGATAAGTCGGAACTGGAAGTGTTTACAATTGAGCTTGAAAACGAGCGGCAGATTTTGCACGATGAGCTGGAGCGCACGAGCCGGTTGGAGAAGGAACTTCGTAAAAGAAACAAGGATGTAAAATAAGGACCTGATAAATATTTTGTTGAGAAAAATGAAAAATACTATGGACGATTTCGACAAAATATGAGAGAATATCTACAGTATGTTCCGACTTTGTTATTTTTTTCACACAACGTGCGGAACGCATATAACAAATACTAATTATTGAAAGGAGACTTACAATGATTTACACAAAGGAAGTTGAAAACATGTGTCCCGTAGCAAAGGGCGCAAAGCATGAGCCGGCTCCGATTCCCGAGGAGGGCAAGTGGGTACACTCTAAAAAGATCGAGGATATTTCCGGTTTCACACACGGTGTGGGCTGGTGTGCTCCCCAGCAGGGTGCCTGCAAGCTGTCTTTGAACGTAAAGAACGGTATCATCGAGGAGGCTCTTGTTGAGACCATCGGATGTTCAGGTATGACCCACTCTGCAGCAATGGCTGCTGAGATCTTACAGGGCAAGACCATCTTAGAGGCATTGAATACAGACCTTGTATGTGACGCCATCAATACCGCTATGAGAGAGCTGTTCTTACAGATCGTTTACGGACGTACCCAGAGTGCATTCTCTGATGACGGACTTGCCATCGGTGCAGGACTTGAGGATCTTGGAAAGGGACTTCGCTCACAGGTTGGTACCATGTACGCTACCAAGGAGAAGGGTGTTCGTTACTTAGAGATGGCTGAGGGCTATGTTACCGGTATCGCATTAGATGCTGACAACGAAGTGATCGGTTATCAGTTCGTTTCTCTTGGAAAGATGACTGACTTCATCAAGAAGGGTGATGATCCCAACACTGCATGGGAGAAGGCAAAGGGTCAGTACGGCCGCGTTCAGGATGCAGTAAAGATCATCGATCCCAGATGCGAGTAATCGAAAGAGAGAAAAGGAGGAACAACAAAAATGGCATTATTTGAATCATATGAAAGAAGAATTGACCAGATCAACGCTGTTTTGAACAGCTATGGTATCAGCTCTATCGAGGAGGCTGAGAAGATCACCAAGGATGCTGGTCTTGACGTATACGATCAGGTAAAGAAAATTCAGCCCATCTGCTTCGAGAATGCATGCTGGGCATACACTGTAGGTGCTGCGATCGCTATCAAGAAGGGTGCGGTTCGCGCCGCTGATGCAGCTGCAGCTATCGGTGAGGGACTTCAGGCATTCTGTATTCCCGGATCTGTTGCAGATCATCGTAAAGTAGGTCTCGGACATGGTAACTTAGGCAAGATGCTCCTTGAGGAGGAGACCGAGTGTTTCTGCTTCTTAGCAGGTCATGAGTCATTCGCGGCTGCTGAGGGTGCCATCGGTATCGCTGAGAAGGCAAACAAAGTACGTCAGAAACCGCTGCGCGTTATCCTGAACGGTTTAGGAAAAGACGCTGCACAGATCATCTCACGTATCAACGGATTCACATTCGTAGAGACCAAGTATGACTACAAAGAGGCAAAGGTAAACGTTGTATACGAGAAGGCATACTCTGATGGACTTCGTGCAACCGTTAAGTGCTACGGTGCAGATGATGTTCAGGAAGGTGTAGCGATCATGCACATGGAGAACGTTGGTGTATCCATCACCGGTAACTCCACTAACCCTACACGTTTCCAGCATCCCGTTGCAGGTACTTACAAGAAGGAGTGCATCGAGCAGGGCAAGAAGTACTTCTCAGTTGCATCCGGCGGTGGTACCGGACGTACACTGCATCCCGATAACATGGCTGCAGGTCCCGCTTCTTATGGTATGACTGATACATTAGGACGTATGCACTCTGATGCACAGTTCGCAGGTTCTTCATCCGTTCCGGCTCACGTAGAGATGATGGGTCTGATCGGTATGGGTAACAACCCGATGGTAGGCGCTACCGTAGCAGTAGCTGTTTCTATCGAGGAGGCTCACAAAGCCGGCAAGTGCTAATTAAAACCAGATATTGACTCGAAAGAGTGATAAGAGAAGGACTTCCTGCGCCCGGATGGGTGTGGGAAGTCTTTATTGTATAGGTATACAAAAAGGGGCGGGAATCTTTCTGGCGGAAGGCTCCCGCCTTTTTCGCAGATATTGCCTTTACGTGTCAAATTTTATCTGTTATAATTTACATGAAAACTGGGTGTGGCTCAGCTTGGCTAGAGCACTTGATTTGGGATCAAGAGGTCGCAGGTTCAAATCCTGTCACCCAGATTTACAGTGGTGGGGAAAAACCACCACTTATTTGATAGTCCTGGGGGGAGGCGTTTTTTCTATGAAATTTGTATTTGGAAGTAGTAAGACCGGCAATGTTACGGAGGCACTTCAGACGATTCAGGCACCGGAAGCATTGCTTTTTGTAGTGTCAGATGAGAGTATGCTTGCGGACGCGGCAGAACAGATCCAGCAGGCGTTTCCCGGTGTGCCGTCCATCGGCGGGGTAGGACAGTCCTACGCGGGCAAGGTCACGGTGGACCAGGGAATATCCGTCATCGGTATGAAAGATCAGATCAAGGTTGCAGCGGATGTGCTGGAGGAGGCCTCGCGGATACCTGCGAAATATATCAGACGGCTAGAGGATGCATTCGCAGCTGTAGATGCACAGGCGGGAAATACGGCATGTTATGACCTGTGTTCTGCGGGGGCTGATCTGCGCGCAGTTACGACGCTGTCATCCTACATGCGCCCGCGCGGCTATGAACTGGCAGGCGGCACCAGCAATTCATCAGCAGTGGCATGCAACGGAAAAGTTTACAAGGATGCCTGCGCATTTCTTGTATTTAAAAATTTAAACGGAAAGATCCGTGCATATAAAGAAAATATCTATGTACACAGTGCGGGTGAGAAACAGATGATGGTGACGGCTGCAGATCCGAAGAACTATACGATGTGTACGCTGGATGATGTACCGGCAGAGGAGGTTTACCGTGCATCGCTTGGGATCGGCAAGGAGGCGATGGAGACACAGACCTTCAAAAACCCCTTCGGGCATGTGTGCGACGGCGATACCTATATTGTTTCCATCAAGGAGGTAGATGAGCAGGGAAATATGGTCACATTTCGTCCGGTCAACAAAATGGATTTCCTGACGATCCTCGAGCTTGGAGATTACCGCATTGTTGTGGGAGAGACGGTTGCAAACCTCAAGGAAGCACTGGGAAGTGTGTCAGCTGTTTTGTCAGTCAACTGTCTGTTCCGCTATATCATGTTTGGTAATGACCACTACTGGAACGATTACCTTGCCACAATGAGCAGTTCTTTTGCACATGCCGGGATGGTGGGCGTGGGAGAGCATTACAATACGCAGTTTGTGAACCAGACCATGTGCTGTCTGGCATTTGAGTAGGAGGTACGTGACATGGGAATCTTTCCGAATAAAAAGAATGAGAAAAAAGAAACGGTATCTGCTATGCCCGAACAACAGACAGCAGTTTTTGACAAACATCCGTTGGATTATGCATTGGAAAGCGCCACGGACGTTTTTGAAGATCTGGCAGAGGATGTCTTTAAGACTTCGCAGAAAATGCGCACGGCACATGATGAACTGGCGGATCTGCGCAAAGACATTGTAGGTCTTCAGAAGGAAGTAAACGCATTGCACGAAGGGTTTTCGTTTATCAATCAGGCAACGAAAAAGTTTGACCATATGGAAAATGAGATTGAGGTTTCCGTTGCCGGCGCACAGAAACAGATCGAGGTGCTGAAAGCGGACTCCAATTCCGTACAGGCAAGTTTCAAAAATATGATGGTGACCTTTGAAACCCTCCAGAGCGCGCTCGATCAGATCAAGCGTTATACGGTCGGTATCAGCGAGGTGGCTGACCAGACGGATCTGCTTTCTTTAAATGCCAGCATTGAGGCGGCACGCGCAGGTGAGCAGGGAAGGGGGTTTGTTGTTGTTGCTGAGGAAGTCAGCAAGCTGGCAAAGATCAGTCAGGAACTGGTGGAAAATATCAATGCCTGCATTGAGGAAGTCGAGAAGCGCAGCGATGAATTGCGCCAGTCCATCACCGACTCTGATGAAGCAATGGCACACAATGTCCGCAGTATGGATGAAACACAGAAATATTTTGAAAATGTAAGGGTCAGCACTTCTGCTACGGCAGATGTCAAGCAGTCCATCGCGGATGCGGTTGATGAGAACCGCCTTTCCGTAAAGAAGGTGGAAGAATCACTGGAAGCGACTGCAGAGATCTATAGCGACATTATGGATCAGATGGACATTGATGACAGTAAAAAAGGAGTTCTGTTCGAAGCATTCCGGAATCTCATTGAGCAGGCAATTGCAATGGTGGAAGAATTACCTGAAACGGAGCGTTAACGGATAAAGCGGAAGATGAGTCGGATGTAAGTGAGGTCTGTGCGGCAGTTGCCGCACAGACTTTTAAAATAAGGAGGAAATTCAATATGCAGATAGACGGAGATACGCGAAGGGAACGGATGGTGCAACTGTTGCAGGAGGCATCGGAGCCGATCCCCGGGGCAAAACTGGCAAAGCTGATGGGCGTGAGCAGGCAGGTGATCGTGCAGGACATTGCGCTGCTGCGCGCAGTGGACAAAAACATTTTGTCGACGAACAAGGGATATGTGCTTTTTCACAGAAAGCCGGATGAACACACGCGTTCCTTCCATGTACGTCATACAGATGACCAGATCACGGACGAGCTGAACACGATCGTGGATTGCGGCGGAAATGTGAAGGACGTGACAGTGGAGCATCCGATCTACGGGCAGATCAGTGTGGATCTGATCATTCGCAGCCGCATGGACGTGCAGAATTTTGACGAACAGGTAAAGAAATACCGGACAAAACCGCTCAATAACCTGACGGACGGTGAGCATTTTCACACAGTGACTGCCGCGGATGAGGCCACACTTGACGCGATTGAGGAGGCGCTGGCGCGCAAGGGGTATCTCTTGCCGTAGCTTTCGAAAATAATACTTGCGTGATACATCCGATTGTGCTATAGTACACCTTGACTGACAAGACAGCAGACAAGACAATAAAAAGACTGTCTGAAAGGGAAGGAGTATTATGACAAAGGAATTCTGGAAAAAACTGGGAAAAGAAATCTTTATTGACGGACTGAGCGGAATGGCGAGCGGTCTGTTCGCGACATTGATCATCGGAACGATCATCGTGCAGATCGGTGGACTGATCCCCGGTGCGATCGGCACCTATCTGTTTATGATCGGAAAACTGGCCAGCGCAATGACGGGAGCAGGTATCGGTATCGGAACCGCAAAGCGTCTGGGTGCGAGTCCGCTGGTTCAGGTATCAGCGGCAACCGCCGGCATGTGCGGCGCATTCGCGAGCAAAATGCTGGCAGGTACGGTGCTGATCAGCGGAACACTGGATTCAGGCATGGAATTGAACAATGCGGTATTGTTTGTCGGTCCCGGCGAGCCGCTGGGCGCGTTTGTGGCAGTTATGGTCTGCATTTATATGGGACGTCTGGTATCCGGTAAGACAAAGGTGGATATTCTGGTGACACCCTTTGTATGTATCGTGTCCGGTTCTGCGATCGGACTTCTGGTAGGACCGAGCATTTCCGCGTTTATGACATGGCTTGGCTCTATCATCAACTGGGGAACCGAACAGGCGCCCTTTGTGATGGGAATCATCGTGTCAGTGCTCATGGGTATCATCCTGACGCTGCCGATCTCTTCCGCAGCACTCGGCATTATTCTGGGGTTGTCAGGAATCGCGGCAGGCGCGGCGACAGTAGGCTGCTGTGCGAATATGATCGGTTTTGCGGTTGCAAGCTACCGTGAGAACAAGGTGAACGGACTGTTGGCACAGGGTCTGGGCACGAGCATGCTCCAGATCGGAAACATCGTGAAAAAGCCGGTCATCTGGCTGCCTGCGATCATCGCAAGCGCGATCCTGGGACCGATCTCCACATGCGTACTCCGTATGACCAACAATGCCACCGGCTCCGGTATGGGAACCGCTGGACTTGTGGGACAGATCAACGCTTATCAGGATATGGTGGGTGGTGGCATGGCACCCGGCGTTGTGCTGGCTGAGATCCTTGTGATGCATGTGATCCTGCCGGCGGTGATCGCTCTGATCGTCTCAGAACTGATGAGAAAGAAGGGCATCATCAAGGACGGAGATATGAAACTGGAAGTATAAAAATAAGACCGGTGAACCCGGTATCAGAAAGGCAGACGGAGCATCCGTCTGTCTTTTTTGTCGATTTAGGGCGGTTAAATGTCGTTTTGCGCCATGTCTCTGGAAACTGTGATCTCAAAATGATAAAATTTCCATAAACAGATCAGGAAAACTGGTCAAAAAAAGTCGAAATTTGTCCAACTTTTGTATGCTATTATGCGTTATGATAGTTTTAAGTAAAGCAGGACGCAACTTGACACTTTACAATACAAGAATTTTGTAAAAGTATTGTACAAATTCGACATGTTTTGATAAAATAAGACATGTAATGTGTAAAACACAAACAATATTTCACCAGGGCGGGGGAAAACAGAGATGAACAATAATCAATTATATCCATTTGAAAGAAACCGTTACTATGCTGGAAAAATGCTGACCAGCGCAGATTTTCAGGCGGAGCAGACCTACTTTAACAACAAGCGCAGATTTGTAAACAATCTGATGTACGGATCAGGCATTGTCTGTGGCTGCGGTGTGTTCAGCCTCGACGATCTCTCCATTCTGGTTGAGAGCGGTGTCGCGATCGACGGTCTTGGACGAGAAATCGTTGTAGATTCATCTGTGGTAAAGAAGCTCTCCGCAGTAGATGGCTTTGAACAGTTGCGCACAAACAACGCAAGTCTCTGCCTGAAGTACAAGGAGAGTGAGGTGCATGCGGTCTATGCGGTAAATCAGCAAAATTCCGACCATGAGTATGAGTATAACCGCATCAGTGAGGGATATCAGCTGTTTTTGATGGATACAGAGGATATTCCGCAAGAATTTGAAATGGAGACAGAATTCCTGACAAGCGGTGTGTTGTTAAATGACGATCACTTTCAGGTGGATCTGATCATGCCGGCAACGGCCTGCAAGGGTAAAAATGTTAAGGCCGTATTACGTGTGACCAAGCTTTCCGCTGAAAACAGAAAGCTCAGTTATCACGGCACACTGCAGATACCTGCATTTCGCACAAGCACCGGAGAACATGAGCTGGAGATCGGAGTGGAGGATGTGACTCTTTCAGCGGGAGAAGTGCTGGAGAGAGAGTATTGGATGACTGCGCAGGATACCGCAGCACTTGATACAAATGTGATCTTGAAGAGCGGTTCTGCAAACGCATATGTGGATGATGCGGCAGTTTCCTGCGTGACAGGTTTTTCCTTAAAGATCCTTCTTGCCGACTGCAAGCCCAGAGAACTTGTAAACCGTGAGATCGGTCGCATGAGTCTGGAAATGAAAAATATCGGAGGCACAAGCGATCTCATTCGTCTGGCCGATCTACGGCTTGTCCGAACGGATAACGCATATATTATTGAAGAAGTCCGTGAGGCAAATATCAAGAACTACATCACAGCTCCCGCACAGGAGATGTTGCGCAGCAATTATATGGATTTCTTTATAAAGGAAGCAGAACTGGGAGCGGGTGAACCGGTTGTTGTTGCCAATCCGGAGAATGAGCGTCAGAATGCACCGCGTGCAAATGTGCCTGAGGTTGCAACCGGCGTGTTGGAGATCCCGCTTGGAGATAATGCGCACAAGGGCGACATCCGCTATTCCGGAGAGATCATGCATGGTCTTGGAAAGGGCAATGTGTATGTGGATATCGGATATGAGTACATATCAGAGGATGCTACACTCGGGGCAAATGCCAAGAGTACGATCTATGGAAATCCGGGATTGTTCCGGGATGATGCAAATGTTGCAGTGGACGCTGAGACAGCCGTGAAGATCTTAAACGATAAAGGAAGCTTTGTTGTGGCTGCCAAGCTGCTGCAGAACGTAGATTATCTTGTTTTATCCTATCGCTGGGTAGCGATCAAGTTCCCGGCGGGCAATGACCTTGGCATTCCGGAGGATATGGAAGGCAAGAGCATTTCTGCCGAGACGCCGACAGTTGTCATGGGTACGAAGGAAAGCCACTACTTTAGTGTGAAATATAACAATATGGAAAACTGCAGTCTTGTGTATGAGCTGACGGAACCCGGAAGTGGTGAGATCACTGCGGACGGTATTTATACAGCACCTGCAAAGGAAGGTGTATACGAGATCCTGATCTACTGTGCAGACTATCCTTCCATTTGTACCTATGCGTATGCAATTGTAAAGAAAAAAGGATTTGATGAGCCAGAGGAAGCATAAGGAGGGCTGATAGTATGATATATCAGTCGCAGAAAATGCGTTTAAAGTGCATACGTGTCATTGAGCGGACAAAGATCAATGACATCATGATCTGTCAGGATCTTAACACCTCCGATGAGGGGCTGTACACGGTACTTGTGGTGCATGACCATGAGATGGTGAAGAAATTTCTGGCAGTTTATGAGCAGTCCGAATATACAAAAGAAGCTTCCTGTGTGGAAAGCTTTTCGGATCAGGGCGCATTTGTGATCGTGTATCCGTACCTGAAGGAGCGTTCACTGAAGGACTTTTATATGGGAGATTCCTATAAGCTGAGCGAGTGCGAAGAGATCTGCATCAATACGATCCTTGCTTGCATCGCCTCAGAGATCCCATATCCGATCCTTTACCTGATCTTAGAGCAAAGACAACTGCATCTCGCAAAGAATCATAACGTATATCTGGGTTATTCGATCCGTCTGGAGGATCTTGATCTGAAAAAGACGGAGCGCGACTGCGCGGTCCAGTGTGCGAAGATCTTAAGAGAACTGCTGGAGCCGAAGGCATCGCAGAAAGCCATCAGCTATCAGCTGCTTGATAAAAAAATTTCAAAAAAGAGTTATCACCGTTTTACGGAGCTGTATAAGGATATCCGGATCGCGGCCGCGCCGAAAAAGCGCAGAGGTGTGATCGCAGGAATACGTGCATGGTTCATGAGGAACAGGGATTCCCTTTTTCATGTGTTGTTCTGGGTGTGTATCCTGTTAGTGCTTTTGGTGATCGCCACCTTTGCGACACAGGCGATCTTTGGTGATATCCCGTGGCTTCGTCTCTTTATCAACGGTTTTAAAAAGATCGGAACAGAGTCGTTGCTACAATAAAACAATCCGGGAGAACATGTAATTATGAAAAAAAGAATTCCGATGATCATCGGTCTTGTATGGTTGCTGATGGCCACAGCGCTATACGGTTATTGTGTCTGGAACGGACAACCGGATGGGATTTACGCGTATGATAATGACGGATGTACGGTGGATCAGAAGGTTTATGTTTCGGATAATGAGAAAACAGAAGGAGTGATCTATGAGATGGATCTGTACGGGAACGTGACAGATTTCTTCTCAACAAATGAACTACAGGATCTGGCGCAGATCCACCGGATCGCATCGGATCAGGACAAACTATATGCTGTCATGGAGATACCGAAGTCCGCTGCGGCAGATTCGCAGCGTGTGTATGTGATCCTTGAATTTAAAAATGGACTTCAGCTTGTCCGCATGACGCCGGCGATCTCTTTGTATGATAACGACCGGCTTACAGATGTTGCGGTAGATGAAAACACATGTTATCTTTCAACTGTCACAACAGATGGATCAGCGGCAAGTGTTTATGAGGTATCGTTACAACAACTGACGGATCCCAAAACCGCGGTTTCATCCGAACTGGAGCTGGAAAGCTCCCTTCGTCAGGAGGCTGCGCCGGGGCGCACATTTGTGGAAGCCGCTTACGAGATGGGAGGGATTTCGGTTCGGACAGATGCTGACCTTGTGTCCGGACCCTTTGCGCTGGATGACAGTGCCCGTTATACATATTCCCTTTGTCATATGAGCTTTGGACAGCTCATGGCACTGCACGGAAACTATCGGATCTACTGGCTGATCGCAGTGGCGGCAGGCTGGCTTATGATCTTTCTGCTGTATCTGCTGTTTAAAAACCGCAACCGCGTGGTCTATACGGTGATGGTTGTGGAGCTGGTGCTTGCGGCGATCGTATTTGGCGGTTTTGCAACACTTGTTTCCAAACAGGTGCAGACGGAAGACGAGGCCAAGACGAAGTGGCTCAGTGCGGTGCTCAATGATGTGTTAAACGATGTCGGTGAGCCATCTGATCTTCCGTTTACGGACGACACCTTCTATACCGGCGATGAATATGTACAGCTTTTGAACCGGTTGAATATCGCATATACTCAGACAAAGGATGATGGTTGTGTGGATCTGTTTTTTGCAGATGCCTCAGACCATAACATTTGTGTAAGTACCAGCGGTCGAAACCATGAGACCGTAGATGCACGTTATTTTAAACCGGGTGATGAGTTTGTGAGCTCTTTGATCCGTCCGGAGAGCATCGCATCCCGCTGTTTTACACTGGACGGGGTCGATTATCAGATCTTAGCCGCAACCGCAGGAGAAGTGACAGACACCGGATATGTGCTTTTTGGCGTATATCGTGATGATTCTCTCGCAATTGAAAACTGGCAGAGGGAGCTTGTGGCAGCACTGATCATCTTTGCGCTGGCAAGTTTTTTATGTGTCGTGATCCTTGCTATGCAGTCCGCAGACCTTGGCAGACTGGCAGAGAGTATGCAGTTTGTGGCAAATGGCAGAACGGACGTGGAGCGTCCGAGAGTTTATGGTGGGGACATGCGCACGCTTTGGAGCGCACTTGGAGAGATCCAGAAGAAGATCCGCAGCGTCAATTATGTAAAGTTTTTAACGTTCGAGGCATATTACCGGTTTGCACCGAAAAATATCGAACGGCTGTTAAATAAGGCGTCCATCACCGAGGTGACCAGTGGAGATGTCACCAGATTAAATGGAACGATGGCAATGATCTCAACCGTTGGCGCAAGAAGTGGCAGCGAGCAGGAGATCGGAAGGTTGAACCGGCTGATCGCAATGGTCGGAAGATACCAGGAGGAAAAGGATGGAGTGTTTGTCTCAGGAGACGGATCTCTTTCGATTCTTCGTTTCCTCTATATGGAGAAAAATAGCAATACGCTCAGCAACTCCGTGGATTTCTTAAAGGAATTCAGGGAGCAGGAGGCTGAACAAACAGGAAGCGTTCCACGCACAACGATCCTGCTTCATTACTCTTCATTTGTGTATGGTGTGGCAGGAACGAACCAGCAGAGCAGTGCATTTCTTGTATCTCCGGATACAGATGAGATCGAGCACTTTGCTACATGGTTCAGAGAGCATGGTCTTCGCCTTGTGATCTCAGAAACGGTGAAGGAACGCGAAAACTATGAGGGCGCCCTGCGTTGCATCGGATATATCCAGATGGCAAGCAGTGGCAAAAAGATGAATATGTACGAGGTGCTGGATGCCTACGATGTGCGTGAACGGGATCGGAAGCGTGCAGTCTGTGGGCGGTTTGAACAGGCATTGGAGTTGTTCTATCAGCATGATTTTTATCTGGCAAGAAGCGCTTTTTCAGATATATTAAAAGAGCTTCCGACAGATGAGATCTCAAAATGGTATCTGTTTACATGTGAGACCTATCTGAATATGGAGCATGCAGAGGATGCGACCTGCGCACTCCGTTATGAGGAGTAAGAGACAACAGTTTCAGGGGTAGAAAGACAGGGGTAAATAGAAGTGGGAAATAATCTCATTCAGGTGCTGCTTGCATCTATAAAGGCAAAGATCACACCGCTTGTTACAAAATTCAGACAGCTTACGAGTGCCAGCTTTCTCCGTGCAAGGCTGATCGCGAAGATCCGGGAGTTTTTTCTCAAGGTCTTCGATGTACGGCCAAAGCATAAGAAGGATTACTACGAGGTGTTCGGATGGCTTGTCAGCAAAAAGCTTGCCTACGCGATCCTGATCGTCATCGGCGTGCTCAGCATGATCTATCTGGTCAGCATCCGCTCCATGTATCTGCCGCAGAAGCAGACAGACGGGATCAAGACCTATGATTACGATGATATGATGCTTCGCTTTGCAAAGGGAACCGTCCGTATCCGCGGAAAGTCCGGCTATATTGCCTATCAGGGTGATGTAGAAAAGGGTGGCGTGAACGGATATGGCAATCTTTATGGCGTGGATGGAACCCTTCTTTATCAGGGTAATTTTGTAAATAATGAGTATGAAGGATCAGGCACGCAGTATTATCCGGATGGAACGATGCACTATAAGGGTAATTTCAGCGGTAATCTTTACGAGGGTACCGGAAAGCTGTATCGGGAAAACGGAACACTTGTCTATGATGGCGAGTTTGCGAGAGGTATGAAGGAAGGCACCGGAAAGCTGTATGGAGCCGGAGATAAGCCCATCTATGAGGGAAGCTTCTCGCAGGATCAGCTTGTATACAGCGCACTGCTTGGAAAGTCCACTGCTGAGGTGGCTCAGAATTATAAAGGCGAGCGGATCATCTATCAGGATGATATTCAATTTAGCGTACTCATGCCGGATATCAACGCATTATACGTTGGTGTGACGGATGAGGAGAATCTGGAAGATACCGTGATGGTGGACAGCATCTACGTGCTGAAAAACACGATCACATTTGGTAAAAACGAATGCAGTACGATCGCTGATCTTCGGAATGTGTTCGGAACAGAGGTCTACGACGGCAATTCCATCGTGACACTGCCGGAGGCAGTGGCGATCAACTACTTAAATAAACAGAAACAGACGTTAAATGGAAGTGTGGAGATGGATACGACAGAGGAATTCACGAACGTCTTCACGGTGGACGGAGTGCAGGAGGATTATCCGGTTTATCTGTATTCTTTCCGTAAGGACGGTCTGCTTTACACCTTCGTCTGTGGTGACAGAAACGGAACATTTGCATTCTATTCCATTATGAGTGAGGAAGGCGGTGAATAGAAATGAGCCTTAAGAGTCCGAAAACAGTAGAGCGATCAGGACATAACCGCATACTGGCCCTTGTGCTCGCCATTGCATTGGTTGTCACGTCAGTGGTGAGCTGGGAATCGATGGATGCAAAGGCTCAGGTGAAGGCCGTTTATACCCTGTCGCAGGCGCGTGCACAGGCCTATAGCAACAGCTCGAAGCTGGAACAGCTGGAGAACAAGCTGGAGACAAAAAAGGTTCAGCTGGAACAGTCGATCAAAACGATCAAGATGAAGCAGAAGAATATGTCCACCTTCCGATGGAGTCCGCTGCTTTCCTTTAAGTTTCCTACGAAACCGGATCTGGCTGAGGCATTTGAGTTTGAGTTTAAGCCGATGTCCATCCAGTATGAGATCGATATTCTCAAACATCAGATCACGGATCAGAAGTTTGAGATCTATCAGCAGGTGAATAGCGTTTATCTGGATATCGTGATGCTGGAAACAGAGATCGATCTGAATCAAAAGAAGCTGGATGCTACAAATAAAGCGATCGAGAAGAATAAAATGAAGCTGTGGGTCGGACAGGCGACGCAGGGAGATATTGATGCGATGTCGTCCAAAGCCAGATCCCTGCAATCAAAGATCTCTTCTGCCTCCCGAAATCTGATCTCGCGAAAAAAACGCCTGGTCAATCTGACGGGAAATGAGGATATCTATACAGCATATACCTTTGAAAATCCGCTGATCGAAGCGGATATGAAGCGCAGTGAGGTAATCAATGATCTGATCCAGTACACGCTGGATCACGATCAGACTTATTATGAGGCAAAGATCGCCCAGCAGTCCGCCTATGTGCAGCTTACTACCAATTATCAGTTGATGAGCAAGCAGTACGGCAGCAAGATGGGAATGATCCGCAGCTATTATAATCAGGCATTGAATGGAGAAAAGATCAACGCAAAAGCTTTTAAGAAAACATATAAGGAGTTTTTGGAAGCTGTTGATAAGCCATGGGACGGTTCTTACCGGATCATATTCTTTAGGTTTCCAAAGGTGTGGTTCAAGGGTGCCATTGACGGTTCCCGCTATGTGGAGGATGAACCCTATGCCTTGTATGAATCGGCATTAGAGTATCAGGATGCCAGACTGGAAGCAGAGAGCATCAAGGCAGAGATTACTTCCCAGGTGGAGGATTCCTTTGACAATTATGTTTCTGTGAAGAATTCTTATAAGGAACTGATCGATCAGGTGAATGCGGCAAAACGTCAGCTGGACAAAGACCTGTTTTTAAACAGATCCGGTGTCATGACCTACGATGAGTACACCTCATCCCTTGATAACTATGAGACACTGCAAAGTGAAATGATGGAAGGTGCCAAGCTTTATTCCAGCAGCCTTTATGAATTTGACCGGCTGACCTGTGGAGCGATTTCCAAATATATCTCAGAGGGTGGACTGGATGTAAACGCTGCAGACGGTGGAGAGAGTGTGATCATCGAAGAAAATGTGGAAGGCTCTCACTACTATATTGAACAGATCATCCAGAATCAGGAGTTCCGCCTGCGTGTGCAGCTGGCAGAGGAACTGGAAGGCGAGATCACAGATTTTGAGCTGTGGTGTGACGATACGCAGATCGGTGGCCGGACCGCCATTGACAAAACACTGCGCCATCTGGCGCTGGCATTAAAAGACGTGAAGGTTGTAAAGATTCGGTTTTATAATGACGGCACATTTGTGGATGATTGTGAGATCGATCCTTCTTCTCTGAGCGGTGAACTGGAAATCACCACCGGCTATCATATACAGGACCAGGAGAGTCTTGAGGTTGGTACCTACAGTTGTCAGCTCAATGACACCACCGGCTTTACTGAGGTGACACTTTCACCGGAAGCACAGGAAGGGATCTGCTATTACCTGATCCGAACGGATGACGGGAAGTATCTGGTTACGGAGGAACCGATCACGGTTGCGACAGTCTTTAAGTATCTTTCCGTGCTGGAACCGGATCTGTCCAAGGTAACGATCGAGTTTTATGACTCGGCGAAGACAAAGCTGTATGATGGAACCTTTGATACTGCAAACATGAAGCTTTTGAAAAAGCAGGAGGCACAATGAGGAACACAGCCATGAGTAAGGAAAGCATAAAAAAGCATATGAGCATTCATAAGAAGCGGCTGACGGCTGCTTTGGCAGCTGTGCTGGCAGTGATCGTGCTTTTAGCAGGCATTCCTGCCATACAGGCGCGGGCGGAGTTTGATGTAAGTACCGCGGTACGCTTTCGCAATTATAAGCAATCCCATACGATCGAAAACTCCGTTCTTTTCATTGGTACGCATCTGATCCATATTCAGGCGATGACGGATCAGCTGTATGAAAAGGCGGTACAGTCACAGTCTGACTCGGATCAGGATGTGGTATATTACAAATCCGAGCTTGCAGATGGCACCTGGTATGATATCACCGAGGCTGCGGGACTTTCTGCGATCACCTCGGCAGGCACACCGGTCAGTGAATCGGAATTGGATGATCTGTATGTCGCTTACTATACAGGCGCTGACGGTATTACAAGGAGTGCCGCGGATGATGCAGTGGTCTGTATCTATGACGATCCGGATCCCTATGATCTGTTAAAGCTTCCGGAGCTGGAGATCGTAAGGCAGATACGGTCACAGGCTTATAACGAAGAGGAAGAGGGCGTACATAAATATCTTTACCGGTCGCTGAATTCATTTTTTGCAAGTGATGTAAAGAATGAGACTACGAATAATTGTGACAAGACACTGAAAAATCTCCAGAAGCTGTACGAGGCATACTGCAACGCCGGCATGGATGAGGATGCCCAGGTGATCTCGTCCCTCATGGAGGGCGTTGATGCCGCCAGACGTGCAGAGGTTTATGCAAAGCTGTGTCAGGATGGAGAACCCCAGACGGTTTCCGGCGCACTGGGTTTGAATTACACGGTCCAAAGCACCAGTCTTTTAACGGAACTGTCGAAGAAGGTCAGCGGTACCTATTACGATGAAAATTCGGATGAATATGATAAAGAGCCATTTGAACTGGATTCCACCTTGCTGGATGCAGTTGTAACCGCCATTGGAGAATGCAACACAAGCTACGCATCCTATGCGTCCAAGGCACTTACCGAGAGCGGATCCACGATCGGGAAATATATTTACAGCCAGATGACTTCACTGGTTGATATGTGTGAAGAGAGCGACAGCATTTCGATCAACGATGAAATTACCGGAATCGTAAATAATATTAAATATGCACAGAACATTGAAAACGGTATCGTTGGAAATGCGGATGCGGAACTAAGTCTTTTGGAAGAGGAATTCATTCCGCCGGCGGCAGATGCTTACGAAAAGGCATTGAAGACCGGAGCTTCCGCAGAATACAAGGCTGCCGTCAGTGCAAATAAGAGTGATACGGCAAAGCAGGCGATCCTGAAAAATGATGCAGTTCCTCTGGAGGTGGCCCGCTCGGCATTGGAAACCATGATCACCGACTATAAGATGCGCGTGTCCGCCTCCGATGCGATCAATTATATTTATGAGCGCATTACGTGGACCTACGATCAGGAGAATGGGATTCCTAAGGATGACTTTGCAGTGCAGGCAAAGCAGTCGGCTGCAGACCATATTGAATGGCTGACGGATCTTGCAAAGAAGATTGTGGACGGAGACGTCAGCCTGATGTCAGAGCTGGAGCGGTTGAAAGCACTGCTTGCCGATTATCTGCTCAAACAGCAGGATGCGCTGGATGACAACAATCCGGAGCTTGCAGCGCAGTACAATTCACTTGCGGTGGACACCGGTGAAAAGATCGCGGCAGAGGAAGCCAGATTATACGGTATCATGAATTCTGCTACTGCAAGCGCGGCAGAAAAGGCCGCAGCTCAGGTTGCACTGGGTGATACGAGTCTCTTAAGTCGCATCAATGATCTGAAAAATGATGCGCTCAGTGCGATCAGCAACGGTGAAACAGACGGGTTGCAGAATATGCTTGATGAGCTGGCTACACTGGGCGGTGAAAATGCACTGAAAGATATCAAGGATGCATTGGCAGATTCCAATCTGTCTTCATCCGATAAGGCAAAATGGGATGATAAGCTGGATACGGCGATCGCATCAAGCAAGGACAGCAGTCTTTATGATCAGGCCAATGCAACGACAGTTCCAGATGGAAGCGGATCGGGAACTGACGGAAGCAGCGGATCAGGAACTGATGGAAGTGGCGGAGCAGGAACCGACGGAAGCGGTGGATTAGGAACCGACGGAAGCGGTGGAAACGGAACTGACGGAAGCGGTGGAAACGGAACTGACGGAAGCGGCGGAAACGGAACTGACGGAAACGGCGGAGCAGGAACCGACGGAAACGGTGGAAACGGAACCGACGGTAACGGAAAAGGTGGAAGCAGCAGTACGAATCCGGCAACCATGAGTGAAAGAGCATTGTTGAATGCAATTGAGCAGGTTCTCGGTGGTTCTTTCGATGAGCTGGATGCTGAGGGCAAGGTCGCAGCGGCGACAGCACTTGACTGGCTCTATGATGAATATAGCAATGTCAATGCAAAGGCTCTTGCGAAACAGTTTATAACAAAGTGTATGTCACAGAGAAGTCCGTATGTATATACACAGCTGAGCGGTCATCCCGAAGCACAGTACATACCGCTCGCTACGATCGGTAACCGGAGTATCAGTTCTTACCGGTATGTATATAGTGATTCCAGGCAGGAAGCGACGATGACTTACGGAGCAAAATCTTACCGGTTCCGGGTGGGGGCAAAGGTTGTTACGCTCACAGATGGAACAGAGCAGGAGATCAAGAAGTACAAAGTTGAGTTCCAGAATACACCGTATATCGATGAGGATACAGCGAAGACCTATTTCAACTGTGAAGCAGAATACATCGTTGATACAAAATACGGTGCATGTCTGACCACGAAGGTCAAAGAAAAGGCTGATTCACTGTACGAGGCACTGACCGGTCAGTGATGACCGGCGGTACCCGGATAAATAATATACATGAGGTGATCAGATGGCAGATTATACAATTATATCGGACGTGAGCTCGTATATCGTCCGGACATTGAGGGAAAAGATGTGTCCGGAGCCGATACCCTCACCGAACAACATAGAAATCTCCTCTCCGGCAGATCAGGACGTGGATTACATTGTCGGACTGTATCTGTACGATATCAGAGAGGAAAGTGACGTTACCCAGCGCCCGCTCATGCAGCGGGGGCGGGTACAGCTTCAAAGACCGCCAAGACCATATGGCTTATACTATATGGTGTTTATCAACGGCTCCTCCCAGATGGGACTCAAGGCGCCGGATATACAAAAGATCATCGGAAGGGCGGCACAGATTGTCAATGACAACAGTTCTGTTCTTCCAAACCAGCTGCAGAATTGGCTGGACACACAAGAGCCTCCAATCGTACTGTCTCAGGCGAAGATAAGTCTGGAGGAAAAGGTAAGGGTGTGGCAGGCGATCAACAAGCCTTATCAGATCAGCCTGTTTTATAAGGCGGCACCCGTATTCCTGTCCAGTGAGGTTGTGATCAATACACCTCGCGTTGCGGAAGCATCGTTCGGTCTGCACGTCACAGGCGAAGAAGGGAGGGAGTGAGTATAAGTGGAAGCACCAACGATTCACCACAGGCTTGATCTGGTTCTTCAGCTCGTCGATTCGACGACCGGAAACTCCGTTGGAGAACAGGATGTACGTTTTTTTATCGAAGGCAAACAGTGCTGGCCGATTCCGAGAGGCGGCGGAAATTTCGTCTTTATCAACACCGGGCGCAGCGATAGCACGCTGACGCTGAAGGTATTCGGCTACGAGGATGCAGTGGTAAACGTACAGTACGAAAAGCTGGATAATGTGGTGCCTCTTTTGCAGGTATTCCTGATACCGTCAGAGAATCTGGCAAAGGGAGAACGTCTTTGCTCGCTCACCGGTACACTTCAGGGTCTGGAAGAGATTGAGGCGGTCAGCCTCACACAGTCAAACATTTGCTTTAGTGAGTTTAATGAGCGCAAATGTCTCATGAAGCTGTTTTTGGCAAAAGGAAGACTGAGCATGGAACATGTCCATTATGGTTTGATCAGCAGCGACCGAACACACTACGAGCATTTTGCCGTGGCTGAGGAGGTTCCGCCGGATATGGTGAAGCTGAGAGAACCGCTCACAGAGACATTTCCTGTCAATTCCCCGATTTCCCGTGTGATATTTGGAAATGTATCACCGGATGGAAGCTATTTGCTTCGTGTGAGGGACAGCGCAGAGTTGTTAAACTATCTGGTGCGCTATCGCGTAAACGGAGAGATCCGGTTTCAGATCGTAGATTTTCATCACTGCGTGCACAATGAATTACAGTAAGGAGCAAAAAGCATGGGAGTAATCGTAGTATCAGGAGCTGTGCTGCAATGTCCCTTTGGGGCAGCACCGTCAAACCTGAATGTCACATCACAGTCAACATGCATTGTTTCAGGACAACCGGCAGCAACGATCCAGGATGCACAGGGAATGGTAAACATTCAACCCTTTGGAATGTGTACATCTCTGGCAAATCCACAGGTCGCAGCCGCAACAGCGGCAGCGCTTGGAGTTCTGACACCGCAGCCCTGCATGCCGCAGACATCCGGCACGTGGATCCCGACTTCTCCAACGACCATGATCGATGGAAAGCCGTGTTTGACCAGTGATTGTAAAGTCATCTGTGGAAACGGTATGGGGACGATCCAGATCACCTCGCCCGGACAGATGAAAGTAAGTACCTGACAAGTACAAACAAAATGAAGAATTTATCAAGATGTAATGATGAAAGGAGAAATATACAATGGCTGAATATTTGTCACCTGGCGTATATGTGGAGGAATATGATAATTCTCCGCGAAGCATTGAAGGAGTTGGAACAAGTACCGCAGGCTTCGTTGGCCTGGCAGAAAAAGGACCGTCGATCGGCGCTCCTTCACTCGTAACAAGTTTTAAGAGCTTTACCAAACAGTTTGGCGGCTTTTTAAGTGAGTTTACACACGGCGAATACCGTTATCTTGCAAACAGCGTAGAGCAGTTCTTCGCGAACGGCGGAACCAGATGTTTCGTATCACGTGTCGTTCCCGCTGATGCAAAGGCTGCAGCAAAGACTGCCGGTATTTTAACTGCTGAGGCAGCTAACGAAGGTAAGTGGGGCAATCGCATCCAGATTTCTTTCAATACTGTTACAAAGAAGAAAATGCAGCTTATTTCCGAGGCTGGAGAGGGCTATATCGCAAAGACAACCGAAGGCTTCCGTGAGGGAGATCTCGTAGTTGTAAACGGCGAGTACAACAAGATCAAGTCTATTTTTGACAATGCGATCGTATTTGAGCAGCCCTTCACTGGAAAAGTGGTAGATGATACCCTGATCCCGAAGACTGTTGTTTATCTTGTGACCGTAGATGTAAGCATCCGTTACAATGATGAGGCAGAGAACTACTCAGAGCTCAGCTTCAACATCGCTTCTCCGAACTACATCGGAACAAAGCTTTCTTCCAGTGAGATCGCTAAAGTAACCGTTGCACCTATGGCTGAGATCGGAAACCCTGTAGAGGCAATTCTTGGCGAGGGACAGACCAGCGGAATGATCACTTTAGACGGTGGTAGTGACGGAACCATGTCAAAGGTGAACGCAGCAACCTTTATCGGCGAGGATGGCGGCCCCGGCAAGCGTACCGGTATCCAGTCCTTCGTAGAGAACGAGCTTGTCAGCATGATGGCAGTGCCCGGAATCACGATCCCTGAGGTAGTTGTAGCACTCGTCGGACATTGCGAGAACTTAAAGAACCGTGTGGCAGTGCTTGATATGCCGAAGGATCTTTACAAGACAAAGGATCTGATCGAGTACAGAAACATGATCGATTCCACCTACGCAGCAATGTATCATCCCTGGATCCAGGTATTTGACCGCGCATCCGGAAAGGCTGACTTTGTACCTCCTTCAGGAGCAGTTCTCGGTGTATACTCAAGAACCGATATCAACCGTGGCGTACATAAGGCACCGGCAAATGAGACTGTATTCTGTACCGGTTTAAAGACCAACTATACAAAGGCAGAGCAGGATATCTTAAATCCCGAGGGAATCAACCTGATCCGTTCTTTCCCGGGACAGGGCATCCGTATCTGGGGCGCAAAGACCGCCAGCAGCAACAGCGCGTTCAAGTACATCAACGTACGTCGTCTGTTCATCTACGTGGAGGAGAGCATCAAGGCAAACACCAACTGGGTGGTATTCGAGCCCAACGATGCAACTCTTTGGCAGAGAGTCAGCATGACCATTTCTTCCTTCCTCGATGGCATGTGGAGAACCGGAATGCTCGCAGGAAGCTCTGCATCTGAGGCTTACTTCGTAGAGATCGGACCTTCTACGATGAGCAGAGACGATATCATGAACGGCAGACTGATCTGCAACATCGGTATCGCACCTTCCCGTCCTGCAGAATTCGTCATCTTCCGTGTAACACAGCACACGGCAGAGGCTGGCGGAGAGGCAGAAGAATAAGATAGAGGTCTGAACGAAAAAAAGTAAAGGAGAGATAATTTATGGCAACATATGAAAGCAATGGAAAGCAACTGGCATATCCGTTGACTAAAATGAACTTCCTCGTTACTGTTGACGGTGTCAGCGGAACCGCAGCGTTCAGCGAGGTGTCAGGCGTGGAAGCAACCGTAGATGTAATTGAATTCCGTCAGGGCAATGCGAACAGCCTTGCTCCGGTAAAGATCCCCGGACTTGTAAAGCACGGAAACGTAACCTTAAAGTTTGGATATACTCTGGACAGTGCATTCAAGACATGGATTCAGGAGTGTGTCAGCGAGGTTCGTGGTGAGATGCCCCGTAACAACGTGCAGATCGAGATGATCGATATCAACGGCGGCGCACCTCAGACAAAGGTTGAGTCAGTGACCGGTACACGTGTATGGATCCTTTCCAACGCATGGGTAACCAAGTATACTGCTCCCGACCTGGATGCAAAGACCAGTGATGTAGCGATCGAGTCCGTAGAGCTCGCATACGAGGAACTCATCATTCCGAACTAGGATCTGTTATTACAAATACAAAGCGCATAAAATGCGCTGGGAAACCTGCCATGTGCAGGTTTCCCGCCAAGGTGAAACGTAGGACAAAACCGTTCCATTTTGGCGGGGAATCTGACGATAGTTCAAAAAACAAAGAGAGGGCATAACATATGGAAACAGTATTTGAATTTACACTGCCGAAGGGCTACATGGACAGCAACGGAGAGCTTCATCGCAACGGAAAGATGCGTCTGGCAACCGCGGGAGATGAGATCAGCGCAACGAGAGATCCGCGTGTATTAAGCAATCCGTCTTATCTTACGATCGTGATCTTAAGCAAGGTAGTGACAGAGCTGGAGGGAATTCCGATGATCGGAGCAAATATCATTGAAAAGCTCTTTACCGCGGATCTGGCGTTTTTACAGGATATGTATCAACGGATCAATGATATTGAGCCGCCCACCATGGAATGTGTCTGCCCGTCCTGCGGCGAGATCTTTCAGGTACCGCTAAATTTTACCGAGGAGGGATAAAGCTGTATCCGAAAGAGGAGCTTTATCGGGAGATGTCTTTTATCTCGTATTATTTTCACTGGGGTATGGATGAGGTCATGCAGCTCGATCATATGAGCCGCAGGCGCTGGTGCAGTGAGATATCCGAGATCAATAAGAGCTTGAATCCCTCCAAGAAATCGAAAGAAAAAAGTATTTTAGACATGAAACCGGACAGATAACGAAAAGAAATATGAGAGGTGGATCATATGGACTATATGACAGATGGAGTAGGATTTGGAAGTGGTCTGGATTGGGATATGACATCCAATCAGGGACTGACGCCGCTCGTTAATTACAATTTTAATCTTCAGGTGGAGGGCATTTATAACCTGCCCTGCAAGTCTGTGCGTGTATTTCAGAGAGAAAATGAATACGAGATCCTGCAGGAAGGCGGATTGAATGATTATGTACATATGCTCAGAAAGCCGATCAGCAAGCCTTTTACTTTTCAGGTAGAGCGCTATGTGGGCATTGATATGCTGGATCCGCTGGCACTTGGCACGGATCTTGCACTTCCGGTGATCCTTATGGTCAGCCGTTATCAGGGAGAAGGAGAAAACGGTGTTTTGGATCTTTCCGATTCTATGCAGCGCATGTATACTTTTACCGGCTGTACGGTCATGGCAAAGGAGTATGGAGAACTGAACGCAGAGCGCAGCGGTCTGCTTGTGGAGACAACAACGATCGCGTACCGTGAGATGCTCTGTATCGATAATCCGTCCACGCTGTCAAAGCGCAAAACGTGGAGTATGAGCAAGGATCATAAGAATATGGAGCGCGATGCAGAGCGCAAGCAAGCGAAGGAACTGATGGGCGTCACTGAGCTGACAAAAGAAGAGATGGAAGAAAAGGCAAAGATGTATGTGGATAAAAAGGTCAAAGAGGTTCCCATGCATGTTTTGAATTATAAAGGCAGGAAGATTTCAACCACTCGAAATGCCAAAACCCATGAAAATGAGATCGGAATCGCCACAAAGAATCAGATGGCTTCGAAGAAAGAGATGGAGCAGGCTGCAAAGCGTTATTTTATTCCGGGATCCGTGAGCAAGTCGACATATAAAGGGATTGCAAAACAGAGTGCGCAGAGGAATAAAGATGAGCTGACGAAGAAAGAGATGGAAAAGCAGGCAACCATGTATGTGGATAACAAGGTGCCTGAAGAGGAAAAGACCGCTTTTGTTAAAAAATACAAAGGGCAAAGATCCGATAGCATTGCAGCGAAGATGACGATGAAGCCGACAGAAGGTCAGAAACGCTACGATGGCACAGATGCTACCAGAAGTGCCAATACACGTGAGATGACTTCCAAGACAGATATGGAGACACAGGCAAGAAGCTATTATCTGCCGGGATCACAGAGTGTGGCACAGTATATGGGAACTGTTAAGGCGAGTGCGGCGACAAATGACACAGATGCCAACAAACCGGAAAATCAGAGGCGTTATAACGGAACAGATGCTACCAGAAGTGCCGATACACGTGAGATGACTTCCAAGGCAGATATGGAGAAAAAGGCAAGGAGTTATTATCTGCAGGGATCGCAGAGCATGTCACAGTATAAAGGAACTGTTAAAGCAAGTGCGAATACGAGTGAGATGACTTCCAAGGCAGATATGGAGAAAAAGGCAAGGAGTTATTATCTGCCGGGATCACAGAGCATGTCACAGTATAAAGGAACTGTCAAAGCAAGTGCGAATACGAATGAGATGACTTCCAAGGCAGATATGGAGAAAAAGGCAAGGAGTTATTATCTGCAGGGATCGCAGAGAGAGGCACAGTATGTGGGAACTGTCAAAACAAGTGCTGTGGTTAACGATGCGGAAGTGCGAAAAGCGGATATGCCAAATCGTCAAGGCGGGGCCACCACGAAGGTGATGAAGCCGACATCGGGCCAGCGACGTTATTTTATCACCGGTTCCAAGAGTCTTAGCTCATATTCAGGAACTGTCCGGGCAAGCGCAACCGTTAGCAAGGATGAAGTGCGAAAGGAAGAGATGGAGTCGCATGCAAGACAGTGGCCGAAGACACGAAGTGCCGCTGATGTCGCTGCATTTTTAAAGAAAAGAAAGTAACAGGTAAGTAACAGGTAAGTAACAGGAAACCGGGAGGAATCGGATGTTAACGATCACAGCACCAATTGAATTAAAATGTAAAACACCCGAAAACTCCATGCATGAAGGGTTTTATCACAGGATCACGGATCCGTATTCGATGATGAGTATGAAGCTCACACCGGAGGATCTGCTCCATGTGATGACAACACCGCCGGAATATTATTTTGGCGGCGAGGATGAGCTGAACATCTTCCAGCAGACGAATGTGAACACACATCAGGAAAACAAGCTGGAGGTCATCAATAACCTTGTCAACCGGATCATGGTCAGCGGCTCAGCAGAGCTGACCTATCAGGATCGGGTGTACATCACGGATGTCATGCAAAAGCTGGGCATAAAAAATGTCAGCGAATTCATGCAACAGGTGAGAAATATCCGGCAGGAGCAGAACAATACAAACAAGTTGATCGACCTGTACTGGAATCACGCAGGAGAGCTTCGTCAGCTGGTAGAAAATTACCGGACCGAGCAGAATGACGAGCATGTATCGCAGGAGCTCACCGAACAAAAGGATACACTGCACCTGCATGAGGAGATCTTAAACCGTCTGCAGACGGCAGCCGTTTATCAGACCGTTGTCAATTTTAACAGCAGCAGACAGGGCGATCAGAACATTACAAATACAGAAGTGGCGCTTTCCGAGCAGCATCGCCTGGCACAGAACATTCTGCTCCAGAAGCTGAAAAGCGAGGCCAGGGGAGAAGAAACACCACTTGTTTACCGGTATGATAATTACTACGAAGACCAGCAGTTAAACGAAGAACAGGTTACGGAACAGAATGTACTTCATCAGGTCAGTTCCGCTGTGTTGCTCGATCTGGTCAGCAATATTTATCAGAGCCGCAGCGATAACAGGCTGCGTGGCGGCGATAACTGGTATCATATGGAGCGATCCTTTTACCAGAACGCGCAGAATACCATGCAGCGCATGGAACAGCGCATGAGTGCTGAGTACAGAACCTATCAGGAGCAGGGAAACACCTATCAGGCTGCATATCACGAGGCACAAAAAAATGAGATCGCAATCTTACATACGTTGTTTGAGGATCATACAAACGAGCAGTATCAGACTGTGAATGAGCTGCTCAGCCAAGATATGAGCCGTCAGGAGCTCATCAACCGGATTACGGAACAGACCGATGAGCAGTATCTGACCGAACTATTGCAGACGGAACTGCCGCAGTATTATGCGGATCATTCCTCGCAGGTTGTAAACCGTCTGTTAGACCGGCGCATCACGAACAATGAGACAAGAGAAAACCGACTGCTCCGTCAGACGATCGAGCAGCAGAACCGCTTGTCACAGTCGGATACACATGTGGATCAGAAGACTGTGATTGACCATAGAACCGTGAGCGAAGGCGATGTGTACGAGGGTGATGTGACACAGGAGCAGATGACTCATGTGGATCACAGGGATCTGACAAACATCGAGCAGGAGCTTTCCCGTATCAACCGTGAAAATATCAATAATCAGTATAAATACATGCAGATGATGGAGGGCATCCGCGAATCTATGGAGCGTCCGCGGGAACGAAAGAGTCCCGAGCAGATGCGTCGTGAAAGCCTGATGGGACTGGAACATCCGGCCGAGATGTTAGAGCAGCTGCGTGCGGAGGGTGAAAAACAGCAGGAAGCAAAGCAGGCAAAGCTCTCTCAGGTCATGAACCTACTGCCTGAACAGACCAGGGCGGTCTACGAGACGGTACGCGAGTATCTGGAGGCTCCGATGGAGCTGCGAAAGGAAATGACCGGTGTTAGTGATGACATGGGAATGCTGATCCGGGACATTCATCATGCGGAGCTTGTGCAGAAGCAGTCACAGATCATGCACGAGCAGCAGGAGCAGCTACATGAACAGACCAAAGAAGTCATTGACCGCTGGAATGAGAAAACACCTGTGGAACCACAGAAAACACAGGTTTATGAAGACCATCGTACGGATGTGACGCTCGTGCATCGCAGTCAGGAACAGCAGGTGGATGAGGAATTTGTTCAGCAGATGATCGAGCAGAACAACAAGGTGAATCGTACCGTACACAAGCAGAATGAGACGGTCACAAACTATGACACGACCGAGCGTACCTACACGAACGTGAATACGCAGCAGATTGTGGAACAGACAGAAAATGTAAACGAGCTTGTCCGTCAGGGCGTTCAGCGGGAGCTGGGAGCACTTTCGGAGAAGATCTACCATAAACTGGAAAAGCGTCTGGAGTCGGAAAAACGAAGACGCGGTTACTAGAGCCGGATCAGCCGCTATTGGCATGGTCCGAGAGCAATAAAGGCAGGGATGACAGATGGGTATTGGCGCATTTGCAGGAAGTATAGGAAATAGTCTGTTGGGAGGTTTGAAGGATACCGCAAACCTTGCAACCGGTAATATACCGAAGGCGATCCTTTGCGTACCGGATGTAAAAAAAACACAAGGATTATCAGTGGATCAAATGATCACTTTGTCTGATAAACTGAGAGAACAGCTTTTGATTGGCGGAGGTGAAGGCGTGATGGCATCTTTCAAAAGTCTGGCCGGTCGAGGCACTACACAAACGATCGAGCAGTTCCGCTATCTGGCGTTGGAGGTTCCCTATAATCCTTCCAGTATCTATCTGGAGACCGTTGCCGGAAACCAGATGAGCTTCTCGGGAGGAGCCATGGGAGATGCCAGCACCAGTCAGCTGCGTCAGAACGTGGAGCCGGTTTCCACCACGATGTCTGTACAGCTTCTATTTGATGCAGTAAATGTGTATGATTCCTTTATGATGTCCAATCTTTCCGTGAATGTCGGCAATGCGGTGGGGGTTGTGAGTAATGCAGTCAATAAGCTTGCCGGAGACGGCTACTCGGTCAAGCCGCAGATGGATGGCATTATGTCGCTTTTAACAAGAGATTACACGAGACATGTATTGTTTTTCTGGGCACAGATGTGTTTCCAGGGCGAGCTGACAAGCGTGAGCTCCAACTATAAAATGTTTAACACACAGGGACACCCGGTGCGCGGCGAGATCCGTCTGACGATTCGCCAGTCCGAGGATGTCAGTGCAAAATATTCGAACAAATATTGGGAAAAGGCATTTACAAAGGCCTTTGGCGATTCCATGACCAGTGGACTGACGCAATCAGTAAACAGTCTTTCACGCGGACTCAGCAATTCCGTGCTGAACCTGAATATTTAGCATTCGGTAAGGAAGGTCAGATATGGGTATTCAGAATTTTTTTGTAAATGAAAAAGCGATCCTGGAGATCCTGGATCTGCGGGAGATTGAGGATGTGGCAAAAAAGAATCCTCCAAATGCGAACGGCTCACCGAGCACGGCACTGTCGATGACAGATCTCAGTAATGTGGCTGCACTTACCGAATCGATCGGTGATTTTACGGCACAGTCGGACGTTTTGGAGCAGACGATCTTGGGAAGCGGACTAAACAGCTTGTCAGGGATCACACTGAAAGGATCCAAAAAACAGTTTCAGGTCCAGTTCAATCCCAGCGATCTGCAGATCGAGGGCCACGGCGGCGGCCGCATGGCAACCACTGCATTTAATAATGTGGACGAGGAAGGACGAACCATTCCAGGAGCCATTGACTTTAAGCCGGTTCCGATCCACATCAATCTGAATGTGAAGCTCTTGTTTGACAACATGAATGCAAATGAATGCTTCCTTAGTGCGAAGACGAACATCGCACCTTCTGAATTGGCGAAATCCGTGATCAAAACCGGGCTTTCAGCAGCAGGAAAGAACCGGAAGATGACGGTTCAGCAGGAGGTGGAGGGACTGATCGCGGCACTGCGCTCGCCTTATACCAGATGTATTACATTTAACTGGGGGGACATGAGTTACACCGGTGTGTTAAACCGGGTATCTGCCCAGTATACGATGTTCAACAGCTCCGGTATTCCGGTGCGGGCAGTTGTGCAGCTCTCCCTTGTATGTGCAGATGAGACCGTTTCACCCAACAGTCTCGGCAGATGGCAGGATGAATATGAGAAGGCATTCGGTGCCGGAAGCCACAGTCTTGTCAGCTGGACGCAGCGGGCGGGCAGTCTGTTGAATTTCAGTAAGTAATCAGCCGGTCAGATCCGGCAGTAAAGGATAATGATATGGCAGCAGAGGTAACCTTTGAAAAATTAAAAAAAGAATACGATAATTTTACAAATCCGGTCGTTCTTGTGGAGGTGGAGGGCAATCCCCTGAATAAGTCAAAGGCAAAGCTGTATGTCGGTAATGTTGAGATTGAAAACACCAGTGGATTTGAGGCATCCATCGCGTCCTTTGTGATCTATGGATGCTACAACAGGCAGACCTGTGCATTTGAGTTTAAGTCCATCAAAAAGTTTGTGGCGATCGGTTCTCAGGTTTCCATCAGTGTCGGTTACGGTTCCGTGGTAAAGGAAGTGTTCTGTGGTTTTATCTCGCAGGTAAACTTCTTCTTTCAGGAGGATGAAAATCCCGGTGTACGTGTGACCTGCATGGATGTGAAAGGCATCATGATGGCAAACTGCTATTCCAAACAGATGATGGCCATGAGTTATTCCGAGGCAGTCAATGAGATATTTTCTTCCGAACTGTACTCCGATATGAAGGAGCGCGGAATCATAAAGAAGCTGAATATTACAGACACGCCGGATAAGCAGGATCTGGCAGGCGGAGTTCTAGGAGGTCTTGCAGATGCTGCCGGGGTTGGTGACCTTGCAGATGCGGCAATGGATGCCGGAAGCGCAGCAATGGAGGCGGCAAACGCAGCTTCCTCTGTGGGAGGAGGTGCTGCGGCGGGCGCATTGGATTCCCTGACAGGAGGAGCAGTCAGCTCTGTGACAAATGCAGCCTCAACGGTAGGAAGTGCCGTAGATACGGCAACGGCAGCGGCTGACGCGGCGAAGGATGCGGCAAATCAGGCCCAAAATGCGGCTGCACAGCTCAATCAGGTCGCAGGTAATATTCCGGGTGTGGGTGGTGTTGCAGTTCCGGGTGTACCAGGTACGGCGACAGACAAGACGGTCGAGATGGTGGCAGAGAGCGATTATGAGTTTGTCGTAAAGGCAGCAAAAAAATATAATTATGAGTTTTTTGTCAGCAGCGGAAATGTCTATTTCAGAAAAGCGAAGGATTATTCGGAGGTGCTCATGGAGATCTCTCCGGCTACCGGCATGAAAAACGTGGATGTGGAATACAACGTGACAGGACTCGTGGGGAAAGTGGAGGTGCGCAGTACCGACGTGGGAAAGGCTTCCCAGATCACGAATTCCGTGAAGCTGAAAAACAAGCTTTCCAAAGGAAAATATGCATCCAAGCTTGTGAAGGATTCTTCCAAGGTTTACATTGATCCCACGGCAGACAGTAAAAAAGAGGCCGGTTACCGTGCCGAGTATCTGGCAGAGGATGTGGCCTTCCGTTTCGGAACCCTGGAGGCGGAGCTGATCGGCTTGCCGGATCTGGTTCCCGGCCGTTATATCAAGCTGGTGAATATGGGAGATCCGGTCAACAATCTGTTTTATATCATGAGTGTCAAGCACACGATGAATGCCGAACAGGGCTTTTCCACAAGGATCACTGCAAAGGCGGCAGGTCTGGGCGGATCCTATTCGGCCGGAAGCAGCAGCGGACTTTTAGGTGGAATGCTTGGCGACACGCTTGGCGGCGTGATGGATGCCGTGGATGACGTGATGGATACGGTAGACAATGCCATGGACATGGTAGATAACGCATTGGATGACTTGAATGATATGACCGGCGGTGTGGCAGATGACATTTTGAGCTCCGGCGCATCCGGTCTGATCGGATCCATTCTATAATTGATGTTTATACCCGGAGGAATGACAGTATATGGGATTATTTGATATTATTGATGATATTGCGGAAAAACAGGCGACGAAGACGGAAACCGGTGATAACCGGGTGTTCGGTGTCATGGTCGGTACAGTTGCCCAGAACTATGATACCATGATGCCCGGCAGACTGTGTGTGTCGCTGCCATCACGTGATGAAGGAAACCAGCTGCGCTGGGCAAGGCTGGCAATGCCATACGGTGGCAAAAGCTGGGGCATCTATTTCATGCCGGAGGTCGGAGATCAGGTGCTGGTGGCATTTGAACAGGGCAATATTGAACGGCCGTATGTGATCGCCTGTGTATCAAAGACGACAGATCTGTTTTTGAATAAGACAGCAAACATGCTCAACTCCAATAAGCGCATTGTGACACACAATGGAAATGCCATTGATTTTGAGGATAATGCGGGCGAAGGCGCATCCGATAAGATCACGATCCGGACAGCCGGAAAAGAGTTAAGTACCGAGCACAGCATCACGCTGGACAATGCAAAGCACAAGATCACGATCACAGATCAGGCCGGTGCAAATCAGATCGTGATGAATACGATGAACGGTCAGATGGAGATCACCGCGGCTACAAAACTGACGATCAAGGTGGGCGAGACAATCCAGCTCACGATGAACGGAGCAAGCGGTGTTACGGAACTGAAGACGAAGGATTTCCGTGTGGATGCCACAAACGGTATTACACAGTCTGCGGTAAAAAGCCTGAATCTGTCAGGAGGTACCGCAAAGCTGGAGGGAACGTCAAAGGCTACCGTTTCCAGCAACGGACCGGTAACCGCTGAGGGTAAACCCATCAAGATCGGATAATGGAAAGGAGTATCGCATATGCCGGATAAAAAGTTTTTGGGAAGCGGAATGAAATTTCCGCCGCAGATCAATGAGGCAACCGGAAGGTTTATGACCTCATCGGCAGAACAAAGTGTCAAGGAATCCATTTATCTGATACTGATGACACAGAGGACGGAGCGATTTGCAAGACCGGATTACGGAAGCACGCTTATGTCATATACCTTTATGGATACGAATATTACAGCGCTCAGTATGATGAAGCGGGATCTGGCAGAGCAGATCTTAACGCAGGAGCCCCGGGTGAGCGACGTGGAGATCACGACAGATACACAGACAAAAGAGGGTTGTCTGATTATCAATATCGATTATCTTGTGAGTGGGACAAATCAGAGAGGAAATCTGGTATTTCCCTTTTATTTAAATGCAGATACAGAGGAAGAGGCTTATGAGTCAGAGCAATATGAATCAGAACAGTATGACGAGGCAGCCCCTGAAGAGTGAGAGGAAGCACATGAACAGAATGTTAAAAACCGATCAGATCGATACAAGAACAGCAGCTGATATTGAGGAACGCATCGAGGAACTGGCGAAGTCTTATACGCCCGAGTGGCATTACTCGGGGGATGATCCGGACATCGGTGCAACGATCGCAAAGATCTTTGCGGGACAGATGAGCGATAACATCAATATGTACAACGAGGTGATCGAAAAGTATCATACCGAGTTTGTAAATATGCTTGACATTTCATTGCTCCCGGCGAAGCCGGCAAGTGCGCTGGTGCTATTTGACCTTGTGAATGACACCGTGCCGGGCGTTGAGATCCCGCGGGGAACGCAGCTGATCGCACAGCCGGACGATGCGGATGAGCCGGTCATTTTTGAGACCTCAAACAGTATTTATGTGTCAAATGCAGTGTTTGAGACCGCATTTATGACGAAGGGAAAAGAAGGCTATGTGATGCCATTGCTGGGTAAATATGATGTGCCGGAGCTTATTCCGCCAAAAGCCGCAGAGGAAGAAAGCGTCGGAGAAACGATCTCCTATGACGAACAGCCGCAGACAGCAATGAAGATCCAGCCCTTCCGTCTATTCGGAAAGGCAGCAAATATTTCCAAGAATGCACTGTTATTTTACCATGAAAGCGCGTTTGATACCGCGGATAATCCGCTTTATGTGCGCATGGTGGGGGATGAAAAGCTGCTGGAAAAGATCCGTTCGGGTGCGTATCGTTTCAGTTATTACGGAGACGGCGAACTGCAGCCTTTTGGCGAAGTGACCATGCTTTCCGACAGGCAGACCTTCCGTCTGGTCAGACCGGCGTCTGCTCCCGCTACGGATCAGCTGAATATTGATGGGCGTTCCTATCAGCTGATCGTTTTGGAGGCATTGGAGCCGGTGCTTGAGAACTATGCGATCGAGCGTATTGAGTTTTCTTCCGAAGGAAGAGAGCAGTCGGCGCAATCCGTAAACAACGGGTCTACGGATCTGGATGTAGATCAGTTTGACTTGTTTACAGATACACTCTCCATCTATCAGGAGTGCTATATCGGACATGACAATTATTTCGCAAAATCAGGGGCATTAGTGACCATCACCTTTGATGTGACCTATCCGGAACATCTTGTGGAGCTCACAAAGCATCAGGAGGAAGAAGATTTAAAGATCATCAAGAGGAAACCGAAGGTGATCTTTACGGATATGCCCGCGGATACTTATGCAGAGGAGATCTCCATCGAGTATTTTAACGGCATCGGCTGGAAAAAGTTAGAGTGCCGGCAGGAATACAGACAACTGTTTGCACAGGACAAAAAAGGCAGATATGAACTGAACTTTATCTGTCCGTCAGACTGGGTGAGTACCGCCAGCGGCGCCTATGAGGGCAGGACACTTCGCATCCAGCTGTTAAAGGCGGATAACTGCTATATGCGGCCCTGTGTCCATCATTATCCGCATATCAGAAATTTAAAGATCGCATATTGTTACAAGGAGCATTTTGTGGAGCCGCAAAAGCTGGTCGCCGTAAATACGACCCGTAAGATCGACTGTACGAAACTGGTGAAGTCACACCGTGCGTTTGTGGCATTCGGCGTGGGTCTCTACAGTGAGGATGCGGTTTACTTAGGTTTCCGCAACCGGATGGATGCAGGCCCCGTCAGTTTGTTCTTTGACATTGCAGAGGGAAATTACTACGATGGACTCCGCTGTCGGTTCGAGTACAGCACCCGCGGCGGCTTCCGCCAGATGAAGGTGATAGACAATACGTCTAACTTCATGCGGACGGGGACCGTGATCTTTATGCCGCAGTCGGATATGGCTCCGCTGGTGATCGAGAACAAGCAGATGTACTGGATCCGTATCACGCGTAGCCGTACAAAGCGAGACGATGAGCCGGAAGAGATGCTGCCGAAGATCAATGACATTTGTCTCAATGCCGTTCAGGTAGAAAATATTGAGACAAAGAAGGAGCAGGATTTCTATCTGGATGAGGTGCTCCCGAACATGTACTTTTCCCTTGGAACGGATCGCATTTTAGATATTGATCTGTGGGTGAATGAACGTGACCGTCATTCAGCAACTGAGATGAAGGAAATGGTGCGTATGATGCCGGATCGTGTGCGTGCAGAATACGACATGAGCGGCGAGATCACAGCCTTCTATGTAAAATGGGAGGAATTGGAGCGGCTTGATGATGGCGAGAATATAAGAGGCTATGTGTTAGACCGTATGAACAATCGTCTGATCTTTGGCGACGGCATTCATACGGAGGTGCCTCGCATTACGGATGATGTAGCGTTTAAGGTGCGCGTGCGCTGCTGCGACGGACAGCTGGGTAATGTGGGAAAAGGTGAGATCAACGAGGCACATTCACAGTTTATGTTTTTGAATACTGTTTCAAATCCATTTAAGGCATACGGCGGAAGTAATATGGAGACGATCGACAGTGCGCTGGCGCGCGGAGCAAATATCCTGCGCTCCCGCAAGCGACTGGTATCTGCCAGTGATTATGAGCGCGAGATCCTTGCATATTCCGATACGATCGCTCAGGTGCGCTGTATTACCGGTAAGCGTATTGACGGTGCAGTAGATCCGGATGCTGTCACCTTTGTGGTGCTCTTAAAGGATTATCGTGCGGGCAGCTATTCCTTCCACAACCTTGCGGATGCGCTGAAAAAGCATCTGATGGAGTCCTGCGAGCTGACGATCTCTCCGGACAACATCCATATCGTTGAACCGATCTTTGTGGATGTCTGTGTGGATGTATGGGCACAGAGTATGCTGATGGAGGACAGCTTTGAGATCCAGAGTGAGCTGCAGGAGTGTCTGGCACACTATCTGGATCCGGTTGAGAGCGAGAATGGAACAGGCTGGAAGATCGGTGTCATGCCTAAGAAAAATCAGCTGCTCATGAAATTGAATGTTTTAAAGCGCAAGGCGATCGTGCGGAAACTGCTTTTGATCGCGCGCTATACCGATGAACGCGGAACGCATGAGACGGAGCTTGCCGACGTGCAGGAGAATCCGTTCATGGTATGCCGGAGCGGCGTTCACCACGTGCATCTGACCGTGGACGAGCAGTAAATGAGGGGGAATGGCAAATGTTAAACAGTAAAAATTTGAATAAAAAAACATTTGAAGAACGCTTCAGCGAAGCGCTGACTCAGATTCCTCTCTATACGGATGAGTGGACAAATTTCAATGCTTCCGATCCCGGTATCACGATCCTGGAGAGTCTGACTGCTTTTGAAACGCTGCAGGCGGACGCCATTGATCAGGTGACGGCACCGGTGCTGCAGAACCTTTTAAGACTGGTCGGTTTTTCGGCGCGCAAGGGTAAATGTGCAAGACTGCTTCTGGCAGCGGAGCATGTGCAGGAGCCGGTTTATCTGCCGGCAAACCAGCAGTTTCGTATCGGCGAGCTCTGCTTTGAGACGAACCGTGTGACGTTGCTTAACACCGGACATCTGACCGGTGTTTACGGAAAGCGGGACGGAGAATTCTTTGATTACAGCTTTTTGTGTGAGAAGGAACTGAAGGTTCCGGGATTTGTATTCGGAGAGCATCCGAAGGTGGGTGACAGTGTATATTTTACTGCAAACATGCTTCCGGAGCCGGGCGAGGAACTTATTTTATACATGAATGTTGCTGACCGCTACAACCGCAATGATTTTCCGGAAAAGGGACGCAACACCTTTGCGGAGATCAAGTGGGAGTGCTATACCGAAGAGGGCTTCAAGGAGGTTAGTGTCCGGGATTATTCCAACTGTTTTTTGATGAGCGGAGAGATCCGTATCCGGATGCCGCAGGAGATGACCGTGCCCCATCCGGATATGCCGGATGGAAGCTGTATGATCCGTGCCACGTTAACACGTGCGGATTACGATGTGAGGCCAAAGCTGGTCAAGGTGCAGGGCTTTCTGTTTGAGGTATGGCAGAAGAAGACGCTCAGTTCATGTACAACCTTTCAAAAACCGGGTAGTGCGCGATTGTTCAGCGACCTTGCGGAGGAGGGATATGTTCACGTCTATGCAAGAGAGTCCAAGGGCAGCTCCTACAGACGCTATGAGTATGCGCCGACACCGGATGCACAGGGCAGATATTATGATCTGCAAAAGGAAGGCTATGGCATGCATATTTATGCCTTTGATAAAAAAAGGCACGGGTTTGCCCCGGAAAAGGTAAAAAATTCGGTCCGTATCGTTGCATATACCGAAGAGATGATGCGCAAATATGCGATTGGAACCGTGCTTGGTTATGATGATCAGATGTTAAAGCTTCCGGAAGGGAAGGTGGTTGCGGATTCTTTCTCTATCATCGCAAAACGTCTGGATGAGAGCGGAGAGCCGATCTATGATTTTGTCCGGCCTGAGCGCTCGGAGGAAGGAAATCTGTACTATCATTTATACGAGTATGAGGGAAAGATCTGCATTGAGGATGCAGGTGCCTTTATCGGGGCGGAACTCTTTATCGGAGGCTGTGCCACAACCGACGGACCTGACGGAAATATCCGAAGCGGCAGTACCCTTACAACCAGACATGTGCCGGCCGGAATCCGGTTTACAAACCCCGGTGTCGGCACCGGAGGCTGCTTCAGAGAGCGCATCCCGGATGTCAGAAAGCGGTTTGTGGACGATCTTTACACACCCTATACGGCAGTTACGGCATCCGATTACGAGACGATCGTGAAGAAGACACCACAGCTTTGCATCCATAAGGTGAAGGCAAATATGGATGAGGCCAGAAACCGTGTACGGATCGCTGTCAAGCCGGGAACGGATGAGGAATTTCCGAAGCTTTCGGACATTTATCGCAAGGTCATTGAGCAGGAGCTGGAAAACCGCAGATTGCTCACAACACGTATTGAGATCATCCCTCCGGTTTACGAACCGGTCAATGTGCGCGGAACGATTTATGTAAAACCGACCTACGAAAACTGCAGGCAGCAGATCGAAGAGGCGATCGTAAGGCAGATCGATTACGTGCATTCCGATAAAAATTTTGGAGATGTATTACGGTTCAATGAAGTTTTTCATGCGATTGAGGAGCTGGATTGTGTGGAGTTTGTCTATGATCTTTCCATTCAGCCGCAGCACAGCAATCAGGCAAGACTAAAGGACGCAGATATCTATCCGGCAGAAAACTGTCTGCTCTGTGCAGGCACAGTGTCCATTGAGATTGATGTTTACGTCAAGTAACCGATAAGGAGGAATCCAATGGTTGGTATATGTTATTCCATAAAAAAGAACCGGATCGAGAGCGGGCTTACAGTTGGCTTTACGATGGATACGGACGGAACACTTGTGATGAATGAGCACGAGCCGCGCCATGCGCTGTATGTGCGCGCCCTGGACTGCGCCACACAGGATGGAAGCTGGGGAAGATTATCCTTCGAGGCGGAATATCCGGAAAATATGACCTGCTACGTATATGTGCGTGCGCTCAATGAGTCCATGTTTTACCGGGCAGGCAAACTGACAAAAATAGATGATTTTTTATGTGATAAAGAGGAGTCACCGACGATCAAACGCGAGTTTTTTGAGCGTGTGGATGCGAAACGCCACATCAATCATAAGGACGTGCTCTTGTATGAACAGAGGGGGCGTTATCTATACTTTGTGATCGAGTTTGTCGGCGAGGGCAGCGGATACTTGCGAAATATAAAAGTTGACCGCAGGGGTGACAACTTTATGCAGACCTTTCCTGAGGTATACAGGGAGCGGAACAGCTTTTTTCACCGTTATCTGTCCATTTTTTCAAGTATCTACATCGATTTTCAGCAGGACATTGAACAGCTTCCAAAGCTTCTGGACGTGAACACCTGTCCGGTGCAGCTGCTTATCACCTATGGAAAATGGCTGGGAATTGATCTGGACTGCGATATCCAGGATGAAAAGATCCTGCGGGAGCTTGTCCGCGAAGCATATTCGCTGAACCGCATGAAAGGTACAAAAAAAGCGATCCGGACGATCGCAAAGATCATGCTCGGCGAGGAGGTACTCCTTCTTGAGCATAATATCATGGAAGATTACCTGGCAGGGAAGGAGCGCATGGATATTGTGAAGCTTTATGGCAGCAGTATCTATGATGTGGTCATGTTGGTGGAACATCCGGTGTCAGAGCTTGTGAAATCTCAGTTGATGTATCTGATCGATCAGTTCAAACCCCTCAGAAGCCGGATCCACATCGTGCATCTGAAGTCCGATGGCATGCTGGATTCACACAGCTATCTGGATATGAACGCACGCGTCTTTGAAGTGGAGAACGGCGGTCTGGACGAGAATCAGATCATGGATGGTGTGGTAACGCTTACATAGGTTTACATGGAACTTTTTAAAATAAAAAACAATGAAAACAAAAAAGGAATTGCCATTCTTCCCAAAATTGCTATAATAAATAATAAATAAAAATCGTGCACTATTATAGTGCCGGAGGATAGAGGAAGGATTACGAAATATGAACATTTCAGAGACAAGATCAGGAGATGTGATTCAGATTGCGATTGACGGACGTGTGGATACAACAACCAGTCCACAGCTTCAGAATGCGATTTTGCAGGCATTCCAGAAAGGAAGTAAGCTGGTGCTTGATTTCTCCGGTGTGGAATATGTCTCAAGCGCGGGACTTCGCGCGCTTTTGATCGGACAGAAAACCGCAAACTCAAAGGGAGGAAGCATGACACTGGTGCATGTGGCAGATGCAGTACTTCAGGTATTTAAAATGTCCGGCTTCAGCGGTATTTTACATATCGAGTAAATGCATTTTGTCAGTGTAGAAGACAGGGATTATGACAGAACTGGAAAATAACAACTATTTTGTAAAACATACCCTTAGCAAGTATCTCATTCCGACGATCATCTCCCTTTTGGGATCTACGATGATCACATTTGTAAACAGCCTTCTGACGGGAAATTTGTACGGTAAGGAGGCGCTGGCGGCAATGAATCTGGTCAATCCGGTCACATTCATTTTTGCCATGTTTGGCTGTCTGATCAGTATCGGCGGTGCAACCGGCGCATCCATTGCAATGGGAAAGGAGGAGGACGCACAGGTAGATGCCTTTGCGACACTTTCCCTCCTGTTATCCATTGCCGTACCTTTGATCTTCTCGACAGTGGGCATTTTATTTTTTGAGCCGCTGATGGGGCTTTTGGGTGCAAGAGGTGCTTTGTTTGAGGCAGCGGCAGGCTATGGACGCGTGATGTTTATTGGTGGTCTCTTTACCACACTCATGTATTATCCGTTCAACTTTTTACGTGTGGATGGACGTGGACAATATTCCATGATGATCTTCGGTGTGATGGGAGTCGTGGATATCATACTTGTGTTTTTGTTCCACCGGATGAACCTTGGACTGACCGGTGTGGGATTTGCTGTTGTGCTGAGCGCGGCAGTTGCTGATGCAGCAGGCATCGGAGTGCTGTTTTTGGGAAAAGGAAGACAGCTGGGGCTTGGTAAGATCGCACATCCCGTGCAGGATACCCTGCAGTTGGTTCGTGCAGGTGCTGCTTCGGCACTCAACAATCTGTGCAACATGCTGCGCACGATTTTTCTGAACAGTCTGGTGCTGTTGGCACTCGGTGAGGATGGTGTCAGTATGTTTGCGGTCGCGTGTGCGGTCTTAAACTTTGCGACGGCGTTTGTTGCAGGCGCAGGACAGGCGGTATCACCGCTGATCGGCGTGTTTTACGGAGAACGTGATTACACGAGCATTCGCATGTTGATGAAGAGTGCGGTTCGCATTTCCGTGTGCCTGATGGGCGGACTGTTTGTCCTCTCTTTGGTGGGCTGTATCCCCCTGGCACATGCCTTCGGTATGAAGGAACCTTACATGGTGCGCGGTGCTGCAGTGATGATCTGCTGGACGATGGCAAGCCTTATCCCGGCGGCAGTTGTGAATTGCTTTATTTTTCATTATACGACGATCCGGCGTGTGATGCTTGCATCAGTACTTACGTTTTGCCGATCTTTCGGCTATGTGGCATTATTTGCATGGATCTTTGTCCGGACCGGAGCGTCACAAATTCTCCTTGCAGCATTTGTGCTGGGAGAACTGGCAACGATCCTTACGGATGTCCTTGTGACGGAGATGATCAGGAAACGAGACTCGTCACTGGAGCGGCTGCTGCTTTTGCCGCAAACGCAGGAAGAGGAAACGTATATCTCTTTTTCCGTTCCCGGAAGCGCAGAGGGGGCAGTAGTGGCATCTGAGCGTATGGCAGAGTTTTGTGAGCAGAACGAGTTGGATCATGGGCTTGCCATGATGCTTCCCCTTGCGATCGAAGAAATGCTTGTGCTTGTGAACGAGCACTGTTTTGAACAAAATGACAAAATGTATGCGGACGTGCGTATCGTGATCAGCAAGGAGGAACTGTTACTTCGCATCCGCTGCGGAGGAAAGCTGTTTGACCCAATCGCGGATTACAGAAAACGCACGGAGGGAATGAGCGAAGAGGAACTTTTGATGGATGAATCGCTGGGTATCCGGATGGTGACGCAGGCGGCAAGATCCGTGACTTTCCGACGGACACTCGGTGTGAACAATCTGGTCGTAACATTTTCACAGACAGCAAGTGACTTGTAATGGAATAACTGAAAAAGGGCTGAAAAAGATGCGAAAGAAAGAACAGATGCTGTTCGATACAGTGACGAAAGAATTACATAATGAGCACACAGGTCAAACGGTTGCTTTTACCATGCGACCGTTCGCTCCGGGAGATGAGCCGGGGCTGATCGCCTGTATCCGTGACGAGTATGGCGACAGCTATTTTAAACGCGACTTTTATGATGAAGAGAAGCTGCGGGAAAAGGCAATGGGTGACCACTATGTGTTTTTTTTGGCAGAAGCAAATAGTGAGATTGCCGGAATGGAGATATTTGCGCTGTTCACGGAAAACGGTGATGATTACATAGAGCCGGCTTCCCAGATATTAAAACAAAACTACAGAGGCTTTGGCCTGGCAGCCGAGCTTGTTGCATATACGTTTCCGCTGGCAAAGGCAATGAAGCCGTCGGCGCTGTTTGTTCACGCAGTGACATTTCACCCGATCACCCAGCGGGTGTGCGGGGAACAGGGGATGATCCCCACAGGCTTTCGGCTTGGAAGCTTTCTGGCTGAGAAGATGAAGAACAGCTATCCCAAAGGCAAATGTCTAAAACATTCGGAGGGAATCATGATCCTCCCGGTGGAAAAACAGGCGGCAGGAACCGTTTATCTGCCCGAAGAACTGGCTGACTATGCAGCGCGCTGCTATGATCGGCTGGGCATGACCTATACGATCTGTTCACAGAGCGAATCACTGCCGCAGACAGCCGCAGTGCTTGCTGTGAATACGGATGAATTGCAGCGGACGGTGCTCATCTGCATCCTGCAGAGCGGAGCGGATCTGATCTCGCAGATCAGACAGATCATGGCAACTCATATGCAGCCCTACTGGACGTATCAGATCACGATATCCGCAGATCAGGGTTATGCAGTTGCAGAATATGAACAACTGCTTGAGATCGGATTTTTCTTCACAGGCCTCAAGGCGGCGTGTGGAGAGAAGGAGCAGTTCTATATGCAGTGGTGCGGAGACATGGAGCTGTGTATGGAAGAATATGTATTGACCGCAGAATTTCAGGCGTTGCGGGATGAGATACAGGGATTTTATGAGAGGAGAATCCGGGTATGAGTCTTCGAAAAAAAATAATGTTCTTATGCGTGGGAAATATATTGCTGGTATCACTGACACTGGGAATTTTCATGTCTGTTCGGATGAATCATCTGACCAATGATGTGGTGGAATCAAATAGTGAGTTTTCCGAGGTGGCAGGCGGAATGTCGGCGGAATCCATGACTGCGCAAATGCGCAAACGGATGACGGAGCTGACGGGCAGCAATGCAGAACTGGCAAACGCAAAATTTGAAGAACTGGAAAATCAGGTCATTCTGCTGGCAAATCTGGCGCAGAAGATATATGAAAATCCCGACAGTTACAGCGCGCGGGAGGTGGCTTTGCCGGATGCGGACAAGGATGGGGAACTGAGCATACAGTTGTTACACTCCGCATCCGTGACAGACCTTGACGATCCCGGGATACAGGAAAAGATCGGACTCCTGGGTAATCTGCAGGACACACTTTATGAGGTGAACAATAACTTTGAGAACATGGCATCCGATTATGTTGCGATCGAGCCGGGGCTTATGATCCAGGCAGATTATATTTCCGGTTCCAAGTTTGATGAGAACGGACAGATACTCCCCTATGAGGCGGATACAAGACCGTGGTATCAGGGCGCCAAGGAGAGTGGAAAACCCTATTTCACACCGGTGAGCAGAGATGCACACACCTCGGGCACCGGTATTATGTGCGGTGTTCCCATCTATGTGGATGGCGAGTTTTTGGGAGTTGCCGGAGCAGGTATGTATCTGTCAGATATAGAACAATTAGTTGCAGATATCCGGCTGGGTTCGGCTGGATTTGCCTGTATCATCAATCAGGAGGGACAAGTCATCTTTTCGCCGAAGGAGAGCGGTGCACTGATGGTGGATGTGGAAAACCAGACAGACCTGCGCAGTACGGATAACGTGTCGCTCAGTGGTCTGGTGCGCAGCGTTCTGGCGGGGAGCAGCGGTATCACCACACTGGAGATGGATGGCGAAAAGTATTATATCGCCTACGCCCCGATGGATAAGGTCGGATGGGGATTTCTGACTGTGCTCGGCGAGGATGAGGTCCTGGAGCCGACGAATAAGCTGTTGAAGGAAATGGGCATACATTCACAGCAGACAGTGGATAACATGGAGCGCACAGTTCAGGTTTCCCTTGTTTCACTGATCATAGCATTGATCTTCTTCTGTGTATTCGGAGCGATCCTGGCAGTTGTCGTTTCTGCACATATCGTGAAGCCGATCAAAGTTCTGACAGAACGTGTGGAAAAGGTCGACGGAGATAATCTGGACTTTACGTGGGAACTGAAGAATAAGGACGAAACTGCGATACTTGCATCATCCTTCCTTGCCATGACGCAGAAGATGAAGGAATATATTAAAAACATCACGGAGATCACAGCGGAAAAGGAGCGCATCGGCGCAGAACTGAATGTAGCGACAAAGATCCAGGCAGATATGCTGCCGAAGATCTTTCCTCCGTTCCCGGATAGAAGCGAATTTGATGTGTACGCACAGATGACACCGGCGAAAGAGGTTGGAGGAGATTTCTACGATTTCTTCCTTGTGGATGAGGATCATCTGGCGATCGTGATCGCAGACGTGTCCAGCAAAGGTGTACCGGCGGCGCTTTTCATGGTGATCGCAAAGACGCTGATCAAGAATCATGCAATGAGTCTCGAATCGCTTGGAGATGTCTTCTACAGAGTAAATAACCAGCTTTGCGAAGGCAATGAAGAGGGCATGTTCGTCACGGCATGGATGGGTGTTGTTACGATCAGTACCGGTGAATTTGAGTTTGTGAATGCCGGGCATAATCCTCAGCTTCTGATGAACAATGATACCTATGACTGGATCCATGCACAGCCCGGCTTTGTTCTGGCCGGCCTTGAGGGGATCCCGTACAGCAGTGAGAAGTTGAAGCTGAAGCATGGTGCACGTATCTTCCTCTACACCGACGGTGTCACCGAGGCACAAAACGCTTCTGAGGAACTGTTCGGTGAGGAACGGCTGCTTGAAAGCCTGCAGCGAAACGGACATCTTCCGCTGCAGCAGATGTTAGAGGCTGTCCGTGCAGATATTGATACATTTGCCGGAGATGCAGAGCAGTTTGATGATATTACAATGCTTGCATTTGAATTTTTTTAAAAACGGGCATTATGATTCCTATAAAGAAAATCTGATCATCCGGAAAGGAGAAGTTTTGTGTTATGCATGAAATGAAACTCATGGCAAGTGATGAAACATTATATACAGTGATTGGAGAGATTGAAAAGCTTTTGGACGAAAATCAGTGTCCGGAGACGTTGAAGATGATCATGCTAGTGGCTGTGGAGGAGATATTTGTCAATATCGCACATTATGCCTATGGAGGAAATCCGGGAGAAGCAGTGATCGGACTGGATGTGATACCGAATCCAAAAAGCTGCCGGATCGTATTCCGCGATAAGGGAATTCCCTATAATCCACTGGAAAAGACAGATCCCGATATCACACTGTCTGCAGAAGAACGCGAGATCGGCGGTCTGGGGATCTATATGGTAAAGCAGAGTATGGACAAGGTGGAATACCGGTATGAGGATGGCTACAATATCCTCACGATCGAAAAGAACATTGATGACAGCGCATCGGAAGAGTAAGAAAAATAAAAAAGAGGAATACCGCATCAGCGGTATTCCTCAGGAACATCCTCTTTCGAAATCTCAGAAACAGAGATGTATTCGTTATAGATATATCCGACAGTTCCGTCCGCCAAAACAACCTTGATGCGGTTTCCGTCTTCTTCAATGACATAGCCCGTATCACCGCCATTAACAAGTTCCAAAACATCGCTGTTACGATCAGCGGTCTGACGGACGCGCACGGAACTTTTTCCGGACTTGACGGTAAATCCGTAATAAATCTTTTCCGGCTCGGGTTCAGGTTCCGGCTCCGGTTCCGGTTCAGGCTCAGGTTCCGGCTCGGGTTCAGGTTCAGGTTCCGGCTCCGGTTCCGGCTCCGGCTCAGGTTCCGGCTCAGGATTGGTTTCATATACTTCAGCAATTTCGGCTTCAGCGGTTTCGGATACCGGATCAACTGAAACGGCATCTTCCATAGCAAGCTGTTGGCTTAAGTGGGAACCATGATTGAAAAACAGTACGATCGCCACAATTCCGGCAATTACATAAACTGCAAAAACAAGGTAAAACGCAGAATGATACTTTTTCATCGACGGCACCTCCTTACGTGGTAGGAAGCTGGATATAGATACCCATGCCTCTGCCGATCATACTTTTTGCATAGATGCTGCCGCCATAGTAATCAACGATCGCCTTTGCCTGAGTCAGACCCAGACCGTTTCCGCTGACGCGGTTCGTGCCCTGGTAGTTTAACTCGAAAATGTGTTTTGTCTCATGCTCGGAAAGACCGTTTCCGTTATCCTTTAGGACAATGAAGATATCGTCGCCGATGCTTGAGATGGTGATCAGAAGAGAACCGGAGCGGTTCATATATTTGATGGAGTTGTCAATGATGTTGCGGAACAGGATACGGATCCGGCCGCGGTTGGCTTTGACAAGCATGGAATCATCAGGGGCAGAAAGAACGATATTTAAATTTACTTTTTTTGCAAACTCGGACAGTTCACTGATCGTGTCTTTTGCGATCCGGATAATGTCGATGGTCTCGCTGGGGCTTTCGTTCGGATCGATGGGCGGGAGAAGTGCCTCATAGGAATCTTCGCTTTCCGCTTCAGCAAGTGCAGCCTTTGCGCTGTCAGCAGAAGCGCGGACACCGGAGAGCTCCTCGTTTAAAGCACGGATACGGAGATTTGCATCGATCAGCTCCTGATCCTTCTTTTCGCAGAGGCGGATCTGATCGTTAAGCTTGCCCTGCAAAGATTCAGCCGCCATTTCACTCTCGGCAGCAATCTTCTGGTATTTCGCCTGCATCTCGATCAGGTCGTTATCCTCCAGACTGTTTTTCCAAAACAGAAACGCCAGTGTGAGAAGAACCAGACTGTGAAGAATAAAGAATAATAGGATCATCCACAAGTTAAAACGAAAGAAGCTGTACAGTACAAGCAGATATGATACGACCGAACAGCCAAGAATGGTTTTTTGTCCATTTGTCATGATGTATTTACCTTCTTTCTTATGTATTTAGCATATAAATCAGACATATCATACCATACGAATTCAAAAAAAAACAGAGCATATTTCCAAAAAATACAGGAGGGCATCATATGAATCTGACAGAGAGACTCGTAAAAGACAACAAAAACAAGATGAAAAAGCGCAGGGATCCTTTTGAGGATGACGGGGAAGAAACGTTGACCTATATGGAGCGCAAGCGCCCGGCATTTATCAACGAGGACTCAAAAACATTTTCCTGCATCGGTGATGACTCTTTCCATGTTGCCCCGAGTATTTTTGATAAACAGGCGATCTTCCACACAGGCGGGAAGAAGTAAAAGGATGCTTCGCATAAAAAACAGCGTAACAGAACAGGATGTAAAAATAACGAGGGAGTGAACAAAGATGAAAAAATTGGGAAAAGATGATATCGCAAAGATGCCTTTCGCTAACTACAACGAGTATATGGCGTGCATGTTTGCAACGGTCAATGACAGTATGGACACGTACATTGAAAGCATGAAGTCTGTATTTGCCAACGAGCAGGGTGGCTATAAAAATGTGCTTTATCCGGATATTGAGATCGCGCATGACCTTTGTAAGGAACAGGTTTCAAAATTTTATCTGAAAATGTCAGAGGTTGCGGAACAGTACATGAACGGAACTCGCCAGGAGGAAGAAGAGAAAGAAGAAGATCTGGAAGAAGAATTGTTAGATGATCTGTTTTCCGACTCGGACGGCGGTCTGTTCGGCGATGACAGTCTGAACGATTCACTATCAGGGCTCTTTGGCGAGGACGAGCAGATCGATTCGGAGCAGATTGAAAGTACTATGCGAAAAGAAGCAAAGCAGATCTCTTCCTACGAGAAGATCCTGCACCTGAATGCGCGTGCGGATGCCACATTAGAAGCCGGGATCTCACTTCCCTTCTATGAGGTGTGTAAAAAACTAAACTATGAGCCGTTTACAATTTTCTGCTTTATCTGTGGTATCCTGTCATCCACACAGACGAGCTACGCGGGTATCTATCAAGTCATCAACGAGAATGGAAGCATGTCCGCACCGACCATCGAGTCAGCCGCAAAGCTGTACTATGGCAAGGACTATTCCATTACCGGAGCCTACAGCGAGATGTCTGTCTGTTTAGAGCAGCTGATGCCGATTCTGGATCTGCAGGTACAGAAGAATATGCCCTTCTCCACATTTGTCTCCCCGGACAAACGAGTCATAGACTTTCTGTTCGGACGAGATCCACTGCGCGTGGATGAGAGCTATATCCAGTTCTTACATATGCTGACGGATGACAATGAACTGGATCCGATCATGGCGAATGAAAATGTGTTGGAAGCAATGGAGATCTCCTATGGTGAGGGCGTGCGCATTTTCGCATACTTTGGAGACGAGGGCAGCGGTAAGAAATTTTTTGTAAAACACTTCTGCAGAAGAAATAATATGCGGGCGGTTGCTATCAACTGTAAGAAGCTGTTTGTATATGACTATCAGTTTGTAGACCGGGCACTGTGGGCGGTAACAAGAGAGTGTATTTTGACCAATTCCTGCTGTGTATTAGAGGAGCTGACCTACCGGGAGGAGGAGAAGGAAAAATTTCAGGGCTATATGGATCTGGCGTTCTCCAAGCTGACATCAAAGGGTGTCATGGTGTTTGCGCTCAGTAAGGAATCCATGAACTTCAAGGAGATCACAAAGGAAGAGATCACGACGCTGGAGTTAAAGACACCGACCTTTGAAGAACGTCTGGAATGCTGGAAATATTATTCAAAGGATTATGCGTTGGGTGAGGACTGTGACCTTGAAGAGATGACGATCAAGTTCCTGTTTACACCGGGAAAGATCAAGGACGCATTAAAGTTTGCAAGAAGTCTTGCAACGATGAATAAGGAAATTCTGATCCCGCGATCTGCACTGTTTACGGGCTGCAATAACCAGATGTCCACAGAGCTTTCTCAGAAGGCGACCCGTGTGGAAGCAAAATTTGGTTTCGACGATATCGTTATGAATGAGGATCAGCGGGAGACCATCACTCATGCCATTGAGCAGATGATGTTCAAGAACAGGGTCTATGAAGAGTGGAACTACATGAAGAAATATCCTTACGGCCGCGGACTGACGGTACTTTTGTTCGGTGCTCCCGGTACCGGTAAATCCATGATGGCGCAGGTACTTGCCCACGAGCTGAATCTGGAGCTTTACCGCGTGGACATCTCAAAGGTAGTAGATAAATATGTCGGTGAGACAGAAAAATCACTGTCCATGATCTTCCGTGAGGCAAAGAAATGTAACGTCGTATTGTTCTTCGACGAGTGTGATACGATCTTTGCAAAGCGTTCCGATGACGGAGGTTCCAACCAGTCTTCAAATAACAACAAGACAGCCCTCCTGCTTCAGGAAATGGAAGCTTACGACGGCGTATGTGTGCTGGCGACCAACTACAAGCACAACATTGACCCGGCGTTCTTCCGGCGTATGAAGTACATTGTCGAGTTCCAGTTCCCGAACCCGGATACCAGAGAGATGCTGTGGAGAACAACCGTACCGAAGACAACACCTCTTGCAGAGGATGTGGATTTCCGTTTCCTCGCAGAAAAGTTCGAGTTTGCCGGCGGTAATATCAAGAACTGTATCTTGAACGCAGCCTTTCTGGCTGCCGCAGATGGCGACGGCAAGGAAGTACATATGAAGCATTATTTACAGGCGATCAAGTACGAGTTTGTAAAGACCGGAAAGGTATTCACAAAAGCTGATTTTGAACCTTACGCATCGCAGATCGGACTGTAAAACAGACCGATCAGAAAAATTGTAATCGTAAAAAAGGAAAAACGAGATGGAACAGAGAGAAAACAACATAGAGATGGAGGCAATTGATGAAGCGCTTCTGGCTGACTATGAGGGTGTCATCCTTCCGGATATCTACGAACTGCTGGAGGAAACAGCAAAGGAAGAATCGCTTACGGAGCATTATCTGTGCATCGGAGTAAAAGAAGGGAGCGTCGCTGTAGCGGCGCTCATTCTGGAACTGGAGGAGGATACGGGAGACCTTGTGATCCTGAGTTTATTCGTTGCACAGGAATACCGCAGAAAATATATCGCAACAGATCTGATACACAGCGCGCTGCAGATCGCCTCTGAAAGCTTTATCTTTCTGGAAGGGGAAGAGGAAGACCTCGTCCAGATGAAGATGAGCAGTCTGCTGCCGGAGGATATACATGAGGTCTGGCATGCATTTTTGGAGTCCGTTGGTTTTACGGATTTCATCGCGAATCCGCAATGCTTTGCCATGGATGAACAGGATCTGCAGCGAACAAAGCTGTTCGCACCGGCGTTTCGTGATGATTTCATTCCGGATGAAAGATATGTGCAGGTGTCGGAACTGACAGAGGAAGAACAGAGAGAGTTGTTCGAAGTAGTGCTGGAAGCGTATACACCTTACTACAGCATCGTGTCCGGCAGTGCGGATGCCAGAGAGACGGTGATCGTGGTGGATCAGGTGGATATAGACACCTATCGTCTGCTGCTGGCGGACCGCTCACCGGCCACATCTGAGCGGGCACTGGCAGATGCTCTAAACGCTGTATTATGGCTGATCTGTCAGGATACAGACAGATTTACGCTGATCGTCCGCACAGATGTCGGAGATGTAGCAGCGCTGCTTCAGCGGGCACTGGCGGATGACGCACAGATGCTCATCGATGAGCAGGGGTGGATGGATGTGGTATTTCAGGCAAGATAAAAATACAAAAAAGGAGTACAGACAGTCATGCGCTTGTACGTGGATTACTTTGAAGAAGAAAAAAGTCTTTCGCCCTATGGATCAAGGGAAGAACTGATCACAGAGGCTCTGCATCTGCTGGATCTGCTGCTGGAGTGCTATCTGGACAAAAAGGGCGGCTACCCGGAAAACGGAGTCCTTTCGAGAGGGCTGGTCGTGACGGATGCCGAGATCCGTTCCTATCTGGATACACCAGCCTTTCTCAGAGAGGCGGAGGAGACAGATCCATTACTGCCGGATCAGGTGCGCCTGGCGCGCTCCCATATGGATCAGCGCGTGAAGCTGACAAAAGAGCATGCACCGTACATCTGCACGTCCCTGTGGGATGTGCGGACGCGGTTCTCGCTTTCTGAATTTGAATACCTGTGTGTGCTTCTGGCCTTTGCGATCCAGCATGATCTGAAATACACCAGACTGTTCGTCTATCTTCAGGACGATATCACAAAAAAATGCCCACAGTCGGTCTTGCGGTGGCGCTTTCCCGGCTGTACGAAAACACAGAGCCCCACATACCGCAGCGCTTGTTTGAGCCGGAAGGAAAGATGGTCACCTTCTTCTTTGAAGAACATGCGGTAAAGAATGTGCAGACGGGACTGTCCATACCGCTCATCCTGCGAAAACGGATGTTAAACTGGCTCCTTGGAGCAGACATCCGGGAAGGAGCGGGAACCGTGTGTTACGCGCCCAAGATCAGCGGGCTTCCGGTATTTTATGACCAAAAGCTGCAGCAGCTATTGCGGCTGAGCAGGAAAGAGACAGCCTGCGGTGAACAGACAGACCGCTTCGTCTATCTGGAGGGGAAACCGGGTGACGGCCGGACGGTTCTGGCGGCCCAGTATGCTGAGCAGATGGGCAGACAGCTGCTGGTACTGGAACTTCCGGTGCTTGTAGGCATGACACCGGAGAAAGCGGGTGCGCAGATCTGTGACGTGCTGACACTGCTCTGCATCACAGACAGCATTCTGCTCATCCGGGGCTGTACGGAGCCGCTTTTAATGACCGAGGCGGCGCGCATGCTGTTTTCGCGTTGTCTGAAGCATGCGACCGGATGGGAAGTGCTTTTGAGCGGAGAACCGATCGAAGCGCATTCTCTGTACAAAACGCAGCTGTACCGGATCGACCGCCTGATGCCGGGTGTCCATACACGGCTTGCCATGTGGCAGCTTTTTGCAAAAGAGCGGGCGCTCGACCCGCAGATCAGCCTGGAAGAGCTGGCAGACTGCTATGAGCTGTCGGTGGGAACGATCGCACGCATCCTGCAGCAGGCTGGGATGGATGCAGATGCGCAGGGAGCCGCGGCGATCAGCAGACCGGTGCTGCTGGCAGCGGTGAACCGGATGAATACCGTACATTTCGGTACACTTGCCACGCGCATTCGCACAGTCTATACCTGGGATGACCTGGAGCTTCCGGCTGCCGGAAAACAGGTGCTCATTGTGGCATGCAACCGCTATAAAATGCGCAACAGGATCAGCGAGGACTGGGGACTGGCGAGCAAGAATGCCTATGGCAACGGTGTGAGTGTCCTGCTCTATGGACCGCCGGGCACCGGAAAGACTATGGCAGCACAGGTCATTGCTAACGAGATCGGTATGGAGCTATACCGGATCGATCTCAGCCAGATCGTATCCAAATATATCGGCGAGACACAAAAAAATATGTCAGCGGTCTTTGAGGAAGCACAGAAGGCAAATGTCGTTCTCTTTTTTGACGAGGCGGACGCGCTGTTTTCCAAGCGGACCGAGGTCAACAATTCGAACGATAAATACGCGAATTCCGAGACTGCATATCTGCTGCAGAAGGTGGAGGAATATAAAGGGGTATCCATTCTTGCAACAAACCTGTATAATAACTTTGACAGTGCCTTTGTGCGCCGTCTGACCTATGCGGTGCGTTTTGAGAATCCGGATGAGCAGACGCGCTATCGCCTGTGGACCACAACACTGCCTTCTCAGGTACCCTTTGCGCCGGACATTGACTTTCGCTTCCTTGCAGAGAACTTCGAACTGACGGGAAGCAATATCAAGGCCATCCTGTACAGCGCCGCCTATATGGCAGCGGCAGACGGCGGTGTGATTATGGAGTGTCATATCGCACGGGCAATGAAGTATGAATTTGAAAAGCTCGGTAAAATGTACCAGCGGGGCGATTTTGGTAAATTTGCGATCTACCTGCAGTGATACCGATGAACGAATAACCGGAAACAGACGGAAAACAGACCGGAAACAGGAGGAGAATCTATGCCAAAACCTAAAGTAGCAGATGTAGTTAATAAAGTTAATAACGCAAAAAACGACCTGGACACTGGAAATGCAGATCCGGTCCTCGTTCAGGACATGGATTAGACCGAGCAGGAGATGGATAATCTGGAGAGTGTCGTGGGAGCGCTGGGAAATGACACTATGCAAAATCTCCTGATGGAAAATCCGGATATCGATAAGGATCTGGATGCGATGAGCGAGGCAGTCATACAGATCAGAAACGGAATGCCTCCGCAGCAGGCCGCAAGCACACAGCAGAAGCTGCAAATACAGAAGGCGAGTGCCGAGGCAAGACAGCAGGATCTGGCAAAAAAATCCGGAGACGAGACAAGAGAGCCCCAGGGAACGGTGGCGGATCTCGTGCAGCCGCCGCAGCAGGAGGAACCCGGCCTGACCGATATGGATCACCTGCAGATGATCGGGAAGTCCCAGAAGGCCCAATCCTCCAAACGCTTTAAGCCGGTCAAAAAGGAATACAAGACCATTGGCATTGGGGGCTGGTTTGCCCGGGTGTTGAGTCATGCAGTGTTCGGTGTGCTGACCGGTGTACAGACACTTGTCAACCAGGGCGTGCGTCTGGCAAAAGGCGGTAGAAACAGTGCTCCGAAAATGGAAGAGGAAGAACTTCGTGCCGACGGAAACATAGGAGAAGCGGATCATCTGTCATCCCAACCGGAGGATCTTCAGAAAAAGCCGTTGACACCTATGGAAGAGATCGAAAGGGGCGATGACGATCAGGAGATATTAGATCGTTATGACCAGAAACCACTGATCTGGGAGAAACGGATCGCAGAGAATCCGAAGCAAAAGCCGTATGTAACCGTGGATATCGTCATGGACAAGAACAAGGAGGAAGGTACCAATGAACTGTTAACATCGTCACATGCCAGTTTGTCGCTCCACTATACGCGCCGGAATCGTAAAAACGGAAAAACAGAGCGATGCCGGATCAAAATGGGTTATTACATGGGTGCCGGAACCGGGGATAAAGCTTTACCGATCGCAATGTATGGAAGCGGTTCTTTTATTACCGGTCAGTTAGAAGATGATTCGATTCTGGATACGACGATCGGAAAGCGCTATGATGCCACAAACAAGCAGATCAATCACATTTTGGAACATGCTTCCCATTATGAGGAGGGCGGATTCCATAGTATGAAGCGTAACTGTACGACCTTTGTGGCTGAGACAACGCAGCAGGCGGGGCTGCCCACCGGTGACATGCTACAGAAGAAGGATCTTGATCTGGGAGCCGGCTGGTTTCTCGTGCCGTTGATCCCTTTGATCTCTCCAGTCGCGAAAGCAATCGGTCAGAAGACGATCGATAAGCTTTCCAACAAGGATGATATGAGTTACTTTGGCATGGGTAAAAAGATGATGTCGAAAGAACTTGCCCAGAAATATAGTGATTCAAATAATAATCTGATGCGTTTTGACGCATTTTCACCGTCAGCAGCGGCAGAACGCATGAGAAACGGCGGAATGACAATGCTTCATTCCACCAGCTATCAAGGATTGGGAAGTGACTTTGATAGTAAATTCAGTATCGAGAAGGTGCTGTTAAAGGATGCTATTTTGAAAGTCACAGGTCCGGATTACAAAGACGATGTTGAAACACTGATAGAGAAGCTGGGAGAGAACCAACAGGCCCTGAATGACAAGATGAATTTCATAGGGAAGGTACCCGCATCAGAGAAAAACCAGTTACTCTCAGAGATCGTTGATGACCTGCAGGGATGTAGAAAATATCTGTCAGAGTGGTTTTACAGTGTCGTTGACGGAGATCGCAGACTGATTCTTCCTTTCAACCACATGGCATCTATTCTTGAGCGTGAAGAGATGAGCGTAAATAAGCAATATAATGTCGATTTTGGAATTGATGATACCCGTGATACGTCTGATTCCCTTGCAGCATTGGACGAACTTGTAGAGTTAGACTACAGAGAACCACAATGGAATAATAAAACCGAAAAGATAACCGGTTATGCAGACCGTCATTATAGTGACAGTAACTCTTATTACATGGCATTGCTCCGTGTGTTTGGCAGTGTGCAGGCCGGACTGGATGCAAGAACAAAGTGGTTTGCTTTACAGGCAGAAGGAAAGTCGGATCCTGCACTCGCCAGAAAAATGGAAAGTCTGCAAATAGCGCGGAAAGCCCTGCAATATGACGAGGTGCGCAAGGGTATGACGCAGGCGGATGCGGACTTTGCATTCAGTGAACTGCCGGAGAAGCTGAGAGGTGACCGTGTCTCAGGTGCGGAAAAGATCGCGGATATTTATCAGGCTTTTGCCTATGAAAAGGTATTCGGCGGTATGAAGATCTGGCTGAAAGAGGCGGCAGACCAGAGTTCCTCTATGGAATATCTGTTGTCCCGGGATGTTACAGAATACCTCACGGATAAGGTGCAGGGATCAAATAAAGACGCCTTTCGGATGATATTGTACAGTATCAAGCAATCGCTCGGCGATCAGGCGACAGATGAGGATGTGTATCAGCGTTTTATCGAGACATTTGAAAAAACCTACCTTGATCAGGTACTGCGTTCGATCCTTGATCCAAAGAAATTGAATGTATCTGCGCAGAAGGACATCCCGGAGTATTTAGAGTCACTAAAAACCGGTTCTTCAGAGCACCAGTCAAAATTTAAAGAATATGTATTGTCTGTGATCGCCAGACTCTAGGGCGTAGGGACGCTTCTTCTGCCACGGTGAGTGCCCGTTGCCATGAGGAGCGCTCTTTGTCATGAGGATTTTTGAAAGAATTTTCAAAAATCCTCTTTTTTGTCCATCTTTTGTCTGCATTGATAGTATACAATAAAAAACATGAATGAGATGAATGCCAAAAGTACAAAAGGAGAGAAGTGATAAATAATGAATACAGCTTCAATTTTTCCCAAGGCGTTGTCACCAATCTTAACAAACGGCGGCAAGGTTTACGGTGCATGGACAAAAGAAAAACAGATCGTGGCGGCTGCTTTATTGGTGCCGTCACAGGCAGCGCCCACAGAGACCAGTCTTCTGGATTTGTGTGTGGAGCGTTCATTTCGCGGACAGGGAGTTGCCCGCACTATGATGCAGAATCTGGCTGCAGCGCTCGCGTCAGAGGGCAAAAAAACGATACGCGTGCGGTGCATGGGCGAAATGAATCAGGTGACGGAAATCTATGAGTTGCTGTTATCTGCGGGATTCGTGCCGTGTCTTTTAACGGGCCGTTTACTCAGCTGGCAGATGATGGACTGGATGGATAGCCCGCTGGCAGAGCAGATAAAGGAGATTCCGACAGATCATATCTGTGATGCCAAGGCCTTGACGGAGAAAATGCGTGAAGCCCTCGTTTCGCGGTCCGGCGATTTTGATCCGGAGCTCAGCCGGTTTTACATTGTTGAGGAAAAGCTTGCGGGCGCAGTTTATGTCAGGCGTGTCAATGAGCATGCCGTGATCGCATACCGGACCTATCTGGCAGAAAACGTGCCATTTCGAAAGGTTTATGTCTCGCTGCTGACATCTCTGTTCCAGCAGCTAAGACGCATATTGGATGAGGACGACATGGTCAGTGTGATCAGCAGCAGTACACAGGAAGAGCATGTGCTGCGTAAGCTGTTTGACGAACCGGACAATGAGGCATTTGTACAGGAATACGTTCGCAGACTTGTTGATCAGGAGCCGGAGATTTCTTGCCGTGTATTCGGCCAGCACGGGGATACAGCGCATGAAAAAGAAAACGAGTGTCTTACATTCGGATGGCTCACAGATCACGCAGGATTGACAGAGGCATCCGAACAGGAGGATTTTTCCGGCGCGTGGGCGCTCTATGAACAGGAACAACCGGAATTGGAGGATTGTCTGCAACAAAAGGAATTCCTTTATCCCTGCCGGAAAGTGACGGACGAGCCGTCCCTGCGGGCAGAGTTAAACGAATGGCTGCCCCTTACCAGACGTGATCCTCTGCCCCCGGAGAAGGAACTGCCCTTTGCGGCGTTTCAGGAGCAGCTGTGGGTGGATGCACAGGCAGAAGCAGAAAGCAGGAAACGGCTGCAGCTTGAGGATGGAGATCTGGAAGCACCTGTATGCGCGGAGAAGCTTTGCTATTTTGTTTTTCCAAGCGACGCCTCCGGCCACGCGTTGTTGGAGCGGATGTTACCGGACTTTTTATTAAGGAGTAAAAAGGATCATATCGTTTTGGGAGCAAAAGATGAGAAGGATGTTATTTATGGGTTTGCATCCTTTTACCGGCAGCCGTCTCCGCAGAAGACGCTCATGCTGGAATATCTGTTTGTGAGTGAGAGACATCGCGGACACGGTATTGCTTCCCGGCTGCTGCGCTTTGCAAAAGAGGTATTTTTCGGGGCAGGCATGCGTGGGATCACTACAAAGCAGGCTGGCGAAGGGGAAAAGCTGCTGCGCACTCATGAGTTTTTAAAGCGCAGTGGATTCGTACCCATTACTTTGTCAGCAAGGATCGCGATCTATTATCTGCAGGATCTGCGTGAATCCAGACTGATGGAAATGACACCGGAACAGAAAAGACTTTTGCCAAAGGTGGAACCGATCGCGAATCGGGAGGATTTTCGACTGATCGAGTTTACAAAGGAGTGCAGGGAGCACGGCTTTGTTTTTGACCGGAGCCGCTATGATACGGATTTTACGCGGTTTTATCTGGAGGGGCAACGGATCCGCGGGGTCATTTCCATGGAGCAATCCACCGGAAATCTGCTGCTGATGCTTGATACCTATATCGCACGCGACTGCAGATCACAGTATGTTCAGCCGGCGCTGCTTCTGGCGGCGATCAACGAGGCAAAAAAGCGTTTGCGAGAGGATGCGATGCTGATCTTACAGCTCTATGATGGATGGAACATGCAGGCGCTGGAAACACTACTCGGGCAGGGTGATTCCTCCCTGCGACTTTGTGAGTATGTGATGCCATTTCGCTAAATGTGTCCATCTTTTGTCTGCCTTTCAAGAGTATAATGAACGTAGTCGTTTGGTGAAATGATATTGATAAAAACAGGGAGTGTGAATCATGGGTATAGGTGAAAGCGGACAGATCTATAAACAAAAGGAAAAACAGGAAATCTTCCACGGTGAGGAACAGCAGACGCAGCAGTTACAAGTGCAGTCTGTCAGACAGGTGCAGAAACAGAAGGAGGATCCTCTGGAGCAAACCCTGCAGCAATTTCAGGTAAATGTGCAGCAGATGGATCTGTCCGAAGTACAGCAGGAACCGGCTGTGGACCAGAAAACACAGATCGTGGTAACGGCACCGATCCATGAGACGGTAAGCGCAGAGCGACTGTTAAACGGTGAGCAGCTTTCGGCACAGAAGAAAGAGCAGATCAGCCGACAGGAACAGCAACTGAGACAGGAGTCGATCCTGGAGGAACAGAAGGAACAGCAGGAAGAGGTGCAGCTGTCTGCGGACTATCAGATGCTGGCGGATCTGCACAGGGAGCTTTTGGCGGATACAGATACGGCATCGGCTGAGTTTCAGGCAGTAAAGACAACGTTTTCGAAGCTGATGGAAGTGCTGTCAGATGCACATGCACCTGTAAAGTATCAGCAGGATGCGCTGTTTGATGCGCGTCAGGCGGCGGTGCACTATTACAATACCCATCGTGGACACCGCTGGTCCCAAAAAGGAAAAAGACGCAAGGATCTCGTCAACCGTATCATAGATTCCGTACAGGAGGCTGTCGTCTCCGACGAGACACCGGAGCTGGTGAAGTGGCAGGTGCTGAGTAAGATGATGAGTGATCCGTCACCGGAAGGCTTCTCATCAAAAAAGACACGGGATTTTGCGAAGGCGCAGGCGCGGAAGAAGGCCGGGTTCCAAAAGGTAGACGAATACTCCTACCGGATCCATTGCCAGATCAATTACCGTCTGGCGATCGATCGGGAAGCTGCGCGGCTGTATGGAAGAAAAGCGCGAATGGAACGGTTCCCCACCGGATTCAATGATGAACGTGCAATGGTGTTATATGCTCCGCCTTATCAGGTGAATGCACAGGGAGAACCACTGACGGAGCAGGATCAGCAGATCAGACAGAAGGGAATCGCATTTTATGAAGCGATGGAGAGCGAGGATCTGCAGCTTCGAAAGCCAATTCTGGATGAAGCCATCCAAAGCATGCTGGATTTTGAAGTTGACCGGAAGATGATGGATCCCCAATATCTATTGGAGCACTATGAAGAAGTGAATGCGAAGATGTTAAACATCTGGTATGGCGACAATCTGTTTTCGAAGGATCGTCTCAATCAGGAGTACATGAACCAGATGCCGGACAGCGTCAAGCAGCAGATTAATCTGCGGTCTGAATTATTGAAGCAATTTTCTGTTTATTTATCAGCAGTGGTGGTGAACAGAAATATCGATCAGGATGGTAGATTTAAGGAGGAGAATAAAACCTTTGGACCACCTCAGACACCGGCATTTGTAAAAGAATTTATAAAAAACGGAAGTATTCCCATCAATCCGGATGATAGTTTAAGTGATGATAATCCGCAAACCTACAAGACAAAAGACGGATATGTAAAACCGGATCTTACGATCAATAATTTTGAGTACACATCACTTAATGTAATCGAATTACTACAGAATATGCCGGCTCTGACACGTCTCAACCTGCAGGAGGAGCTGCGCAGGGCGGGTATGCGATGACGGCACGGACCGCGGATGTAAGCAACCATGGGCACAGGAAAGTGAGAAAAAAGAATGACAATACTTGCAGTTGATGATGAAAAACTGGCGCTGGCTTCCATTGTGGAGCAGATCAAACAGCTTCTTCCGGAGGCAGAGGTTTTGGGCTTTCGCAAACCCTCAGAGGCACTGGAGGCAGTGCAGGAGAAGCCGTGCGAGATCGCATTTCTGGATATCGAGATGAAGGAGATGGATGGAATTACGCTGGCGAAGCGTATCAAGCGTCTTCATCCAAAGGCAAATATCATATTTACTACCGGATACAGTGAGTATTCGGGGGAAGCATTTTCCTTACATGCCAGCGGCTATCTGATGAAGCCCATCTTTCCGGATATGATCCGGGAGGAGCTGGACAATCTGCGCCATCCAATAAAACCGCAGAATGAGAAAAAGCTTCAGGTTAAGGCCTTCGGTAACTTTGAAGTATATCTGAACGGAGAGCCGATGACCTTTCATTACAATAAAACGAAAGAACTGCTGGCTTATCTGATCGATCGCGAGGGTGCGGTCTGCACAAACAAAGAACTGATGAGTGTGCTTTGGGAATCGGACGAATCGCATCTTTCTTACATCCAAAAGCTTCGCAAGGATCTCCAGACTGCCTTCGAGGAGGCGGATTGTGCAGAGGTGCTCGTGAACAAGTGGGGAGGCTGTGGGATCAATCCTGACCAGATCGACTGTGACTATTATGACTGGATCGAAGGAAAGCTGAGTGCGATCAATGCATATCGCGGGGAATATATGTCCCAGTACAGCTGGGCAGAGGTGACCCATGGCAGTCTGGAATTTGCGTCAAACAAGAAACGCGGGACCGATCATTCGTACAGTTGGAGGAAGGATGGATGACAGGAAACTGGCAGGTGCATGTTGCTTTTGAAATATGGGGTGTACTGTTTTGTCTTTTGGCGGCGGTAGCGGCGTATCTTTCCGCAGAAAAGAAGAAGGGGAAAAAGCTGTGGCTGACAGCATTGTTTGTCACGCAGGCGCTGGTGCTGCTATTTGATTCCCTGGCATGGCTCTATCGCGGAAATGAGACCACGGTGGACTATTATATGGTGCGCATCAGTAATGCGGCAGTATATATATTGAATTATTCCATGATCATTTTTTTTACCGGTTATCTGTGTGCGTACATCGGGATCAGAAGAAAAAAAGCGCCGCAGCTGGCGGTGGCCTGCGGCATCGCATTTACCGGAATGGCATTGATCGTGATCACACAGTTCTATCCGCTGATCTATCGATTTGATGAAACGAACCGATATGAGCGTGCGGACTGGTTTTTGCTGTCCCATGTCGTTGCATTTACCGGGATGCTCTTTGAGCTGTGGATGCTGACATACTACCGGAAAAACTTTGCAAAGCTCCAGCTGATTTCCCTGTATGTCTATCTGTTCATGCCATTGTGCGCGATCATATGGCAATCGTTTTTCTATGGAATCTCCATGCTTCAGATCATGGATACCGTTGCGCTGATGTGTTTGTTTGCGGCCGTTGTCATCGGTCAGTCCAAACAGGTGGTGGAGCAGGAACGTGAGATCAACGACATGAAGATACAGATCGTGATCTCCCAGATCCAGCCCCATTTTTTATATAATACACTGAATACGATCATGTATCTGTGTGACAAGGATCCTGCGACTGCAAAGCGGGCGCTGGGAGATTTTTCTACATTTCTCCGGGGAAATATGGATTCGCTGACCAGCCGTTCGCTTGTGACGTTGGATAAGGAACTGGGGCATGTGGAGCGATATCTTGCACTGGAAAAGCTGCGCATGGAGGATGAACTGGATGTGGTGTATGACATCTGTGACAGCGGCTATATGCTGCCGCCGATGACTCTGCAGCCGCTGGTGGAGAATGCGATCCTGCATGGACTCAGTAAGTCGGAAACAGGAGGTACAGTCGTGCTCCGGACCAGAAAAAGGGATGAGGATCACGAGATCGTTATTGCGGATGACGGTGTGGGTTTTGATGTCCCGACGTACATGAATACAGATCATAAAAAGAGTATAGGGATTGAAAATGTCCGGAAGCGGCTGTGGAGTATGTGCAAGGGCACATTGTCCATCACCTCGGAGAAGGGAAGGGGTACACGGGTTGTGATCCGCATTCCGGTGGACGAGTAGGAAGGAGATGGGGGATTTGACGATTCGAAAGGAACGATTCGGTGATTCGCTGGATATCATTTTGGCAGGGCGTCTGGATACAGTTTCCGCACAGCTGTTTGAAGAAGAACTGGCGCGGTCTTACAGCGGGCTGCAAGAGTTAAATATTGATATTCACAGATTGGATTATATTTCCTCAGCAGGACTGCGTGTTTTGCTGATAGCCCAGAGAAAAATGAACTTTCAGGGCAGGATGTGTCTGTCCGGTGCAAAAAGTCAGGTGAAGGATGTACTTGAAACCACCGGTTTTTCACAATTTATGATGATCTTGTAAAAAAGTGATCAAAACGGCAGAAAGTGCCAAACAAATGAAATACAACGAATGGCAGGATGGTTTTTATGATGATTACAAGGATTACACAGCAGAATATGGATGCATTTGCGCCGTTGATACCACAGGAACTGTTGTCTGAAGTGGCGGACCCGGCACATTTTGCACTGGGTGCAGTACGGACGGGTTATGCTGTCGGCATTCTTTTGTATGAACTGATCGAAGGAGAAGAAGAGATACCCTACGTGCAGCTGAAATGGATCTACACAGCGCAGAGCTTCAGAAATCAGGGTGTGGCAAATGCCCTGATGGAATGCTTTTATACGATCTTAAATGAGTCCGGAATCACAAATCTCATGTGTGAGATACCGGCTTTACCGGATGATGATCTTCTGTGTGCGTTTCTAAGGGCGTGGGGCTTTTCATTTTCCTGGCAGAAAAAGTATGAATTAACACTGACCTTAGAGGAACTGCTGGATTATGCATTCTTTGAGGAGCAGATCGATCTGCGCGCAGTCAGACCTCTGAGCGTACTTTCCCGGACACAGATCAACAGAAAGCTGGAGCAGCTGTCTGCAACCAATGAGCGGGCAAAACAGCTATTAAAGCCGGGCGGATGGGATCTGATAGATGCAGGCATCAGCTGCGGGACAGAGGAAAACGGAGAGATACGCGGACTGTTTCTGTTGAAGCAGCAGCTGATGTTTCAATTTGCAGCGATACAGGCCTATTTAAAATATCCGGTGGATACGAATATGCATGTTGTGTGCAGAAGTGATGCGGCAGCTGTGCTGGTAGAAAGAATGTTTCCCGACAGGGAACCTTTGGTCGTGCGACACGGGGAAGTAAGGAGGCAGTAAAATGGGAGTTGGTAACAGAGAAGAACAGATCATGCAGACGCAACACAGACAGCAGGAGCTCCACATGCAACAGTCGGTGAATGACCATCCGGTGCAGGAGCAGCCGGTCTGGCAGGAATACAAGCCTCCGGTTGTAGAGGGAAGTAAGGAGCTGCGCAAGCAGTCGAGAAACCAGCGCCTCTTTGAACAGTGGTCAAAGCTGACACAGGAACAGCAGGCAGAGCTTCGCGCAAAGTCAGAATACATACATGGCCATGTGGAAAACAAGGATCAGATCATCCATGCACCCCATGCAAAGAGCCATACCATTAAGCATATGAATGAGGTTATTACATCGGTGCTGGGCGATCAGGTATATGACAACGTGACGAGGATCAAAACCGGGGAAACGGAAGAACAGCGCACCGTGCAGCTGCACCATTCCCGGGGGACAAGACTGGTGTCACAGGGAAAGACTGTCTTTAAGTTCGATCTGGTGGGCAGCGGATTCAAGCAGTGGCGCAAAGACCAGAATGGCTTTGCGGGAAAAGTGGGTTTTGGTTCGGGGGATGAGTCACTTGCAGAGGATATGGCAAAGCTGGATAGCAAGCTGGCAAAGCTGACCAATGTGAAGGAAGAATTAAACAGGGACACGAAGGAGATGAGCAAGCTTCGGAAGCTCCGGGAAAAGCTGAACGGAAGGATTGCAGCTCCCAAGGTGTACGGAAGCTCCGTGGAGGTGAACGGAAAAAGGCTCAAATATGTCCTGAAAAAGTCTGACACCACCGGGCGCAAGGTCAGCTATTCCATAGCGGGTTCTCAGGCGGGCTTAAACCTTGGAGATTACAGCATTGAAAATGTAAACAGCTATTTTTATGAACTGTCGAAACAGGAGCTGGATCCGATCTTCCGGCAGTGGAAGCTTAACGGGAAGAAGGGACCGGACATTCATCTGCTGGTGCGGGGGCACAGCAGGGGCGGCGTCGCGGCGATCGAAGGGCCGATGATGCTTCAGAAATGGTTGAACGAGACATGGCCGGATTATGCGGATTCCGTGAAATTTGAGATCACTCAATATGACCCGGTAGCGGGATTTCTATCCAATCGGGGTGCAAACGATAAGATCAATATTCAGGGAGACAGCAAGGAACTGGAAAAGAATGGAATGGCGCCCTTAAAAAACGCAGAGACAACGCTGATCTACTCCTTGCACACGGATCAGAAATTCTTTTTCCGGCCGCAGAATGTCAAGGGTGCAAAGCGTGTGATCCTCACCCCGTACCGGCACAACATGGGCATGGATCAGCTGGACGAGACCCAGATCCGCGAGTTGAAAAACTCAGACGGTCAGGTTCTGGACCGGAAGGAAAAAGCGCACAAGACCGGTTATACCGATGCGCAGACCGGAGAGGTCTATCGCCAGTCCGGTATCAGTGAGCTGGAAGGCGGCTTGTACATACTGGATCAGAGCAATATCCTGATTAAAGTCACCAATTATGAGGACGCGGAGCGGATCATCGACCGGGCGCTGGAAGGAACGCATCTGCAGTGGCGCAGACACGGCATCATCCGTGATGTTGTAAAGGCATGGTTCGATGAAAATCAGAATGTGGATCAGGTGAATCAGCAGTCTGAGGAAGCCCACGAAGAGATGAAGGCACAGATGAGAGAGCTTTCGGAGCATCGGAAACATTTGCTCTTTTTATCCGGGCGGGACAGTTCAAAAATGACGGCTGTCAAGCAAGCGATGGAGCGGCTGAATGAACAGCTGGATCAGCAGGTGAGCGGACAAAGCGAGGAGCAGAGCCGGGAGATCCGCAGAAGCTATCAGGAACTCATCGACCGGTGCGCAGAATACATAAGCAGACGGACACCGCTCACACCTACAGGGCGCGCCCGAAAGCGAATGGTGGAGCAGCTAAAGAAAAAGTGCGAGGCGGAGCTGGCGTATGTACAGGATTATGAACGGATGCTAAAGCCCGTGCTGGAAACCTATCAGGGCGAGCCGGTCACATGGGACCGGGTGATCGCCGGTGCACGAAGTGTCCGTATGAACAGGCTTTCCGCAGAAGAACAGGCTCAGATCGCAGAGCTGAAAAACGGTGCATCCACCGAGTTCACAAGAGGTGACAAGACGTATACGTTCCGGAGGGAAAACGAGCTGATCGCGGATTACACGACGGTCAGGAAGAATGTGGCTGCAAGAGAGCTTTCTGAGCTGATGGGAATGTCCGGATTGTATGCAGAAGCAAAATTTGCAGAAACACAACTTCAGGGACAGAAGGTGCGCGGTGTGCTGACCAGACAGGATGGCGGACTTCCTCTGGCAGACGTACTGGAAACGGTGAATAAAGATCCGAATATCAAGTTGGAGTTCTCGCCGGAAGCATCCGGGCAGATGCAGATCATGCCGCTTTTAGATATGCTCATGGGAACTGTCATGCGTGAGGAACGTGACTTTGAGGTGCAGCTGGAAAAGACGCAGGCAGAGGACAAAAAAGAACTCTGGACCGTCACAAGGGTAGTCTCAAAGGAGCATGAAAAGCTGTTCGCGGAGCGGACGCTCCGAGACATGATCGGGAAAGAGATCACACTGGAGGATCTCTTCGACCATCCGTTGACCGACACGGATCGCAGGTTGTTAGACCGACTGGATGACATCAGCCCGGAGCTTCTTGATTTCAGACTGTGCCACGCGCTGACGAAAAAGGAACTTTATTTTATGAAAGACCGGCTGCACACGATCCAGCAGCTTTGGCGCCGGGAAAAACTGTGGGGATAAGTTTGTTCAACGAGTGATTTTATGGTCGGATCGGAATAGATTATGCGTTAAGGAGGATGCAGAAGATGAAAAAGAAACTTGCATGTATGCTGGGGCTGGCAGTTGTGCTGGGACTGAGCGGATGCGGAACAAAAGCACAGACACCGGTAGAGGCATCGGACGAGGTGCAGAAAGAAACAGCTGACGATGAGGAAGAGCAAGAGCCGGAGGAAACCGAATACGATTATTCGGAGTATATTGTGGAAGACACAGACATCACCATGGAGGAACTGCGTGCAGTCAACCGTCCGACCGCGCTCATGAAGGAGCATGAGAGCCTTGGATTTACATGGGAAAACTATGATGCAGATGAAAACCTGCAGTCCACGGTAGAGTCACAGTTTATATTTTTTGAAGGCAAATTGTGGTACGATTCGGTCATGACGGATTCAGCAGGCAATAAAACCTATGATTCGGATTATGAGGCAGAGGACATGCCGGGAGCGACTTACAGCTATCAGGAGGATCCGAAGGGGGATGCCCGCTGGCTGACCATCTATCCTTCCGACGAGTATCAGTACTGGGTGGCCCAGCGATGGATGCCGGATCTGTACCCGGATCAGACGGAGGAGATCATGGATATCTCCACCCAGGACGGCGCGATCATTCTGATGGTCCGAACGAAATATCAGGATTATGGCAACTATTATGATACGATGTATTATGTTGATCCGGATACAAAGCTGATCCTGTACCGCGAGGACAGCTGGTATGATGAAGCGGGAACACTGTTATCGGTTGATAAATATACACCGGTTTATGATGAGCCTTATGTGAGTGACGGTGTGGCTCGCATTGCCGTCACAGATGCGGAGGATATCTGCGAGCTGATCGTTGTCTTCTGGCCGGGACAGGAGAAGGAAGAGACACAGACATTCCGGATTGCAAAGGGCACTTATGCCAGTGTCGTAAGCAATACCGATCATGCGCTGTACAGTGATCCGGACTGCACGGAAACGATTGATGAGATCAGTACGCAGGCAGATCAGGTGACGGTATACGTACAGCAGAAGGTTGTATAGATATTGAGGAAGTGATAAAATACAGTTGTTCATTAAAAGAAAAATGATTCATATACAGGAGGAACAGCTGATTGAAGATCACATCAAAAATCGCATCATGCAGTAAATTGATCATACATATGGCGTTGCTGCTTTTGGCAGCCGCGCTATTGATGACGGTGAATCGTCAGAGCCAGCAGGCAACGCCATCATTTATTCTTCCGCTTACTTTTGAAGGATCCTATAGTATCGACGGCAGTGAGTGGCAGAGTTTGGATGAGGATACAAAGCTGAATGCACTGGATGGAGACTTGGTGCTGCGGGGAACGTTTGGCGAGGATCAGGAATATCTGACAGAGGGTACAGTGATCAGCTGCTATCTCGACTATATCATGATGACCATATCCGTTAACGGAGAGGTGATCTATGGAGGATATCCATATACCGAATCACTGATCCGGGATCTGTGCAGTAAAGCGTGGGCTACATGGGCGACTCCTCAAATGAATGTCGGGGACGTGGTTGAGATCCGGCTGCAGAATCCGTACCGGTTTGGAAATGCGGATGCGTATAATGAATTTTTACGCATGATCGTGCCGGCGACTCCGGAAAAACTTCAGGGTTATCTGGAAAAACAGACACGGCCATACTGGATTGTCGGTTTGGGGATGGTGATCTGTGCACTGGTGCTGTTTGGAATGGCATTTGCCGGTTTTTCCCAGCATCGAAGAGACGTAGGTGTGTATATGTCCGGCGGACTTCTGGTGTTGTTTGCCGGCGGTTTTGTGATGTATGATACACTGGACATCTCATTGTCAAATCAGCTGTATGTGGTGAACTCCTATGCCAGACAGCTCTGTCTGATGCTGTTTATATTCGAACTGTTAGTGCTGACCGGTTGCTATTTATCAGGAAAAACGAAAAAGCTGGCAGCTCTCGTCGCGGTCGCAAGTGCGGCCACCGATGCTGCTATTATGCTTATCGCATTTGTGACCGGGCGGACACTGTTTGGAATGATGCTGACCTGGACGATGATTCATGCAATACTTGTGGCAGTGATGGTGCTCCTGTGTGTTTATCAGTTGAGAAATCGCAGCGGCGAAAATCGTCTGTCACTCTGGGGCGGGTGTCTCATGTATGGGGGGATCCTGGCAGAGATCGTCAACTGTTATACATGCTGGTGGGAGAGCATGCTGCTTGGGAAAATCATATTTACCCTGCTTTTACTGATCTATCTCGCACGGGAGATCAAGATGATCCAGAAGAACTATTTTGCAGCGATTCGGGAGGAACGTCTGGAGGCGGAGCTGAGAGAGAGCCGCGTGAGGTTATCTCTTGGTCAGATCCGCTCGCATTTTATCTACAATGTTCTGACGGCCATTAATTATACCGGTCAGCACGATGCATCAAAGGCAAATGATGCCGTAGAGTGTTTTGTGCGCTATCTGCGCAGCAATGTGGACGTGCTCCAAAATGACAAGCTGATCCCTTTTGAGCAGGAGATGGCTCATTTGCGTGATTACATAGCATTGGAAAAGATCCATTATGATGAGGATATCTGTTTTAAAGAACAGCTGGAGGCAACGGATTTTCTGATCCCGCCGCTGGTGCTCCAGCCACTTGTGGAAAATGCGATCCATCACGGATTTGACAAGATGCAAAAGCATGGAACGATATCGATTCACTCCACGCGCAATGCAGACACTGTCACGATCGTCGTTGCGGATGACGGGGCAGGTTTTGACCGGACACAGCCGATGCGCGAGGGAGCAGTCGGGGTCAGAAATGTATGTTTCCGGATCGAGCACATGATCGGTGGAACGGTGAATATCGAAAGCCATCCCGGCGAGGGCACACGCGTAACGATCCAAATGCCGATCAGGGACGTTTCTTCTGTCCCGACCATCGCCCATTGACACTCGATACCGGAAAGCATCCTTATGATTTGACTTTGAGGAAAAAAGATACTCATTCGATAACTGAAAACATAGACAGATATTTCGCCTTGCCCGTATCAGTGGGCAGGGCGTTTTTTTGCATGTTTTGTCCAACTTTTGTCCGTCTTTTAGTAGTAACATTAAACAGAAAATGATGGAATATGATTTTTTCGATCTGACGGGGGTAAAACAACTATCTATGAATATTACGAATTTGGAACTAACGCAGGCTACAATAGAGATATTTTGCGGATTTATCTGCCTCATGCTAGTAGTGATCATACTGATGAACGGGCATGAAAGAAACAGCTGGATGCAGCTGAAATGGATGTTCTTTTCAACTGCGCTGCTCTTTTTTTCAGAGGCGGCTGCATACATATTCAGAGGAAATACAGATGGGTTTAGCCGGTTGATGACCGGAATCGGAAACTTTGTTGTCTTTTTTCTGAATTTGGTGCTGATACGTCAGTTCATGCGTTATATGTATGAACTACTAAAGGAAAAGGGCGTGACACCGGGCAAATGGTATGACCGGATCGTAAATGCCTGCATTGCATTGAGCCTGATCATTTTGATCACGAACCTGTTCACAAAATGGATGTATTTTTTTGATGATGCAAACTATTATCACAGAAATACCGGGTGGTATGTATATACAATATTGAATGGCGTATGCATCCTGACCGCCGGCGCCATGTGTATTCGCTATCGTAGATCTGTGAAAAAAACGATGTTTGCAGCGCTCCTTTTGTATGCGTTTGAACCGTTGATCGCGATCGTTATCCAGACGTTCATTTACGGTATATCGATCACAAGCCTGGGAATTGCCATTGCATTGTCGTTCATGCTGGTGGCGTATCTGCTGGATTGGAGCAAAACAAAGAAAATCAAACAACGAAGCTCACTGGATGTAATAATCTTATTTGTGATCATGACGATCAGCATGAGCGCATCTGTTTTTTCATGCATATTATCTATTCAGAGGATATCTTCCGAAAACTCGGAAAGTGATAGTATGCTTTTGGCCCATATGGTCAGTGACAGTGTGGAGCGAGAATTTATCGAGCCGATCGTTGTGTCCAAAACCATATCAAATGATTATACCTTGAGGCAGTATATGAAATTGGGTCAGAAAACTTCGCCAATGTCAGTGGAAGATAAAATATCCATTTACCTGAATTCTATCAAAAACGGTTTTGGCTACCCGATGGTATTTGCAGTTTGTGATCAGTCCGGGGCATTTTATACGTATGGCGGGATCAGCAAATATGTAGATATTGAACATGATCCTCATGATATCTGGTATAAGGATTTTTTGGAGAGCGATAAGGATTGCGATCTGAATGTGGACACTGACGAGGCGAATCAGTGGGCACTGTCGGTTTTTGTGAATCATGAGATCCTTGACGAAAATGGAGATCTTCTGGGTGTGTGCGGCGTTGGCGTGGAGATGAAGGATCTACAGAGGTTTTTAAAAAGATATGAGATCAAATATAACCTGAGAATTAGTCTGATCGATCAGGATGGACTCATTCAGGTGGCTTCTGATGCAGCGCGTATAGAGCGGGATTATTTGCAGATCTCCGGTCTGGATCAGATAGGTTCCGATGAATTTGTATATGAGTCCGGCACCGATTCCAGCCGCATGATTAAATATTTGGAGGATCTGGACTGGTATCTGGTTGTAGAGGATCTGAATCCGAATAAGATCGATGTGATCGAGATCACGGCTGCAAGTATCATCATTTTTGTCATCGGACTTTTGATGATGGGAATTGTTTTTTCCGTGATGTCTATTCGCGAACGGAAGGCCTCCAAAGAGCTGGCGGAAAGAAGAAAAATCTCGTTGACCGACGATATGACCGGACTCTTCAACCGGCGCGCCTTTGAAGAAGACTGTGCGAACATCCGGGGACAAGGTATGGTAAGTAAGATTACCATCCTGATGATGGATGTGAATGGATTAAAGACTGCCAATGATACGTATGGACATTTGGCGGGTGATGAGTTGATCATAGAAGCAGCAAAATGTATTCAGACGGCTGTGGGTGAGCTTGGAAAAGCATACCGGACCGGTGGTGATGAATTTGTTGCCTTGCTTACATGCAGTGAGGAAAAGCAAAGAGATGTGCTTCAGACGTTGGAGCGGTTGGTTGGCAGTGTAAAATGCAGTTATCCGTGTGAATTATCGATCTCAAAGGGTGTGGTTGTATGCAAGGAGCACTCGGATCTGACCTTTGATGAGATGAAGGATCTGGCAGACAAACGTATGTATGCGGATAAGGAAGATTATTATAGGAGCAGCGGGAAGGAACGTCGGAAATAATGCCTATCAGGGACGTTTCTTTTGTCCCGCCCATCGCCCTTTGCCACGAAGAGCGCACGTTGTCACGGTGACCACTGTGAAATAGAGGTTTTATTTTGAATCAAAAACTGCTATACTAATTCCATAGGTGTTGGTATGGCAGTTTTTTTGGAGGTATTATATGGGAATCTATCTGAACCCGGGAAATGATATGTTTGCAGAGACAGTCCGGGGAGAAATATATGTGGATAAAACGGGATTGATCGAGCAGATCAATGCAATGGTGAAAACCCCGCAGAAGTTCATCTGCATCAGCCGCCCCAGACGTTTTGGCAAATCTACAGCGGCGTATATGCTGGCGGCTTATTACGGAAGGGGCTGTGATTCTACTAAAATTTTTGCGCCTTACAAGATCGCAAAGTGTGAAAGTTTTGATAAATATCTGAACCAATACAACGTTATTATGTTGAACATTCAGGATTTTCTCAGTATGACGGGTTCGGTGGACGAGATGCTGGCGTTTTTGCAAAAGCGTGTCATTCGTGAACTGAAAAGGCAATATCCGGAAGTCATAGAAGGGGAAGAACGCTTTCTGACCATTGCATTGGAAGATATTTACAGTGAGACATCAGATGCATTTGTTTTCATCATTGATGAGTGGGACTGCATCCTGCGGGACCGCAGCTATACGGCGGATGATCAGAAAAAATATCTGGATTTCATCAGAAATCTGCTGAAAGATAAGCCCTATGTCGCACTGGCGTATATGACCGGAATCCTGCCGATCAAAAAATACGGGACACATTCGGCACTGAATATGTTTACGGAGTATTCGATGATCGCGCCTAGATTTTTTGCGGAATACATTGGTTTTACAGAAACTGAAGTCCGGGAACTATGTGCGCGGTATAAGATAGATTTTGACATGATGCAGAGCTGGTATGACGGTTATATCTTTCCGGAGACCGGTCATGTCTATAATCCGAAATCTGTTGTGGATGCGCTCCGGTTCCGGGAATTCTCCAGCTATTGGACACAGACAGAGACCTACGAGGCATTAAAGATCTATATTGATATGAATTATGATGGACTCAAGGATGATATCACGAGGATGCTGGCAGGCGAGCGGATAGCGATTCATACAGAGCGTTTTCAGAATGATATGACGACCTTCGAGAGTAAGGATGATGTGCTGACACTGCTCATACATCTGGGTTATCTGGCATTTGATCGTACAACGTCAGAGATATTCATTCCGAACATGGAGATCCGGGGAGAATTCCGAAATGCCATCACCGGCGATCACTGGAAGGACATCGTGACGGCACTGGATACATCCGGCCGGCTGCTCCGCGCAACATGGGCAAAAGACGCACAGACCGTGGCACAGCTTTTGGATGCGGCGCATATGGAGAATACATCTGTGCTGACATACAATGACGAAAATTCCCTGAGCTGTGTGATCGCGATCGCCTACTACAGCTCCATGAAGGAGTATACCATGATCCGGGAAGTACCTACCGGTAAGGGATTTGCAGACATTGTATTTCTGCCAAAGAAATATTCCGACAAGCCTGCGCTTCTTGTGGAATTAAAATGCGGGACTTCCGCTGGTGGTGCCATCGCGCAGATCCATGAAAAAAACTATGTAAACAGCTTAAAGGATTACAAAGGAAATCTGCTCCTTGTGGGCATCAATTATGACAAAAAAACAAAGACGCATACTTGTATCATAGAGCAGGCAGATTAAAGAAAAACAGACAGACATACCGCCTTGTCCGCGTAAACGGGCAGGGCGGTATTTTTTTGAGAAAAAATGGAAGCTTTGTCCAACTTTTGTCCGTATTGGGGTGGTAGACTAATGAGGAAAATAGATTTTTTGTAGGCTGATTTGAAAAAGATTTTTAAAATAAAACAAAGGGGGATAACCACAGATGAAGAAAAAAACAGCAGTACGGAACAAAATTTTTGCATGGCTTCTTGTATTTGTAATGGTGCTTTCCGTGTCACCGTCTGATGTGTTTGCAACAGAAGGCAATGATGCCGGGACAGCCATAGATGGGGCAGAAGAGGCGCGGATAGATAGCAACTGCACTGGAAATGAAGAGGGCATTTCGGAAAGTGTAAGATCCTTGCAGGAGCAGATCAATGCGCTGCCCACAGGTGAAGAATATAGAAACATGAGTGCAGATGAGCAGGATGCGGTATATGAGCTGGCGGCATCTGTTTCAGATGCATATATCGAATTGTCTGAAGAAGATCAGGCAAAGCTTGACATCACCAGACTGGAAGAATTATTTGCGGTGATGAATGAAGGTGTGGCTGTGTATGGGGTAGGAGAAGGAAATTATGAACCGTTGGAAATCTCAGCTGCATCACTGAATGGAAATGCCATCTGGGGTCTTACCGAAGCATGGTCTTCTAGTATTGGACTAGATGATAGTGCTGCATTTTATGCACAAAGCAATGATCGTAATAGTGGTACTGGCGGTCTCCCCACAGACGGTGTTTTGAGAACGGCAAATGGAACTCCTTATCAATTAGCAACGGGTGGAGATTCGGCAACAGCGTATGATGGAAAGGATTGTATCTGGCTACATTCAGGTAGTAAATCCGTCACTATGGACTTACAGACGATCGGTGTCTATCAGAATATTTATGTGCTTGCAACAGCAGGAGGTCCTGGAGGAACTAACTATGCAAAGTTCAATGTGACGTTGAACTATACCGATGGTGAAACTGATGAAACGACCTATAAACTCTATGATTGGTATGGTTTGACACCTGTTCCGGGAGTCGAACAATATTATCCGGTGATGCGAAAAGAAAAATCGAATGGTTCATATACCGGAAAAATGGATAGTTCATATGGACCGATTCTTCAATCTGCGACGATTCAGGCAGATTCTTCAAAATTGCTAAAATCGATTACATTCAATTTATGTGGATTAAATGAAACGACTAGTACGAATAATATCTACTGTGGTATCTTCGCTGTCACCGGTGCAACGCCTGCCGGTGTACCGACGAAACCTGTTGCTACAGCGGCAACGAAAAACGAGGGTGATGGATCAGGCGCATTTTATGCCAACTGGAATGAGGTAACGGGTGCAACAAGCTATCGTCTCGACGTGGCAACAGACCGGAATTTTACAGATATTTTATTGGATTACAATAATAAAAATGTCGGTAATGTTACAAGTGTTGCGGTAAGTGGAGACGGTATCAATCCTGCCACGACGTATTATTATCGCGTCCGTGCGGTCAACACCAGCGGACAGAGTCTCAGTTCGAATCGTATTTCTACAGATCTTCCAATCTGGATAAAGAACGCATTGGAAGCGTCTGATTATGCTCATGTGAAATACGATGCGGAAGAAAATAAAATCTCATTTGATCAGGACGTGAAATTAAAGGATACCTTGGTACTGCAGGCGGATGAAGCGACAACGATCGATCTGGGTGGTCATATCATCACTGCCCCCGCCGGAAAGCCTGCTGTTTCTGCTGCAGATAGGGCGCAGGTATCCCTCACGATTGCGGATAGCAGTGGTGGAGGCGGTAAGCTTACCGGAAGTGCCGGAAGCAGTGCAGGCGCAGCCGGAAGCGCGGCAATCGATCTGAGAAACGCCGGGGCTGGGAGTTCGGTAAATGTTTCTGGCAGTGCGACCATCACCGGAGGAAACGGTGCGGATGCTGCTGATAGTGGAAGTGCCGGTGCAGGTGGCGCGGCGATCATCATTCCGGGTTCTGCAATGGTGACCATTGGTAGCAGTGCAACAGTTATCGGCGGAAATGGTGGCTCTGCCAATGGCTCCGGAAATGGAGGTCAGGGAGGCGCAGGCATCAGTGGCGGCACGAGTGTCACAGTCACTACCGGTGGCACGGTCACAGGCGGCAATGGCGGAAATTCCGCTTCAGGTAGACCTGGAACCGGCGGTGCAGCCGGTACAACATCAGGCGCAAGTGGAAATCCGGGCGTAACATCACATAGGATTACTGTTGAAAACGACGGTCATGGAACTGCAGCCGCGTATGTAGCCGGAACAGCCGTCACTTTTGCAGGTTCTGGAGCGGCGGTTACTTTGTTGGCAACGCCGGATAGCGGCTATCGGCTAAAGGGGTGGTCCGTATCTGAAGGCGGCATAACGATCAGCAACAATCAGTTTACGATGCCCAATGTTAATGTCACTGTGAAGGCAGAGTTTGAGCAGATTCCATCCGGTAGTGGATCAGGCACTTCCGGTGGTGGCTCCGGAAGCTCCGGCGGTTCCGATACACCGACCAAACCTGCGGCTCCCACCGAGAACTACACGATTCCGGTGAAAAACGAAAATACGGTGCAGGTAGAGGCGAAGATTACAGATAGCAAGGCAAATGTATCCGAGATCACAACGGACACGATTGATAAAGTAGTCAAAAACACCGGCACGGAATCAAGGGTAGATACCATCACCATCGACCTTTCCGGCGCGAAGCAGGAGGTCACAGGCGTGATATTATCCAAAACTACGGTGGAGACGCTGGCTCAGGTGACTGCCGAAGCAGGAAATGGTATCGAGACAGCCACTGTTGAGCTTTCTAACGCAACGGTCATACTGGATAATAAGACACTGGAGACACTGGTTGATCAGGCAAAGGGATCTCAGATTGAGCTGGTTGTGGCAGATACCGAGCACAAAAATCTGAACACAGCACAGCAGACAACGCTGAGCAACTATCAGATGGCAACGACCTTCGAGGCATATTTTACAAGTGACGGTCAGCGTATTTCGGATTTTAAAGGTGGAACAGCAATCGTCTCCATCAAATTCACTCCGGAGGCAGGAAAGGACGTAAGCTTTTACCATATTGTTTATGTGGCGGAGAACGGGCAGGTAGAACGCTATAAGACAAAATATGAGAGTGGTAAGTTGTTCTTTACGACAACACACTTTTCTGATTATGCTGTCGTCTATGATACAAGTGAGAAGAATGAGACGGAAGAACAGCCAAAAGAGGAGAATGCAGATGCAAAGGTGACACTGGACACCACCTTCCGCAAGCTTCAGCTGGCAGAGGCGAAAACAACAAAGAACGCTGTAAAGATCAGTTGGAAGAAGGTCACCGACGCTGATGGCTATGTACTCTACGGTGCACCGTGTAACACAAAGGACAAGACCTACAAGATGAAAAAGCTTGCGGTCATTAAGAACGGATCAAAGATCACATACACGGATAAGAAACTGAAATCCGGCACCTACTACAAATATTATATCAAAGCTTATAAACTGGTGAACGGAAAGAAGGTATGGCTGGCAAAGTCCAAGGTGATCCACGTCACCACAAGCGGCGGCAAGTATGGAAATGCCAAGGCGGTGAAGGTTGATAAGACAAAAGTGACCCTGAAGAAAGGAAAGTCTCTTGTTATTAAGGCATCGCAGCTGGTAGAAAGCAAGCCCATCAAACAGCATGTGAGTATCAGATTTGAGTCCACAAACACAAAAATCGCTACTGTGACGAAAAACGGCCGCATCAAAGCAAAGAAGAAGGGCACCTGCTACATCTACGTTTACGCTCAAAACGGAGTCTATAAACGCATCAAAGTAGTTGTGTCGTAATAAAAAATACAGTGCACTGGAAATTCCTGTTATAATTCGGTCAATGCCATGTAAGAAGTATGTACAATGATGATCAAGCATATTCCGGCTAAAATTTACGAATAATATATAATAGCCGAAATGTGCTTGATTTTTGCACTTATTTCGGCTAATATTTAATTATGTTTAATAATAGCCGGATCATGGAGGGTATGATGACCTATATAAAAAGAAATCTGGAAAAAGTAGTAAATCAGGTAACTAAGGAGTATCCGGTTGTTCTGGTTACCGGACCGAGGCAGGTCGGAAAGACTACGATGCTCCAAAAACTGATGGAAGGAACAAACCGGGGTTACGTGACACTGGACGATCTGAATGAAAGAAGTATTGCAAAGACAGATCCGGAGTTGTTTTTGCAGCTGCATAAGCCACCTGTATTGATCGATGAGGTTCAATATGCGCCGGAGTTGTTTACTTATATCAAAATAAATGTTGACAAACAGCACGAACCCGGAGCATTTTGGCTTACCGGTTCACAGATCTTCAAATTGATGAGAGGCGTCCGGGAATCACTTGCTGGGAGAGTGGCGGTACTTTCTATGACTTCGTTATCTCAGGCAGAAATAAGCGGTGGTACCATGGAGCCTTTTACGCTTGATATGGAAAGTTTAACTGTCAGAAAAGAAGGAAGAGTGGCGGCAGATACAAGGGCGGTGTTCGATCGTATCTATAAAGGATCCATGCCTGCTGTGATCAGTGGAGCGAACAGCAACAATCAGATTTTCTACAGCAGTTATCTTAGCACCTATATTGAACGCGATGTGAAGGAATTGTCGGATGCGATCGATTCACTGAAATTTTTGCGGTTTATAACGGCAGTCGCTGCGCGCTGCGGACAGATGCTGAACGTGGCTGAAATCGCCAGAGACGCGGATATCAATCAGATACAGGCAAAAGACTGGCTGGGAATATTGGAGACACTTGGCATTGTTTTTTACCTGCATCCGTATTCCAACAATCTGTTAAAAAGGCTTGTAAAGACACCAAAGCTGTACTTCTATGATACAGGTCTGGTCTGTCACCTGACAAAATGGAGTAGCGCGGAAACGCTGGAAAGTGGTGCGATGAATGGGGCTATTTTAGAGAATTATGTGGTAGCAGAGATCAGAAAGACTTATTTGAATTGCGGTCAGGAACCGTATATGTATTATTATCGCGATAAAGACGCAAAAGAGATTGATATCGTGTTAGAGCGTGACGGAGTCCTGCATCCGATGGAGATTAAGAAAACCTCCAATCCTGGAACCGAATTGACCAGGGTGTTTGCTTTGCTGGACAGATCATCTGTGCCGCGTTCCAAAGGGGCTGTGATCTGCATGAAACCGGAATTAGGTGCCATAGACAGAGATAATTATATCATTCCGGTTTGGATGATCTGAAATCAGACTCATTTGCATATAATAAAATAAATTCCGAAACGGGTTCAGAATGCAGATTGAATGTAAGAATGGATTGGTATATAAACCGCTGATACAAGGTGTGCCGGGGTTTCGGACACTGAAGAATTTTTTGGCAACCGCCATGATGCCGGTGGGAACAACACTTTATGTCTATGGCGGCGGATGGGATCCGACGGATGCAGGTGCCGACATGGCAGCCCGTTCGATCGGTGTGTCGGGGGACTGGGTGCGTTTTTTTCGGTCACAGGATGAAAATTATAATTTCCGAGATACCACCGATCATTCGTCGGGACTGGATTGTTCGGGTTTTCTGGGGTGGACACTGTATAATGTCATGAACACGGAAGATGGAAACAGCGGATATGTCGTGAAATCTACCGAGCTGGCGTGGACACTTGCAAAAAACGGATGGGGTACATGGACGGGAGGTACTGATCGATCGCAAGATGACAGGTCGCACCGATTTCTTCCGGGAGATGTGATCAGTATTTACGGACATGTATGGATCTGTCTGGGCTGTTGTGCGGACGGAAGTATTCCGGTGTTGCACAGTACGGCTGCCCCCAGCCGGAGCGGTCAGCCGGGAGGCGGCGTGGAATTGTCGGCGCTTGGAGCAGATCAGGGCTGTGATGCCTGGCGACTTGCAGATCTTTATATGTCGCGCTATTATCCGCAATGGTACGAGCGATATCCGGTGGCACTGAAGGATATGCAGCAATATACATCTTCAACGTATCCCCATACAGGCAGGTTTTCGTGGAATCTGACCGGAGAAAACGGCGGATTGACAGATCCGGACAATTATCGCGCAATGACGGCACAGGAGATTTTGGGGACGCTTCTTCTGCCACGGTGAGCGCCCATTGCCACGATGAGCGTGCTTTGCCACGTTAAAATGATAAAAAACACTTCCCTAATGAGAGATTTTCTTATATAATGGAATACAGTGGGCTGGAAATTTTTGTGATTGTCCGGTCAATGCCAAAAAAGTCCGCGTCATGCGGGCTTTTTTGTAAAACGAATACAGAAAAAGGAGAAAGATAATGGGTAAAAAAGTAGTTATGCTGGGTAATGAAGCCATCGCCCGCGGCGCCTATGAGGCAGGCGTCAAGATATCCGCTGCATATCCCGGCACTCCCAGTACAGAGATCAGTGAAGCTTTGGTACAGTACAAAGATGAATTGTACGCAGAGTGGTCTCCCAATGAAAAAGTAGCAACAGAGGTAGCCATTGGTGCCAGCATGGCAGGTGCGCGTGCCATGGCATGTATGAAGCATGTCGGACTCAATGTGGCATCCGATCCGCTGTACACCGCATCCTACATGGGTGTCACCGGAGGTCTGGTGCTTGTGGTGGCAGACGATCCGGGACTTTACAGCTCGCAGAATGAGCAGGATACGCGTATGGTAGCCCGGGCGGCACATGTTCCGGTATTGGAGCCCTCCGACAGTGGTGAGGCAAAGGAGTTCATGAAGCTCGCTTTTGATTACAGCGAGAAATATGATCGTCCGTTTATTCTTCGCACAACTACCAGACTGGCGCATTCCCAGAGTACGGTAGAGCTGGAAGACCGCGTGGAGCATGCGTTGATCCCTTATGAAAAGAACATTCCCAAGCGCGTTATGATGCCTGCAATGGCAAAGGCACGTCACGCGGTTATTGAGGATAAGATGGCAGAGCTCGCCAAGGACGCCTGCACACTGACCGTCAACCGCGTGGAGATGCGTGATACAAAGATCGGTGTCATCACCAGCGGTATTCCCTATCAGTATGTGCGCGAGGCGCTGCCGGATGCATCTGTCTTAAAGCTTGGTATGGTACATCCGCTGCCGGAGCAGTTGATCCGTGATTTTGCCGCAAAGGTAGATACACTTTATGTGGTGGAAGAGCTGGATCCGGTCATCGAGACGCAGGTGCGCGCGATGGGTATCGACTGCAAGGGCAAGGAGATCTTTACACTGCTGGGCGAGTACAGCGCAAATATGCTGCGTGAGGCTGTTTTAGGTGAGAAAGTGGAGACAAAAGCGCCCGCACAGGTGCCGAACCGTCCGCCGATCCTCTGTCCCGGATGTCCGCACAGAAGTGTATATTATGTATTAAAGAAGCTCGGTATCCATGCCGCAGGCGATATCGGATGCTACACACTCGGTGCAGTCGCACCCCTTGGTGTCGTTGACTCCACCATCTGCATGGGCGCAAGTATCAGCAGCATGCACGGTATTGAGAAGGCTGCGGGCAAGGAGTTTATCAGAGACTGGGTTGCCGTGATCGGTGATTCCACGTTTTTACATACAGGTGTCAACTCACTCATGAACATGGTCTACAACAAGGCCAGCGGAACCGTCATCATCCTTGACAATTCCACCACCGGTATGACCGGACATCAGGATCATGCGGCTACCGGACTGACTCTGCAGAAGGAGCCCACCAATGCAGTGAATATTCCGGATCTGTGCCGTGCGCTTGGTGTACAGCATGTACAGGAGATCAACGCATTTGATCTGGTTACATTGGAAAAGGCTATTAAAGAGGCAAATGCCAGCGATGAGATTCACGTGATCATCACAAAGACTCCTTGTGTTCTGTTAGACAAGCGCAAGAAACCGGTCTATGTATCACTCTCCGACAAATGTAAAAAATGCGGTATGTGTCTGAAACCCGGATGTCCTGCCATCAGCAAGCAGGCAGACGGAACCGTGCGCATCGACGATACGATGTGTACCGGATGCGGACTGTGCGAGCAGCTCTGCAAATTCAGCGCGATCGAGAAAGTAGGTGAGTAGGATGAGTGAGACAAAGAGTATTATGATCGTCGGCGTAGGCGGACAGGGAACCCTGCTCACCAGCCGTATTTTGGGCGGACTTGCCGTTGAAAACGGATATGATGTAAAGATTTCTGAGGTACACGGTATGTCACAGCGCGGTGGAAGCGTTGTCACCTATGTGCGCTACGGAAAAGAGGTGGCAGAGCCCATCGTAGAGGAAGGACAGGCGGATGTCATCATTGCCTTTGAGCGTCTGGAGGCACTTCGCTATCGTCATTTCTTAAAGAAGGACGGCGTGCTGATCGCCAATGACTGGCGCATCGATCCGATGCCCGTCATCATCGGAGCAGCGGAGTATCCGGAAAACATTTTAGAGGATCTGGAAAAAGAGGTGACCGTTTATTCCATTGATGCCACAGAAGAGGCGAAAAAGCTCGGCAATTCCAAGGTGTCCAATCTGGTGGTTCTTGGAATGGCTGCGCGCCACATGGATTTCTCAAAGGAGCAGTGGTACAGCGTGATCGAGCACACCGTACCGCCGAAGACCATCGAGGTCAATAAAGCCGCGTTTGATGCCGGCTACAATAATATATAAATTTTACAAGGAGAAGAAAGAATGGCACACAAAGAACTGATCTTAAGTCCCGAATTTGAGTGCATGAGCGCAGACGAGATGGCTGTGCTCCAGGGGGAAAAACTGAAGAAAGTCGTAAGGCGCTGCTACGAAAATGTACCGTTTTACACAAAGAAAATGAAGGATCTCGGTGTGGAGCCGGGCGACATTAAAGGCATTGAAGATATCGTAAAGCTGCCTTTTACCACAAAGGATGATCTGAGAGAGAACTATCCGTCCGGATTATGGGCAGCTCCGAAGTCTGAGATCGTGCGCGTGCAGGGAACTTCCGGAACCACCGGAAAGCTTACCATCGTAGGTTATACGCAGCATGACGTGGATGTTTGGGCAGAGAGTGTCGGACGCTGTATGACCATGGCAGGTGTGACAAAAGAGGATGTCATCCATGTCTGCTACGGATACGGTCTGTTTACCGGCGGTCTCGGCGCGGATTTCGGCGCACAGAGACTGGGCGCACTGGCAGTGCCCATGTCAGCCGGAAATACCCAGCGTCAGCTCATGGTGATGGAAGATCTTCAGGCGACCGCGCTGATGTGTACACCTTCCTATGCATTAAATCTTGCAGAGTCCATCGTGGCTGCAGGAAAACAGGATGCCATGAAACTGAAGGTCGGCATCCACGGCGCAGAGCCCTGGACTGAGGAGATGCGTAAGAAGATCGAGGATATGCTTGGCATGGACTGCTATGACATCTATGGACTGTGCGAGATCACCGGTCCCGGTGTGGCACAGGATTGTCAGCATCACAACGGTTTACATATCCATCATGACTTCTTCTATCCGGAAGTACTTGATCCTGTCACACATGAGGCAGTTGCGGACGGCGAGCTTGGCGAGCTGGTATTTACGACACTGGAAAAAGAAGGTATGCCGCTGTTGCGTTACCGTACAAAGGATCTGACGAGCATTACCCACGAGACTTGTGAGTGCGGAAGAACCTCACCCCGTATCAGCAAGTTCAAGGGACGTACCGATGATATGAAGGTTATCCGTGGCGTGAACGTATTCCCGACGCAGGTTGAGACCGTTCTGTTATCTATGGGTGGCGACATCTCCAACCATTATCTGATGGTTGTAGACCGTGAGAACAATGCGGATGTCCTTACTGTAATGGTAGAGGTCAACGAGGGTGTATTCTCCGATGAGATCGGAAAACTCGATGCATTAAAGAAAGAGGTTGGCGCAAGACTCAAACAGGCGCTTGGTATCTCTGTTGTTGTGAAGCTGGTAGAGCCTATGACGATCCAGCGAAGCGAAGGAAAAGCAAAGCGCGTCATTGACAACCGTGGTCTGAATTAAAAGGAGGGCATTATGGTAAAACAGTTATCCGTTTTTTTAGAGAACAGAGAAGGACGTATCAAGGACGTTCTGGAGATCCTGGCAACGAACGATATCAATATTGTGGCAACCAGTCTTGCCGACACCAGTGAGTACGGAATGCTCCGCATGATCGTATCCGACCCGGAAAAGGCACAGCGTGTCCTGAAGGAGAAGAGCGTATCCGCAATGCTGACCGATGTGATCTGCATCCGTGTTCCCCACGCAGTCGGCTCATTATACAAAGCTATGAAGGCGCTTGAGGATGCAAAGGTTAATGTAGAATATATGTATGCATTTGCCAACGGAGAGGATGCATCTGCAGTATTAAAGACGAGAGATGCACAACTGGCAGTCAAGGCGCTGGAGGAGAAAGGATTTTCCGTATACTCCAAGGATGAGGCGTACGCCGTAGGCGTATAAACGCTTGACAAACGAACCAGATGTGCTAGAATAAAAAAAGCCGTTTAGATGGCATGTGGAGCGACCACAGAAGATCTATAAAAGGAAGATGTGAGATGAGAAAGCAGATTTTATCATTGCTCGTAGAAAATACCGCAGGTGTTACCAGTCATATTTCCGGTCTGTTCAGCCGCAGAGGTTATAATATCGACAGCTTCTCGGCAGGTGTGACCGCCGATCCCAGATTTACGCGTATCACGATCGTGAGTACGGGGGATGAGCAGGTACTGGAGCAGATCAAAAAACAGCTGGCAAAGCTGGAGGATGTGCTGGATATCAAGGTTCTGGAGCCGAATGCATCGGTGACGAGAGAATTGATCCTGGTGAAGATTCGTGCCAAGGATACGGAGCGTCAGGCAGTGATGAATGCAACCGAGATCTTCCGTGGAAAGATCGTGGACGTCACACATGATTCTATGGTGATCGAACTGACCGGGCATCAGGAGAAGCTGGAGGCCTTCTTGGACCTGCTCTCAGGATATGAGATCTTAGAGCTGGCGAGAACGGGCATAACAGGACTTACCCGCGGGTCCGCGGATGTTACATATTTAGATTAAAATATTATTTAGGAGGCAACTAAAAATGGAATCACAGGCAAGAATTTTCTATCAGGAAGACTGTAATCTTTCTTTACTGGATGGCAAGACCATCGCAGTGATCGGTTACGGCAGCCAGGGACATGCACACGCGTTAAACGCAAAGGAGTCAGGCTGCAACGTGATCATTGGTCTGTATGAGGGCAGCAAGTCATGGGCAAAGGCTGAGAAGCAGGGCTTCGAGGTTTATACCGCAGCTGAGGCAGCAAAGAAGGCTGATATCATCATGATCCTGATCAACGATGAGTTACAGGCAGATATGTACAAAAAGGACATCGAGCCCAACTTAGAGGCAGGCAACATGCTGATGTTCGCTCATGGTTTCAATATTCATTTCGGATGCATCCAGCCCCCGAAGGATGTCGATGTTACCATGATCGCACCGAAGGGACCCGGACACACCGTTCGCAGCGAGTATCAGGCTGGCAAGGGTGTTCCCTGTCTGGTAGCAGTAGAGCAGGATGCAACCGGCAAGGCATTAGACATGGCTTTGGCTTATGCACTGGCAATCGGTGGCGCAAGAGCAGGTGTTCTTGAGACAAACTTCCGTACCGAGACCGAGACTGACCTCTTTGGTGAGCAGGCAGTTCTCTGCGGTGGTGTCTGCGCATTGATGCAGGCTGGTTTCGAGACCTTATGTGAGGCTGGTTATGATCCGAGAAATGCATACTTCGAGTGTATCCATGAGATGAAGCTGATCGTAGATCTGATCTACCAGTCAGGCTTCGCAGGAATGAGATATTCTATCTCCAACACTGCTGAGTACGGCGATTACATCACCGGACCCAAGATCATCACCGAGGAGACCAAGAAGACCATGAAGAAGATCCTTTCTGATATTCAGGATGGTACCTTCGCTAAGGAGTTCTTATTAGACATGTCACCTGCAGGACGTCAGGTTCACTTCAAGGCTATGAGAAAGCTTGCTTCTGAGCATCCCGCTGAGAAGGTTGGTGAGGAAGTTCGTAAGCTGTACAGCTGGAACAATGAGGATGACAAGCTCATCAACAACTAATACATACCAAAAGGTGTTTTTTAGTAAAAAATTTATGGCGGATTTCACCTTCGGGTGAAGTCCGCTATTGACGTATCTATAGGAGGTTGCTATTTATGGCAAAACTTTACAATCATAAGGTGGTGGAGCCCAAGTGGCAGAAGGTATGGGACGATGAGAAGGCATTCGCTGCAACAGATGATTACAGCAAGCCTAAGTATTATGCACTTGTTGAATTTCCGTATCCTTCCGGTCAGGGACTTCACGTGGGTCATCCGAGACCGTATACCGCATTGGATATTGTCGCACGTAAGCGCAGAATGCAGGGCTACAATGTCCTTTATCCGATGGGCTGGGATGCGTTCGGATTACCTACCGAAAATTATGCGATCAAAAATAAGATCCATCCCCGCATTGTAACCGAGCAGAATGTGGCACGTTTTAAAGGACAGCTTCATTCTCTCGGATATTCCTTTGACTGGGATCGCGAGATCAATACGACGGATCCCAACTACTATAAGTGGACACAGTGGATCTTCTTAAAACTGTTCAAGGCAGGACTTGCCTACAAGAAGGAGATGCCTATCAACTGGTGTACTTCCTGCAAGGTCGGTCTGGCAAACGAAGAGGTTGTCAACGGTGTTTGTGAGCGCTGTGGATCTCCGGTTGTCCGCAAGGTTAAGAGCGAGTGGATGCTGAAGATCACCGATTATGCGGACAAGCTGATCGAGGGTCTGAATGACGTAGATTATATTGAGCGTGTCAAAGTACAGCAGAAGAACTGGATCGGTCGTTCTACCGGTGCAGAGGTGGATTTCTCCATCAAGGGAAAAGAAGAGAAGCTGCGCATTTATACCACACGCTGTGATACGCTGTTCGGTGTAACCTACATGGTCGTTTCACCGGAGCATCCGATCATCGATAAGTATAAGGACGAGATCGGAAACTGGGCGGAGATCGAGGCATACCGTGAGCAGGCTTCCAGAAAGTCTGACTTTGAGCGTGCAGAGCTGGCAAAGGATAAGACCGGTGTGGAGATTGACGGCCTGACTGCTATCAATCCCGTTAACGGTAAGGAGATTCCGATCTGGATCTCTGACTATGTACTCATGAGCTACGGAACCGGCGCCATTATGGCAGTTCCGGCGCACGATGAGCGTGACTGGGAATTTGCAAAGAAATTCGGTCTGCCCATGATCCAGGTTGTTGCAAAGAATGGCGAAGAAGTGGACATTAACGAGGGCGCATTTACGGATGTTGCCACCGGCGTACTGATCAATTCTGACTTTATCAATGGTCTGGAAGTAAAGGATGCCAAGGAAAAGATGATTCAATTCCTTGAGGAGAACAAGATCGGTACTGCAAAGACAAATTACAAGCTGCGTGACTGGGTATTCTCCCGTCAGCGTTACTGGGGTGAGCCGATCCCGATCATCGAGTGCGAGAAGTGTGGATTTGTTCCGGTGGACGAGAGCGAATTACCGCTTTTGCTCCCTGATGTTGACAGCTATATGCCTACCGATAACGGAGAGTCACCGCTGGCTGCGATGACAGACTGGGTAAATACCACCTGTCCCTGCTGCGGAGGCCCTGCAAAGCGTGAGACAGATACGATGCCTCAGTGGGCAGGATCTTCCTGGTATTTCCTGCGCTACACCGATCCGAATAACGATGAGGCGCTTGCAAGCAAGGAAGCGCTGGAATACTGGATGCCGGTTGACTGGTACAACGGCGGTATGGAGCATACGACACTGCATCTTTTGTATTCCCGTTTTTGGCATAAATTCCTATATGATGAAGGCGTGGTAAATACACCGGAGCCTTATCAGAAGCGTACCTCACACGGCATGATCCTGGGTGAGAACGGCGAGAAGATGAGTAAATCCCGCGGAAACGTGGTAAATCCGGATGATATCGTCCGTGATTACGGCGCAGATACACTGCGTACCTACGAGATGTTCATCGGTGCCTTTGATCTGGCCGCTTCCTGGTCTGAGGATGGCGTGAAGGGCTGTCATCGTTTCCTGGAGCGTGTATGGAAGCTGCAGGAGATCATGACAGATGAGACCGGATACTCCAAGGATCTGGAGACAAAGATGCATCAGACCATCAAAAAGGTCAGCAACGACTTTGAGAATCTGAAATACAATACCGCGATTGCAGCCATGATGGCGCTGATCAATGATTTTTACAAGAAGAACTCCATCACAAAGGATGAGTTCAAGACATTCATCACGCTGCTGAACCCGGTGGCACCGCACATCACGGAGGAACTGTGGGAGATCGCAGGCTTTGAGGGCAGAGTATATCAGACCACCTGGCCGGAGTATGACGAGGCAAAGACCGTAGAGTCTACCGTAGAGATCGCACTTCAGATCAACGGCAAGATCCGCGGCACACTGGTGATCGCAAAGGATGCCGACAAGGATGATGTCATCGCGAAGGCAAAGGAGGAGCTTGCTGACAAGCTCACCGGAACCATCGTGAAGGAGATCTACGTTCCCGGACGAATCGTGAATATTGTTCAGAAGTAATCGAGTGAAACGAACAGAAACAGGAGGAAAAAAGCATGGGAATGACAATGACGCAGAAGATCCTGGCAGCGCATGCGGGATTAGAGAGCGTGGTAGCCGGACAGCTTATCGAGGCGGATCTTGACCTCGTGTTAGGTAATGATATCACTTCTCCGGTTGCGATCCATGAGATCGAGAAGATGAATGTCGAGGGCGTGTTCCATAAGGATAAGATCGCTCTTGTCATGGATCACTTTGTGCCGAATAAGGATATTAAGTCCGCAGAGCACTGCAAATGTGTGCGCGAGTTCGCCTGCAAAAATGAGATCACAAACTATTTTGATGTAGGAGAGATGGGTATTGAGCATGCACTGCTCCCGGAGAAAGGTCTGACCGTAGCCGGTGACGTGATCATCGGTGCAGATTCACACACCTGTACATACGGCGCGCTGGGCGCGTTTTCTACCGGTGTCGGAAGTACCGATATGGCAGCCGGAATGGCCACCGGACGCGCATGGTTTAAAGTGCCTTCTGCCATCAAGGTGGTGATCACCGGAAAGAAGCAGAAGTTTGTCAGCGGCAAGGATGTGATCCTGCACTTGATCGGCGAGATCGGTGTAGACGGAGCTCTGTACCAGTCACTGGAGTTTGTGGGAGACGGCATCGCAGAGCTTTCTATGGACGACCGCTTTACGATCGCAAACATGGCCATCGAGGCGGGCGCAAAGAACGGCATTTTCCCGGTTGATGCGCTGGCTGAGGAGTACATGAAGGAGCATTCAAAGAGACCGTACAAGATCTACGAGGCGGATGCCGACGCAGAGTATGTGCGCGAGGTCGTGATCGATCTGAATACATTAAAGCCGACGGTTGCTTTCCCGCATCTGCCGGAGAATACCAAGACCATCGATGAGGTGGGCGATATCGCCATTGATCAGGTAGTGATCGGTTCCTGCACCAACGGTCGTTATGAGGATCTGGCTGTTGCAGCCGAGATCTTGAAGGGCAAAAAGGTGAAGAAGGGACTGCGCGTGATCGTGATCCCTGCGACACAGCAGATCTATTTGGATGCGATGGAGGCAGGTTTTATCCGCACCTTTATCGAGGCAGGCGCGATCGTGAGCACACCGACCTGTGGTCCGTGTCTTGGCGGTTACATGGGTATCCTCGCAGAGGGCGAGCGCTGCGTATCCACCACAAATCGAAATTTTGTAGGTCGTATGGGACATGTAAACAGTGAGATCTATCTTGCCAGCCCTGCTGTCGCTGCAGCAAGTGCTTTGACCGGCAAGATCTCAGATCCGAGAGCATAGGAGGAATAAGACATGAAAGCAAACGGACATGTATTTAAGTATGGAGATAACGTGGATACGGACGTGATCATTCCTGCAAGATATCTCAATTCCTCCGATCCGAAGGAACTTGCAACGCACTGCATGGAGGATATTGATAAGGAATTCGTAAACAAGGTGCAACAGGGTGACATCATCGTAGCAGATAAGAACTTTGGCTGCGGTTCTTCCAGAGAGCATGCACCCATCGCCATCAAGGCTGCCGGTGTGAGCTGTGTCATCGCAGAGACGTTTGCGCGTATTTTCTACCGTAACGCCATCAATATCGGACTGCCGATCATCGAGTGCCCGGAAGCCGCTGCAGGCATCGAGGCAGGAGATGAGGTAGAAGTCGATTTTGACAGCGGTGTGATCACCAACAAGACAAAGGGAACGTCCTTCCAGGGGCAGCCCTTCCCGGAGTTCATGCAGAAGATCATCAAGGCGGAAGGCCTTGTGAATTATATTAATTCAAAATAAACACATGAAAACGAGATACATTTTCTGCTCGATTCCCCTTTCTCCGCTTCGCTTCGGTCGGGTCAAACCCGAGGTCATTCCAGACCTCGTTCCCCCCTCGTCAAGCTCGGTCGGGCAAAATCGCAGATAAATGCATCTCGTTTTTAATGCACATTTTTTAAGTATTCACGGTAGGCCTTTGAGACCTTGATCTTCGTGTAGATGTCCGCATAATCGCTGGCGGACAGCCCGGCTATATAATTTGTTGGATAATTGCGGTCGATCCCGGCATTCTTTGCCAGATCGACCGCTTTGTTGTATGCGATAGCGGCGTCTGTCTCGCTGGCATAGATGCCGATCTGGTAGTTCCCGTTGATGTGGATGCGCGTCAGATAGGAGATGCGCCCGTTTTCGTCCAGCCGGCTGACCCCATAGTAGGGATTGATGTTGCGGATGTTTTCATAGCGGAAATCGTGGCTGTCGCCGTTTACAAATTCGTAATCGGTTCCCATCACCGCGTAATTTTTGATGCCGTAGCGGGAGAGCAGCGATACCTGCATGCCATAGTCATTGATGTAAAGATGTCCGCCACGCTGCAGGATCTTGTGGCCGGAGTAGTAAAACAGGTCATCGTTGTCAAACTTCAGCTCCACTTCCGGCGACAGGTAATAGACAAAAAAGTGCTGGGACTGCAGATAGATCGGTGTGCCCAGATACATGCCATTGTCGCGGAAATTGAGCAGGATCACAGTTTTCTCGAATGGGATTTTTGCATAGTGGAAGAACGCTTCCGGCAGAGTGGCATCTGCGTCGTCAAGCATTTCGCGCGCCTGTATGTACACGGTATTTGCTTCCTCGAAAGTCGGAAAACTGCCGAGAGAGATATGCTTTGCCCGGTAATGAATGTTCGCGCGGTAGTAGCGCGTGCCGTCTTTTTTTTTCGCTTCGTATACGCCTGTTGCCATTCCGGTCTTCCTTTCCGTGCTGCGATGTATATCCGTCATCGTAGGATGCTTTTGCAGCCGATCTTATTTAAAAGTCTACCATATTTATTGACAGATGAAAATGTGTTAATTATAATAGTGTGAGAATTTGATCAAATATAGAAAGATAAAGGTGAGCATATGTCTATTTATTATTCAAGCACACGAAATGCAAATGACAAGGTGACTGCTTCGCAGGCGATCTTAAAGGGTCTGGCGGATGACGGAGGACTGTTCGTTCCCAGCGAGATCCCCGCACTGGATGTGAGTCTGAAGGATCTGGCAGATATGACTTATCAGCAGACCGCCTATGAGGTAATGAAACTGTTTTTGACAGACTTTACCGAGGAGGAACTGAAAAACTGCATTAACCGTGCATATGATTCCAAGTTTGATACCGAGGAGATCGCACCGCTAGTAGAGGCAGAGGGCGCTTACTATCTGGAACTGTTTCACGGCGCAACGATCGCGTTCAAGGATATGGCGCTTTCAATCCTGCCGCATCTTCTGATCACGGCAGCGCGCAAGAACAATGTGAAAAATGATATCGTTATTTTGACCGCCACCTCCGGTGATACCGGAAAGGCAGCGCTGGCAGGCTTTGCGGATGTCAAGGGAACAAAGATCGTCGTTTTCTATCCGAAGAACGGTGTCAGCCCGATCCAGGAAAAGCAGATGGTGACACAGAAGGGTGCCAATACATATGTGGTAGGTATCAAGGGCAACTTTGATCAGGCACAGACCGGTGTCAAGCAGATGTTCAACGATGCTGAGTTCGCAAAGCTGATGGATGCCAATGGCTATCAGTTTTCATCCGCAAATTCCATCAACATCGGACGTCTTGTACCGCAGATCGTGTACTATGTATATGCATATGCGAAACTCTTAAAAGAAGGCGTGATCGCAGATGGAGAGAAGATCAATGTCGTTGTTCCCACCGGAAACTTCGGAAATATCCTTGCGGCTTTCTATGCGAAGAACATGGGGCTTCCCATTGCGAAGCTGATCTGTGCTTCCAATGAGAATAAGGTACTGTTTGATTTCTTTACTACCGGAACCTATGACAAGAACCGTGAATTTATGCTTACCAGTTCCCCGTCCATGGATATTCTGATCTCCAGCAACCTGGAGCGTCTGATCTATCGCATCGCCGGAAATGATGCAGAAAAGAATGCTGAACTGATGAAGGCACTCAGCACCACCGGTGTATACGAGATCACTCCGGAGATGAAGGAGCAGCTTGCAGATTTTGAGGGTGGTTACGCGACAGAAAAAGATACTGCCGACACGATCAAAAAGCTTTACGATAAGACCGGCTATATTATCGATACACATACCGCAGTTGCTGCGAGCGTGTACAATGCTTATAAGGAAAAGAGCGGTGATACGACAAAGACGGTCATCGCCAGCACAGCATCTCCGTTCAAATTTACGAGAAGCGTGATGAAAGCCATCGATGAGCGCTATGATGCCATGGGCGATTTTGAGCTTGTAGATGAACTGAGCAAGATCGGAAATGTGGCTGTACCGCAGGCGATCGAAGATATCCGCAGCGCAGCCGTGCTTCACGATCATATCTGCGAGGTAGAAGAGATGCCGAATACAGTCAAAGAGTTTCTCGGAATTAAATAAAGAGATTGAAACAAAAAAGATACATCTGCTACGATTTTAATCAACCGAGTAGCAGATGTATTTTTTTGTTTTTTGCTTCATTACATTTCTGAAACAACGATATTGACGACACCAAAAGGAAACAGTGCCGGGAATATGTACATGCTGGAACCGCCTGCGACGGCTTGTTTTTCGCCGGAAATGGGCGGCTGCAATCCGAGCTCCACAGAGTAGGAGTTGGAGATATTCACATTAAACAGACCATTGTGAAGATTCAGGAAATCTTCCATGGAAGCCTGTACATACTCATCAAAAGTAGTAAACTCCTCAGAAACATAGCGGCTGGCAAACTGGATAGCTGTCTCCTCTGACATGTCCAGGATCGATGTTACCTGATAGGAACCGGTGATCATCTGAGCAGCAAATTTCTGCGTCGGATAGGAGGTTGAACGGATCACAGGGCGCAACAGCGTAAAGTCACTGCCGATAAAACGGATCAGATTGTTCAGCAAAAGCTGTAAGTATTCCAACTGGTATTCCTTGTTGGAAGAAGCGAGATCCGAACAATAATCTTTGACCAGTGAAATGATGGTCTCGCCATCCTCAAGGGGAAGGTCTTCCTCTGCGATGGAATTTTCGGAAATGTATTCCTTTACCAGCTCATGGAAGGTCGCCTGATCAAAGATACCCTGCTCCTCAAGGATCTGACCCAGCAGAAGATATTTCGGATATTGCGATGCCAAAAGCTCATTTACCTGTTCCTCTGTTAAGTACCCTTTGTCTACGCACAATTCGCCGAAACGCTTATCTGTGTGCGTCTGAGCGATACGGATATCCTCGATCTGTTCCGCAGTCATGAGTGAAGCATGCATGGCGAGCGTACCGAGCTGGATATGGGCTGTAGACTCTTTTTTCATGGCATCGATCAGCTGATCCGTTGAAACGACACCTTTATTTAGCAGAAAACCGCCAAAAAATTGTACAAACATAACAAATTCCTCTAATAAAATGTATGGTAGTTAAACGGGTTATTCAAACTTGGTAGAAATAATAGCCTTGATCTGTTCTGCATTGATCGGCTTCTGGATAAAATCCTTTGCGCCTGCCTCAATCGCTGCTTTCAACTGCTGCTGTGTTCCAACAGAAGATACGATGATGATCTGTGCGGAAGAATCTTCGGCAATGATCTCTTTTACAGCTGTAATGCCATCTTTGATCGGCATAATGATATCAAGAAATATCACATCCGGTTTTTCGGAAATGTATTTTTCTACAGTCTCTTTTCCGTTGACTGCCTCTATAAAATGTACAGCACCCATTGAGGATAAAATATCCTTTAATTGTTTGCGGGCGAGAATGGAATCGTCGCCGATTAATATTTTTGCATCCTTTAACAGCATAGTAGTACTCCTTTTTATAGAAATTTAGTAATAACTATTAAAATTGTACAACTTTTCATCGGATTAGGCAATAACCATTTTATATTTTGCATATATTTCTTGGCAAATTTCTTGTTTTGTGATATGATCGTTATCATCTGAAGAGAAAATAAGGAAAAGTGAGGTAATAGTATGAGTTCAGATTCATTCATGATTTTATTTGATGTGATCATCCTGTGCTACGGAGTGTACTTAGTTTACAGCGGCTATCAGATGAAGAACACGCATCAGCCTTCAAACCTGATCATCAATCAGGCGGATCTGGTCGGCGCGCGGGATACGAAGAGCTTCTGCGAGGCGATGTTCAAGCCGACGGTCGTATTCGGGATGATGGCGATCTTATATGGTATAGTCGGATTTATCAATGACAAGTACCTGGATGAGCCGATGGTCAATTTTGTATCCATCGCCCTGTTTTTGATCCTGTGCTTCTGGTTTTTGAAAGAGACGAAAAAGAATAAAGCGAAATATTTAAAATAGAAATAGAAAAGAGTCGCGTAGCGACTCTTTTCTATTTCTATTTTTAGTTTTATCTTTGATCCATAGGTATATATTCTCTGTGCGGCGAAATGCTCATATACGCCGGACGCATGATCTTGCCGCCGCAGCAGAGTTCTTCCATGCGGTGAGCGCTCCAGCCGGCAATACGGGCGATCGCAAAGATCGGTGTATATAATTCTATCGGAAGATCCAGCATGGAATATACAAAGCCGCTGTAAAAATCCACATTCGGACTGACACCTTTATAGATCTTGCGCTCCTGTGAGATGATCTGCGGTGCAAGGCGCTCCACCATCGCATAGAGAGCAAATTCCTTTTCATAGCCCTTTTCAATGGAAAGGCGTTCTACGAAGGAACGGAAAATGACTGCACGCGGATCGGAGAGAGAGTAGACCGCGTGCCCCATACCATAGATGAGACCGGCGTGATCGAAGGCCTCCTTATGCAGCAGTCTGCGCAGGTAATCACTCACTTCATCCTCATCGGTCCAGTCTTTGATCTCTGCTTTCATCGCCTCAAACATCTGAACGACCTTGATGTTGGCACCGCCGTGTTTGGGACCTTTGAGCGATCCGAGGGAAGCAGCGATCACGGAGTAAGTATCTGTACCGGAGGACGATACGAGATGTGTGGTAAACGTGGAGTTGTTACCGCCGCCGTGTTCCATGTGCAGGATCAGAGCAATATCTAAAAGCTTTGCTTCGAGAGGTGTATATTTTTTGTCGGGACGTAACGTATAGAGGATCGTCTCTGCCGTGGAGAGATGATCTTCCGGTGTATGGATAAATAAGCTGTCGCCGTCGTGATAGTGGCGGTATGCCTGATAACCGTAAACGGACAGCAGCGGAAACAGACTGATCAGCTGCAGACACTGACGCAGAACATTCGGCGCAGAGGTATCATTTGCAGCATCATCATAGGAATACAGGGTAAGTACGCTTCGCGCCAGCGTGTTCATCATATCCTTGCTGGGCGCTTTCATGATAATGTCACGGACAAAGCTTGTGGGCAGTGAACGATAGTCTGCCAGCAGTGCACAGAACTGTTTCAGTTCATCCTTTGTCGGCAGCTTGCCAAACAGCAGGAGATAAGTACATTCCTCGTAGCCAAAATGACTGTTCGGCTGAATACCGCGCACGAGATCGCGCACGTTATAGCCGCGGTAAAATAGCTGTCCGTCTGCCGGCACTGATTTTCCGTCAACGATTTTTGTGGAGTTCACTTCGGATATTTCGGTCAGACCGACGAGAACACCTTTTCCGTTCAGATCGCGCAGGCCGCGTTTGACATCGTGTTTGGTATATAACTCAGGATCAATGCAGTAAGAGCTGATGCTCTGATTGGCCAGCTCCTGGAGTTCGGGGGTGATTTCGGCAAAATTACGCTCCATTTGATACGCCTCCTTTTCCTGTTTGTGGTAAAAAAAATTGCCTTTGAGATATCATCATAACATACAGCATTGTCAAAAAACCACAAAATTCAGAAAGTTTATAGAATTTTAACATTTCCGTAAAAAAATACCTCAAAAGAAATACTTTACGGATAGAGAAAAAAATGTTAAGATATTAACGATTGAGTAGGATAAAAACCTAACAGCAAAATCTTTAAATTTTTAAAGAAATAAAATAATAAGAAAAGAGAGGTAAACACAAGATGGCAGCAATCGATTTAACAAAGTATGGCATCACCGGAACAACTGAGATCGTTCACAATCCTTCCTATGAGATGTTATTTGAGGAAGAGACCAAGCCGGAGCTTGAGGGCTACGAGAAAGGTCAGGTAACTGAGCTTGGAGCAGTGAACGTTATGACCGGTATCTATACAGGCCGTTCACCGAAAGACAAATATATCGTTATGGATGAGAACTCAAAGGACACTGTATGGTGGACTTCTGATGAGTACAAGAATGACAACCATCCGATGAGCGAGGAAGTTTGGGCAACGGTTAAGGATCTTGCAAAGAAGGAGCTTTCCAATAAGAGATTGTTCGTTGTAGATGCATTCTGCGGCGCAAACAAGGATACTCGCATGAACGTTCGTTTCATCGTTGAGGTTGCATGGCAGGCACATTTCATTAAGAACATGTTCATCGTACCTACCGAGGAGGAACTGGCAAGCTTCGAGCCTGATTTCGTTGTTTACAATGCATCCAAGGCAAAAGTTGAGAACTACAAAGAGCTTGGATTAAATTCTGAGACCTGTGTTGCATTCAATATTTCCAGCCGCGAGCAGGTGATCATCAATACCTGGTACGGCGGAGAGATGAAGAAGGGTATCTTCTCTATGATGAACTACTATCTGCCGTTAAAGGGCATCGCAGCAATGCACTGCTCAGCTAACACAGATATGAACGGCGAGAACACCGCTATCTTCTTCGGTCTGTCAGGAACCGGTAAGACCACTCTTTCTACCGATCCCAAGCGTCTGCTGATCGGTGATGACGAGCACGGCTGGGATGATAACGGCGTATTCAACTTCGAGGGAGGCTGCTACGCAAAGGTTATCAACCTGGATAAGGATTCTGAGCCTGATATCTACAATGCGATCAAGCGTGACGCGCTGTTAGAGAACGTTACTGTTGACGAGGCAGGCAAGATCGATTTCGATGATAAGAGCGTGACCGAGAATACTCGAGTATCTTATCCGATCCAGCACATTAACAATATCGTACGTCCTGTATCTTCTGCACCGGCAGCAAAGAACGTGATCTTCCTGTCAGCAGATGCATTCGGCGTACTTCCTCCGGTATCTATTCTGACTCCTGAGCAGACCCAGTACTACTTCCTGTCAGGATTTACCGCAAAATTAGCAGGTACAGAGCGCGGAATCACCGAGCCTACACCTACCTTCTCCGCTTGCTTCGGTCAGGCATTCTTAGAGCTGCATCCGACCAAGTATGCTGAGGAGCTCGTTAAGAAGATGCAGCAGAGCGGTGCAAAGGCTTACCTTGTAAATACCGGATGGAACGGAACCGGAAAGCGTATCTCTATCAAGGATACCCGTGGAATCATCGATGCGATCCTGAACGGAGATATCAACAACGCTCCTACCAAGACTCTTCCGATCTTCAATTTCGAGATCCCTACAGAGCTGACAGGTGTTGATACCGGAATCCTTGATCCTCGCGATACCTACGCAGATGCTGCTGAGTGGGAGACCAAGGCAAACGATTTAGCTGATCGTTTCGTTAAGAACTTTGCAAAATACGAGGGAAATGAGGCTGGTAAGGCACTGGTAGCAGCCGGCCCTCAGAAATAAGATCAGGTTCTTAAAAATTTGCAAATGAGAAGTTTTTTCCATTGCGAATTACCACGTATTAAGTTATAATTTTGATAGAAACTAATAGTGATAAATACCTGAGATGTGCGACAACTCTTGTTATTTTGAACCTACATTTACTTTTAACGGGATTCCTATATGAATT
>SFRL01000021.1 GCA_004562765.1 bacterium | reverse complement strand
TGTACCAGATATCATGGGGATCATGATCAATATCTACATATTTGCTGATCCCGCCATAAGTATAAAATGCCCCTGACTGGTCACAAACCGCAAACACCATCTGATAGTCAAAACCGGTTTTGATAGAATTCAGATAAACAGCTACCTTGTCTTCCACCGACTTCGGCGAAGTTTTCTGACCCAATTTTATATACTGCTTTAAGGTATAATCGTTTGACATGGTTTTGGACACGATGATCGGTCTGATAAATTCGCGCTCAATGCTGTCACTGACCATATGTGCCAAAAGCATACTGTCTCTTTCCGAATTCTCGGAAGATATTCTCTGAATAGAAAGAATGCATGAAAAAATGGATGCACTCATGCTGATCGTCATGATCACAAACAGGATAATAATATCCAGCGATCTTCGTTGTTTTATCTCTTTTGCTTTGCTCCACTCCATCAAATACGCCAACAGCATAAATGACAATGCGATCGCAATTCCCAGATTGGTGATAGATATGCCATAAACAAAAGTCTGCACAATGATTGCGATTACCGGTTCAAACGTATACAAAAGGAGCGCTGCCAGCATCGTTTTTTTGACTGATCTCCGATAGTGAATGCACATGGCACTGCCGGTCAGAATGCATACCATATTCAATAGTGTGTACACATACCAGCCGCTGTTTCTATGATAATAGTTAGAATCATCAAAGTAGTACATCCATTTTGTGAACAGGTTGGTGACCAAAATGAGCAGGTTCAACGCAATGCAAGCGCTCACGATCCGGATATATATTTTGCTCGGAGTCACACCCTTTTCGTTTAGTAACTCATACATATATCGCATGAAAAGACTGATCAGAACCAGATTCAGCAAAAAGACAACAAAGTTTCCGGCTCCGGTCATGAACCTGCTAAGCCCGTCTGTATTACCTCTGAATATATATGCAACCGCTTCTGAAAAAAAGAGCAATGCGGTTGAAAAAAACATCCATTTCAACAGCTTCCAGCTGTTTCTTGCATGTCCGTTCATCAGTACGATCACTGCCAGCATGAGACAGATGAATCCGCAAAATATCTCTATCATAGCCTGTGTTAGTTCTAAATTCGTAATGTTCATTTGTAAATTACCATCCTGACCTTTGACAACAGCCTCTGTCTTTCTTGTTTCAGTCTTACTTTACAGTGACTTTGATCCTCTTATACATGCCGTTCTGCGCGTATACGTAGATGTAGCAGGTGCCTTTTTTCTTTGCTTTGATCACACCTTTGCTGCTCACGGACGCAACCTTCGTGTTACTGCTCTCAAACTTGATATTCTGATGTTCATCGATCGGCTTGTCTTTGATGACCTGCTCCGCCTTGATCGTAAAGGTCTGTCCTTTTGTCAGCGAGAGATCTGTCTTGTTGACTTTCACAGTTTTTGCATTTCCGTATTTACCGCCGGTGGTGGTGGAATGCACTACCTTTGATTTCGCCAGCCATACTTTTTTACCGTTCACCAGCTTATAAGCTTTGATGTAATACTTGTAGTAGGTGCCGCCGTCGAGGTTCTTGTCAATCCATGTGGTTGTACTGCCATCCTTGATCACTACACGCTGTACCATCTTGTATTTCTTTTTTCCGGTATTGCAATGATTGCCATAGATCACATAGCCGTCCGCCCCGGTCTGCTTCGTCCACTTCAGCACATTGGTTTTCTTCGTGCTGGTCGGGATGCGCAGACACAGCCTGCTGTAAGACGTATCCATGGTGACCTTGCCGTCTGTGTCGGAGCTGTCGTCCTTCTCCTCTTCCTCCTTCGGTTTCTCTGTCTCATTCTTCTCACCGGTGTCATAGATCACCGCATAATCAGAAAAATGAGTCGTTGTGAACATCAGCTTGCGATTTTCATACTTTGTCTTATAGCGCGTCATCTCTCCACTTTCTGCCACGTATACCATATGATAATAGCTGGTGTCTTTTCCTGCCTCCGGTGTAAAATCAATGGAGACGACTGCTTTTCCACCCTTGAAATCATGGATACGCTGCCCGTCACTGGTGAAGTATGCCTCGAAGGTCGTTGCCACCTGATGCTGATCCAGCGTAGCCTGCTGGGCACTGTTCAGTTCCTTGCGATCCTTATCCTCCACGACGAGCTGTATCTGCGTGCCTTTTGCCTGCTCTGCCAGAGTTTCCAGTGCCTTATGATCCAGTTCGACGGTTGCTTTAGAAAGCTCAATAGTCGCTGTGTCGATACCGTTGTCCTTCTGTGCGGTTGTCTCTGCCAGTATCTTTACGGATTCCTTGCTTAAGGTGACACCGGTCACCTCCTGCTTCGCGCCGGAGAGATCGATGGTGATCGTATCCACCTTGGACTCTGCATCCTTGTTATTTACGACTTTTTCAATCGTTTTGTTTGTGATCTCGGAAACGTTTGCCGTTCCATCCTTGATCTCGGCTTCCACTTTCACGGTGTTCTCATTTTTCACCGGGATCTCAAAGTTTTCTGTCGGTGTGGTGGGCTGCGTACCACCGGCACCACCGGAACTGGAGCCGCCTGAGCCTGAGCCGCCACCGGAACTACTGCCGCCGGATCCACTGCCGCCAGAATCACTGCTGCCGGAGCCGCTGCCTGATCCGCTTCCGGAACCGCTGGAACCGCCTGATCCGCTGCCACCGGACGTAATCTGAAATGCAGCCTCTGCACCGCTGTCGGTGCCGTCGTCGAAATGTCATAGGATGTTCCTGAAGTTCCTACGTATTGGATCGTCGGTATAGTCAGCCCGACTCCTGTCCACACACCCTTTTCCGTATCGGAAATCGCTGCACCGGTGTATACATTACCAGTGAAGCTCATATCCTCAGCTGTAATCGTCAGGGTCAGTTTATGCTCACTGTCGTAGGGACATCCCTGTGTTCCACCCTTGGTGCAATATGCAGTTAACTGATTGCCCTGAGCCTCATAAGACCAGTTATGGGTGTGTACCGGATTCTTTATTGTGACCTCACCGGTCAGCGTCTGCCCATTCGTATCATAATTCGCATATTCATCAGATTTTACCGTCCACACAAACGTATTTTCTGCCTCCGAATTACCCGAATAAGTGGTATCCGGCTTTAACTGCCAGACGATTGCCATGGAAGTCTTTGCATTGTCCTGCACCGCTACTGCCACCGTTGCAGGAAATGCTGAGATCTGTGCCGTCTCAGTTGTAAATTCCGTCAACTGCGTTGTCACATCCGGTGCAGTCACTGAGTTGATCTTTGCCATTGCTGTGGTGTATGTTTTCGCCAGCACCAGTGTTCCGTCACCTAATGGCGATTGAACGCTCCAGTCTTTGTTTGCGCATGTCACAGAATTTGCGAACTCACAATTGACAGAATCTTTCAATGTAAGGGTGACGGTTGCCGTATATGACTTGTTATATCCAAAAGTGCCCTCGGAAGGTGCCCAACTGATGGAACCGGTATAGTACGCATTGGCGGCTGTCGTCAATGAGGCCGCCTGCGAACTACCCGGAGTCGTTGTCGGCTCTGTAAATGATACGGAATTAATGCCTAATTTATTTATTGAAAAATCTGCGGTTGCAATTGCTTCTCCAATCTGAATCTGCGCTCTATAACGACCGACATTTTTAGGTGCTGCTCCTGAAGACGCTGCTCCACTGTTTGATTCATTTGTTTCTGTTTCTTCTTCACCACTCAAACAATAGTATTTAATCTTCGGCTTCGGAGCAAGATTGTCATCTGCCAAAGGCCACGTAGATACTCTTGCTCCGCTATAGGCAGAACCGTTGTATGTCGCATTAGCAGCGGTGAGTGTCATCGGTATCTTCTTATTCGCCGCTCCTTGATAGGAACAGGCGGATCCACTGGTAGCTGAACAGTATGCATATATTTTATTGGTATCACCACCCGTTCCGGATACATAATTCCAGCTGTGCTTATGCGTAACCGGAACCGGTTTTGTCGCTGTTTCATAATCCTGATGATAGACCTTAACACTTTTTGATTCTCCTATGACGCTCTTAGGTATGTCAATTGTAAAATTGCTGTTACATACCCCCGACATATCTAAATACTCTTTTTCATTTTCAGCTAATTCAACGACTAATTTCTTACTTGAATCCGACTCTCCCCAGTATCCTGAAATCTGAATATCTCCATTCTCTTGTTCCGTTGCCTTCAGATTTCCGAACAGTGTGGAGAAGGTGATATTATCAAGAAAATTACCATAAGAAAGCAGGCTGCTGTCTCCACTGGAATCTGCACAAAATGCAAATCGCGTCACGTCCTGTCCTTCAGGAACAACGTAGATACCTGCAACTTCATGCCATGTTTTATCGTTCTTTCCTACAGACAATCCGCTCATAGAGCTCCCACTAACACAAGTTGCGTTCCCCGATGCGGCAGTCACGCCACTAGAACGATATTCCGCTTTTCCGGTATCCTGAATTTTCGGATCTATACTAGTATTCACACCTGATGCAGCAAGGATTTCACCATTCGTACCTCTTTTCGGAGCACCTATGGTAACATACATGCTTTGTGGGTCACATCCATTGCCGTTTCTGGCTGCATGCTGTAGCGTCCATTTGATGACATCGCCGCCCTGTGTAGGAAGGTCCTGATACAGAGCTGCCGGATTGGTTGTATTCATTTCTATAAACCGGTCACCGTTTCCCGTAAAATCTCTGCCCTTTTCTGAGTCAGCAAGCGGACTGGCACTAGGCCAAACCTCAAACAAATTGCCTTTATACGGCTGGATTTCGGTTGTATTCCATCCCTCGCCAACACCATTTGGAATTGAAAAATCGATTTTACTGGACACCGATGTACCTGCTCCCGTGTATTTGACTCCGTTTAAAACAAAGTCTTGCCAAGGAATCTCTTCAAAATCTCCATTCTTGATCTGCGTTGCTTTATATGAGCTGATAGCCGATGCTGTTACAGTTATAGCTGCCGGTGTTTGTCCGCCATCCTCCGCATACGCAGTGATCGCGCCCTGCGGTAAAACCAGCGAAGAAAACACCATTGCGATCGCCATCACATTGCAAAACGCCCGTCTCATCATCATATCTCTCATTTTTCTCTTTTTCATTTCAAGTACCTCTCTTTCTGCAGGCATAGTATTCCATCATTTCTTTTATGTTACCGCCAAAAGGCGGACAAAAGTTGGACATTCGGCTATTTTTTCTTCATAAGCCACCTGTCCAAAAATCCCGGCGGCTTCTTCTGATAGGATTCTTCTGTTTCGGACTCTTTGACCGGTAATGAGATCTCAAAAGGAGGCAAGGTATCCTTTTTGTCCAAAAGCTCACCCACATCTCCATGAAGAACCGGCTTGAACAAACACCGTTCGGTCTGAAGTCCTCTCTTTTTTACTTCACCCGGCGTCTCTCCCGTCTCGAAATAGATGGGAATATCCGGATCTTTTTCATGGATCCGGTTTGCCAACTCCACACCGCTCATCCCATTCATGGTGATGTCTGTAAACACCATGTCATAGTGTGTTTCCTGCGCAGCCTTCCATGCCTCCTCACCACTTCTATAAGAATCGATCTGTGCCTGCGGCAACTCCCGCTGCAGTTCCTCTACAAACGCAAGCAGACATACTTTTTCATCGTCAACCACAAGTATTTGCATTTTATCCCTCCGGCTCATGCCAAACATCCGGCAGAAATCTGCCAAAAGATTACGATACGTTTTTTAAGGTTATTATAAAAAATCCGGTGTTAAAAAATCGTTAATTTTTCTCACCGGAAATCCAAAAAAAGTGCACAAATTTTTCCCATCATTTTATAAAATTTATTAAAAAAGTGCAAAAAACGCCCTGCACGCTGATACGAGCAGGGCGAAAATATCTGTCTATGTTTTTAGTTATCCAATGAGCACCTTTTTCCCCTCAAAGGCAAAGCCATATTTGTGGATATGTTCTGATAGGATGCCCTTCGCGGTCAAAGCCACCTCATACTGTTTTTCCTCGATCTGGGCGTGGGCGGCACGCACAGTGTCCTCCAATGTCTTCTCGCGTCGTGCATTGAACACCTTAAACTCCAAAATGTAGGCGTTCTTTCCCTTCTCTCGCGGTTCCAGCATAACATCGTACCGCCCAAAACCGCTCTCCCGGTTAGAGGTCACCACATAGTCCCTTTGCAAATCTACCATCAGGCCAAGTACAAACCCATGATAAAAAATCTCCGGATTTTCCTTTTTCGGTTGTTTTCCGGTATCGAAATAGCTGAACAGGTTGAGCGCAACATCATTCATATAGTAATTCATGGCATCGGTATCGCAAAGCAGCAACGCCTGTATAAAGCCATTGTACTCCGACTTATTCGAGCGAAACCATCCGCGCACCAGATCGTAAAACATATCCCGCACTTCTGCGTTTGTGATATCCAATGTATACATCTGCGGCCTTCCGGATACTTTCGGTTCCCGTCCCAGCACCTTCAGATAGCCCCCTGCAACCAAAAGGCTCCACACTGCATCCTCGTCATTGTCAAGCTGGTTATATACGATCTGCTCATCGATCGGACAGCAGATCGACTCTCCATCCAGCAATTTTTCAAACATGCTCTTGATCGTCACGCTTCCCTCTCGCAGCAGCTTGCTGACAAGCGCATTGCTGCTGGTGTTTGCCCAATAAGTGGTGAGCTCTCCTGTATCCAGAAAGTTCAGGATCGACCATGGATTGTAAATATCTTTTTGTTTCCCGAAAATAAACCCGTCATACCAGTACTTCACATCCTCTTTCTGATCACCATACCCATACTCATCCAATGCAGCAAATACTTCTTCTTCCGTAAAACCAAATGCTGTCGCATACTCATTGGACGTTGTGGTCACGACCTTGAGGTTGTTCAGATCCGAAAAAATGGATTCCTTGCTCACCCTCGTGATTCCGGTCATCACGGCCCGCTCCAGATACGGGTTAGTTTTGAAGGTGGAATTGAAGAGGTTTCGCATGAAAGAAGTAATTTCATTCCAAAATCCTCCTACATACGCCTCCTGCATGGGCGTATCATATTCATCTAAAAGGATGATCACTTTTTTACCATAATAACGATACATAAAGTATGAGAGTTGATAAAGAGCCATGGGGGCATCTTCTTCGCTCATTGCGGACGACATCCGATCAAAGTAATCCTTTTCCGCATCCGAAAGGCATTCGCTCTCTCTCAAAAAGGCATGCTTTGCATACAGTAACTGCAAAAGCTGCCGCATTCTGTAACTGGCAGCCTCATAATGATTCTCTTTGACATTCGCAAACGATAGACTGATCACCGGATACGTTCCCTGCAAAACCCTGAATTCTTCACTCTCCCAAATGGAAAGTCCCTCGAACAGATCTCCCCTGTCCGCATGATCTACCGAAAAGAAGTAATCCAGCATGCTCATATTCAGCGTCTTGCCAAAACGCCGCGGCCGGGCGATGAGGGTCACACTGTCACCGGATTCCCACCACTCACGGATAAAATCCGTTTTATCTACATAAAAGCATTTCTTTTCGATCACTTCATCAAATTGCTGTATTCCGATCGCTACCTTCCTCGTCATAAAAACCTCCAAAAAAACTGCCATACCAACACCTTTGGCATTAGTATAGCAGTTTTTGATCCAAAATAAAACCTCTATTTCATGTCCCTACGACACGATACTGTTCAGCTGGGCGTTTCTGGTTTCTGCCCACGAATATTCGTTCAGATAGACCCCTCCATATTTTTTCAGTGCTTCCTGATCTCCATCCAGGATCCGGTACAGGTCACAATCCACCATATCTTTCACTATGTATTTATTTTTTTCGTCCGAGCAGACGATCTCTTCGATCCCGCTTTTCTTTAATTCATCCATCAGCTGATAGAAAGTGACGCGGTATAAGGTCTGCGTTTTTTCATCCGCGGCCCTGTCCTGCCACAGGCAGGCGATAGCTTCTCCGGTGGTCAATCCGGCTTCTCCGCGGTCGACTAAAAGCGCCAGCAGTTCCTGTTTTTTTCCACCCAGCGACATCCTGTTTCCATCCACCCACACGGCAAAATTCGGTATGGTACAGATCTCCACTCTCTTTTTGGGGCGGGAGCGCATTAAGGCAGCCATCTCCAGCGCCTCCTTCAGTTCTGTCCTTGTATAGGGCTTCATGATGTATCCCAGCGCCTTTACTCCAAAAGCATCCAGGGCATACTGTCCGTATGCTGTCATAAAAAAGATCCTGATATTGCTGTCTTTTTGCTTTAAACCTTTGGCGAGCCTGATACCATTCATATCCGGCATTTCAATGTCCAGAAAGGCGGTATCGATCTTATTTTTTTCCGCATACCGCAGCGCCTCTTCTGCATCAGAAAACAGTTGCAGACTCTCGATCTCAGGAAGATCCTTTATCTTTGACTGAAATGTTTCAAGTGCCGGCTGCTCATCATCTACACAGATCACTCTCATCTCTTTTTCACCTCATCTTTTACAGTTTTCGGAATGGTGATCGTCACAGTCGTACCCTCTCCGGGAATGCTTTTGACATCCATCGTTCCGCCCACCATATATTCCAGACGGAAACGGACATTTTTCATTCCCACGGCCCCTTCCTTCGGTGCTGCACTTGTATCAAATCCCGCACCGTCATCAGAGATCTCTATGATGTTGTTTCCATTCTCTCTCCAAGTGTGCAGGCGGATGGTTCCGCCCTCCTTTTTGTGAAGCAGTCCATGTTTGATCGCATTTTCCGTCACCGGCTGCAGCACGAGCGGTGGTATCATAAAATCTTCTTCTTCGATTATTTTTTCAAACTTTATTTTTTCTCCAAAACGCACCTGTTCCAGTTGAATGTAATCCTCCAGATGTTCCAGGGATTTCGTGAATGTTTCCGGCTCGTCTTCGTCCATGATATTGATATTGCTTCTCAAGTAACGCGAAAACATCACCAGTGTCTCATCCGCTTTCCGGGGATCGTATGCACACATACCACTGATCGCATTTAAGATATTAAATATAAAATGCGTCCGTATCTGGCTCATCGCCAGGATCACACGGCTGTTTTTCAGTTCCTCACGAAGCTTTTGTGCACTGATGGAGTTCTGATAATTCTTTGCCACCGCCCATGCCGCCTTGATCAGCAATAACACAAACAGCACGCTAAAGACTGCCTTCATGCAGTTACCGCTATGCCACCAAAACATACGGGCATTGAGCAGTTCCGCGATCAGAACCGCCAGCAGCACCACAGCGGAAACCAGCAGAAACCGCTCCTGTTTTCCACTGTTTTTCACTTCCGGAATACAGAGGATGATCAGGATCGCACTGATGGTCCCTTGTATGATCGCCCAATATATACCTGTATCATAGATCCATATCACGTCGGCAAGGGATATTGCTATGAAGATAAAATCTGCAGCCATCAGCACATATCCGGCGATCTCTGCGATCTTCCTGCGCTTTTCGTGGAGCAGTTCTGCAACTCCTGCTACAAGCATCCATGCTGCCAGCATAATGGCAAGCTGGCATCCATAGGTATTGAGCACGACCCGATCACTCTTCAGTTGAATGTCTTTCACGTCAAAGTACATGTACGCACCCATGAGAAGTGACATGATTCCCAGCTTTGACAGCAACGTACTGCCCGGAAGGCGAAGAAGCTGATAACCGCATGCTGATCCTATGAGAGCAATAGACGCGACAATAATAAATACACAAAAACTACGATACGGCAGAGTCTGTTTATCATAATAGTACTTCAATACCTCTCCGCCGCCCATACACACAGAATCCAAAAATTCATTATATGCATCCTTGTTCCCATAACTATGTGGATTGTGCAGCCGAATCTCAAACACATCCTCCGCTGTTACATCATAATAATCCCATGAAGCCCAGACCTTGCCGCACATATCCGGATATTTCTCAAAGCTGGACTCATAAATGACCTGTCCATTCAAATATATGCTGATCCCGATATGATCCAGATAAAAATTTAACAGGGCCCCCTCCGGCAGCTCCGGATCAATTTTTCCGCGCAGTACCAGATCTCCATCGTAAGCGGAAAAATTGTTGCTTTCGCTCAATGATTGCCACGGCCCTCCGTTCTGGCTATATTCACCCTCAAAACCCAGCGGCACCAGGATTGCCATGGTGGCCTGTCCGCTGTTCCTGCAGGCCCAAAAAACAGCGAAGCCCGCAAAGAGGAACATGACTATGTATAAGCTTACGTTTATTTTTGATTTTTTCATATGTTCACCTCGAATATGCTATGATTTTCATATCATAGCATATCTCCAGTCAAAATTCATCTTTATTTCGGAGTTGTCTTTGTTGCTTCCCGCTCCACCTTCTTCAGTAGGTGCAGACACATGGGTATCAGGTACATGACTGCTGTCGTCCACGCCACCTGATCTGCACAGCAGATCGCCGTGTAGCCGTAGAGCGGCACAAACACAAGGCTCACAAAGGTGCGCGCCAGCATCTCGATCACGCCTGCAAATACTGCCCTGCCGGAATAGCCGAGCCCCTGGATCGCAAGCCGGAACACGTTGAGCAGTCCCAGCATCCAATACATGCAGCCCATGTAGCGCAGGTATTTCGCGGATGCATCCAGCACAGCCACCTGTGAACTGCTCATAAACAGCATAGACAATATGCGGCCGCCAAAGATCAGCACCAGCCCGATAGCAATTCCGTAGGTGAGCGCCACCGCCACACCGACGCGGATTCCCTGTTTGATGCGGTCAAAACGCTTTGCGCCGAGATTCTGTCCACAGAAGGTGCAGACCGCTGTCGCCAGCGCATCGAACGGACACAGGGTAAACTGCTTGAGTCTTGCGCCCGCCGTGAAACCGGACACATAAATACTTCCCAGTCCGTTATTCGCCGCCTGCATGATCATACTTCCGATGGCTGTAATGGAAAACTGCAGCCCCATCGGTGCGCCCATTGTGAGTGCTGACAGGCAGCATCTGCGGTCAAAACAACAATCCGCCGGACCGATGTGCAGGATCTCATGATGCTTTCGGATAAAGAAAAAGCAGAGGATCCCACTGAGCGCCTGTGCCGTGATCGTCGCGATCGCAGCCCCTGCCACACCCCAGCGAAACACAAGAATACACAGCAGGTCAAGCGCGATATTGGTCACAGTGGAAATTGCCAGAAAAATGAATGGTGTCCTGCTGTCGCCGACCGCACGCAGCATTGCCGCCTCCAGATTGTATAACAGCGTAAAGGGTATGCCCAGAAAAATGATCAAAAGGTAACGGTATGCGCCGGAAAAAATATCCTCCGGAGTGGACATCATATGTAAAATATTTGAGCAGAACAATGCGCACGCACTCGTCAATATAACAGCAAACAGCGCGGTGAGCAGTATACTGTGAAAAATATAGCTGCGCATCGCACTGTAATCTTTTGCCCCAAAACGCTGGGCGATTGGTATGCCAAACCCGGCACTTGTTCCGATACAAAATCCCAACACCAAAAACTGGACACTGCTGGAAGCGCCGACTGCCGCCAGCGCATCCGTCCCGAGACACCGTCCCACGATCGCCGCATCCACCAGATTGTAGGTCTGCTGCAGCAGATTTCCAACCAGAAGCGGTGCCGTAAAAAGTAAGATCTGTTTCAGACAGCTTCCCTCTGTCAGATCCTTCGTCATTTTCTTACACTTCCTTTTTTATAACTGATTGCAAATTCCTTTCAACCATGGCAAAGGGCTGTTTGCATGGCAGAAGAACCGTCCCCATGGCTATTCTTCATAGTCTGAAAGCAGTTGGAAATGCGGCCAGTATGTAAACATCGCCTTTCCGAGGATCTTATCACGACTCACGTACGTATAGGATTCCCCGTCTTCCACGCTGTCTGCCAGCCCTTGCTCATAGGCTTCCTCCGCCCAATAACGCGCATCTTCTGAGACATTGCGGTTATCGCCCAGCATCAGATAACAGTCCTCAGGCACTTCAAAAACAAAGCCATCATTTTCGATCACCCATTCCTCCGGCAGATAATTTTCTTCCAGCGGCGTCTCCGAATCATTGATATAGACCTTCGCATTCTCGATCGTCACAGTCTCACCGGGGAGCCCGATGACACGCTTGATATAGTTTTCATCCTCATCCACCGGATATTTAAAGATCACCACATCAAAACGCTCGGGATCTTTGAATTTATAGGTGAGCCGGTTTCCAAACAAACGGTCTCCCGGCGAGATCAATGTCTCCATGGAGGAGGACGGCACCAGTGCATTGACCAGAACAACTTTTGTCAGAAACAGCGAGATCAGTACTGCTACGACGATGATCTCCACCCAGCTGAGCAGTTCCTTCCACAGTGAGATTTTTTCCTCTTCAGCCTCCTGTGCCTGCTTTGTACCATCCATTTTATCTTCATTTTTTAATTCTTCATTTAATTTCTTTTTCATCTCTAATCCAGTTCCTTTAAAATTGATGTGCCAATTGTATCCTGCGGCATGCTTACGCCAAAATTATCTGCGATCGTCGCGCCGATCACCGCAAAGGTATCTGCCTCCGGCAGCGGTCCTGCTCCTGTAAAAGAAGGAGAGTACGCAAGGAAAGGCACTTTTTCCCTTGTATGGTCCGTTCCGCTGTATGTCGGATCATTCCCATGGTCTGCCGTGATGATGAGCAGATCATCCTCACGCAGAAGCGGAAGCAGTTCTCCCAGCTTCTCGTCAAAGCGCACGATCTCCTTTCCGTAGCCGATCGCATCACGGCGATGACCCCACAACGCGTCAAAATCCACCAGATTCACAAAACAGAGCCCTGTAAAATTGCGCTTTGCGATATCGATCGTCTGCTCCATACCGTGAACGGAAGAGTTTGAATGATTGCTCTCTGTAATGCCCTCACCCACAAAAATATCATTGATCTTTCCCACGGAGATCACATCAAATCCTGCATCCTTCAACGCATTGAGCGCTGACGGTCCCGTCGGTTTCAGCGCATAGTCATGACGATTGCTCGTGCGCACAAATTCACCTTTTTTCTTTCCGACATACGGTCGCGCGATCACGCGCCCCACGCGCCAGTCATCGCGCATCGTCAGCTCTCTGGCGATCTCGCAGTAGTGATAGAGGTTATCGAGTCCCATCGTCTCCTCGTTTCCGCAGATCTGCAATACAGAATCCGCCGAAGTATAGACAATCATCGCTCCGGTTGCGATCTCCTCCTCGGCAAGCTCATCCAGGATCTCCGTGCCGCTTGCCGCCTTGTTTCCGATCACTCGTCTGCCGCAGCGCTTTTCAAGCTCTTCGATCAGCTCTTTCGGAAAGCCGGTGTCCGTGAAGGTGATAAAAGGCTTTTTCGTATGGATTCCCATCATCTCCCAGTGACCGGTCATCGTGTCTTTGCCATTACTGGTCTCCTTCATAGACATATAGTAACCAAGCGGTTTCTCCTGTGGTGTCACCTGTACCAGTGGCTTCAGATTCGCCAGACCGAGCTTCTGAAGGTTCGGGATATCAAAGGCTTCCCCTGCTGCTTCCATTCGCTGGCTGATATGCCCCAGCGTGTCTACGCCCACGTCTCCAAACCGCGGCGAATCCTCCATTTCCCCGATTCCAAGAGAGTCCATCACAATTGTGAAAATACGATTATATTTATATCCGCTCATATTTTGCCTCTTTTTACTTATTTCTGATCAGCTTCCAATCAATAACTGCCCGGTTCACTCTCCTCTGCCTTCACGATCTTTACGATCCGGCTCGTTCCCAGACGGTCAGCTCCCAGTCCCATAAACTTCTCTGCGTCCGCGATGCTGGCGATACCGCCGGCTGCTTTGATCTTCACACCCTCTCCCACATGCTTTGCAAACAGTTCCACATCTGCAAAGGTTGCGCCTGCGGTGGAAAAACCGGTAGAGGTCTTGATATAATCCGCGCCGGACTGCGTCACGATCTCGCACATCTTGATCTTTTCCTCATCCGTTAGCAGACAGGTCTCGATAATGACCTTCAGCAGCTTGCCCTGACATGCTTCCTTGATCTCTTTGATCTCGTTTAATACATAGTCGTATTCTTTTGCCTTTAACATTCCGACATTGATCACCATGTCGATCTCATCGGCACCATTGGCCACCGCATCCTTTGTCTCGAACACCTTGCACGCCGTCGTATGATTTCCGTTGGGGAAACCGATGACCGTACATACCGGAATCTTTCCCTGCATATACTCCTTTGCCTGCTTCACATAACAGGGCGGAATACACACAGATGCGGTATGATACTTCATCGCATCATCGCAGATCCCCTTGATCTCCTCCCAGGTACTCGTCTGCAGCAACAACGTGTGATCACAGATTGCCAGTATATCCTTAATATCTACACTCATTTCTTTCTCCTTATCTTTTCCGCTTTATAACAAAATTTTATTTTTCATTTAATTTTTTGTATTCAGTACATCCGGTCCGAAACCGTAGGGAAGCATCTCTTTCAGTGTCTGCGAAACCTGCACACCATCCTTTGTCCCAAGGATCACACGGAAGGTATCCGGATCACAGAACTCCATCATGACCTGACGGCACACGCCGCAGGGCGCGCAGATCTTCTCCGGTTCTTCTGTCTCATATGCGCCAACCACCGCGATCGCCGCGAAGTCACGCTCTCCCTCGCTGACCGCCTTAAAGAATGCCGTGCGCTCCGCACAGTTTGTAGGTGTGTGGGCTGCATTTTCAATGTTACAACCCTCGTAGACCGTTCCTTCTTTTGTGAGCAACGCTGCCCCCACCGCCCAGTGGGAGTAAGGCACATATGCATGTTTCCGCGCCTCCAGCGCACGCATCACCAATTCTTTTTCATTTATCATATGACCACTTCCTTTATCTTGCTCCCTTATCATACGGGATACCCTCTGCCTTCGGCGCCCGGGAATTCTTTGAAGTGAAAGCAAGGATGATCATGGATGCGATGAACGGCATCATGCTGTAAATGTTTTTTGACCATCCCAGATTTGCCAAAGCAGTCGAATCCGCAATATTTGCCAGTGACTTAAACACCGCGAAAAATACCGCTGCGCCTGCGATCCGGTAAGGCTTCCACTGTCCGAAGATCATAACAGCCAGCGCAAGGAAACCTGCACCTGCCACACCGACCTCAAAGTTCCATGTGGATACGGAAGGTACAATATAGGCAAGACCGCCCAGTCCGCCCAGTGCGCCGGAGATCACAACGCCTGCATATCTCCAGCGGTACACGTTAATACCGACAGAATCTGCTGCCTGGGGATGCTCGCCGCAGGCCCGCAGCCGGAGTCCCCATTTTGTGCGGAACAGGAATACCGAGCTGCATACAAGGATGATGATCGCTAAAATAAAGAAAATGTTGATCGTCACCGGTCCCAGCTTGTAAATAAACGGTGAATTGTCATAGGTCAGTTTTGCGGAAGCCGCGCCGTTGCCGGCTGCGGATGAGTTATTGAACGCCTTGACAGACACGATGGCGATCGCCGTCGCCAGCATGTTCAGCGCTGTTCCTCCGATGGTCTGATCTGCCTTCAGTGTGATCGCAGAGAATGCCAGCAGCAGCGAATAGATCATACCGGTCACAATACTCGTCACGATGGAAAGTGCTACCAGCACGGGTGTCGGCAGCTTTCCCCCCAGCAATGCAAGCACAAACACACCGGCAAGTCCGCCGATCGTCATAATACCCTCCAGAGCGATATTGATCACACCGCTTCGCTCTGAGAACATGCCTCCGAGGGCAACGAGCAGCAAAACAACTGCATATAACAATGTATACTTAATGAGTAAGATCATACTTATCTGCCCTCCTTATCTGCATGTTTCTTTTTTAATAAGTTTAATACCAAACCCTTAAACAGCATCACGAATGCACACAGGTAAATGATGACAGCCACGATCAGGTCTGCGATTTCCGGCTGAAAATACTTCGTCGGAAGATATGCGCCGCCAACGGAAATGTGTGCAACAAAAATGGCTGCAAATACCACGCCGATCGGGTTGCTCATGGCAAGCAGTGCAACCGGAATACCGTTAAAGCCGATGGCCGGGAGTGCCGTTGCCACCTGCGGATTCCACTCAGAAGCACCGGAGAGGAAATAAAGCCCTGCGCCAATGCCTGCCAATGCTCCGGCGATCGTCATGGAAAGAATGATATTTCGCTTTTCATTGATGCCGGCATATTTTGCCGCATCCTTGTTAAATCCACACGCCTTCAGCTCATAGCCGAAGGTCGTCTTATTCAGGATGATATACATAATGATCGCTATGATGATGGCGATGAAAATAGCGATCGTCGTTGAACTTGTCTTAAAAATCGAATTCAGTCCTGCATCCGGAATGAGCGCCTGCGGAGCCTTTGCACTAAGCTTATAGGTACGCGTTGTCTTCTGATCATACATCGCGCCGCCAAAGCCGGTGTAAAGCAGCTCGTTTACAAGATACAATCCGATCCAGTTAAACATGATCGAGGTGATGACCTCATTCACATTGAAGTACGCCTTGAAAATACCGGGCACCGCACCCCAGATCGCGCCACAGATCATTGCCACCAGCAGGCATAAATACCAGGGCAGTCCCAGAATGATCGCACTATATAATGCACCGAAAATACCTACCGTATACTGACCTGCCGCTCCGATATTGAAAAGTCCTGTTTTAAATGCAAACGCTACAGACAGACCGGTCATGATGAGTGGCGCTGCCTGCGTGATCTCGCTGCCGATCCCCTTCGGTTTCAAGTAAAAACCACCCTGCAGGATTCTCGAAAAACCATCCATCGCATTCTCGCCGTTGATACAGCAGAGAATCAGTAAACCTACAACCAGTCCAATGACGATACACACCAGCGAAGCGCCAATGGACAGGAGCACATCTTTTCCCTTTTCGTTCATCTTTTCTTCCTCCTATACTTCCGCCGGAACTTCGTCGCGCTTTGCGCCCGCCATATAAAGTCCGAGTTCTTCCACTGTGATCTGCTTCGGGTCAAGCTGTCCCACCAGTTCGCCCTCGTACATAACGAGGATACGGTCGGATACATCCATGACCTCATCCAGTTCCAGAGATACTAACAATACCGCCTTTCCGCTGTCGCGCTGTGCGACAAGCTGGCTGTGAATATATTCGATCGCTCCCACATCCAGACCTCGCGTGGGCTGTACTGCCACAAGAAGCTCCGGATCTTTATCGATCTCTCTGGCGATGATCGCCTTCTGCTGATTACCGCCGGACATACTCCGCACGGTCGTCGATGAGCCCTGTCCGCTGCGCACGTCATACTGTTCGATCAGCTTGTCGGAATATGCGCGCACCGCCTTGTTTTTAATAAAGCCTGCCTTCTGGAATTCCGGCTCCCAATAGCGCTGCAGTACCATGTTCTGCTCCAACGTATAATCCAGCACCAGTCCGTGCTTGTGGCGATCCTCCGGAATATGACTCATACCGGACTTGGATTTCTCCCGGATCGTTGCATTTGTAATATCCTTCCCTTCAAAGATCAGCTTTCCGGCACTCATCTTTTCCAAACCGGTCAATGCCTGCACAAACTCACTCTGTCCGTTGCCGTCAATTCCCGCGATGCAGACGATCTCACCACGGCGCACATTAAAGGAAATATCCTTGACCGCATTATTGCTGTGTACCTTGCTCGGAACCGTCATGTGCTCAACTTTCAGTACGGTCTCACCCGGCTGCGCCGGCTTTTTATCTACGGAAAAGCTGACATCCCTGCCGACCATCATGTGTGACAGTTCTTCTTTTGTCGTATCCTTGATATCCACAGTTCCAATATATTTACCCTTGCGAAGGATCGTACAACGGTCAGCGACCTCCATGATCTCGTTCAACTTGTGTGTGATGAACAGAATGGATTTACCTTCCTTTGCAAGGTTTTTCATGATCTTCATCAGCTCTTCGATCTCCTGCGGCGTCAATACCGCCGTCGGCTCGTCGAAGATCAGTACATCATTGTCCCGGTAAAGCATCTTTAAGATTTCCGTTCGCTGCTGCATACCTACGGTAATGTCTGAGATCAGAGCATCCGGGTCCACCTTCAGCCCATACTTATCACTCAGTGCCATCACTCTTTCTCTTGCCCCCTTTTTTTCGAGAAAAAGTCCCTTTGTAGGCTCAACACCAAGGACAATGTTATCTAACACGGAAAAACATTCCACCAGTTTGAAATGCTGGTGTACCATACCAATGTTCAGATCGTTCGCATCGTTCGGATTGTTGATCTGAACCTCCTGTCCGTTCATCTTGATCGTACCGCTTGTGGGCTGGTACAATCCGAACAGAATACTCATCAGCGTAGACTTACCCGCGCCGTTTTCACCTAACAGTGCATGGATCTCACCTCTTTTGAGCTGTAAGGTAACATTGTCATTAGCCTTGATCCCCGGAAATTCTTTTGTGATGTTCAACATCTCAATAATGTAATCATTCGCCATAGTCTTCATTCCTTTTCCTGTTTCCTTTGGTTTCGTAACTGTTCCGTACTCTCACAGTTACCCGATTTCCTTTTATGGAAAAAAGGGAAGGGCGCAAAACGAAAAGCCCTTCCCTCTTTACTTTTAAAATACTGCCTGATTACTGAACGTAGTCAACAGATACGTGTGAACCTACTTCAGGATTGTTCTCGATGTCGTTAGATACTGCGATAGAACCGTCCTTGATACCTTCTAATACAGTATTGTACTCATCCTTTGTAAAGGTCTTGAATCCCCAGGAAGCGTCATCGGTAGGAAGGCCGATGTAATCGCCCTGAGTCAGACCTAACTGCTCAGACTTTCCTGATAAAGATGACCAGTTTCCGGTAAAGTATGCATCCAGCGCATCATAAACTGCAGCATGTAATCCCTTCATCGCAGAAGTTACATAGCAGTCACCGATTACAGACTTCTGGTCCACATCTACACCGATGACTTTGCCGCCATGGTTGTTTGCTGCCTCAACTGCAGAAGTATAGATACCGCCGCCGCACGCAAATACAACCTCTGTGCCGTCTGCATACCAGCCTTCCATACGAGCGGTGATGTTCTCATCTCCATAGAACTGTCCGCCGTAGAAGTACTTCACGCTGACATCAACACCCAGCTCCTCAGCTGCTGCGTTGATACCCTGAATATATCCGAAGCCGTAACGGATAACTGCGGGAACCGCGATACCACCAAGGAAACCAAGCTTGGTGTAACCGTCCTTCACTGCGCCGTAACCTGCAAGATAGCCTGCCTGCTCCTCCTGGAAAGAACAGATGTATACGTTCTTGCCGATCGCTACAGAATCACCTGCAAGATTTACAAGGTCTACCTCGGTAACGTCTACTGCGATGAATGTGGTGTCGGGATACAGATCCTGCTCCTCTGCGATCGCGGGTCCGAACAAATATCCGGGCATTACGATAACAGTCGCACCCTCATTGATAGCCAGATCGATGGCGTTGATACGCTCCTCATCGGTATCCTCTGCGGGCTTGTAATACTCATATTCTACGCCGTTCTCATCGCCGTATGCACATACAGTCTCCCAGGTGATCTGGTTGAAGGACTCGTCGGTGATGTCTCCGGAGTCAGTGATCATTGCGATCTTTTCTCCTGACTTGTCACTTGCAGAATCATCTGCAGGAGCCTCTGCGTCATCTGCGGGTGCCTCTTCTTCTGCTGCTGCATCATCTGCAGGCTGCTCTGCTGCGTCATCTGCGGGTGCCTGTGATGAGCTTCCGCATGCAGTCAGAGAAAATGCCATAGCTGTTGCCATGAATGCTGCCAATACTTTCTTCTTCATTTTTTCTCTTCCTTTCCTCTTTTTTTGATTCCTATTGGATTCTTTCTATGTGTAAACCCTTTCGGGATTGACACCTGTTCCATGAATATTTATTCATTCTAACAGATTTCTTTATAGATTTCCAGTGTCCTGTGAAATTAATTCACGAAGTGCCTCTACTGCAGTGACGATCGCAAGCTCCGTGTCATGCGCCTGTGCATTCGGAAGCCCCTGTTTTGCGCGCTCCTGGTTCGCCACCACAAGGAAACACGAGCCGACACGCACCCGCAAAAAGCTTCCGGCAATAAACAATGCCGCAGACTCCATCTCGGATGCCAGACATCCCATGCGCAGCCATGCCTCCCATTTGTTCTGCAGTTCATAGCTGACCGGCATCACCTCCGGTTCATGCTGACCGAAAAAGGAATCCTTGCACTGCACAACGCCCGCGTGATACGTGATATTTTGTTTTTTTGCCGCTGTGATCAGCGCGTTTAAGACCGTCACATCCGGCACTGCCGGGTACTCGATCGGCGCATATTCGCGGCTCGTCCCCTCCATGCGGATCGCGCCGCTGGCGATGACGATATCGCCGCCGCAGACATCCGTCTGCATGCCGCCGCATGTTCCGACACGAATAAAAGTGTCCGCACCGACCTTGGATAACTCCTCGATTGCGATCGCTGCGGACGGTCCTCCGATACCGGTGGATGTCACACTTACAGGCACCCCCTCGAGGGTGCCTGTGTAAGTTACGTATTCTCTGCTGTCTGCAATGAGACGCGCATTATCAAAATGTTTTGCTATCTTTTCGCAGCGCTTCGGATCTCCGGGCAGGATCACATATCTGCCCACATCACCGACGCCCACCTGCGTGTGATACTGTTTTCCGGAACCTTCTGTATAGTCAACCATACGCCACCTCCGAAGAAGAATGATTTTTTGTTTCTTCTATAATAATAGTATGTCTGTCCGGAAAATACAAGTTCTATTTTATTCCATAAGCATTACTCTACATCCTGCAATGCTGCAATGTCTTCCTCGCCGGTACGAACCTTGACAACCTTTGCCACATCGTATACGAAGATCTTTCCATCTCCGATATGTCCGGTGTAGAGTGTCTTCTTGATGGTCTCGATAACTTTCTCTACCGGAATCTTTGCCACAACGACCTCGATCTTGATCTTCGGCAGCAGTGTCGCATCCATCTCAACTCCACGATAGAACTCGCCGGCACCCTTCTGGACACCACAACCCATAACCTGAACAACTGTCATGCCGGTAACGCCCAGCTCGTTGAGCGCTTTTTTCAGCTTGTCGAACTTGCTCAGCTTTGCAATGATAACAATGTTGTGAATGCCTGAGCTTGTGATGGGACTGGTTGAAGATACAACCGGTACTGCCGCGTCGATCTTCGCCTGAGAAGCTTTCTCGTACTCGGCAACACCGAGATCTGTATTCTCGTTGACATCCATGGTCATTGACATATCGCTGATACCAAATCCTGCATATGCAGACGGAAGTCCATGCTCACATGCATCCAGACCGACAATTTCTTCTTCCTCACTGACACGAAGACCGATCGTATGCTTCAGAACAAGGAATGTGATCGTGATCGTAACGACTGTCCATGCTGCTGTTGCAAAGATACCGATAAACTGCAGCCCTAACTGTTCAAAACCGCCGCCGTAGAAGAGTCCTTCTTTAATACCTGCCACTGCAAATCCGGGAGCAGAAGATGTTGCAAATAAACCAACTGCGATGGTTCCCCAGATACCGTTCATCATATGTACGGCAACTGCACCAACCGGATCATCTACACGAAGTACATTGTCTAATAACCAAACACCAAATACTACTAAGAAACCGGATACAACACCGATGATCGCTGCGCCTGCACAATCCGTAACGTCACAGGGAGCAGTGATCGCTACCAGACCTGCCAGAGATGCATTCAAACACATAGAAACATCAGGTTTGCCATATTTGATCCATGTAAAGATCATACATACAACGGTTGCTACCGCAGGTGCTACGGTTGTTGTTAAGAAAATAGAACCGAGTGTCGGAACATCGGTTGCTGCGGCACCGTTAAATCCATACCAGCCAAACCACAGGATGAATACACCAAGTGCACCGATTACCAGGTTATGTCCGGGGAATGCGTTGACCTTTACGATCTTGCCACTCTTATCCTTAGAGAACTTTCCGATACGGGGTCCAAGGAATGCTGCGCCGATCAATGCACAGATACCGCCGACCATATGGATACAGGTTGAACCTGCATAATCATGGAAGCCCATGTTTGCAAGGAAACCGCCGCCCCATGTCCAGTGTGCCTCGATCGGATAAATGATACCTGAGATCACTGCGGAGTATATACAGTAGGTAAGGAACTTGGTACGCTCTGCCATAGCTCCGGATACGATCGTTGCTGTGGTCGCACAGAATACCAGGTTGAACACGAAACCGGAAAAGCTGAAGTTTGCATAATCTGTAAATACGCCAAATCCGGGTGTTCCCATGATACCTAAGATATCACTTTTTCCCTCTGCTGCGGGAAGCATGAGAGATGCACCGATGACAAACCACATCACGGTACCGATACAAAAATCCATCAGGTTTTTCATAATAATGTTACCGGCATTTTTCGCCCGCGTAAAACCTGCCTCCACCATTGCAAATCCTGCCTGCATCCAGAAGATCAGGACAGTACCGATCAGTAACCAGACTGCAAAGATGTTGTCATTGATCGCCTGTAAAATTTCTTGTGTCATAACTATGTCCTCCTTTAGTTTTATAACGCAAAAAAAGCGCTCAGGGAATTTCCCTAAGCGCCTTTGCTTTTCTTGACCCTTATTATAGGCATTACATTTTCTCACGTCAACGTCAAAAATAAACACAAAATTTCATAAATTTTATAAAATTTTCGTGAAATTGAACAGATGGTTTCACTTTAACCGGAATTGACATTTTACCTGAACCGTTTTATGATAAGGAGCGAATCTTCATAAATATCATGAACGAAGGAGAGAACCATATGTCCGCAATTCCCAATGATCCGGTCATTTTGCTGAGTTTTCTGAACACAAAGCTGCGCGATCACTATGACAGTCTGTCTGCGCTCTGCGATGATCTGGAGCAGGACGAGACAATGCTCACACAAAAAATCGCCGCCATAGGATATACCTATGACAGCGATCGAAATCAGTTCATTTAAACCGAACCCAGTTTTTCCAGAAAGGCTTCCACGTTGCCGGCGAGATCTCCCTTAAAGATACCGCTTCCCGCTACGATCACGTTGGCACCTGCAGCCAGAAACTGATCCACATTGTCAATCTTGACGCCGCCGTCCACCTCTATGTCCGTGGATAATCCTCTCCGCTGCACGATTCCGCGCAGCTCACGGATCTTATCCAGTGTATACGGGATCATCTTCTGCCCGCCATAGCCGGGATTCACCGTCATGACAAGCACCATATCCACCTCAGGTAAAATATAATCCAGCACATTTAAGGGCGTTGACGGATTTAAAGCCACGCCTGCCATCAGTCCCTCACGTTTAATATCTCCCACGATCTGATCCAGATGTGTACATGCCTCCGCATGAACGGTAATGATATCCGCACCTGCATCAGAAAAATCACTGATATAACGCTCCGGGTGTTCGATCATCAGATGTACATCCAGCTTCTTTTTCGTCACCTTGCGGATCGACTGCAGTACCGGAAGACCCATGGAAATGTTCGGCACAAACTGCCCATCCATCACATCATAATGAAAATACTGTGCCCCTGCCTGATCAATGATCCGCATCTGCTCTCCAAGTCTTGCAAAATCCGCTGCCAGCAGCGATGGTGCTAAGTAATTCATACGATCCTCCTACTGTACTGTTCCGCTTCCGGTACCCTGTGCGCCCAAACCGCTGTTTGGAGATGCATTGATGCAGGGGCCGCTGATATAGCCATCATTGATTCCTGCCACAAAGCCGGAATATGCCTTAAACGTCTGATCCGGGGTCACGTCCTTAACCGCTTCGGGCAACTTCACGGATGTGGTGATCGATCCGGTATACACACACTCTGTCACGATCGCACCCGCAGCATTTTCTGCTGTAATGCCACCTGAATAAATCTCATGAAGCAGATTCGGCACATAAGTCTTCATTGTTATTTCCTGTACGATCTGCACAGAAGACTGGCATTTCGCAATCGTTCCGCTATTCTGGAACGCGATTCCTCCTGCTCTCAGCGTGGTCATACCAACTACATCGGATGCCTTGACATTCAAACTGCCGGAAACCATGCAGTCCCGGATCACTCCCTTATTATACATGACCATCATCGCAGCCTGATTTCCTGCATTACATAATATTTTTCCGTCAACCGTACAACTGTCGATCGTTCCCTTGTTGGTAAACGTCAGCAGACTGCCGATATTGTTCAACACGCAGTTACTCATGCTGACATTTTTCACAGTACCATTTTCTCCGATCGTACCAAACACGGGATTGTATCCGCACAGATTGACCATCCGATACTTCTTTCCGTCATAGCTTCCGTCAAACGTTCCTTCGAAGGGCGTACTGTCATCAAAGATCTGTGCGGTCATTCCATAGTTGAAATCGATATCTGCATCCTGTGCAAAATATGCACCATTGTAATTCTTGATCAGATAAAACTCATTCAGTTCTGAGACCAGATACGGGTTTTTCTTTGTGCCATCGCCTTTTCCAAAGGGGGAAACTGCCAAAACCTTTACTTCTTTTTTTGCATCCGTCCGGTTACCGTCTGCAACGACCGCATAGGTAAATGTTCCGCTCAGCGGATTGCCATCATCGTCTTTTCCGTCCCAGACAACTGTTTTCTTTGTATTCGCTTTCACAGAACCAACACTGATGCTGCGCACCATTGAGCCGCTTTCATCATAAACTCTGAAATACGTTTTGGTCGCCGCACGGTTCAGACTGAAGGGCACACTGAGCTTACTCTCACCGACAATGAGCGTATCCGCTCCTGTACTGATCGTAGCACTCTGGAACGTCGCAATCGACGGAAGTGCTGTCACCTTGACAGACAGCGTACAGTACTCACTGTTTGCCGTGTTTGTAAACTTGATCGTGGTGCTGCCGACTTTTTTAGGCGTAATCGTAATAGGCATGTAATCACCATCCCACTTGCCAAAAGACACGGAACAGATCTTTTTATCTGCAACCGAAGCATTGACACCGCCATTCACGGACAGCATCGCTGTCAACTCTGCATTTTTCTTGATGGAAACAGAAGTCTGGTCAACTTTAAAGGTCTTGTTGACCTTCACCTTGCAGGTATAGTTCTTCTTGCTGACCGTCGCCGTGATGGTGGCACTTCCCTTTCCTTTCGCCGTGACGAGCCCCTTTGAAGATACCTTGGCGACCGATGTCTTGCTGGACTTCCATGTGACTTTTTTGGAGGTTCCCGTCAGTTTCAGCTGATACTTATCCCCCACACACAAATTCACAGAAGATGCATTCAGTTTCACTGCTGCCTGTGCCGTCTGTACATCTGCAACTGTCGTCAACAGCACAAAAAGTAATGCCGCCAGAACATATTTACACGTTTTCTTTTTCATATTGCTCATATTACTTACCCCTTGTTTCCTTTCGGATACAATTATTTGTTCGCCGCCTCCAGACTGCGATTCATAGCAGAGATCAGCGCATCAATAGAGGCACGAATGATATCCGGATCTATACCGATACCGAAATACTGCTTACCGTCCGACCCCTGAATACCCACATATGCGATCGCGCTGGAATCAGATCCATCCGTCAATGCGTGCTCCTCATAGCAAATGATCTCACAGGGCGTCTCAAATTTTTCCGCAAATGCATTGCTGACCGCATCCAGACGTCCGTTTCCGGTTGCCTCCACAATGTCCTTGCGATTGTCCGCAATGATGTTGACAGTCGCCGTGATGCCGTCCTCCTGCCGGAAATGACAGCCCTTGATATCGAAGATCGGTGTGTATTTTTTATATCGCTTCATAAAAATATCGTGAATCTGTGTCGGTGACAGCTCTGCATGGCTGTGATCAGACACATCCTTGACCGCATAGCCAAAATCCGCGCGCATCTTGTACGGGATCTTGATACCGTAGGTCTGTTCCATGATATAGGCAACGCCGCCCTTTCCTGACTGACTGTTGATACGGATCACATCGCTGTCATAGGTGCGTCCTACATCCTCCGGATTGATCGGCAGATAAGGCACCGTCCAATGATCCGGATCCTTTGCCTCACGGTATTTCATACCCTTTGCGATCGCATCCTGATGGGAGCCGGAAAAAGCCGCAAAAACAAGCTTTCCACAGTACGGATGACGCATGTCGATGTGCATCTGCGTCAGGCGCTCATACACCTCAACCAGATGAGGCATATCAGACAGGTCAAGTTCAGGATCTACACCCTGCGCATACATATTCATTGCGAGCACCATGATGTCTACGTTTCCGGTACGCTCGCCGTTTCCGAACATCGTGCCCTCAATACGGTCCGCGCCTGCCAGAATACCAAGCTCCGCGTCAGAGATACCGCAGCCACGGTCATTGTGCGGATGCAGGGAAAGGATCACGTTTTCACGGTTATGCAGATGCTTGCTCACATACTCTACCTGCTGTGCAAATACGTGGGGCATAGACATCTCTACCGTGGCAGGAATGTTGATGATCGGCTTGAAGTCCGGGCGCGGCTCCCAGATGTCCAACACTGCGTTGCACACATCCACCGCGTAGTCTACCTCTGTTCCCGTGAAACTCTCCGGGCTGTACTCAAAAATAAAGTTGCCCTCCGTTTCTTCCGCAAGCTCCTTTAACAGCCTGGCGCCTTCGATGGCGATCTGTTCGATCTCCTCTTTTGATTTCGCAAATACCTGCTCACGCTGTGCGAGGGAGGTTGAGTTGTACACATGTACGATCACCTTGCCCGGCGCACCCTTTACTGCGTCGAACGTCTTTCGGATAATGTGCTCACGTGCCTGTGTCAGCACCTGGATCGTCACATCCTCCGGAATCATGTTTTTCTCGATCAGCGTACGTACCAGTTCGTACTCTGTCTCGGATGCTGCCGGGAAACCAACCTCGATCTCCTTGAATCCGATGTCCACGAGCATCTGGAAAAACTCCAGTTTCTCATCCAGACTCATCGGCTCGATCAGTGCCTGATTTCCGTCACGCAGATCCACGCTGCACCATACCGGTGCTTTATCTACATATTCTTTTTTTGCCCAGTCCATACATGTCTCAGGGGGCATAAAATAGTTTCTCTTGTATTGCTTATAGTCAAACATCACTTTTCCTCCATATTGCATTACATATATTGTTAACTATAACACATTCTAACAAAAATGCCAATAGCCGTATAAAAAAGGCTGACATGCATTTCACATGTCAGCCCTTTAATTTGATGTATAAAACCGAAACTCTGACTAGTTGGTAATGGTCAGCTCAGTCTCTTTGTCGAATACATGCATTGCGTTTGCATCAAATGCCAGCTCTACAGTATCGCCGTAACGTGCAGGTGTGTTAGAAGAAACGCTTGCAGTCATCTTTGCACCGCCAACGGTGAAGTATAACAGAACCTCAGCACCAAGTAACTCGTAACCGGTAACCTCTGTGGTAACCTTGCATGCTGCCTTTGCTACATCTTCCTTATCATCTGAGATGTTCTCAGGTCTGATACCCATTACAACGGTCTTTCCGTCGTAGTTGCCGTCGATGAGCTTCTGAGCCTTTGCCTGAGGCAGTACTACAGAGAACTTATCGAAGGTTAATGTAACCTCTGAACCGTTGATCTTGCATACAGCATCAACAAAGTTCATCTGAGGAGAGCCGATGAATCCTGCAACGAACAGGTTGTCAGGCTCAGCGTATAATCTCTGAGGAGAGTCTACCTGCTGGATGATACCATCCTTTAATACAACGATTCTGGTACCTAAGGTCATAGCCTCGGTCTGATCATGTGTAACGTAGATGATGGTTGCGCCCAGTTTCTGATGTAATGCAGAAATCTCGGAACGCATCTGTACTCTTAATTTTGCATCCAGGTTTGATAAAGGCTCGTCCATAAGGAATACCTTAGGATTACGAACGATCGCACGACCCATAGCAACACGCTGTCTCTGTCCACCGGAAAGAGCCTTCGGCTTACGGTCTAATAATTTCTCAAGGTCAAGGATCTTAGCTGCCTCACGTACCTTCTGGTCGATAACATCCTTGGGTACCTTTCTCATCTTAAGACCGAATGCCATGTTCTGGTATACAGTCATATGAGGATACAGAGCGTAGTTCTGGAATACCATCGCGATATCACGATCCTTCGGCTCTACATCGTTCTCTAACTTGCCGTCGATGTACAGCTCACCGGAAGAGATCTCCTCCAGACCTGCGATCATACGAAGCGTGGTTGACTTACCACATCCGGAAGGTCCTACGAAGATGATGAATTCCTTGTCCTCTACTTCGAGGTTGAAATCCTTAACAGCCTCAAAGCCGTTGGGATATACTTTGCAAATGTTCTTACATGATAAACTTGACATTGGTGTGTCCTCCTAAAAAATTTGATTTGTTGTTCACGGTTTATTAACTGTACTCACTATACAAAATTCAGGAAGAAAATGCTATGCACGGATTACCTAAAGATTCCAAATATTTTCCGTCGGATTGACGAAACATGTCCTCGATTCCGTCAGATCGACGAAATCCAGACGTGGCTTCGTCGATTTGACGAATACCTGCCGAAAGTTTCTTTAGAACCGGAAATCCCTGCTGCCCTGGGCGATTTTTGCAAGGTTGTCCACAACGATGCCACGCACCTTTTCGTTGGGGATGTTCGCAAGTTCCTTCTGGATCAGTGCATCCCCGATGGCACGTGTAGCAGGCTTTGCGTAGTCGCACAGGTACTCCTTTAAGGTCATGAGCGCGTTCGGATGACAGCAGTTCTGGATCTGGCCGCTCTTGCACAGGGACATGAAACGATCACCCGTGCGTCCTTCTCGGTAGCATGCGGTACAGAAGCTCGGAATGTACTCCTGCTCCATGAGCCACTTGACCACCTCGTCCAGCGGACGGTTGTCAATGACATCAAACTGTGCGGAGTTTTCCTCCTCAGGTTCCTCCTCCACATAACCGCCGACACTGGTGCGCGAACCGCCGCTGATCTGTGAGATACCCAACTGCAGCACGCGTTCTCTCGTCTTTTTACTCTCTCTCGTAGACACGATCATGCCGGTGTAAGGCACGGCAATACGGATGCATGCCACGATCTTAGCAAAAATGTCATCATCAATACTGTTGTCAAACGCCTCCGGATCGATGTCATCCGCATGGCGGATACGAGGTACGCTGATCGTGTGGGGACCGACACCGTGCACTGCCTCCAGATGTTCCGCATGCATGAGCAGTCCCGCAAACTCGTAGCGGTACATCTCCAGACCAAACAGGACACCAAGACCCACATCGTCAATGCCTCCCTCCATGGCATGGTCCATGGCCTCGGTATGGTATGCGTAGTCGTGCTTGGGCCCTGCGGGATGCAGCTTTTCGTAGCTCTTTTTATGGTAGGTCTCCTGAAACAAAATGTAGGTTCCAATACCCGCATTTTTCAGGCGGGTGTAATTCTCCACGGTGGTCGCCGCGATATTGACGTTTACGCGGCGGATGGCACCGTTTTTGTGCTTGATGCCGTAGATCGTCTCGATACTCTCCAAAATATACTCGATCGGATTGTTGACCGGGTCCTCTCCGGTCTCCAGTGCCAGACGCTTGTGTCCCATATCCTGCAACGCGATGACCTCCGCGCGGATCTCGTCCTGAGTCAGCTTTTTGCGGGCAATATGCTTATTTTTGATGTGGTACGGACAGTACACACAGCTGTTGATGCAGTAGTTGGACAGGTACAACGGCGCAAACATTACGATACGGTTGCCGTAAAAGTCCTTCTTGATCTGCTTTGCCAGTGCATAGATCTGCTCGTTGCGGTCCTCCAGCTCACAGTCCAGAAGAACGGCTGCCTCACGGTGGGAAAGTCCCTTGCGCAGCTTTGCCTTCTCAAGGATCTGGTCGATCAGCTCCCCGTTTCTCTTGTTTTTCTCGGCGTATTCCAGTGTCTCTAAGATCTCGCCGTCGTCAATAAATTCCTCTGCCTTGTTTGATTTGGGATTGTACATTTATTTTTCCTCCTGGTTTGTATGGTTCATTGTTTTTTTGCCGGCTTTATTGCCGGTAGCATTTCTATCGGTGATCGCCACGGTCACAGACCAGTTCATAGCCCGTAGAGGCGATCCGCCGTTCTAAACACTTGACACATTCTGCCGCCTCATCTCCGGTGCAGATCTTGTTGTCGTAAAGCATATATTTCTTTCGGACATCCTGCGGGGACAGGTTGGGCATGACCACGTTTGCGCCTGCCAGAATACCTTTTTCTCTGCCGCGCGGATCGATGGTGCCCAGCGCTGTCGTCGCCGGAAGCAGCACATGCGGATCCATGAGCCGGATGATCGCAAGGAGCCGCAGCGTCAATTCCAGTCCGCCCTGCGCCTCCTTGGCAAAGGGCGTATCGTGATGCGGCACAAAAGGCCCGATACCGACCATATGCGGCTGCAATTCATGGATAAACTGCAGATCCTTGACCAGATGCTCCGGTTTCTGCCCGGGCGAACCCACCATAAAACCACAGCCCACCTGATAACCGATCTCCTTCAGATCTCGCAGGCATTGCTTGCGGTGCGCCAGTGACAGCTCCGGCGGATGAAGCAGCGCATAGTGCTCATCATCTGCTGTCTCATGCCGCAGCAGATAACGGTCTGCACCCGCCGCAAAAAAAGCTTCATAGCTTGCACGCTCCCGCTCCCCGATGGAAAGCGTCACGGCACAATCCGGATATTTTTCTTTTATTTTGGAAACGACCGATATGATCCGCGCATCCGTGTAATAACCGTCCTCGCCGCCCTGCAGAACAAAGGTACGAAAACCCAGCGCGTAGCCTGCCTCGCAGCAGTCTAAGATCTGATCCTCACTCAGCCGATAACGCGCAGCGCCCTGTGCGCTGCGCCGGATACCGCAGTAGTAACAGTCATTTTTACAGTAATTTGTGAACTCGATCAGCCCGCGCATGTAGACCGCCTTGCCATACACCGCCTCCCTCGCCTTTCGGGCCTGTTCGAATAAATATTCGTCGCTCTCAGGTGTGGCATCGGTGATCAGCGCGATCAGCTCCTCAGCCGGCAGCATGTGCGCATCTGCCAGCGCGTCGATCCGTTGTTTTCTCTTCATCATATTCCAGTCTCCGGTAGTTTTTGCTTTGCCGCTGCACTGCTGTCAGGCAGCTTTGAATAAATCGTTTTGGTGGAGATGCCCTCCAGCCGTCCGATCTTACCGGACAAGGCGCTGATCACGTCCGCCGGGGCATCCACCGCCACGCTGATGATCGAGACGCCGCGCTTTTCATAGGGAATTCCCATACGTCCGATCACATATCGCGCGTATTCGTGCAATATTTCATTCATACCCGGCACTGCCTGTGGATTTTCCACCACAATACCAATGAGGGCAACACGGGTCGGCTGTGGCTCTCCCGCTGCGCCGGTTGTTGTATTTTCTGATGTCATGGTCATGTATTCTCCTTTTCTATCATCGCTTTTTGACGGTGCATTATTGTACACAGACGCCAGCGGATCATTTGAAACATGCGTCATCTGTCCCGTATAACCGTTTCCGGTAATCTGTTGTGCACTTCAACGAATCAGCAGAGCAGTCCTTCATATGCGTCCTGCGTCCTGTGTGGCAGCATCTGCAGTCAGTTGTGTTTAACGGGTAAATCACGCGAATGGCACAGAGCCCAAGCAAAATCAGCTTGGCTCTGCTGCCTTATGACAGGCCATTGCACGTTTTCTCCGCGTGAACCCGTCACACAAACAACTGCAGAATACTACCACACAGGGCACGGACGCATGTCACCAATGTTGAACTGTCTGTGCGCAATCATGCACCAACAGAGAATTTGACAGGTCATTTATGCGACCGGGTACGCGCGGAAAGTGTGTAGTGTTATCTGTGAAGCGGCAGCAGAGAAAAGCAACTTTTGCTTTTACTCTGTGCCGTACGCGCGAATTTCCCGAGGAGCATAACTGACTGGCAAAGCTCTGATGGTGCGTTGAAGTGCACAGACCGCAAAGCAAAATGAATGCGTCCTCAATGTCCTGCTTCCTGTAGCCTCCGCATCGCGTAGACTGCCTGTCCAAGCGCGATCCCTCCGTCGTTTGCGGGAATCAGGTGATGCGTGAGCACCCGGAAGCCTGCTGACTCCAGCCGCTCACTTGTCAACTGCAGTAACAGGCGATTGCAGAAACAGCCGCCGGATAATGCCACGGTAGTCAGTCCGGTTCGCTCGCTGACCTGCGCACACACAGCTTTTATGCCTTCTGCCAACGCATCATGGAACAGAAATGCCAGTGCCTCCTCCGATTCGCCAGCCACACGCCCTTCGATCAGCCGTTCCACAAGCGGCACATAGTCCAGCGTGACAAAAGAACCGTCCCTTCGACAACCCGGAACGCCCTCCGAACAGTACATGGCAGAAGAAACGTCCCCCTGGCAGACCGTGGCAAAAGGAACGTCCCTGCGACATGCATACTGCAGCGCCATTGCCGCTTCACCCTCAAACGTAGATTCACGCCGGATGCCCAGCAGTGCGCTCACCGCGTCAAATAAGCGCCCTGCGCTTGTGGAGGTCACACAGCCCAGGTCTGCTGCCTGTGCTGCCGCCAGCAGTTCCACTGTCGCCGCATCACACAGGTTTAGCTGCGAAGCCAGTTCTGCTGCCCTGTTTTTCCCATACTGTGCCAGCAGCATGGATACCGCTATGCGCCATCCCTCTCTCGCCGCCACGTCGCCGCCCATCTGGGTAAATGGCTTCAGGCTGCCCGCCCGGTCAAAACCATCAATATCCGCTACGAGAAATTCACCGCCCCACACACTGCCGTCCGTGCCGTAGCCGGTTCCGTCAAAGGCGACACCGATCACCTGCTCGTCAAGCGCATCGTTCTCTGCCATACATGATAAGATATGTGCATAGTGGTGCTGTACCTCAAATACAGGCAGACCCAGCGTTTTTGCGTACGCCGATGTCCGGTAATCCGGATGAAGATCACATGCCACAGCTTCCGGTTTTGCCTCAAACAGTTCCAGCATGCGCGTGACTGTTTCAGACAGCGCCCGCTTCGAGCGCAGATCCGACAGATCGCCGACATAAGGCGACGGATAAAAGAAGCTGTCCTTGCCGATACAGAACGTATTTTTCAATTCTCCGCCGACCGCCAGCACCTGTCCCTGCCAGTTCCCGGACACCGCCGTCGGCAGCGGTGCATAGCCCCGAGAACGGCGCAGCATGTAAGGCTCCCCGTCAGATGCCTCCATCACGGAATCATCCGCGCGGATGAGAATGTCCCGGTCATTTGACAGGATGATATCGCACAGTTCCGACAACTGCTCTGCCGCCTCCGCGTCATTTCGGCAGATCGGCGCGCCGCCCCGGTTTCCGCTGGTCATCACAAGGACATCCGGAAAATCCGCAGCAGATACATCCGTCGGATCACCAAACAGCAGTAATTGCAGCGGTGCATAGGGAAGCATCACGCCAAGCGTCGGATTGCCCGGTGCCACCGCCGATGCAACTTCTTCCCCCCGCTTTTTGCAGATCACGATCGGTTTCTGTGGGCTGTCCAGAAGTGCCGCCTGTGCATCATTGATCGCACAGACGCGCTTTGCTGCCTCCGGATCCCGTGCCATCACCGCAAAGGGTTTTGCCGGGCGGCTTTTGCGCCTGCGAAGCAGCGCCACCGCCGCCTCATTTCCGGCGTCACAACACAGATGAAAGCCTCCGATGCCCTTGATGGCTGCAATACCGCCCGCACGGATAACCTCCCTGGTGCGCCGGATCGCCTCCGCTCCCCGCACGGACGGTTCATCCATGAGATACACCTGCGGACCACAGTCCGGGCAGCACACGGGCTGCGCATCGTAGCGACGGTCGCCCATTGTCTCATATTCCGTCGCGCAATCCGGACACATGGCAAACTCAGACATGGTTGTCCGCGCACGGTCATAGGGCATCTGCTTTAAAATGGTCAGCCTCGGCCCACAAGCCGTACAGTTGATGAACGGATGCAGGTATCGACGATTGTTTTTATCAAATAATTCAGTTTTACAAATGGGACAGATCGCGATATCCGGGGACACGAAAATGTCACCGGATCTTTTCTTGCTCTCGATGATCTGAAAATCAGTAAAATTCTCCGGTTGCTGTTCTGTCACATCTGTTTTTAGTATGACAGACCGCTCCGGAGCCAAAGTTTTCAGATCTTTTTGAAATCGCATCAGTGCAGGCGCCTCTCCCTGTACAATGATCTCCACAAAGGAGCCCTTGTTACAGACACTGCCGCGCAGACCGTTCGCCGCCGCAAGACGGCTGATGAATGGGCGGAAACCCACGCCCTGCACGATGCCATAGACTCGTATTTTTAACTGCTTCATGTTCGCTCACTTCCCACGCAGGATGGCTGATGCCACGCTTTGTTGTCAGAGATTTTCGTCAATTATGCAATCACATTGACTCACCTGCGTTCAGTATAGCATACATGAAGCAATAATTCCATGCTTTATTTTACCAGTTCGCCACCAAGGATAACGTTCTGCACGGACAGACCCGTCCGTGACAAAAGCACACAATCTCCGTACGCTCCGGCGGCGATGCGTCCATACAGTGACTCTGCACCTATCGACTTTGCCGGATTGTATGTGGCGCAGCGCACAGCTGTCTCCAGCGGAATCCCCATTGACACCGCCGTACGCATGCAGTCCATGAGGTTCGTCACCGAACCTGCCAGTGTGCCGTCCGCCAGGGTCGCGCGGTTGCCCTTCACATCAACACCCAGTCCGCCAAGGGTGTATGCACCATCCGCCATGCCTGTCGCCCGCATACTGTCACTGATCAGGATCATCCGGTCACCACCAAACAGTGTAAATGCCGCGCGCACCGCTGAGGGATGCACATGCACACCATCGCAGATCAGCTCCGGCATGACATGCACTGCATCAGCAGCCGCACCGATCACCCCCGGCGCGCGGTGCGTAAATCCTGGCATTGCGTTGAAGCAGTGCGTCACGTGATCTGCGCCCAGCGCAAACGCCTGATGTGCCGTGTCATAATCACTGGTCGTATGCCCCAGCGAAATATGCACCTGATCATGCAGTTCACGGATAAAATCCATCGCATGTGTCGTCTCAGGCGCGATCGTAATGAGGCGGACCAGTCCGTGCGCCGCTTCCTGCAGCCGGCGAAACATCCCTCTGTCCGGCTCTCTGATATATGCCGGATTTTGTGCGCCTTTCTTCTCTGCCGAGATAAAAGGTCCCTCCAGATGGATTCCGCACAGCCTTGACACCATTCTGCCCCGCGACTCTGATGGATCGTCGGACGCATATGCATAAGCGGTTTCACAGATCCCCTGCAGCATTTCCTCAGACAAGGTCATGGCGGCCGGGCAGATCGCCGTAACACCGCTTCGCAGCTCATAGTCTCCGATCGCTGCCATCGCCTCCGGCGTGCCGTCCGAAAAATCATAGCCCGCGCAGCCGTGGAAATGTACATCCACCAGTCCCGGTATCAGATAATTTTCTTTTGCATCGATCACCGCTTCGCCAGCCTGCGGCGCACGGCTTCCCTCAGAAAAATATCCGTTTTCGATCACTGTATCTTTTTTTACAAAACCCTGCTCCAGCGTGTAAACATACGCATTTTTTATAATCATAGTAATCCCCCACATGCCGTCTCATCCGCGATCACCGTGACATCCGGATGCATCTGTAAAATAGATGCGGGTACTTCCGGTGTGACCGGACCGTAAAATGCCTTCTTTAAGATCTCTGCCTTACCCGCTCCGTTTACGATAACCAGTATCTTCTTCGCGTTCATGATGGTCTGGATACCCATAGTATACGCCTGCGTCGGCACATCATCGACAGACGCGAAAAAGCGTGCGTTTGCCTCGATGGTGCTCTGCGCCAGATCCACACAGTGCGTTTCCTTTTCAAACACCTCTCCCGGTTCGTTAAAACCAATATGTCCGTTATTTCCCAGACCGAGAAGCTGAAGATCCACCCCGCCCAGTCCGCGGATTGTCTCCTCATAAGCGTCACAGACCGCCTGCACATCATCATTCATGCCATCAGGGATAAAGGATGCATCCGGTGCAATATTGATGTGTGAAAATAAATGTTCCTGCATAAAATAGTAGTAGCTCTGGGGATCCTCCCGTGTCAGTCCCCGGTACTCGTCCAGATTGACGGTGCGCACGCGGGAAAAATCCACATCGCCGGCGTGGAACCGCTCGATCAACTGCTGATAAGTTCCGATCGGCGTGGAACCCGTCGCCAGTCCCAACACACTGTCCGGCTTCATCGTCACCTGTGCCAGGATCAGATTTGCCGCTTTTAGGCTCATATCATCATAATCACTTGCTATCATAAGATTCATGTATTTATCTCCCCTATTTCCATCATCCTCACATCTATTGATCAGATGCGACTCTAACCTTCTGTTTACACATCCTCCAGCAGCATCTGCACGCCGCCGTACATACCGGCGTCATTTCCAAGCCCCGCCAGAGCAAATTTGGTATTCCGACAGGAGGAAAATGCATGCGTCAGAAAATGCTTACGGATACCCTCCGTCAGCATGGTTCCAGCCTTGGAGACACCACCTCCGATGACGATGATCTCCGGATCAACAACACAGGCGATATTGGAAAGTGCCGAGCCCAGAATTTCACACACCTCATCCACCAGCTCCAGCGCCACCGCGTCGCCTGCCTTTGCCGCGTCCAACACATCCTTCGCCGTCAGCGTATCGCGGTCGATCCCGCGCAGGCTACTGGCATCATCCGTTCCTTCCAGCCGCCGCTTTGCCACGCGCACGATACCGGTGGCGGACACATACTGTTCCAGACAGCCGTACCGCCCGCAATTGCACGCCTCTTTTTCCTCGCGGCAGACCGTGATATGTCCGATCTCTCCGCCTGCCCCATCAAAACCCGGAACGATCCGCCCACGCACGATCACGCCGCCGCCGACACCGGTTCCAAGCGTGACCATCACGATGTTCTTACAGCCTTTCGCGCCACCTTGCCACATTTCTCCCAATGCAGCCACATTCGCGTCGTTTCCTGCCTTCACAGCAAATCCCGTGAGCGTCTGCAGTTCCTCAGCCACAGGCACCTCTCTCCAGCCCAGATTCACGCAACAGCTCACCACGCCGTCCTCTCTGACCGGTCCCGGGACACCGATCCCGATGCCCTGCACCTCATCCTTTCCGATACCTGACTCTGTCAGCTTTGCCTCCACGGATGCCGCCACATCCGGCAAAATAGCTGCTCCGCCGTTTTCCGTGTTTGTTTTGATCTCCCATTTGTCGATCAGAATCCCGCTTGTCTCAAAAAGACCGATCTTACAGGTCGTTCCGCCCACATCTACCCCAAATGCGTATTTCTTCATGTTCCTTCTCCATTCCCGCTTACGACCCGAATATGGCATAAACAGCTGATTCCGGGTCGTCATCACGATTGTTATACCGATCATCATAGCGTCAGGAAACTCTTCTGTCAATTGATGCTTTGGCTCATTTTTGTCCGTATTTGTCTATGATCGACAGCGAGCGTTTCAGGATGCCGTTCATCTGCGCGATCGCCGTGCCGTAATTCGTCACCGGCGTTCCCTGCGCAGTCGCCTGCTCCATGCGCGCAAGCACCTCCCGCTCCGTCAGCATGCAGCCGCCGCAGTGCAGAACCAAAGCATATTCAGAAACATCCTCCGGAAATCCCTTGCCGGAGGTAAATTCCAGTGTCAGATCCTTTCCTGTATAGTTTCGCAGCCATTTCGGCAGTTTTTCCGTACCGATATCGCCGCACTGTCTGTGATGGGTACAACCCTCGCAGATCAGCACTTTGTCACCATCCTGTAACGCATCCAGTTTTGCCGCACCGGACACCGCCAGATCTAAAAACCCTTTGTGCCGCGCCATCAGAATAGAGAACGAAGTGAGTGGCACATCTTCCGGCACCTCTGCCGCCACTTTTTTGAATGCCTGTGAGTCCGTGATCACCATGGCAGGCGGGTTTGCAAGTTCTTCCAGCGTGCGCTTCAGTTCATTTTCCTTGACAACCAGCGCCCGCGCGTCCGCATCCAGAATATCGCGGATCGTCTGCTGCTGCGGAAGGATCAGCCTGCCCTTCGGAGCCGCCGAATCGATGGGAACCACAAGAATGAGCAGATCGCCCGGACGGATCAGGTCCGCCACCAGGGGCAGCGGCTCTTTCTGACCCTTCGCCAACGCACCGATCGCATCCTTTAATTCCCTGATGCCATGTCCTGTTTTGGCGCTCACCCAAAGTTGCCGCTCTACCGGTACACCGGCTAACTCCACCGCCGGGGCATGTTCGTCCGACTTATTCCACGCGATCAAAAACGGCAGTTTCCGCTCCTCGATCAATGCCAGAAGCTCCCGGTCTGTCTCCTGCACGCCTGCTGTCACATCGATGACGAGCACTGCCACATCGATCGTCCGCAGAACCGCGCGCGTGCGCGCCACACGCTTTTCGCCCAGTTCTCCCAGATCATCAAACCCCGGCGTGTCCACGATCACGACCGGTCCGATCGGCAAAAGCTCCATGGATTTCTTCACGGGATCCGTCGTCGTTCCCGCGGTATCACTCACGACGGACAGTTCCTGCGCCGTGATCGCATTGACCAGACTGGATTTACCCGCATTGCGGCATCCGAAAAAACCGATATGAACGCGCTCCGCGCTCACAACCTCATTCATACTCATATTGTGTCCTCCTTTATGTGTGTAATGTTGAATATAAATAAGCAATTGCCAGAACAATGGTTACCAGAACGGCAATCCGAAGCATCCAGCGAAGCACCCACACCCACGCATGCCGCCCGATCTTTCCCTTCCGGATCCACGCGCCCATCTGCGCTGCCTTCTTCTGATTGCATCGGTAACATGCCGGCACCAGATTTTTCTCACTGTTGAGGTCATCGATCCCCTGCCGTCTCAGCTTCTTTTGCAGTGCAGGATCACGTGACACCTTCGCCACCGGATAAAGATGATCCACTGTCACATACTTTTTCGATACCGGTCTGCCACAGTAAGCGCAAAAATAAAACATCCCAAGCACCGGATCATTGTTTCGCAAAAAACGCGCCCGGTAACTGGATCCCCGCGTGCCGTAGCGGTTGTCGATATAAAATTTCAAATGCTTTTCCCTGCAGTACGCCTTCAGCCGCTCCAGCTTACGCTCCGTGACCAGTCCCCGGTACTTTTTTCCCTCGCCCCGGTCCAGACCGAAGCGGCGCAGCCGGAAGTGATAGCGAAGTATTCCGCGTGAACGGCAGTCTACCACTACCGGTATTCTCATGCCATATCTCTCTTTTCGTCTATTGGTGATTTATATTGTAACGATTCACGCCCCACAGCGTCAATACAAAAAAAGTTTTCCTTGCATTTTTAAGTGCCGTCTGCTAATATATCCCCGATGCATCAAAAATTTCATACGCCCGCACGGGCGAGACAGTTCGTGACCATCCTGTCTATAAACAAAACTAGGGATTGGAGCTTGTTTTCAGGCTTCTCTTATTTGCATTGCGATGGACACAACTTTTGTGTCCTTTTTTATTGCTAAAATGAAAGGAATAAACTGCTATGGCTGAAATCTTTGATCCGGTGCGCTACAGTGTGATCACCGAGAAAAATCCCCGCGAGATCGTCATGCTGCGCGGAAACGGCTGCAAATGGCGACGCTGCAGATTCTGCGACTATCATCTTGATTTTTCCAGAGATACTGCCGCCAATTTTGCCATCAATGAAGCAGCGCTCAGTCAGGTGCGAGGACTTTACGGCAAACTGGAAGTCATCAACTCCGGCAGCCTGATGGATCTGGATGAGGCGACGCTGTCACTGATCCGCGACATCTGTCTGCAGAAGAACATCCATGAGCTGCACTTTGAGTGTCACTGGATGCATCGAAAAGAACTTCCCTCATACCGCGCATTTTTTACGGATGCCGGCATTGCTGTCAAGATCAAGATCGGTGTCGAGACTTTTGACGCGGACTTTCGTGAGCACGTTCTGGACAAAGGCATTGATGAGACAGATCCCGCCGTCATCGCCGCAGGCTTTGACGAAGTGTGCCTGCTCTTTGGTCTGAGCGGACAGACGGTCACTTCCATGAGAAATGATATCGAGACCGGACTTGCATATTTCGAGCGCGTCTGTGTCAATCTCATGGTAGAGAACAGTACTCCCGTCAGACCGGATACAGCCGTTCTGGCAGATTTTATGGAACATATCTACCCTTTCTACCGCGATGATCCCCGCGTAGATATCTTACTGAATAACACCGACTTCGGCGTTGGAAAGGACAAAACACATGAATGAATTATTACTCTTCAGATCACTGGTTGTGATCTTTGCACTTGTACTCCTGTTTTTCCATTTATTTGGCAAAACAGGGCTCTACTGCTGGACAGCCTTTGCCACCATCACGGCAAACATCGAGGTACTGATCGTCGTCAATGCCTTCGGCATGGAACAGACGCTGGGAAACATCCTCTTTGCCTCCACGTTTCTGGTGACAGATCTGCTCAGCGAATTTTACGGCAAAAAGGCTTCCCAGAAGGCAGTCAATATCGGAATTGCCTGCTCCCTTGCCTTCATCCTCATCTCCCAGTCCTGGCTGGTATATGTTCCGGCCGAAAGCGACTGGGCAATGCCTCACATGCAGGCCATCTTCTCAAACACGCCGCGGCTGATGCTGACCAGCTTTGTTGTATATGCCATCTGCCAGCGTTTTGACGTGTGGGCATACCACGGATGGTGGGCATTTACCACGAAAAAATACGGTGACTCCAAGCGTTTTCTGTGGCTGCGCAACAACGGTTCCACCCTGCTGTCACAGCTGTTGAACTCGCTGCTGTTCACCTTTGGCGCCTTTGCAGGCACCTACGAGCTGCCGACATTACTCTCGATCTTCTGGTCCAGCTACATCATATTTATCATAACCAGTCTTGCCGATACACCGGTCATGTATCTGGCACGCTATCTGGTAGATCACAAAGGAAAGCCGGGGGATTAACCCCCGGCTTCTTTGTCGGTTTCTATACTTCATCTTCTTTTTTCTTAACAGTCATAATGATCACGCTGCGCGGTGCCAGATCATAGCGCCCGGTGGTGATCACCTCATCGATCGGCAGTTTTCCACCCCGCGCCGTATCTGCAATGAGCACCCACTGAGTGCCCGCAGGCGGATCAGGGAAACCGGCCCCCAGCTTCTCCCAATAAGTGTTCACCCCTACATAGATGAGGTCATCCTCACCGTCATCATCCTTCCCTGCATAGAGCAGACCGATGAGACGCGCATTGTTGCCGCAGTCCGCATTCCATGCTCTTCCGTGATGATAGGAAATATCCGCAAAACCGCAGGAAGCAGGCTGTGTCGGTTTGCGCAGCACCGGATGCTCCTTTCGGAAATGGATCATAAAACGCGCAAATTCAAACACATCCTCATATTCTTCCCTGCGCGTCCAGTCCAGCCACGAGATCTCATTATCCTGACAGTAGGCATTGTTGTTTCCGTTCTGTGTATTGCAAAACTCATCGCCCGCAAAAAACATCGCCGGCCCGCGGCTGCACATCAATGTCGCAAAAGCGTTTTTGATCATACGACGACGAAGTTCCATGATCTGCGGATCATCCGTCTCACCCTCACAGCCGCAATTCCAACTGTTTCCGTTATTATCTCCGTCTGTGTTGTTCCAGCCGTTCGCCTCGTTATGTTTTGTATTGTAGGAATAAAGATCATACAGCGTAAAACCGTCGTGACAGGTCAGGAAGTTCACTGACGCGCTCTGTCCGCGCACCAGCGGGTCATAAATATCACGGGAACCGGTCATACGCGCCACAGCCGCAGGTGCCATGCCGTCATCCCCCTTCAGGAAACGCCGCATGTCATCCCGGTATCTGCCGTTCCACTCCGCCCAGCGGTTCCAGCTGGGGAATGTACCGACCTGATAGAGACCGCCTGCATCCCATGCCTCGGCGATCAACTTCACACCGGACAGGATCTGATCAAATGCCATGTGCTCCAATAATGGCGGATTGTCCATCGGCGCACCGTTCTGGTCACGGCTCAGGATAGAAGCCAGATCAAACCGGAATCCGTCCACCCGGTATTCCACTACCCAGTAACGCAGGCAGTCCATAATGAACTGGCGAACGATGGGATGATTGCAATTCATGCTGTTTCCGCAGCCGCTGAAATTGTAATAATAGCCCTCCGGTGTCAGAATGTAATAAATTTTATTGTCAATTCCCTTGAACGAGAAGGTAGGACCCATCTCATTTCCCTCTGCGGTGTGATTGAACACCACATCCAGAATGACTTCGATCCCGTTCTCGTGCAGCTCACGGATCAGCCGCTTCAACTCGTCGCCCTCATGGTTGTGCTCCTGCACATAGGAATAACTCGTATTCGGCGCGAAGAAGCACACCGTATTATAGCCCCAGTAGTCCAACAGCTTCTTTCCGTCATGCTCCCGCGCAGAGTCCATCTCATCAAACTCAAAGATCGGCATCAGCTCCACCGCATTGACGCCCAGTTCCTTCAGGTACGGGATCTTTTCACGGATACCCTCAAACGTTCCCCGCGCCGTCACTCCGGATGAGGGATCCATCGTAAAACCGCGCACATGCAGTTCATAAATGATCAGATCCTCCAGCTTGTTTTCCAGCTGCTTTTTTGCGCCCCAATCAAAGTTATTTTCCACGACACGCGCCTTGTAGACATGCTCGCCCTCAAACTTTTCACCCCACTCCCGCTGCTCCGTCACAGCCCGGGCATAGGGATCCAGAATGATCGTATTTTTGTCGAAACGATGCCCCTTCGCCTCGTCATAAGGTCCGTCAAACTGATAGGCATATTCAAAGTCCTCTATTTTCAGCCCGAATACAAACATGGAGTAGGTACTGCCGATCCGGTAATTAACTGGGAAAGGCAGTCTCGCATAAGGCTCTTTTTCCCGGGGATGAAACAAAAGAAGCGTACAGCCCGTGGCATAGTGGGAGCTGATCGTAAAGCTCACGCCGTCTCTTCCCTGCGTTGCCCCGCTTGTTTTATAAAAACCGGGTCGTACCAAAAATCCTTCTATCTCATCCAGTGGCTGTAACTGCTGTCCACGGACAGGTTCCGTCACTTTTGATCTGCCAAACATCTCAACTTGCCTCCATAGATTCTATCAAAAATTCTTTCCCCGAGATCATGTCATAGGAAAATCCATGACAACCCGGGCAGCTGCAGTCATCCGTACCATGTGCATCAAACGCAAATTCCCGTCCGCAATCCCTGCAGCGGAAAACGATCGGGATCAATTCTATATGCAAAACCGCATCTTCCGCAGGCGTTCCCTTTGACAAGCGATGAAAATAGTGCTGTAGCCAGTTCTCCTCATAGCCCTGCATCACGCCTACCTTTAATGTAATGGTATGAATTTTTTTCAGATGCTGCTCCTCCAGCATGGAGAGTGCCAGATTCAGTATATTCGTTGTAACTGATAGCTCATGCATAACATATCCTTTTTTTCCTGCAAATATTCTGAAACACATTATACACTATTCATCGACAAATTTCGTCATAAAATTAGGATTTTTTCTCATTTTCGAAAACGTTTTCGTGTTCATGCGCATGCGCTCCGTTATTCCAAGCAAAAAAGAACCTGATCTCTCAGGTTCTTTTTCGTCCATCCTCCATGCTGTTTTATGCAATCCTACGCCTGAAACGCGCTATCCTCGCGAACAGACACGAGGTTTGCCCGGATCAGCACCTTTTTCAGTTCCGGTCCGACGATCACCAGCACGACGATCTTGATCAGGTCAAATCCCACATACGGGATCACACCGGCAGCAAGCGCCTGACTAAAGGTCATGCCTGCCACATACGCCAGCCAGACCGTTCCGAACACATAGGCAACGGCAATGCCAAGGATCATGCCGACTGCTGATACCACACGGTTTTTCCACCAGCGGTCAATGAAGAAGCCGCTGATCAGAGCCGTAAAGATAAAGCCGATCAGATATCCTCCGGTCGGTCCCAGCAGCTTTGACGGTCCACCGGTAAAACCGGAAAAAACCGGCAACCCGACCAGCCCGAGCAGCAGATATACGATAAATGCCACTGTTCCGCGCCACATGCCCACTGCATACACCGCCAGATAAATACCGATCATGGTCAGCGAGATCGGCACCGGGCTGAAGGGCAGCGGCACCGACAAGGGTCCGAGCACACAGATGATGGCTGCCATCAGGGCAGTCAGGGTAAGTTCTTTTGTCTTTGTATTCATAACACATGTCCTCCGTTTTGATTCTTTGGACATTGTAAACGATGCGGCCCGGATTGTCAACCATTATTTTTGTTTCGGTTTACAATTGTTTTGACATAAAAACAGGCACCCCATATGGAGTGCCTGCCGCTTTCATCTAAATTCAATCATAAATATCGGTATTCTTACCAAACATAAGTATACTTACCATCACAGGTAATGGTAGCATTTCTAAGGTCAGCCTTCTTCTGCTTCAGGCTGGATTTGCTGATCGTAAAAGAGAAATCCTTCGTATTTGCCGGGGCAATGGAAGTACTCTTCTTCTTTGCGCTATATGTTCCGATCACTTTTCCGTTGCTATCCTTCACTGTGATCTTGATATTATTTAGAGCAGTTACCTTATAGTAGTAATTGTTTACGAATCTTGCCTTGATCACCAGATTGCCCTTTGAATCAAAGCTTGCACTGTAAGCAGACATCACACAGTCTCCACGGACAACGTCACTGACGGTAGGCTTGCTTGCAGTATACTTATTGTCCTTTACGGTCACGGTACACTTTACAGTCTGTCCGTTGTCAAGCTTTGCAGAGATGGTTGTCTTACCTGTCTTCTTTGCGGTAACCTTACCCTTGGAATCAACGGTTGCAACTGCCTTCTTGCTGGAAGACCATTTGGTAACCTTAGCGCCCTCTACACTCAGCTTCTGAGTATAACCAACGGTGATGGTTGCTTTGGTCTGATTGATCTTTGCTGCGGCAACCTTCTTTGCAATATCAACCATGCAGTAGTTGTCACTGGCAAACTTCACACCATAGAAGTAATCACCCGCAGGCAGGCTCTCATATAAGTCATCATAAAAGTATGCCTGATACGTACTATCATAAGCCCACTTTGAGCTGGGAAGTGCCAGCGGATTGTAATCATACTCAGTAACTACATTTCCTGCACTGTTATAAAGTGTCAGCGTAGCATCAGTAGCCGTTGCAGTCAGGATCAAGATATCAATATCAGACGGCTGATCTACCGTAAACGCATATTTCTTCTCCACGTTTGCAGTAAAATTTTCTCCGTCTGACGTATAAATGCTTTCGTACTTGTCCGCAGCCTTTGCGGTCGCTACATTTGTTACTGACACTGCAGTAAACGCAACCGCCAATGCAGCTACTGCAGCAACCAATTTCTTCCATCTGTTTTTCATTTGGATTTTTCCTTTCCTTTATATGATAATTTTACACGTCACCATGTAAAAGTGCGTGTATTGAATTGATTATAACACGAGGAAGAAAATTATGGTATGTACAGTTTTCACAATATTTTCACAGAAAAAACATACTTTTTTCAAAATAATATTAATTATACGTCTGGTACTTGCATGCAAAACGGCAGTTCCATCCTGTGCCGCTCTAAAAGCTCCCGATCCCGCAGGATCGTTTTGCAGTCCCCATCCGCGACGATCTTTCCGTGTGACAGCAGGATTACCCGGTCACAGGTTTCCAGGATCATGTCCAGGTCATGGGAGGCGATCAGTTTTGTCTGGGGCAGTGACTGTATCATGCGGATGACGCTTCGACGGTTATACGGGTCCAGCGCTGTGGACGGCTCGTCCATCAGGAGCACCTCCGGCTGCATCGCAAGAACCGTGGCGATCGCCGCCATCCGCTTCTCGCCGCCTGAGATCTTGTGATTATGACGGTATTTCAGGTCCCGTAAACCGAGCTGGTCCAGCACTGCATCCACCCGAGCCTCCGCCGCTTCCCTGCTCATTCCATAATTTCGCAGACCGAACATCATGTCCTCATAGACGGTTGGCATGAACATCTGGTTGTCCGAATCCTGCAGAACATACCCGGTTTTTTGACGAATTGTGGGCAGATTAGCCTTCGTCACCTGCAGCCCATCCACAAGGATCGTCCCTTCTCCATATATAAGACCCAGCATCAGTTTTAGAATGGTAGATTTTCCTGCACCATTCGCCCCGATCAGCCCCACTGTCTCACCTTTTTCTATGACCAGATCGATATTCTCCACAACCGGTGTTTTTTTATCATATGAAAATGATACATTCTGAAATTCAATCAATTTCTTTACCTCACAATGAAACTGCCATGTCCATTTTCAGCGCAGTTTATCTCACAACCAGGTTCCCGATCAGCTGCGCGATATTTACCAGACGCGCACACGCAAAAAAACAACAGCTGACAATCATAAACACTGTGCTTGCCCCTCGCCAGACCGGAATGTCACTGTAAAAAAATTCTCCCTGAAATCCCCGAAGCTCCATGCTGCTGTAAAGCTCCTGCGCGCGATCCATGCTGCGTAGCAAAAGCTGTCCGAGAAAAGATCCCCAGGCGGAGATATGTATTCCCTTCTGTCCGGGTGCGCGGAGACTGTATGCCTGCGACATCGCAGATGCTTCCCCTATGATGACCCCGATATAACGGCAAGTAAGAAGCAGCAGCGCCGTCAGAACTTTCGGCACATGCAGCTTCCGCAGGGCACCGCAGAGCATATCGATAGGGGTTGTGGCAACGAGCAAAAAGGATGCCATAAGTGCCAGACATCCTTTCAACATCAGTGTCAACATAGATATGATACCTCCGGTAATGACCAGATCCCCGATCTGTATGAGCGGCACATGATCCAGAAACGGATTTGCCAGCCCGACCGCACACACGAACGGCAGTACCACACGAAGTTTATAAAAACACACGTGCACCGGTATCCCCGCAGCCTGAAACAAAAATATGGGATACCATACCATAACGATCAGACCCGAGAGATCATATTTATGAAACGATACTACTGTAAAAATATATGTAACTGTTACAAGTAATTTGCACAGCGGATGCAGACGATGAACAACCGATGTTCCCGCCGCCAGCGCGTCCATCTCCCGCAGTTCCGACTGCGCGCCTGATAATTTATCCATGATCACTCATATTGTAACTGCCGGTATCTTCGCAGTTAGCTCTTATTCCTTCTGATTCTGAAAAAACCGCCCAGCATGCAGATCAGTACAGTCACGCCCGCCACCACCGCCGAGCCCACCAGACCGGAAACAGTCGTTCCTGCCGCGCTGTCACTTCCGCTAAATGCGTAGTCCGGGAGAATCGCGGTCTTTTCCTGAATCGCTTCCGCGGCATCTGCGGCCTTTCCGGAAATGCCATAGGATTCCTCATTCAATCCCATGTTTGCGCTGTATCCTGCTTCGGAATTTCCAAACATTGACCACTCCAGTCCGTCCGGATTGCCGCTGGCAAAAAGGCTCAGACCTCCGCCAACGATCACGACAGAAACCGCAAGGATCACAATCGTCGCTTTGAGCGAACATCTGCTTTTTGTCTTTTCCGCTCCCACGGAAAGCTCTGCGAGCAGTTCCGGTCTCGCTTCATAAATAAACAAAAGAACCGCCGCCGTGATCAGTCCCTCCACAAGACCGATCGCCAGATGGATCGGCTGCATGATGCCGGCAAAGGCAGCAAACGGTAATTCCGTGATACCCGATGCAGAAGTCTCCAGAACGACCGAAAAAGCACCCATCTGAAGCGTGATGATACAGCCGAGAACTGATGCCAGTATAATCTTTACACGTGCAGCATGTTTGTTTCTCTCAAACAGACGACTGTGCATGACCGGTTTCCATATCAGATAATATCCGATAAAACATCCGTAAAATGCCATATTCCAGCAGTTCGCGCCAAGCGCCATCAGACCGCCGTCCGCAAAGAACAGGCATTGGATCGCCAGAATGACCACCATCGACAAAAACCCCGCCTGCGGACCAAGCAGTGCCGACAGCAGCATGCCTCCGCACAGATGCCCGGAAGATCCCGTGCCCGGAATCGTGTAATTGATCATCTGACCTGCAAAAACAAGTGCGGCTGTCACTGCCATGGTCGGCAGCTTTGCCGTATTCTCATCCTTTTTCAACGCTTTTGCAGAAATACCCACCATCACTCCCGAAGCAGCATACATCGTAGCTGCAACCGACGGTGCCAGCAGCGCGTCTGCCATATGCATATACAATACCTCTCTTTCACGTGTCCACCCACCACATCAGATCAATGGATCACGACCACTCTATTTCAATATTGGTATTGTATCATCCCGGATTTTTATTTTTAAGCCCCATTGGGGGTTATTTTTTCATTTTTTCAGCGTCTTTCCTCACCGGATCATTCTCCCGGTTCGCTTTTGATCACCTTTCCGGTATTCCACAATGTGGCGGTTTTCTGTGCTGCAGGAAGTCGTTCTTCCTCCGTCTTGAAATCAATATTCACCGAATGCGCGCCGCACTCCGTACACATCACGTAATAGGAGCTGCCACATTCCTCCTCCAACAAACCGGCGCCTCCGCAAACCGGACATTCATGCACTTCCACTAATTCTTCGATATTCATGTTCTGTTTCCTTTCCGTAAATTCATATGCCAATAAGCCTAAAGTCGATTGCCAGATCAGGATATATATTTACTTTTACGACATCAGAAAAAGAGTATTCCTGCATGTCTTCATGCTCAATATCATACACAGTAATACGATTTTTATCCGGATCTGCAATCCAATATTCCCGGACTCCGGCTGTACGATACTTAAATAGCTTTGTGTAGTAATCCATTCTCCTGCTGCCCGGTGAGACAACCTCTATGATCCAATCCGGTGCACCGGAGCAGCCTTTGTCAGTCAGCTTTGACTTATCACAAATAACACTGATATCCGGTTCCACATAGTTTTTATCATCTGAATTTAGAAATACGGCAAACGGAGCGATATACGGTTCACATAAGCCGCCTTTTGATTTGATATAATTCTTTATGATAGTAAAAAGTTCCCCTAATATAGATTGATGCTTACGGCTTGGCGGAGCCATATAATAGATCTGTCCGTCAATCAGCTCTGCACGTTCTCCGTCCGGCAAGGCATAAATATCTTCTGTTGTATAAATTCGCTCCTGCAATAACGGCATATCAACACCTCGCTTTTCATTCATCTCTCCATTTTGGTTTCCCATTTCTGTCTTCATACAATCGAAAAAACATATTTTTCATGATAATCACGCACCAGATCCACAAAATAAATCTATTCTCCAGCTTGCTTTAACGCCAGTTCTATAATGTTTTCGCTTATATAGAATCCATTGCTTTGCATTTTGGAAATTGCCTCTTTTACAGAACATATCGATCCAATCTTCTTTGCTTTTAAGAGAACTCCTATCGTTCCCGTCACTGTGAGCCCTAAATACTTGGCTGTTTTCTTTGCTGCATTATCATCAATAACGACCAAGTCAGCCTTCGGTTCACTCTGTGCAAGAATCATTACATCAACTTCTCCAGCGTGAAGTTTGGCCTTATACATCTTTCTGTCAGCAGTATCCGCTATAGCCTCAACCTGAATCCAGTCTAAATTATCTTTTATCTGCATACACGCAGAATCAGGCTTCGCAGTCACCTCAGCATACACAGCCTGCGGAATCGTAATCTGCCCATATATATCTTTGAACACTCCAAGCAACCCGGCATTACACAAAGCTATCAGAGGCGTAGAATTGACAATCACTCTACGCATTACCCATCTCCTCCAAAAACTCATTCTCGTCATCAAAGCTAAAAATTGATATATGATTACTGCTCAGGTATTTTATAAAGTCTTCTTCCGACATACCTGCAATCTGGGCACAGTATCCAATGGAGATATGATTTTTTGAATAAAGCATCAGTGCAATCGCTTTCTTTGCGAAATCATTTGCCTCCGCCTCTGTCATTTTTGTATCGTATAATACTTCATCAGGTATTTTTACAGCTATACTACACATATCAACACCTCGCTTTTCATTCATCTTTCCCCCATTATAATATGCATGTTTCATAAAAACAACCATAAAACACGTTGTCGGGGCTTATTCCCGTAAGACACGGGGGAGGGTCTGACCCGTAAATGCTCCGGTGGAGCATTTATAGGTCATTCGAACTGCTTGCCCTCGCAAGCTGTTCGAACGACCTTCTCATTGAAAAAGGTACCATGCAACCGCATGATACCTTTTTTAATGAGACACGGGGGATTCGAACCCCCGACAACTTGATTAAAAGTCAAGTGCTCTACCAACTGAGCTAGTATCCCATACATTATAATATTATGTGATCTCTCACTAAACTGGGCTAACCAGATTCGAACTGGTGAATGCAGGAGTCAAAGTCCTGTGCCTTACCGCTTGGCGATAGCCCATCATAAAACTGCCAGACCCAACTCTTTATTCCAGCCACCGAAAACTGATTGCTCAAAAGGTGGATACAGGGATTCGAACCCTGGGCCTCCAGAGCCACAATCTGGCGCGCTAACCAACTGCGCTATACCCACCATAAAGACCGTGCCTGGAGGGATTCGAACCCCCGACCCACGGCTTAGAAGGCCGTTGCTCTATCCAACTGAGCTACAGACACATGCCGAGTAGCTCGCTACTCGCGAAGCGGGTGATGGGAATCGAACCCACGTATCCAGCTTGGAAGGCTGGTGTTCTACCATTGAACTACACCCGCGTGCATCGTGCGTACTACGAACACCGCAACGCATCTAACATTATATGTGAGAGCAGGAAAAATGTCAACCTATTTTTTCAAAAATTTCAAATCTATTTTAGGAATGCCTGTTTCATCGATGGTCAATATCCCATAGCTTGGCTCATAGCCCGGCTGTCTGGGTCTTGAAATGCTGCCCGGATTTGCCACCAACACACCTCCGTACTGCTCTAAATACGGACGATGTGTATGTCCGAACAACGCAATCTGGCAACCGCATGCCAGTGCCTGATCCCGCAGCACATCCATACCTGTCGTCACATAGTATTCGTGTCCGTGCGTCATAAATATCCGAACGCCGCCAATCGACACCGTCTTCTCGCTGGGCAGAGCGCTCGCCCAGTCACAATTGCCGGAAACCAGTTCCATCGGCGCTCCCACGATCTCCTCGATAATGGGATCCCATCCTTCCGTATCGCCCATATGTAATATGCGGTCAAAGGGCGCTTCCAGACGGACGACCTCCTTCAAATTTTCGTGAAATCCATGTGTGTCACTGACCAAAAGAATCTTTTTTTCTTTCATGACTTTCCAAGCTCCTCACGCATAGCCCGCAACGCATTTCCTCTATGGCTCACCTTATTTTTTTCCTCGGGCGGAAGCTCTGCTGTCGAACAACCGTATTCATCCACATAAAAGATCGGATCATAACCAAATCCATTGGTACCGGCGGGTTCCCAGCCAATATATCCCTCGATCGTACCTCTGGTGGTCCTTGTACTGCCATCCGGAAGTACTGCCGCGATCGCACAGACAAAGCGCGCTGTCCGCTGTTCCTTCGGCACACCTTCCAGACGATCGATCAGGTTTCTGTTTTTGATCTCATACGAGGTATCCTCACCCATATACCGCGCGGAATAAATACCCGGTTCCTTATTCAGATGATCGATCTCCAGACCGGAATCGTCCGCCAGTACGATATCATCCGGCAAAAGCTTTGCGATCGCCTTTGCCTTGATCATGGCATTCTCTTCAAAGGTCGTTCCATTCTCCACAATGTCCACGTCAACTCCCGCTTCTTTCATGGAAAGGATCTCCATTCCCATATCTGACAGGATCATGCGGATCTCCTTCATCTTGTTCGCATTTCCTGTCGCAAAAATGATTCTGCTCATCTTTAATAACCCTCCTCAAGCGCCTGCATGATTCCTTCATAAATTGCACGAGCGCATTTTTTCTGATAACTCTCATCGGTCAGGTTGGCAAGCTCCTTCGGATTTGTCATAAATCCCACCTCGACCAACGCCGCCGGTGCTTCGCTGGTGCGGATGACATAAATATCGTTTCCTGCCACCAGACCCATATTTTTACTTCCCAGTGCATTGGTTGTTTTTTTCAGCAGAATGTCCGCCAGATGCCTGGAGCTGTTTCCTGCTACCTCTTTTTTCTCATCGTAGAGTACCGCCGTCCCGTTGACTGCCTCAGACTGCGGATAGGAATTATTATGTATGCTCACAAACAGGTTCGCACCCGTATCGTTTGCCAGCCCCGCCCGGTCCGCAAATGCAGGATCGGAATCGTTAAGCCTCGTATAATACACACCAAGCTTCTCATCTGCGTTTTCATCAAACAGCTTTTTCAACTGCTTTACGATCGCAAGGTCGATATCTTTTTCCTGCACGTCGCCCACGATCGCTCCCGGCATGTTTGCACCGTGTCCCGCATCAATGACAACGATTTTGTCGTAGATGTCCTGCGGCGCTATAAAATCAATATACAGATACTGTTCCTGCCAGTCAAGAGAAAGCTCATACACGTGCTCCATCGACAGTTCCAGTGTACCGCCGTCCTGACCCGCGAAATAATTCAGATCATCGATATGATCACTTTTTCCGATCATCGGATAGCGCACCAGGTAGTCATCACCGGCACCCTTGATCTGTATATCGATGGTTCGCGTCACATAGTGATTGCTGACTGTCACATCCTCTTTTGAGCAGTTTTTCGGCAGTTCCAGCCGCAGCTGCTGGGGAAAATCCAGTGCCGCCACAGCTGTCTGCTGCTGTTCTTCCGGCAGTTCTTCTGCGGTCGCCATCGCTTGTTTTGTGGAGTAATCCAAAAACTCCAGCCCGGAAAGCATCGCCCACATTTCCTCGCGCTCTTCACGCTCCCTGCGGATGCGCATCTGCTTTGCCACATACTGCTGCGCTTTTACCTCCAGCGCCGGCAGATAGACAAGACTGGAACAGATAAAAACAGTGAGCATCACCATAAACAGTGACGTACCGCGCACGATCTTCTCTTCCATTATTCTGCCGCTTCCTCTCTGGCCGAGCTGTATGCCTTGATACACAGATTGCTCTGTGCCTGCTCCTCTACGCGATTCCACTGACTTCCCCGGATACTGATATAACCCTCTCCATCCGAGATGTCCACATCCGCGGTCAGCTCATCTGCCGCATATTCAATCGCCATCGGATACACCGCATTTGGTGTCGTAATATAGATCATGATCGCAAAGCGCTCTCCGGCCTCCACTTCTACCGGATTGTTAAACCGGATCGTATAGTAGCCCGCATTGGATAACTGTCCCTGCGCGACCTTGATCCGGTTCGCCGGCTCAAGGCTTGAGGTATCTTTGAAATCCTTGACTACATAAACATCATAGGAGGTATCTTTTCCGGTTGCATAGAAACCTGCCGCCTCAATCTGCTCTGCTCCTTTTGCCCGGAATACATTCGCTCCGTAGATACTCTCTCTGTCGTAACCCATCTGTCCGACCCATCCGCACAGATCTGACTGATAGATGTTGTCGTAATTGTCCACATCCTCCACCTTTGTGTAGACCACATTGTGGATGCCGATGTTGGAATCGTAGTAAGAAATGTAAAAAATGCCGTTTTCGCCAAATTCCCTGCCCCAGCTGTTCTGGCAGATAAAAGCGCCATCCTCCTCCGGGGGAGTGGAAAAATTATCCTTCGAGTAGGAATCGTCCCATCCAATGATGACAACATCATGGTTGGACTTTTCAGATCCCTGATAGCAGTAGGCATTCGTCTCTGAATTGTAATAAACACTCGTGCTGGCAGAATCCTGCAGTGTCGTATAAATAGAAGTCTGTACTCCGCCATATTTGAACACTGCCTCCTTGATCTTCTGCTGATCGCCGGACTCCATGACCTGCATCTCCTGCACATGCTTGACTGCCTTCAGTGACGGATCCGTCTCTCCGTCACCATAGGGATCATCCTCCGCCAGCACCGGTCCCTGCCAGGAGGCAAGGTAGGCCATAGACATGGTATAGTCACCGCCGTCATTCTGACCCTGACTGAAGCTGTTGCAAAGTGTCATGTGATCTTCTGCAAACGAAAGATTTTCCTCCGGGAGCAGTGTGGATTCCAGTGCTGTGAGCGTCGCGAATGCCCAGCAGGTGCCAAGCGCTCCCTGATCCTTTACTCCGGTCACACGCTGTTGCTCGCGCAGATCATATTTATATGGAAGAAATCCCACATCGCTCATGGTATCGACACCCACAGCCTTATTCTGAGCAATATCCCATTCATAATCATAGCCCAGCAGTTCCGCCAGATCTTTCATGCCCACATAATACTCATCCGCATCCTTCGTCATAGGAGACAACAGCTTCATGGGCTGCTCATTCACGGTACACGCGTCTTCTCCGAGAAAAAAGCTGATGGACAGATCTCTCTTTTGCAAAACCAGCTTTTTCTCGTCATAAATATGTGCACTGCAGTTTAAGCTGTCCCGCAAAATGCTCACCGGAACCATGAGCTGCAGCTCGTCGTCCATATAAAGCGGCGTATCCTTGCTGGTGTAGCTGCGGCTACCGATATTCAAGGTGATCACATCGTCATTGATACTGGCCGCGATCAAAGGATTCCAGTCGGAAGATTGCAGCCTTGCCCCGCGGAACGACTCCACCTCCACCAGCTCACTGGCGGAATTATTGAATTTTGCCAATATAAACACAAATAAAACAATTGTAAAAAAAATGTATCTTTTGGAATAACGCATATGTTTCCTTTTTTATTACTGTAATGTCACATCACGGTGCTGCCGCCTGGGCGGCTTTGGACCGAGAAACTGGTAAAAATATGTGCGGATCATGCCATTGTAGAGTTTGCGGTTCTTGTCCGCTTTTTTGCCGATATAGCGTTCGGCATCCTCATAACTCGTGATCAGATACATCGACCAGTCATCCAGTCTTGCGTATGCCTCGCCGATCTGCTGATAGAGTGCCGGAAGATCCTTCTTATCCTCCAGACGCTCACCGTAAGGCGGATTTGTGATCACAAAGCCGTATTTTTTCGGGTGGTTCAGCTCTGCCACCGGTCTGCGCTGAAAATGGATCAGCTTGTCCACTCCGGCACGACGTGCATTTTCACGTGCAACCGCGATCACGCTCTCATCGATATCGTAACCCTGGATCGCCGTTTCCACGTCAAGATCCACCAGATCCTGTGCCTCCTCAATGGCTTCATACCAGACCTTCTTCGGAACAAGTGCCTCCCATTCCTGGGACAAAAAATCACGGTTCATGCCCGGCGCGATATTTGCAGCCATCATCGCCGCCTCAATGGGAAATGTTCCGCTGCCGCAGAATGGATCCACCAGAATCCGGTCTGCATGCCACGGCGTCAGCATGATCAGCGATGCCGCCAGCGTCTCAGACAGCGGTGCCGCCCCGGCCATCGTGCGGTATCCACGCTTGTGCAGGGAATCCCCGGTCGTATCGATCGTCACCGTCACCTCATCCTTCATGAGAAAAACACGCAGGGGATAATCCGCCCCATCCTCCGAAAACCATGAGATGCCAAAATGTCCCTTCATTCGCTCGACAACTGCTTTTTTTACGATCGACTGTATATCGGAAGGGCTGAACAGCTTACTCTTGATGGAGGAAGCCTTCTTTACCCAGAATCTGGCATCCTTACCTGTATGAGCACGCGTTCCGCAGTTCGCAAAAACAGGTTTGCCCGGCAGATTGCCTCGGCATCTCCGGTAAATGTGACACGTCCGTCCTCCACGCGCGTGATCTCATAGCCGAGATCATATATTTCTCTCTTTAAAACAGCCTCCAGTCCGAAATGGCAGGGGGCGATCAGTTCATATGTCTGCATACCCGCATATAATCTCCGTTTTTATCCTATTTATATTAATGATAGTCCATACCTCCTTTGCATGTCAAATAGATTTTATTTCCGGGACTGCGTAACTTTACCTTCGGATTTAATTGGATAGAGTTTACCCACGATGCGCTGATAAAGTATCAGGCAATGACTTGTGGTTTTACTTTACTCCATG
>SFRL01000104.1 GCA_004562765.1 bacterium | reverse complement strand
TGTTTCCGCGCCGGATAAGAGCAGCGGGCAGCGAGTGCAGGATGTGCATATCAGCCTTGCCTGCATTGGTTTCCTGCCGGAGAGCATCATTGCCGAAATACTCACTCACGCATCAAAAAGCAGAACAGCGTGACTTCCGCCACGCTGTTCTCTCTAAAGCTATAAACCTGTCTTATTCGCTGCTACCCTGAGGCAGGAATTTTTTTACTACAAGCCTTCCCCTTGAGGGGCGCCGGCTGGCGCAAAGCAATCCGCGTTAAGAATGGCAATAATCGTTTTTACCAATGCCCGACCGGGGGAGAGCGGAAAATATTTTGCCTCAAGCCTTCCCCTTGAGGGGAAGGTTTGTATGTTCTAATTGAGGGCGCGAGTGCAAAAAAGACTATCTGAAACCTTACCGGTCGAGTTATGGCAAAAGCGATTATTTGAAGCTAAAAAGCGAATTGAAAAAATCTTAAATCGTGCGGTCAAGCACCGTTACTTGTGTGATCACATCACGCAGACGATCTGAACCGACCATATATTCAAGAACTTCGTCAGATGTATTGCAGAGCTTTTCTGTTTCTTCCCGATAGGCAGCGGAAATACTTATTTGTCCATTGCCGCGATGCGTAATGCTGTATAGATTTCCGTTCCATGAGAATTCAACCTCTCCGTGCCGTCTCATGCAGGTCTTGAAGTCGCTGATCGTTGTAAATCTGTTCTGTTCCGGTGAATTGGCGGGAACAATTGTGTTTCCCATAAAGCAAAGTCCTCCATATTGTTTGAATTCCGGAGCACCCTCCGGGTAGTTGATTGGCGGCTGTGGCTCAGGATATCCCGCTGGCTTGTTCCAATGAATCGGATGGTCGTGCGGATTGGTATGTGCCCATGGCTGATTATGATCTGTATAGTGGCGCTCTGTTACTGCACGCCCATCCGCACCAATCTTTGTATCAACACGATACCCGTTCGTATATGTTGTCTTTATTTCCCCCGGTTCACCCTCCGGCGGATACCCTGTATGCAAACATTATATCACGGTTTTTTGACGTTGTATCGGGAATTTTGAAGCTTTCCAAATCTTCCGCAGTGGTTTTGTCATAGCTCATGTATTTCCATGAACTGAGTTCATAGTCCACATACACAATATCGCCCTGCATCTCTGGAAAAGGTGTGTTGAGCGCGCTCAAGTGCAGTTCGTCCGCCGTGACAGGCAGACTGAAAAAGCCTGGCTTGAGATAGGGAGAGTTATAATGATATATCGCTTGCGCGATATGATATACGTTCCCCATATGCCGGAGGCATATATCATCGCACAAAGTGCGCTATCATACCGGAGATATATCACCAGTTCCGCAAGGAACGGATATCATTGTAAAGGCCCACTCATGTCTTGGCAGACAAAAGTGGGCCTTTACATGGTCTGAGTGTAATTATAGGATCTGGCAAAAACCAGTTATATCAATAGTTTGCAAGCGGCGAGCAAGGGGTTTTATCAAAGAGCACGGTCGTTTACATCTACCTGAGTAATGATGTCGCGTAGGCGCTCATCTCCAATTCTGTATTCCAGCAGTTCATCAGGAGTGTCAAAGAATGTAGTATGTATGGAAGGCGTGACTATGAAAAACTTTTGGCCATTGTTAAAGATCCCGTATGTATTTCCATTCCACTCAATCACAATTTCACCGCCGCGGCGTAAGCTGTCTTTAAACTCACTAATTGTTTTAAATCGCATTGCTTCAGGATCGCACCAAAGCTCAGTATTCATTCTTCCAACATCTCCCGATTGCATATTCTTAAACTCTGGAGCACCATCCGGATACTCTTCGCACCAGTAATCAGTGGGTTTATCTCAAATCGTGCGGTCAAGCACCGTGACCTGTGTGATCACATCACGCAGACGATCTGAACCGACCATATATTCAAGAGCGGCATCAGAATTCTCGAATATATTGTTTTCATTTGGGATGTCTGAACAGGTGATTCGAATAGACCCATTTTCTGACCAAATGCCATATTCCTGTCCTTGCCATTCTATGACAACTTCTGCGCCATAACGCATGCTGGTTTTGAACTCACTAATAGTTTTAAAACGATATGCTTCCGGATCATATGAAATGGTGTTTGTATCCAAAAAAGCTCTCCCTTTCCTATATTGTTTTAAATCCGGAGCACCCTCCGGGTAGTTGATTGCCGCTCCTTTTTGCGGGTGCTCGTCGGGGTTATTCCAGGTGACCGGATGGTCATGAGGATTAGAGTGTCCACTTCCAGGCGCATGGCCAGTTTCGTGACGAAGTATGATCGCGTTCCCGTTTATCTTAAATGTTCCGGTGCAGAACCGTTACTTGGGTAATAACATCCCGCAAACGATCTTCCCCCACCTGATAGTTCAGAACATCATCGGGTGTATCATAAATCTTCTCCTGTTCTCCATTTGTAAGCGCAATGCAGTACTTATCTCCGTAAAAACATACGCCATATTGCAGTCCTTTCCAGACAAAGACAGGCTCTCCGCCGCGAATAATGCATTCTTTGAAATTTGATATGGTTTTGAATCGATTCTCTTCATCAGAATTAAAAGTGTATTTCATAATAGCACCTCTGAAAACCTTGAACTCTGGTGCGCCATAGGGATACTCTTCGCGCCAGTAATTCGTATGTGGCTTTTCAAAATTAGGGACACCTTTTCTGGGAGAATCCCAGTTGATTTTATGGTCATGGGAGTTGGAATGGAGTCTTGGATTGGGTTTTGTAGTATGGTGCCTTTCCGCAATCGCCCTGAGGTCTTTTCCGATCTTTGTTAAAAATACTTCTCCATTTGAAAATTCCGTTACTTTTATTTCACCAGGTTCGCCTAAAAATCTGTTGTCATTCGGTTTATTCGGACTTGGCCTCCATTTTCCGCCGTAAGCGCTGCCGCCTCCGGCGGATCAGACGAGCGATGCTCGCCCCTACGGGTGCAGAGGCTGTTGAATACTGCTGCTTCTAATTTAGTGCGCGAGCGCAAAGACGATTAGCTGAAAACTCTATGGTCGAGCACCGGCAAAAGCAATTACATAAAGCTTAAAAACGAAAAGGAAAAACCGGTCGGGTTATAGCAAAAACGACTATATGGAGCGTAGCAACGAATTGCTCTGCGGCAGCAGCCGTCAGATCGTGCGGCTTACGACGTTGACCTTGGTTATAACATCGCGCAGCCTATCCCCGCCGACTATATACTCAAGCGCGTCATCGGCGGTCTCGCACACCTTTTCGGTTTCGGGCTTGTACGCCTCATAGATAGTTATCTTGTTATCCGTTCCATATCTTATAACGCCGTATTCCTTACCCTTCCATGTAAATTCTATCTCTGCTCCCCAGTTTATACTTTGTTTAAACTCACTTATTGACTCAAAATTTAAGCTCATGTCATCTGTGATTATAAGCGGTTCGCTCATTTTTACATCTCCTATACAGTTTTTGAATTCAGGGACTATACCATAATAATTTATCGGCGGCCCCGGTTTTGGATGACAGTCAGGCCCTTTCCATTCTATGATATGGTCGTGTGGGTTGGTATGTTTTGCAGGGTTAGTGTGTACTGTTTCATGACGCTCTCTTTCGGCCCTGCCGTCTAATCCAATCTTGGTTAGAAATACTTCTCCCTTTTTCGTCTTTGTTATTTTGATTTCTCCCGGTTCTCCTAAATACCTACTGTCATTCGGTTTATTAGGATTCGGCCTCCATTTTCCGCCGTAAGCGCTGCCGCCTCCGGCGGATACCCTGTATGCAAACATTATATCACGGTTTTTTGACGTTGTATCGGGAATTTTGAAG
>SFRL01000056.1 GCA_004562765.1 bacterium | reverse complement strand
TGCGGATTACCGTATCAAGGATGTGGCAACTTATGAGAAATGGTATAAGATCACGCATCAGTCTCCGCAGCTGATCGAGCAGGCTGTGTATGGTCTGTGTGAGATCAACCGTGGTCTGATAAACGAAAATACGAGATTGATCGCAAATCCCGGATGCTACACGACATGCTCTATTCTGACCGCATATCCGTTGGTAAAGGAGGGGCTGATCGATCCGAATACGCTGATCGTGGATGCAAAGAGCGGAACCTCCGGCGCAGGACGCGGTGCAAAACTGCCGAACCTGTTCTGCGAGGTCAATGAAAATATGAAGGCATACGGTGTGACGACGCATCGCCATACACCGGAGATCGAGGAGCAGCTTGGCTATGCGGCCGGAAAAGAAGTGGTGATCAATTTTACGCCGCATCTGGTGCCGATGAACCGTGGTATTTTAGCTACGGAGTACGCTTCACTGGTGAAGAAAGCGGATGGGACATATCCGACCGAGGCGGAGGTTCGCGCTGCCTATGAGAAATATTATGCGGATGAGTATTTCGTACGTGTTTTGCCGAAGGGTGAATGTCCGGAGACAAAATGGGTAGAGGGCAGCAACTTTGTGGATGTCAATTTTGTCATTGACGAGCGTACCGGACGCATCATCATGATGGGTGCATTGGATAATCTGGTAAAGGGCGCTGCAGGACAGGCGGTGCAGAACATGAACCTGATGTTTGGACTGGACGAGAAGGAAGGATTGGAGCTTGTTCCGTGCTTCCCGTAGAGGTTGATGATAAATGGAAAATAAAGAAATGAGCAGGTCAAAGCTTTCGGTGCCGGAATCGTGCGGGGAAGATCTTGGTATCCGGATCCGCCCGATGACGGAAGCTGATTATGATAAGGTATATGAGCTGTGGATGACCATCAAGGGTTTTGGCATCCGCAGTATCGATGATTCCGCAGAAGGCGTAGGTCGTTTTATCCGGCGCAATCCGACGACGAGTATGGTTGCACTGGATGGTGAAAAGGTGATCGGAGCGATCCTGTGTGGACACGACGGCAGACGCGGCTGTTTTTACCACGTATGTGTCCATGCAGACTACCGCAAGCATGGGATCGGAAAGGCGATGGCTGTCGCGTGCATGCGTGCGCTTCAAGAGGAAAAGATCAACAAGGTCAGCCTGATCGCCTTCAAGAGCAACGAGGTGGGAAATCGTTTCTGGAAGAGCGTCGGCTGGACCTTTCGCGAGGATCTGAACTATTATGATTTCACATTGAATGAAGCGAACATTACAAAGTTTAACCAGTAGATAAATATGATCGAAGAAAAGCAACCGTGAGGCATGGAACGGTTGTAAAGGAGGGCGAGTATATGAAACAGATCACAGGCGGTGTGACCGCGGCAAAGGGATACAAGGCAGCAGCTACGGCGGCAGGGATCAAGTATCAGGGTAGAACGGATATGGCAATGGTGTACAGTGAAGCTCCGGCTACTGTGGCAGGTACTTTTACAACAAATGTTTTCAAGGCAGCACCGGTCGTCTGGGACAGAAATATCGTAAAAAATATCGGAACCGCGCAGGCAGTCGTTGTGAACTCAGGTATCGCCAATGCGTGTACGGGAGAGGAGGGAGATCTCTACTGTCAGAAGACCGCGGATGCGGCAGCAGAGGCGCTGGGCATTTCCGCAGATGCCGTTTTGCTCGGTTCGACCGGTGTGATCGGCATGCAGCTTCCCGTAGATAAGATGCAGGCGGGCGCAAAGAAGCTGACAACGCTGCTGGATGACAGTATTGAAGCCGGAACTGCGGCAGCGCAGGCGATCATGACGACGGATACGCACAAAAAGGAGATCGCGTATGAGTTGACCATCGGTGGAAAAACGGTTACGATCGGCGGCATGGCGAAGGGCTCCGGAATGATCCATCCGAATATGTGCACGATGCTGGCTTACGTGACGACAGATGCGGCGATCTCTCATGAGATGCTGCAGAAGGCACTGAGCGAGATCGTTGTGGATACGTTCAACATGATCTCTGTAGACGGTGATACCAGTACGAATGATACGCTGTTGGTTCTCGCCAACGGAATGGCAGGAAACGCCGAGATCGCGGCAGAGGGCAGCGATTATGATCAGTTTTATGAGGCACTGAATGCCATCTGTACGTTTCTGGCAAAGGAGATGGCGGCAGATGGTGAGGGTGCGACCAAGCTGGTTGAGTCCATCGTGGAAGGTGCAGACACCAAAGAAAACGCAAGAATCCTTGCAAAATCAGTTGTGTGCTCCAGTTTGACAAAGGCAGCCATGTACGGGTGTGATGCAAACTGGGGAAGAGAGCTGTGTGCTCTGGGTTATTCCGGTGTGCAGTTTGATCCCATGAAGGTGGAAATGTATTTCAAGAGCGGCGATACGACGATGCTGATCTTTAAGGACGGCGCAGGCGTGGACTACAGCGAGGAAGAGGCTGCAAAGCTGCTGGCAAACGATCACGTGCAGATCATCTCAAAGATGAATATGGGTACGGAGACTGCGACGGCGTGGGGCTGTGACCTGACATATGACTACGTGAAGATCAACGCGGACTATCGCTCATAGATTGTTAAAGATAGGAGACAGAAAAATGGAAAACATGGATGATATTTTACAGAAAGCACAGGTGCTGGTGGAGGCGCTCCCTTATATCCAGCGCTTTAACCGCAAGATCATCGTAGTTAAATACGGCGGCAGTGCGATGGTGGATGAAGAATTGAAAAAGAGCGTCATTCAGGATGTGGTACTGTTGAAACTCGTTGGTTTCAAGCCGATCATCGTGCACGGCGGCGGCAAGGAGATCAGCAAGTGGGTGGAAAAAGTCGGCATGGAGCCGCATTTCATCAACGGTCTGCGTGTCACGGATGAGCCCACGATGGAGATCGCCGAGATGGTGCTGAACAAGGTCAACAAATCTCTCGTGCAGATGGTACAGCAGCTTGGTGTGATGGGTGTCGGTATCACCGGTAAGGACGGCGGACTGCTGAAGGTGGAAAAGAAGTATTCAAACGGTGAAGATATCGGTTATGTCGGTGAGATCACCGAGGTCAACCCGAAGATTCTCTATGATCTGTTGGAGAAAGATTTTCTGCCGATCGTAGGTCCTATCGGCATGGATGAAAACTATCAGTCCTATAACATCAACGCAGATGACGCGGCTTGCGCGATCGCGAAGGCGGTAAGCGCAGAAAAACTTGCTTTCCTGACCGATATCGAGGGTGTCTATAAGGATCCGAATGACAAGAGCACACTCATTTCCGAACTGCGTCTGTCTGAAGCGCGAAAGCTCATTGAGGACGGATTTATCGGCGGCGGCATGCTGCCGAAGCTCAACAATTGTATTGACGCGATGGAGCAGGGCGTTTCCCGTGTACATATTCTGGATGGACGGATCGCACACTGCCTGCTTTTGGAGATCTTTACCAACAAGGGTGTCGGAACCGCATTTTTAGGAGATAAGGAGCAGAAATTTTACAATGAAGACAAATAAAGAAGAACAGATTCAATTGGCAGAGGATGCACTGTTGCATGTTTATAATCGTTTTTCGCTTGTTCTGGATAAAGGCGATGGCGTGTATCTCTATGATACAGACGAAAAAAAATATCTGGATTTTGCGGCAGGAATCGCTGTCATGGCATTCGGCTACAACAATCAGGAGTACAATGACGCATTAAAAGCACAGATCGACAAGCTGCTGCACACGTCGAATCTCTACTATAATGTGCCGACTGCGACTGCAGCCGAGGCATTAAAAAAAGCCAGCGGCATGGATCGTGTGTTCTTTACGAACAGCGGTGCGGAAGCGATCGAGGGTGCGCTCAAGGCGGCTAAAAAATATGCGTACACAAAAGACGGACATGGCGGACATGAGATCATCGCAATGAACCATTCCTTCCACGGCAGAACGATCGGCGCACTGTCCGTGACGGGAAATGCCCATTACAGAGAGCCCTTTGAGCCGTTGATGCCGGGTGTGGCATATGCGGACTTTAACGATCTTGAGAGTGTAAAGGCCCAGGTTACCGATAAGACATGTGCGATCATTATGGAGACGATTCAGGGCGAGGGTGGCATTTATCCCGCTTCTAAGGAATTTTTAGAGGGTGTGCGCGCACTGTGTGATGAAAAAGACATCCTGCTGATCCTTGATGAGATCCAGTGCGGCATGGGACGCAGCGGTCACATGTTTGCATGGCAGGGTTATGGTATAAAGCCGGATATTATGACCAGTGCAAAGGCACTGGGCTGTGGTGTCCCGGTGGGAGCATTTCTCATGACGGAAAAGGTAGCGGAAAGATCACTGGCACCCGGCGATCACGGCACGACCTACGGTGGAAATCCCTTTGTAGGCGCTGCAGTGACAAAGGTACTTGAGATGATGGAGCGCGACCGGATCACGGATCATGTGCAGGAAGTGGGAGCATATCTGTCCGAGAAGCTGGAGGAACTGGTCAGCAAATATGACTGTCTGACAGCGCACAGGGGTGTCGGCCTGATCCAGGGCGTCGTATGTACGAAAAAAGTCGGTGAAGTGTCCGCAAAGGCACTGGAGCATGGACTGATCCTCATCACGGCAGGCAGCGATGTGCTACGCTTTGTACCGCCGCTTGTTATTGAAAAAAGTCATGTGGACGAGATGATTGAAAAATTGTCGGCATGTCTTGATGAATTGTCATAAAAATGCCACAAACAAAGGGTTGTAAATTCTACGATTCTCAGCTAAAATAAGTATATCGCTTTGAGTGCTCTTACCTGCAGTCGGTTGCAGGAAGGAGCGATGTGAATGAAACAACAGACACAACAGATTCACAAAAAACAAAAGAGGACAGCAAGGGCAGCGATAAGCTGTCTTATGCTGTTACTTTTATATGGGTGCGCATATCAGGGGCAGGTGTCTCCGGCAGTGACGGTACTTCCGGAAGAGAATGGTGTGCTGGAAAGCGGAACGCTGCAGACGGAAGAAGCCGCCCGGGATGAAGGCGCTGAACCTCCGGATACAGATGCGAAGAGCAGCAGGTCCTCTTTGCGGGAGACAGAAATGCTCGCTGTTTTTGTGTGCGTGAGGCGATCGCCCTTGCCGGAGGAATGACGGATGAGGCGGCGCAGACAGCGGTCAACCAGGCGGAGCTTTTGACGGACGGACAGATGATCGAGATCCCGACAAAGGAGGAACAGCAGGTTCGGACAGCGGCCGAGGAGGCGCGTCTGGACGGTCTTGTGAATATTAACACAGCGGGTTTGGAAGAATTAAAGACGCTGCCCGGCATCGGGGATTCAAAGGCGCGCAGTATTATCGCCTATCGCGAGAAAAACGGTGCGTTCAAAGCAACCACGGACATCAAGAATGTGGATGGAATCGGGGACGGAATTTATGCAAAGCTGGAAGGCTGTATGAAAGTAGATTAAGAAAGCTGTTTCGTATGATAACGGTGCAAAACAGTACAACATGAGGTGTGATTATGGCGAAAAAAGTGCTTGTGGTAGACGATGAGAAGCTGATCGTAAAGGGAATCCGGTTTTCTCTGGAACAGGACGGCATGGAAGTAGAGTGTGCTTATGACGGGGAAGAGGCATTGAGGCTTGCGACGGAAAATGCGTATGACATGATCCTTCTGGATCTGATGCTGCCTAAAATGGACGGTTTTGAGGTATGTCAGCGTATTCGGGAGTTCTCGAATGTGCCGATCGTCATGCTGACGGCGAAGGGTGATGATATGGATAAGATCCTGGGCCTTGAATATGGTGCAGACGATTATATTACCAAACCCTTCAACATCCTGGAGGTCAAGGCGCGTATCAAGGCGATCATGCGCAGAACCGGAACCAAGGATCCTGCGCCAGCAAAGGCAAAGGTCATAGATAGCGGCGATCTCAAGCTTGATCTGGAGAGCCGCAGGCTGTTCATCCTCGGCAGGGAAGTCAATCTGACCGCAAGAGAGTTTGAACTTTTGGAGCTGTTTGTCACCAACCCGAATAAGGTGTTCAGCCGTGAAAAGCTGCTGGAGCTCGTCTGGGGTGTTGATTACCCGGGCGACGTGCGCACGGTGGATGTGCATGTGCGCCGTCTGCGTGAGAAGATTGAGGCGAATCCGAGTGAGCCGAAATATGTTCACACAAAGTGGGGTGTGGGCTATTATTATCGTGGATAAGGAACAGGTAGGATGAAGTCGAAAAAGAAAGTGCGTAATTTTTTTAAAAGTCTGCGATTTCGTTTAGTCATTGCATTTGTCATCTTTGGTATGCTTCCGGGAATTGCCCTGCGCATCGGTCTGCTGCGCGGATACGAGAGCCGGGCGGTTTCCAACCGGAGCATCGATATTTTAAGTCAGGCAAAAATTCTCTCTGATCAGATTGCGAATAACGGGTATCTGGAGGATGTGACGATTGAGTCCATCAACTCCAAGCTGGAGCTGATCTGTAATATCTATGACGGTCGTATCCTTGTGGTGGATAACACGTTCCATATTATCAAGGATACCTATGATCTGGATACATCAAAGATCATTATCTCCGAGGAGGTGGCCACCAGCTTTCAGGGGCAGGAGTCCAGCAAATATGACCCTGTAAACCGCTATATTCAGCTGACGCTTCCCATCCGTGATGTGGAGTCGCAGGAGATCCTCGGTGTGCTTCTGGTAAGTGTATCCACGGATAATGTGCGCGATTCGGTGGCATATCTGCGGAATATCGCACTGATCATCCAGCTTTCCGCTGCGATCCTGATCGTGGTATTTGCGATCTTTGTGTCCAACTTTTTTGCGAAGCCCTTCCGGAAGATGACAAAGTCCATCGAGGAGATTCAGATCGGTTATGGTGAGGATATGCTCATGATCGATGACTTTACGGAGACGGAGGAGATATCTGCCAATATCAATGCGATGCTGAAAAACATGAAGGTTCTGGATGAATCCAGACAGGAGTTTGTATCAAACGTGTCGCACGAATTGAAAACACCTCTGACTTCCATGAAGGTGCTGGCAGATTCCCTGATCGGACAGGAGGGCGCTCCGGTGGAGCTGTATCAGGAGTTCATGACGGATATTGCTTCCGAGATCGATCGTGAGAATAAGATCATTACGGATTTGCTTTCTCTGGTAAAGATGGACAAGGCGGCAGACAGCATCAATATCAGCACGGTGAATGTCAACGAGTCGCTGGAGCTGATCATGAAGCGGTTGATGCCGATCGCGGAGAAACAGAATATAGAGCTGGTATTGGAGAGCTTCCGTCCCGTGACCGCGGAGATCGATGAGACGAAGATGTCTCTGGCACTTACAAATCTGATTGAAAATGCGATCAAGTATAATGATAAACCGGATGGATGGGTACATGTGTCCCTGAATGCGGATCACCAGTATTTTTATGTGAAGGTGGAGGATAACGGCATCGGTATCCCTGAGGATTCATTGGATCATATCTATGAGCGTTTCTACCGCGTGGACAAATCCCATTCCCGTGAGATCGGTGGTACCGGTCTTGGTCTGGCGATCACGCGAAATGTTATTTTGATGCACCGCGGAGCGATCAAGGCATTTTCCACAGAGGGAGAGGGTACGATCTTTACGGTGCGTATCCCGCTGAAATATATTGCGACTTAGGAGGACGGCATGCGGAAAAAATATGTCATTTTGACGGCAGTGATTTTTCTGATCAGTGCCGTATTGCTCGGCTGCGGAGAGAAAGAACAGCCGGAGGGAACGCTGCTTATCAGCTATTTGGACAAGGAACAGACAAAGACGGTACGGATGCCTTATGAGCCAAATGCGGATGTAAACGATAAAGAGCTGCTGGTGCAGGAGCTGATCAATGTCCTGTCAACGGATTCCGGAGATGTGGACTATGTCAAACCGATTCCGGAGGGTGTCGAGGTGACGAAGACCCTTTTGAAGGATGACGGTGACCTGAAGGTGTACTTTAATGATGCCTATCGAACGATGGATTCGGTGCAGGAGATCCTGTGCAGGCTTGCGTTGGTGCAGACACTGACGCAGGTTGAGGGTGTGGACTGTCTGGAATTTTTTGTGGAAGATGAACCGCTTTTGGATACACGGGGAAATGAGGTCGGGGAGATGACAGCGGATGATTTTGTAGTCAATCCCGGTGAACAGATCAATTCCATCCAGCATGCATCGCTGGATCTGTATTTTTCAAATCCGTCAGGGGACGGACTGGTATTGGAGACACAGCGAGTTTATTACAACAGCAATGTCTCGCTGGAGAAACTCGTGATCGAGCATCTTCTGGCAGGACCGAAGACAAGCGATGCGGTCGCGTCAATTCCTTCGGAGACGGCGCTTGTGAATGTGTCTGTGGCAGACCGGATCTGCTATGTCAGTCTGGATGACGGTTTTCGGACCCAGAATTATAATATACAGGAGCCGATCGTGATCTATTCACTGGTTGATTCACTGACGGCATTGCCGCACATTGACAAAGTGCAGATCTCCGTCAACGGTGATACGTCCGGTGTTTACCGCGAGAGCTGTTCACTCAGTACGATATACGAAGAAGATCTCTCCTATGTGCGTCTGGCGGACAGCAGCAGAACAGTCATTGTCAATGATATCAAGGAGGAAAATAAACATCCATTGGATTAGGAGCTTGAGCTGCCAATTTGCGATTGCATGGATTCTTGGTATTCTTCTGGCAGAGCATGGCGGCTGGCAGATCTTTCTGTCGGCGGTCATGCTTGCCGTAGCAATTCTTTTCCCACAGTTTTTAAATGGACATTACCGGGAATGTGCCCTGAGAGGAGCGCTGCTTCTTGCGGCGGGGGTGCTTGGAGCGGGCTGTTATGTCCGGCAGGCGGGCATATGGGAAAAAGAAAGCCAGGAGCTTTTGTGCGGGCAGCAGATATCTGTTTGCGGTACGCTCATCCGCAAGGAACAAAAGAATGAGCACTGGCAGCTGACACTCGCACTGCCGGGTTATGAAAATCGAGTGGTTGTGTCTGCGCAGGAAGGCGGCTATCCGCTGGAGGGCGTTCTATCGGTCAGAGGACCGGTCAGGGAGTTCAATTCCCCTCGAAACGAGGGACAATTCAATGAAAAACAATATTATAAAAACAGAAAAATACTCGGGCGGATGTCTGCTGAGACAATCGTCTGTGTTCGTGCGCCCTCCGGGATCATTGCATGGCGGGAAGGACTGTATCGGTTGCGCATGTGGTTGTGTGAAGTCTATGAGACATGCCTGCCTCCGCAGTCAGCAGGAATCATGTCTACTATGGCAGTTGGGGAAAAAGCGTTTTTGGATGTGGATGTGCGCACACTGTTTCAGCGAGCGGGTATCAGTCATATGCTGGCGATTTCCGGTATGCACATCAGTATGATCGGTATGAGTATCTATACGCTGCTTCGTAAATGGAAACGTTCTTATGTGCAGGGTGCGCTTGTAACAGCAGCTATTCTGATGCTATACGGTACGATGATTGGTATGGGTGTATCTTCCGGTCGTGCGATCGGTATGTTTTTACTCTATCTGCTGGCGCAGTGTCTGGGGCGGGGCTATGACACATGCTCATCGTTGGCGGTGCTTGCCATATTACAGCTTGTGGAGAATCCGTTCCTTTTACACGATGTGAGCTTTCAGTTTTCATTTCTGGCTGTGTTTGCCGTTGTGACAGCAGCCATGATACTGCCCCAAAAAGAGGATGGCGGGTGCATGCACCGGCTGATGTATCCGCTTTGTATGTCAGTGTTGATGCAGCTTTTTACGCTGCCGCTCGTGGCGTATTACTACTATGAGCTGCCGTTGTATGCACTGTTTTTAAACCTGCTTCTTTTGCCCTATCTGGGTGTGGCGCTGGGCTTCGGTCTGGTGGGCGGTGTCGCGGGGACGGTTCTTTTGCCATGCGCGCGGATCTTGCTTTTGCCCTGTCATATCGTTCTGTCCGCTTATGTGTGGGTGTGTGAAGTGGTGGGGAAACTGCCGTTTTCCGTGGTGATCTGTGGGCGACCGTCATCGGGAAAACTGTGGTTGTACTATGGGCTTCTGTGTATCTTGCTGTTGATGGTTGAATACTCGAAAAAGCAGAAACACATGCGTGGGACTGGCAGAGCATACGGATACCTCGTTTGGGGCGCTGCGCTACTCATCACAATTCTGATTCATGTCCCGAAGGGCGGCTTTGAGATCGATTATCTGGATGTTGGTCAGGGAGACGGTTCGATGCTGCGGACGGAAGAAGGTGTGGTGTGTTTTGTGGATGGCGGCAGCACGGATGTGTCGGGTGTCGGAACCTACCGGATCTTACCGTTTTTAAAGTCAAAAGGGATCCGCAAGGTGGACTACTGGATCTTATCACATCTGGACGATGATCATGTGAATGGATTTTATGAGGTATTGGAGGCAGGTTACCGAATAGATGCGGTGGTGATCTCTGCGCAAATGCCGGAGGATGAGGCAAAGCTGCGGCTGCTGGAGACACTGGCGCAGTATGAGGTGCCGGTCATTGCGGTGCGCGCAGGAGATACTATGCAGTTGCATAATGATGCCGAGGAGGGAATGTTTTTGGATGATTCGCAATCGTCAGAAATGGTGAGTGGAACTGTACTACATTTTCTCTCACCGGACATGACAACGCCTGTCTATGACTGCAACGGAGCGAGTCTTGTCTGTCTATACGAGGATGCGAATGTGCGTGCTCTCTGGACAGGGGATATCGGTGTGGATCAGGAAAAATGGCTGCTTAAGAGCGGCAGATTGCAGAAGATAGATATCTACAAGGCAGCACACCACGGCTCTAAATACTCCAATTCAGAGGAATATTTGAAGGTACTCTCGCCAAAACTGTCTGTCATCTCCTGCGGAGAACATAACCGTTACGGTCATCCCGATGCTGAAGCAGTTGAGCGAATCGAGGCAGCAGACAGTCGGATTTTGTATACGATGAAAAGCGGACAGATCAAGGTAAGGGTTTGCGAGGATGGATTGGTTGCAGCGGAATTTGTAATCGCTAATATATAAGGCAAGAAGATACAACTTTCTGTGAGTTTTTTGGACTTGTAAATATATGTCGAAAATGTTATACTAACAAAAAATGTAACAAATAATACGGCACGCTTTCAGAAAGGAACAGCGGATGAAAAAGAAACTGTTGTTGTGTATGATGATCTTCCTGATGGTAATGGTGCAGCTTCAGAGTGGTTTGGTGTATGCACGGGGAACTGAGACAGTACAGACAGTGCGAGTGGGTTTTTTTGCGTTTGACGGTTATCACATGATCGACGAGGAGGGACGAAAAAGTGGTTATGGCTATGAGTTTTTAAATCTCCTTTCGCGTTACTGTAATTTGCGTTTCGAGTATATCGGTTATGATAAGAGTTGGGAAGAAACACTGAAGATGCTGGAAACAGGAGAGATCGATCTGGTCACTTCCGCGAAGAAGACATCAGAAAGGGAAAAAAAATTTGCCTTTTCCAGGCCGATAGGGTCCAGTTATACGATCATCACGGTACATAAAGATAATGATCGTATCATTTCAGGTGATTATCAAACGTATGACGGTATGAGAATGGGGTTGTTAAGAGGCAGCAGCCAGAATGATAATCTGAAGGATTTTGCAAAGGAAAAGGAATTTTCCTACAAGCCGGTCTATTATGATTCGGTTGACCAGCTGAAGGATGCATTAAAGAGGGGTAAAATTGATGCCATTACCACCAGCAGCCTGCGGGAGATCGAAGAAGAACGTGTGATTGAAAAGTTTGATGCCAATTTATTTTACGCGATTGTGCGAAAAGAGGACACTTCACTTTTAGATGAAATCAATTATGGCATCGAGCAGATGGATCTGACGGAGGGAGATTGGAAAAATCAGCTTTCTTATCGGTTTTACGATATGGAGGATAATGTTCTTCGGTTTACAGACAGAGAGAAAGAACTGATACAGTTTTATGCATCTGACGAGCATAGGCTGAAGGTTGCCTGTAATGTGGATCGTGATCCATATTCTTATGTGGAAAATGGGGAGATCAAAGGTGTCATTCCGGACATCTTTTCGTATCTGATGAAAATGGCGGGGATTCCTTTTACATACAGCACTCCGGAAAGCCGTGAACAGTATGAGGAATGGATGCGTTCCGGGACTGCGGATATTTTTATTGACTATGATTCAAAAAACGGCAATATGGTTGCAGAAGCAGGAGGTGTCGTGACAGCGGATTATCTGGAGATGCACATTGCCAGATTGTTCCGCCTGGATCAGGGCGATATTGGACGAAGGATTGCTCTGGCGAAGAATCAGAAGCTGGACGAGGATTCGTTGTTTACGAAGGATGCGGAGCTTATATACTTTGAAAACAGGGAAGCTGCCATGGATGCGGTGTTGGATGGCAGAGCGGATGTCACTTATGTCTATTCCTATATGGCTCAGAAGTTTATCAACGGGCATAGGAACGGCAATCTGTCTTACACAGCGCTCGAAGAACCGTCCTATGCATACTGTTGTTATCTGCCGGATCGAGTGAATCATGAACTGGCGGGAATTCTGACAAAGTGCATTTATCATATGCCGTCGGACGAGCTTCAGAGGATCATTTCGGAAAATACCAGATACCGGGTGGAAAATATGACGCTGGCAGAATATCTCGAATTACACCCATACATTATTTTGGGGATTCTGGCAGCATTTGTTGCATTGACAATGATCATTGTATTGTTTATGAAGGTTCAGACCAAGCAGAGGCTGTTGATACAGGAGAAGGAAAATCTGGTACAGATGGAGCAGATGGCACGAAAAGCACAAGCCGCGGAACGCTCCAAAACAAATTTTCTGTTCAATATGTCCCACGATATCCGGACACCCATGAATGCCATTATCGGTTTTACGGATCTGCTGGAAAAACATTTGGACGATAAAGAATGTGCAAGGACTTACATAAAGAATATTCAGACATCCAATGATTTTCTGCTTTCTATCATCAACAATGTGTTGGAGATGGCAAGAATTGAGAGCGGAAAAACGACTCTGGATGAATCCTGCTGTAATGTGTATGAGTTTAACGATTCCCTGTTTTCGATGTTTGATCCTCAAATGAGAGAAAAGGGGATCCGGTTTACAAGAATGTGCCGGATAGAACATACAGATGTCATTTGTGATGAGACAAAGCTGCGGGAGGTTTTCCTGAATATTTTAAGTAATTCATTGAAGTACACACCTGCCGGAGGGACGGTCACCATGAAACTGACCGAGCTCCCGTCTGACAGACCCGGGTATGCGATGTTTCAGACAGTCATAGAAGATACGGGAATCGGTATGTCTGAGGAATTTATATCCCATCTGTTTGAAGAGTTTACCAGAGAGCGTTCAAGCACGGAAAGTAAGCTGAATGGCACCGGACTTGGTATGCCCATCGTAAAGAAACTGGTGGATCTGATGCAGGGAAACATTGAGGTAGAAAGTAAGGTAGGAAAAGGAACAAGAATTACAGTCACACTGCCTCATCGTATTGACGGAGCAGAGGATATCATACATCAAACGGAAAAGGCTTCCGACTATGATATGGTTTCTTTTAAGGGGAAGCGGATTCTTCTTGCGGAAGATAACGAACTGAATGCAGAAATAGCGATCACGGTTTTGGAAGAGGCGGGTTTTGAAGTTGAACTTGCAGAGGACGGAATCATTTGTGTGGATATGCTGGAAAAGGCAGATGCAGGGTATTATGATCTGATCCTTATGGACATTCAGATGCCGAATATGGATGGCTATAAGGCTACCCGGACGATACGAAAGCTTGCGGATAAGGAAAAGGCAGGCATTCCCATTGTTGCCATGACAGCCAATGCATTTGAGGAAGATAAGCAGGATGCATACGATGCAGGTATGAACCGGCATATCGCGAAACCGATCAGGGTCGAGGAACTGATGGCCGCTTTGGCGGAAATATTAAAGGAGGAAAAGTGATGAGAGCAAAAAAACTGTTGTTCTTCCTTCGCGCTGTCCGTACCGCTCGTGTTTTCATTCCTTATCGCGGCGCGAACGACTCTTTGGACGGAACCGGGTATTATCTGTGCCTGCATCGGATGAGGGATACCGACTGGGTGCTCCTCCTTGCCATACCTGCGCAATATGTTGCCACCAATACGCAGATTTTGGTGGATTCTGTCGTGAGAACATTGGTTTTTGCCGGATTTGGTCTTGCGGTGATCTTTCTTTTCATTCTTATGATCACAATGAGAATGCAGCAGCAGGAGCAGCTGTATCGCAAGGAACAGGAAATCAGCGCAAAGCTGGAACTCTCCCGTGGTCAGATTTCAGTGAAGACACAGAAATCGTTACGGATGATAACGATTTTGATGCGGTACTCATTGACTGGTACATGACGGGCATGAGCGGCAGACAGACCGTAACAGAAATTCGAAAGATGATAAAGAAGGAAAGTCCGTTTATTCTGTTGACCGCTTATGATATCAATGTTACGATAAATAAATCGGAAGAGATTTCTACAGACGGAGTATTGGCAAAACCTTTCTTTGTGTCAAAATTGCGCACTACATTGGATGAAATACTGCCTGGTAATGAACAGGCAGAAGATACAGAGAAGCTTGGGCCAGACCGTTCGAAGAGTGTTGGGTCTGTGAAGGCACGGAACAGTTACGAAAAGAAGTCGAACAACAGACTCCAAATAAATATGGGAGAGGATGAAAATATGCAGAGAACAAAGGGAAAAAGAATGATAGCGGCATTGTTGGCGGTGCTTATGGCAGTGTCTCTTTTGTCAGGATGTGCTGCGTCTGAGAAACGTGAGGATGCAGAGACAATCACGGTCTATTTATGGAGCAATGCGATGCTCAACAGTTTTGCACCCTATATCCAGTCGCAGCTTCCGGATGTGAATATTGAATTTGTTGTGGGAAACAACGATCTGGATTTCTATAGATTTATGAATGAGAACGGCGAACTGCCGGACATCATCACCTGCCGTCGTTTTTCCCTGCATGATGCAGCGGCCTTGAAGGATCAGCTGATGGACCTTTCCACGACAGAGGAAGCAGGTGCGATCTATGAATCGTATATTGGTAATTTTACCAACACGGACGGTACGGTCAACTGGCTTCCGCTCTGTGGTGAGGCAGACGGTCTGGTTGCCAACCGGGCGGTGTTTGAAGAATACGGGATCCCGTTACCCACGGATTATGACAGTCTTGTGGCTGCATGTCAGGCGTTTGATGATGCCGGTATTCGCGGCTTTGCAGCAGATTTTGCGTATGACTATACTTGTATGGAAGTGTTGCAGGGATTGTCCATTCCGGAGATCACCTCCATGGAGGGAAGTATGTGGCGCAGCGGCTACGAGGACCCTTCCAATATGGATATTATCGGTCTGGATGATACCGTATGGCCGGGCGTGTTTGAGCGCATGGAACAGTTTATCAAGGATGTCAATATCCGCCCGGAAGATCTGGAACTTTCCTATGATCCGGTGATCGAAATGTTTACCGAAGGAAAAGTTGCTGTGATCCGCTCCGGAGGATCGAACACCGTTGCATTACAGGATATGGGTGTCGATGCGGTATTCCTCCCTTATTTCGGTCAGAACGGTGAGCAGTGGGTGCTCTCTTATCCCGCATTTCAGGTGGCGCTGAACAAGGATCTGGAGAAGGATAAGAACCGTTATAAGAAGGCGATGCGGGTGCTGAATGTGATGCTTTCTGAGGGAAGCCAGAACAATCTCGCAAATGGAGAGGACGTGATCGCCTACAGTCAGAATGTGAATCTGAAGCTGTCGCCTGCCCTTGACAATTTGACGCCCCTGATCAAACAGAACCATATGTATATCCGTATCGCCTCCAATGACTTTTTTGCGGTATCCAAGGACGTTGTTTCTAAGATGATTCAGGGTGAATACGATGCGAAGCAGGCATATGAGGCATTTGATGCGCAGCTGAGGAAGCCAAAGGATGACGCGGCTGAAACTGTACTGACTATTGAACAGGGCTACTGCAATGTCTTTCATAAAAAAGGCGGCAACGAATCCTACTCTGCCATGGCAAATACACTGCGCGCTGTCTATGACAGTGATGTATTGATCGCACCGTCATACAGCTTTACGGGTTCTGTCATGAAAGCTGATTATACCGAAAAGATGGCGGGTAACATGATCATACCAAATCCCCTGGAAGCCTGGAAGCGGAAAATGAGCGGCGCAGAGCTGAGAGAGTATATCAGATGTTCCGTAGAGGGCGTGGAGGATGGATTTACACCCTTTAATCGCGGCTCACTGCCGACTGTCAGCGGATTATCCATTGAAGTACTGGAGTCAGAAGATGGAACGTATCAGCTGAGCCATGTGCGCAAGGACGGCAAGGAGATCGGTGATGAGGATACATTTCAGGTGACATGCCTGAATCTGGCTGCATATATGAACCCGTTTCTGAGTGACGAAAACCGTGTGTTCGAAAAAGAAGAGATCCGTGTCAAGAATACATGGACAGCGTATATTCTGGACGGTGGTCAGGTAGCAGAACCGGAAAACTATATGACATTAAAGTAAACACACAGAGATAAAATGAGGAAAATACATGAGAAAGAGACTTCAAATGATCTTGGCAGCAGTCATTATGATCATTGGAATTACCGTATTTGGCATTCGATATTATCATTTTGTATCCCAAACAATCTATTCGGAAAGTGTTTCTCATCTGACAGAGATATTTCATCAGGCTAACACCTCTCTTCAGAATCTGGTAAAGAAAAACTGGACGCATATGCATTTATGGGCTGATTATTTACAGGATGTTTCAGATGAAGAGGAGATCCGGGACTTTGTTGCACATGCCAAAGAGGAAACCGGTTTTACGGAGTTCTATTTCATCAGTCGTGAGGGTAATTATCGGACGGCAAGCGGTGAGTCCGGTTATCTGGATCTGGACGATGAGTTGTCAGAGCTGATCCTGCAAGGCAAAGATGTGGCAGTGAATTCCGTAGTGCCGGGCCAGCCGCAGATCATGGTGTTTGCATCACCTGCGGATTCCGGGCTTTTCGAAGGCTTTCATTATGAGGCGATCGCGGTCAGCTTCAATAATTCTGATCTGGTGAACGCTTTAAAGATCACCTCTTTTGACGGTACAGCCAGCAGCTTTGTCGTTCATTCGGATGGGCGTGTGGTAGTGGATAAAGCTGCTGATAAACAGCAGGATATCTACAATTTTCTGGCGATGCTGAGAAAATATTCCAAAATGAGCAGTGAGGAGATTGACAGGCTGCATGAGGATTTTAAGCAGGGGTGTTCCGGCGCGTCGCTCATAAATATACAGGATGTAAGCTATTATCTTGTATACGAGTCAGCAGATTTTGAAGACTGGATGCTGCTGGGGCTGGTACCCGCCGGAGTGGTAAATGCCAGTATGAACAAGCTTCAGTACAGTACACTTCTTGTGATGGCCGGTATCATGATCGGGCTCGGTATACTAATGCTGGGCATCGTCATCAGATTGAATCAGAGGAAGCTGAGAAAGAAGGACACAGAGATTTTATACCGCGAAGAGCTGTTCTCCAAGCTTTCCGTTAATGTCGACGATGTGTTTCTTATGCTTGATGCCGAAAACCTCCGTGTGGATTATGTCAGCCCCAATATTGAAAAACTGGTCGGTATTTCCGAAAAGCAGGCTCGGGCAAATATTCATGAGCTGGATCATCTTGTAAGAGATGATGCTACTGTCCGTGTTCTGGATCAGCTGATCGATATCCTTCCGGGTCAGCCGGGCGAATGGGACAGAGAATATGTCCATCAGAAAACCGGTGAGGTGCGCTGGTTCCATGTGATCGCATTCTGCAGTGATATTCAGGGTGAAAAGAAGTATATCCTTGTAATGTCTGACCGTACGAAAGACAAGAACATCAATCAGGCGCTGGAGGACGCTGTAAAAGCCGCAGAGAGTGCAAACCGGGCAAAGAGCACATTCTTAAGCAATATGTCCCATGATATCCGGACACCAATGAACGCCATTATCGGTTTTACGACTCTGGCAAGCGCCAATATTGGGAATGAAGAGAAAATCAAGGATTATCTGTCAAAGATACTTGCTTCGGGAAATCATCTGCTTTCCCTGATCAATGACGTGCTGGATATGAGCCGCATTGAAAGCGGTAAGATACATCTTGAGGAAACGGAGGTCAATCTTTCAGAAATCCTCCACGATCTCAAAACTATCATCAGTGGTCAGATCCATGCAAAGCAGCTGGAACTGTATATGGATACGATGGATGTGATTGATGAGGATGTGTTTTGTGACAAGATACGATTAAACCAAGTACTTTTGAACCTGTTGTCCAATGCGATCAAGTTTACTGCTCCCGGCGGTACGGTATCGGTCCGTGTATCCCAGCTGCAGCAGGCGCCTCAGGGAAAAGGACGCTACGAAGTGCGTGTCAAGGATACCGGTATCGGCATGAGCAGGGAATTTGCGGAGCGTATTTTTGATCCCTTTGAGCGTGAGCGTACATCTACGGTTAGTAAGATACAGGGTACAGGTCTTGGCATGGCCATCTCAAAGAATATCATAGACATGATGGGCGGTTCCATCGAGGTTCACACGGAGCAGGGAAAAGGAACGGAGTTTGTGATCTGCGTAGATCTGCGCCTGCAGTCTGCACAGAAAAAGATTGAAAAGATTGATGAGCTGGAGGGATTAAAGGCGCTTGTTGTGGATGATGATTTCGACACTTGCGATAGTGTGACAAAGATGCTGCTGCGTGTCGGCATGCGGTCGGAATGGACGGTTTCGGGCAGAGAGGCAGTTCTTCGGGCCAGACAGGCCCTTGAGGTCAACGATGCATTCCATGCATATATCATTGACTGGCGTCTGCCGGATATGAATGGTATTGAGGTGACCAGACAGATCCGAAGACTTGGGGATGATACACCGATCATCATCCTCACTGCCTACGACTGGTCAGAGATCGAAGTGGAGGCAAGGGCTGCAGGTGTAACGACATTCTGCTCAAAGCCGATGTTTATGTCTGACCTGAGAGAATCGCTTCTGGATGCCCTCGGTCATCAGAAAACAGACGATCCGTCTGGCGCATTTCCTGCTTCAGATCAGACAAAAGTTTTTGAAGGTAAACGGATCCTGCTTGTTGAGGATAATGAGCTGAATACAGAGATTGCGATCGAGATACTGAGTGAGTATGGTTTTGTGGTAAGTAGTGCAGAAAACGGCCAGGAGGCAGTGGAGAAGGTTTCTGCTGCAGAGCCGGGTGCCTATGATCTGGTGCTTATGGACATCCAAATGCCTGTGATGGATGGATATGAGGCCACGAGACAGATCCGGGCGCTGGATGATCCAAAAGTTTCATCGATCCCGATCATTGCCATGACAGCAAATGCGTTTGAAGAGGATAAGAAAGCAGCACTCAAAAGCGGTATGAACGGATTTATCTCAAAACCCATTGTGATTGATGAAGTGATTGAGGCGCTTTCAGAGGTGTTCAAAGCTTAGACAAAGGAGACGTTATCATGAACCGAACCAGTGATATGGAAACAGAAGTAAAAGGAAATTCCGGCATCAGTCTACAGGAATTTTGTGATCTGGATCAGTTGTACAGATTGCTGGACAACTGGTCAAAAAGCAGTGGGATGTCTGCTGTGATCGTTGATACAGAAGGAAATCGAACTTCAGAGTCTTTTGGGATGACAGAATTCTGCCAGATGATCCATGATAACGAAAAGGGGGCTGCCCAGTGCGCAGACATAATGAAGTCAGACATGGAAGGAATTTATACATGTCCTGTTGGTTTCTGCGATTTCTCCATACCGATCGTTTTACCGGACGGGCAGGTATTGGGAAAAGTTTTAGCCGGACAGGCGTTGTCTGTTGATCAGAAGGAAGAGGATATTCTGCAAAAGACAGCACAGCTTGGCATGGATGCAAAAATGGTGAAGGATGTGCTTTCCCGTGTGCATAGAAAAACGGAAACGGAAATGCAGGGTTCCTATGCGCTTTTAAAAGAAATGCTGTCTTTCTTTATTGAGAAGAACTACTCTATATGGGAAACCAATAATGAACTGAAGAAGGCACCGGCAAAAAAGGACCGCGTGCTGTCTCAGATCACCCAGATCATGTACAGCTATAACCTGACAGTGGATCTGGAAACGGAATCCTATACGCTGATTACCGGTACAGGTATGGAGCGCACGGTAGAGGAATATAAAAAGCACGATCATCAGGAGGAACTGAAACAGTTTCAGGACAGTATCATTCACCCTGCTTATTCGAACCGGTTTAATGAGCTGCTTGATTTTGAATCTGCAAGAAATAATCCGTCAGAAAATGGATTCAGAGGTTCGCTGGAGTATCCGGTTCTGTATCCGGGGGATTCTGCATACGAGTGGCATGAGATCAATGTGTTCATTGATACGGAAGAGGATGGAAGAAGAATTGCCAACATTCTCGGACGTGATATCACAGAGGCCCATAATGCACTTGAAAAAAACCAGAAAGAGCTCCGTGCGGCAGCAGCAAAGAACCAGATCCTGTCTGAGCTGACAAAGATGCTGTACAGTTACAACTTAACGCTGAATTTAAGAACCGGAAAGTACAGCATGATCATCGGTACCGGTATGACCCAGTTTATGGAGATATTCAAATCAACGGATGATTATGAAATCGCGTATAATAAAAAGCTGTCTTATCTGGATCAGGAACATGTTCCCCAGTTTGCAGCACTTGCAAGCCTGGAGTCTCTTCGTGCACGAACCAATGCCCATGGTTTTATCGGAAATCTGGAGTATGGCGCCATTACGGATTATGGTGAGGAATGGCATGAGATCAACGTTTTCATCAGTACTGATGAAACAGGAGAACCGATCGCCAATATTCTCGGACGCGATATTACAGAGGCTCATGAACGACAGGAGGCAAAGGAACGCGAATTGAAAGCCTCTGCCGCCAAAGACCAGATCCTCTCCGATATTACAAAGACGCTGTACAGTTATAATGCAACGGTGAATCTGAATACCGGAAAATTTAGTCTGATCATCGGTACCGGTATGGAGGAGATCATTCAGCATTTTTCGCGGACAGATGATTATGAACAGGCATGTGAATATTTGTTGGAAAAGGCACTTCCGGAATATCCGGCTGAAATGAACCGCCACTTTTCGCTGCAGGCTTTGCGTGAGCAGCAGAACCGGAGAGGTCATCTCGGTCAGATCGAATATGCCGCCGTAACGGAAAACGGAATCGGCTGGTTTGAAGTCAATGGTTTTATGGGTGTCGATGAGGAAGGAAACCCCATTGCCAATATTCTCGGACGTGATATAACTGAAATCCATGAGGCACAGGAGCGCCGTGAAAATGAATTGAAAGCGGTTGCAGCCAAAGATCAGATTCTTTCGAATATTACAAAGACGCTGTACAGTTATAATGTTGTGGTCAAGCATTTTTGTAACACTTGTGGCTAAAAAATATCATTAATTGGTTACGCTGCCATCCGGGCTTCGTATGGTGTACGATAATCATTAAAACTGTGCGGACGCACATGATTGTAGTCAACATATGCAAATTCTTCTACCTTTTGATAGAGCGCTTCTTCTGTTTCAAATTCATATAGATTTGTACACTCGTTTTTCAGGGTGTTAAAGTAACGCTCCATCGGTGCATTGTCATACGGATATCCTGCCTTGCTCATACTCTGTGTCACATTTACTGACTCACAGAATTCAACGAATGCCTTTGATGTAAATTGTGATCCCTGATCTGAGTGCAAAATCAGTCCATCTTTGATGGGCGGCTGGGATTCCAATGCTTTCTGGAGTGTTCGAATGGCAAGATCGCTGGTAATCTTGCGGTCTGTAATACTGGCAATCACACTTCGGTCGTGCAAATCGATTATGGTACAGTTATAGCGTACGTCGTGATTTGAAAGGAATAGATATGTGAAATCTGTACACCATTTCCGGTTAATTTCGTTTGAAGTGAAATCCTGATTGAGTTTATTGTCAAATACTTTATGCGGCTTTCCGTGCTCATATTCAGGCTTCTTTGGGCGGACAATGGAATGGAGTCCAAGCTCTGTATTCATATATTTATGAACAGTAGCTGTACTGTAAGAATAGCCTCTGCGCTCCAGATAGACTTTCATACTTCGGTAACCATCAACACCATTGTGGGCATGATAGATTTCCTGAATCTGCGCGTGTACTTCTGCTTTATGGGCATAGTAATCCGCCTTCCGGTGTTTCCGGTAGTTATAATACGCGTTTGGACAGATTTCAAGCCTGTGAAGGAGCCAGCGTAGACCAAACAACTCATGATATTGCTCAATAAACCGATAAGCCTCTAATCGATTTCCTTTGCAAAGAATGCCGCTGCTTTTTTTAAGAAGAGATTTTCCTTTTTTGCTTCTTCCAGTTCCTTACGCAACCGGAGGTTCTCTTTCATAAGTTCCATTTCATTTGGAGTATCTGGATTTTCGAGGGCTTTTGTTTGGCATTCTTTACTAAATTCACTGCACCACTTGGAAATGCTGGCTTTGGATACGCCGTATTCAGCAGTGATGCTTTTGTAAGTGCGTCCTTCCTCCTCGTGAAGGCGGACAATCTTCTTTTTAAATTCAGGTGTGTAACTCTGTGGCATAATGTGTACCTCTTTTCTTTATGAGATTGATTATATCTTATTAGCCACTCCTGTTACAACATTAGTATAGCACTTCAGG
>SFRL01000103.1 GCA_004562765.1 bacterium | reverse complement strand
AAAAAGCTCATCGTTTCCATTGAACCGTGTGAGGATACCTCCCCGGACATTGAAATAAGGAAAAGACGCAAAGCGTTTTACGGGCGGAACGGATATGGCGAAACAGACTTTCAGATCAAACTGAGCGGCGTTGTGCAGGATGTTCTGATCGCAAACGGCGAATTCAGAAAAAACGAGTTCCTATTGTTTTTTGCCCTTTACAGTAACGGCACGGTTTGGCCAAGAATATGGAGGAAAGATGCTTCTTAACTCGAAATGCCTTGATAATGATCTTAAAAAGCACCACCTCACAAAGCCGTCAGGCGGTCTTTGCGCAGTGGTGTCATAAAAGAAAAAGGGAGTGAGAATTTATGCGTGACTTTATGATGGCGGCGCTGCCGCTGGTGGTGGTCGGGATTGCTCTGGCGGTGTTCTTCGCCGGACGGGCAGAAAAGAAAAAGAAGCAGGAAAAGGAAAACGGCTATGAGGCCATGGGGATGAGCCTGGGGATGTGCTTCGGAGCCGCCGTTGGCGCCATTTTCCCGAAGTACATCGGCATTACCCTGTCTATGGGGATGCTCATTGGGCTGGTTATCGGGATGTGTTTCGGGAAGAAGCACGGATGAGAAAATGAGAGGAATGGAAAACCTATGTGGAATGGATTTATTGATTTTTTATTTGCCGCTTTGCCCTGGGTCGCTCTGGGCCTGGTGACCGCTGCTGTCGTAGTCAAAAATAGAAAGAAAAAGAAGGGCCGGGTGTTCCGTACCGTTTTCCTGTGCATTTTCATCACGGTGCTTCTTTTGGCTGAGGTATTTACATATTTCGGCGGATTTGGAACCGGTGAAAGTGCGGACCCGGAAGAATTTGCAAAATACGCAGAGACTGTCCAAAGCCTGACAATTCCGGAAGGGGTAAGGGTAGTCGCACTGGGAGAGGCATCTCATGGCAACAGCGAATTCCAGCAGTTAAAGCTGGATGTGTTTCAACTGCTGGTAGAAAACGAAGGCGTAAAAGCATTCGCACTGGAAGGCGATTTCGGCGGATGTGAGATGGTAAACCGATATATTCACGGCGGCACCGGCACTGCCGAGGAAGCGGCGGCAAACATCGGATTTGCGATTTACCGCACAGATGAAATGGCTGCGCTCATTTCCTATATGCGGGAATACAATGAGAAAGCTCCGAAAGGGGAAGATCTTCGCTTCTACGGGTTTGATATGCAAAGAGGCCTGCACACCTATCAGCTTCTTCTGGAAGAATGTGAAAAACTGAGGGTATCCGCTGCCAAGATCGAACCTCTGGTGACCGGTGAAGACTGGAATCCGGAGTACGATTACCCACAGAGACAAGCGCGTTTCGAGCAGATCAAAGCGCTTTTAGCGGCAAAAGAGGGAAGCGACCTTGGCGTACATCTGGCGGAAATGCTGATTCAAAATTGTCAGTTGAATTCTGGCGAAGGCACCAGTGCGGAGTATATCTCGCTGAGGGATTCATTTATGAAAGAGAATACGCTGTGGATTCTGGAGCAGGAGGAAAAGCTCGGGAGAGAATGTATTTTTGTTTCCGGTCATAATGGGCATGTTGAAAAGCTTGCAGGCTACGGGAACATGGGCGGTCTTTTGTATGAGGAACTGGAAGAGGATTACTATGTGATCGGGACGGATTTCTACAAGACGACCTGTAATTTGCCCCGGGGCAGAAACGGAATCCGGACCAATCAGAACTTCTATTCCTATGACCCTCTTGCAAAAGCGGCTAAGCGAGCGGGGTTTAATATCTGCTGGCTGGATTTCTCGAAAATACCGGAGGATTCTTCCCTGAAGCAATATACCGCGGATTATATTTATAATGGGTCCCTTGGAGAGGGGTACAACCTCATCATAAGGACGATCCCAATGTCATACAGGGTATTTGAAAATCCAGAAATGGCTTATGACAGTATGATTTATGTTTCGGAAGGAACACCGACAAGAATTAAGCAAGCAAAGTGAGAAAAATACCATGAAAAATTTGATTGCCTGCTGCGGACTGGACTGCGAAACCTGCGATGCCCGCGTCGCTACGCTGAACAATGACAACGCACTCCGGGAAAAGACCGCAAAGCTCTGGAGCGGGCTGAACGAGGTTCCCATCACCCCTGATATGATCAACTGCCTGGGCTGCCGCACGGAGGGAGTCAAGACACCGTTTTGCGACAAACTGTGCCCCATCCGCCAGTGCGTTTTCAAAAAGGACCTTGCAACCTGCGGCGACTGCCCGGACAGGGACGGCTGCCCCACGGTGGGTGCGGTCTGGAACAGCAATTCGGGGGCAAAGTCACGGCTGCTTGAGCGTGATCGGTGATGATAGACAAGCGAGATAACCTTGAATATTTTGACCGTGTGCGATAGAAGGCAGAGAAATCGAAAGGAGAAAATGAAATGAAAAAAATACTGAATAGACTTTTCGTCATAGCAAGTTTAGGTTTGATCGTAGCGGGTGCAATCTTTCTGTGCGTCAGCATTTTTGACGGAAATGAGACCACGACACCGTTGGCAGCCGCACTGGCGTGCATACTGCTCTCAAACCTTTTTAATGTGATTCGGATGAATATGGATAAGAAATAGCAGCTTGATCATGTTCAACCAAACCAAATCTGAATCCGGAAAGGAAACCGTTATGAAACAGCAAAAATTATTCGTTATCGTTATAACCGTCTGTGCTCTCCTGCTATCTCTGGCCGGGTGCGCGTCCAGCTCCGCCTTTGACGGAAGCAGCGCAAAGAACGCGGATTCCTACCACTTGGATGTCAAAACCATGAACGGCACGGACACCCACACCCTGGAGCTGAAGCAGGGTGATACGCTCAAAATTTTATTCGAGACGGTGAAAGGGTCGCTGGAGATGAAGATTAC
>SFRL01000055.1 GCA_004562765.1 bacterium | reverse complement strand
AAAAAGGAGGTAATTGCTCATTTTATTTGCAAACCTCCAATAAATCAAGGTTTTAAAGGATTTTAGAACAATAAAAACGGGTAGTTTTTGACACTACCACGCTGGTGGAGGAGGAAAACCTATGATTTTACTGATTGACAATTACGATTCATTTACTTTTAACCTGTATCAGTACATTGGAATTTTTGCGGATGACATCAAGGTTGTGAGAAACGACAAGATCACGATTGAAGAGATCCGTCAGATGAAGCCGGAGCGCATCGTGCTTTCACCCGGACCCAAAAGCCCTTCCGAGGCGGGCATCTGCATGGATGTGGTGAAAGAATTTTATGACAAGATCCCGATCCTCGGCATCTGCCTCGGGCATCAGTGCATTGGTCAGGCACTGGGCGGCACGGTTTCATACGCGAAACAGCTGTTCCACGGCAAGCAGTCGCTGATCGATCACGACGGCAGCAGTATCTTTACCGGCATTGATACACCCATCAAGGTGGCGCGCTATCATTCATTGGCGGTACAGTCCGGTGACCTTCCCGATTGCCTGCGTGTGCTGGCAAGCACCGCAGACGGCGAGATCATGGCGATGAGACATAAAGAGTTTCCGGTGGTAGGCTTACAGTTCCATCCCGAGTCCATCTACACGGAGCACGGAAAGCGGATGGTTGAGAATTTTGTAAACGGGGTGATTTAGAGATGATTTTGGATGAGATCGTAGCAGATAAAAAAATACGTTTGAAGGAGCAGAAAAAGCAGATCGATCTGTACGCGATGCGTCGCATGGCAGAGGAGAGCGAAACGGCAGGCAGAAGCTTTTATGACAATCTGAAGAAGCCGGGTATTTCCATCATCGGGGAGTTCAAAAAGGCATCGCCCAGCCTCGGCACGATCACAAGCAAGGTATCGCTGAAAACACGTATTGCGGATTACAGTGCCTCGGTAGATGCCATCTCCTGTCTGACGGAGGAGGACCACTTCCACGGACATGTGGATGACTTTAAGGAGATCCGCAGACAGACGGATCTTCCGATGATCCGCAAGGATTTCATGATCGATGAGTACCAGTTTTACGAGGCAAAGGCGATCGGAGCGGACGCGATCCTGCTGATCGCAGCGATCTTAGACGATGTGCAGATGAAAGATTTTTATGCACTTGCATATGAACTCGGTATGGATGCGCTGGTGGAAACACATGATGAAGCGGAGGTTGAGCGGGCATTAAAGCTGGATGCAAAGATCATCGGTGTCAATAACCGGAACTTGAAGGACTTTACAATCTCCCTGGACAACACGGTGCGGCTCCGCCCGATGGTTCCGAAGGAAAAATGCTTTGTGGCGGAGAGCGGGATCATCACAGACGATGATATCCGGCTGCTAAAGGAGCAGCAGGTGGATGCATTTCTGATCGGGCGAGCATTGATGGAAGCGAAGGATCCACGTGCTCTGGCAGACCACTGGAAGTCGTTGTAGGAGGTGTGAGATGGAGCAGAAGCAGCAAGGCGCAGCAGACCCGCCGAAGGTCAAGATCTGCGGGATCACTACCATGAAGGAAGCGGACTGGCTGAATGCGGCAGGCGTGGACTATGCAGGATTTGTTTTTTATGAGAAGAGCAGGCGGAATGTCAGCCTGATGGATGCGATCATGATCAAGAAGAGTCTGTATCCTTCGGTAAAGACGGTGGCCGTCACGGTGAGTCCGACGGTGGATGAACTTCGTAAGATCGAGATTGCCGGATTTGATGTTTTGCAAGTGCATAAAACACTTTCGATGGAGGTGTTAAGGGAATGCAGGCTGCCGATCTGGCGGGCATTCAACCTTGCAAATCACAATGAAGCGGAGGCGCATGCATCACCTGCAGACGAGTCAGTGGAGGAGCAAAAGGAGCGGGAACGGCTGGAGGATCAGCTGATCGAAGCGTATGTTCTGGACGGTGCTGAATTTGGCAGCGGAAAGACCTTTGACTGGAACAACAGCAGTGTGGATCAGATCAAGGCATTATTCGGAAACAAGAAACTGGTGCTTGCCGGGGGACTGACCCCCTCGAATGTGGCAGAGGGCATCCGGATCTTTACACCGGACATCGTAGATGTCAGTTCCGGTGTAGAGAAAGATTACGGCAGTGGCAAGGACGAGGAAAAAATAAAACAGTTTGTGAGAAAGGTGAAAAATTATGAGTAACGAAAAAGCTTATTATGGACAATTTGGTGGGCAGTTCGTATCAGAATCGCTGATGAACACGCTGGCGGAGGTGGACGCAGCATTTGAGGAGGCGATCCACGATCCGGAATTCTTAAAGCAGTACCACTACTATTTAAAGCAGTATGTGGGACGTGAGACACCGCTTTATTTTGCGGAGCGCTTATCAGAGAAATACGGCACGAAGATCTACCTGAAGCGCGAGGATCTGAACCACACCGGTGCACACAAGATCAACAACGTGATCGGACAGATCCTGCTGGCGAAGCGTATGGGAAAAACAAAGGTGATCGCGGAGACCGGAGCCGGACAGCACGGTGTGGCAACTGCTACCGGAGCAGCGCTGTTTAACATGGAATGCACCGTGTACATGGGTGCGGAGGATATCGAGCGCCAGAAGCTGAATGTGATGCGCATGGAGATGCTTGGCGCGACGGTTGTTCCGGTACATTCCGGAAGCAATACGTTAAAGGATGCGACGAACGAAGCGATTCGTACATGGGCAAAGACGGCGGAGGATACCTTCTATATCATAGGGTCTGCGGTCGGTCCGTATCCGTATCCGAAGATGGTCAAGGAGTTTCAGAGCTGTATCAGCCGTGAAGCAAAGAGACAGTACGCGGAGGAGGTCGGCGGACTTCCGGATGTAGTCATGGCATGTGTGGGCGGCGGTTCCAATTCCATCGGAATGTTTGCTGATTTTATTGAAGAAAAGAGCGTGAGGCTCATCGGAGTGGAGGCTGCGGGACTCGGTATCGAGACCGGAAAACATGCCAGTGCAATGGCGCTCGGAAAGCCCGGTGTGTTACACGGCATGAAATCCTATCTGCTGCAGGACGACGACGGAAATGTGGAATTGGCACATTCCATTTCCGCAGGACTGGATTATCCCGGTGTCGGACCGGAGCATGCATACTTAAAGGACAGCGGAAGAGCTGAATATGTGTCCATCACCGATGTGGAGGCGATGGACGCGCTGATGGAGCTGTGCAAGCTGGAGGGCATTATTCCGGCGATCGAGAGCGCCCATGCGATGGCATACGCGTTTAAGCTGGCAAAGGAGATGACACCGGATCAGAGCATCATCGTCTGTCTGTCCGGACGCGGCGACAAGGATGTAAACACGATCGCAGATTATCTGGCAGGGAAGGGCTATCTGAATTAGAGGAGGAAGCAAATGAGTACAAATAGAATCGAAGTAAAACTGGAACAGTTAAAAGAAAAGAATGAAAAGGCATTTATCACTTATCTGACCGCCGGACTTCCCGACATGGAAAAGACAAAGGCCATCATTAAAGCGCAGGAGGCAGCAGGAACGGATATCGTGGAGATCGGTGTGCCGTTTTCCGATCCCATCGCGGACGGTCCCGTCATCCAACAGGCAAGCTACGAATCCATTATGGGAGGCACAAATATCCATAAGTGTTTCACCGCGGTGGAGGAACTGCGCGGATCGGGGTGCGCACTGCCGATGATCTTCATGCTTTATTACAATACGGTCTGTCATTACGGTGTAGAGAAATTTGTAACAAAATGTCGTGAAGCCGGCGTGGACGGACTCATCATCCCGGATCTTCCGATGGAAGAGCAGGGGGAGATCAAAAGATTTTTAGAGGGACAGGACGAGACGATCCTGATCCAGCTTGTGAGTCCTGTTTCCAAGCAGCGAATACCGGAAATCTTAAAAGATGCCAGAGGATTTGTGTACTGCGTATCTTCCATGGGAGTCACCGGTCAGTCAGGCACCTTCCACAAGGAGATCTTAAACTACCTTGCGGATGTCAAGGCTAAGAGCCCGATCCCGGTCATGATGGGATTCGGTATCACACAGGCATCGGACATCGCGCCGATGAAGGATTCCATCGACGGAGCCATCGTGGGATCACACTTTATCAACCTGCTGCGGGAGAATAATTTCGCACCGGAGGCGGCAGCAGAGTACTGCAGTACATTTAAGCAGGAAATGAGCAGATTATAGAATCAGGAGGATAAAGACTATGAAAACAGCAATTGCAGCAGTTGTAGACGGAAATGATCTGACAAGAGAGGAGGCAGAGCGGGTCGCAGAGCTGATCCTGACCGGACAGGAGAGTGAGATCGAGATCGCTGGCTTTCTGACCGCACTTCGCATGAAGGGTGAGACCGTGGATGAGATCCTCGGCTTTGCATCCGTGCTCCGCAGCAAGGCAAATACGATCTCACCGAAATGTGAGAACTATGTGGATCTGGTCGGAAGCGGCGGAGACCGCACGTTTTCCTTTAATATCTCAACAACCTCAGCTTTTGTTGTGGCAGGCGCGGGACTTCCCGTGGCAAAGCACGGCAACCGTTCCATTTCCAGCAAGTCCGGGGCGGCAGATGTGCTGGAGGCGCTTGGTGTCAATATCGCGGCTGATCCGGCTGTCGTACAGAAATGTGTGGAGGAGGCCGGTGTCGGCTTTATGATGGCTCCGTATTTCAATCCGTGCATGAAGTATGTGGGACCGGTGCGTAAAGCTCTGGGAATCCGTACCGTATTCAACATTTTAGGACCTCTCTCAAATCCTTCCAGAGCGAAAAAGATGGTGGTCGGTGTCTATGATCCGAAGATGACGGAGACCATCGCGAAGGTGATGGCAAGTCTGGATGTGGAGCGCGGTTTCGTTGTCAGCGGCGACAATCATATGGATGAGTTTAACCTGGCGGGAACGACGACTGTTGCGGAGATCAAAGATGGTGAAGTGACGGTGTTTGAGGTGACGCCTGAGCAGTTTGGACTGAAGCGCTGTACACTTGCAGACCTGCAAGGCGGAGAGGGCACAGAAAATGCGAAGATCACGAAAGCGATCTTAGACGGAACCGAGCCGGGCGCAAAAAGAGATGTCGTACTCTTAAACGCAGGTGCGACACTCTATATTGGCGGACTGGCGGACTCCATTGCGGACGGCATTCGTCTGGCAGCAGAGTCCATCGATTCCGGAAAAGCACGGAAGGTGCTTGAGAAGATGGTGGAACTGTCAAATTAGCTTATTTTCCCACAATCGTAACATTCAGATAGTTGTGATCGAGTGCGAGATCCATGACGGTCCCGTCCTCGGTCATGACTACCGGACGGAGTACAAACTCGCTGCGGTTTTTGATGACATGCGCTTTTTTGCCTGTTGAAAGTGTGACGGTCACACCGACCGGATATACGGTGATATAGTTTAAAAAGGTCGAAACGACATTGTAATTGAACATCCGGTCGCAGTTAGCCATCAGATATTCGATAGATTCCAGTGCACTGTACTCTTCTTTGTAAGGGCGCTTGGAGAGCAGTGCATCAAATACGTCGGCAACATGAATGATGCGGGCATAGATAAAAATATCCTCGCGGCTTAAGCCCCGCGGATATCCGGTACCGTCATCGTTTTCGTGGTGCTGCAGAATGGATACGCGCACGGTGGCTGGGAATTCGTTGCGATCTTTGAGCATTTCGTAGCCAAATTCCGGGTGACAGTTGATGATGGCGCGCTCATCAGGCGTGAGCGGTCCCGGCTTGTCCAATACTTCAGGCGGGACGCATTCCTTCCCGATATCATGGAACATGGCAGAGAGCGCCAGCTCTCGAAGCTGGCTGTTGTTCAAGCCCATCCCTATGCCGCAGGCAACTGCCGCTATTGCAACGTTGAGCGAGTGTTCATAGATAGAGTTGTGGTAGTGGCGCAGTGTATTAAAATCCAGATGGATCTCTTCCTGATCGAGCAGATCATCCACGATCTTGCTGGAGAGCAGGAAGATCTGATCCAGATTTTGTTCTTTTAAAGTGCGCAGCATCCGGATGCGCTCATCTTCATCTATGATCTCTGCAAGTTCTTCAAACTCCGAATAACGGTCACAAATATAGATGCCGGAATAACCGAGCCGCCGGATCTTGTCAATGAGCGGACCGGTCATTTTTTTGTTTCGACCGAGAAGCTTGCGTCCTTCTTCATCATATATGTTTTTTACGATAACCATTCCCGGTTGGATTTCATCGATCGGTACAAAGCGCATAACACACCTCTGAGATAAAAATGGAGTGAAAAATCACTTGTATATGCACTATTATACACTTTTACAGCGATTCCTGCAAGCGTATTCATGTTTATAAACAGGTAAAAAACCTTGTAACACAAAATGAAAAACAAACAAAAACAACATTAAAATACAAGTAAAAAACAAAAAATAATACTTGATTTATGTGGTTTTTTGTCGTACACTATAAATAGTAAAACGTACAGGGAGATTTCGCTTATGGAATTTCAGTTACCCCCTTCCCAGGAAGGCAAAATGCGGATCGTTCAGGAGCTGGTGCCCGGAAAACAGGTGACACTGGCACACATTATCGCCAGCCCCGATCCGATCGTATATAAAAAACTGGGTCTGGATCCCAGTGTCGATTATCAGCGTACAGCCATCGGCATTCTCAGCATGAGTCCTGCGGAGATTGCTGTGATCGCAGGTGATCTGGCAGTGAAAAAGGCAGATATTGAGTTGGGATTCATTGACCGTTTCAGCGGAACGCTGATCTTTACCGGTTCCGTATCGGCAGTGGAGGAAGCGATACAGGCGATCTGTGATTATCTGATCGAAAATCTTGGATTTACAGTCTGCCCGGTTACCAGAACCTAAAAGGATTTTTACAATGAAAAAAATGATCTTAGTTGGACGGAGCGAGTGTGGAAAGACTACGCTCCGTCAGGCGTTAAAGGGGGAAACCCTGCATTACCATAAGACACAGTATGTGAATCACTATGACGTGATCATCGACACACCGGGGGAGTACGCAGAGACCGGCACGCTGGGGCGCGCGCTGGCACTGTATTCCTACGAGGCGGATGTGACGGCGCTTCTGATCAATTCCAATGAGCCGTATTCGCTGTATCCGCCCTGCTGTGCAGCCGTGAACTGCAGGCCGACGATCGGTATCGTGACACAGATCGACGCGCCGGACGGTGACCCGGATCGCGCAGAGCGCTGGCTTCGCCTGGCAGGCTGTGAGAAGGTGTTCCGCGTCAGCTCTTATACCGGGGAAGGCATCTGGCAGCTGCTGGAGTATTTACGTGAGCCGGGAGATGTGTTACCATGGGATAATGAGGAGGAGGCAAATCGTGCGCGCGAGGTGCTTTCCACGAAGGCAAATGACAGTCGGGATGTGACCGGAGATGGGAACTGGGAGGAGTAAGCTATGAGTACCGGTGATCTGGAGAAAGATCAGAATAGACAGATATTTAAGCATACATTGGTGCAGGCATCAGCATTTCTTGTGGTGATACTTTGCGCCATTTTATTTTTCTTTGTAATATTCAGTTACAACACATGGACCGGAAAGGTCGCCTATATCGTATCAGGACTGAAATCCATCATTATCGGAATCGCGATCGCGTATCTGCTGAATCCGATCGTAAACGGACTGGAAAAGCGGCTGCATAAGCTGATCAAAAATACGAAAAACGTGGCAAAGACAAACGCTGCGCTCCGTGCTTTCAGCGCGGTCGCTGTCGTATTGTTTGCGGTCATTATTTCAGGGTTCCTGTTATATGCGATCCTGCCTCAGGTCATGATCAGTATTTCTTCTCTGATCCGGAATTTTCCGTATTACGTGGATGAGATCACGAACCTGATCAAATCAAACCGTCAGCTGCAGGCATTTCTGGATAATGTTCTGACGAATGCCACAGAAGTCATTTCTGACTGGCTGACCGAGAATGTACTGAAGAATATCGAGTCCTATGTGACGCTGGCGGCATCGGGTGTGATGAGTGTCATCACAGTGTTGGCAGATGTCCTCGTGGGACTGATCATTTCCGTGTATGTGCTCTGTTCGACCAGAACTTTTGTCGGCCAGGGGAAAAAGATCGTTTATGCGCTCTTTAACAAGCGCCATGCAAAGATGATCCTCGATACGATCCGAAAGAGCAATGAGATCTTCGGAGGCTTTATATCCGGAAAACTGTTGGATTCGCTGATCATCGGCGTGCTTTGCTTTGTGGGGCTGACAGCGCTGCATATGCCGTACATCGCGCTGGTCTCCGTGATCGTCGGGGTGACGAATGTGATCCCGTTTTTCGGACCATATATCGGTATGATCCCAAGCACGATACTTGTGATGCTGGTGGATTTCAAAAAGGGTGTGATCGTGCTGATCTATATCATTATTCTGCAGCAGATCGACGGCAATGTGATCGGACCAAAGATTCTGGGAAAATCCACGGGATTATCAGCTTTCTGGGTAGTGTTTTCCGTTATGTTTTTCGGAAAGATCTGGGGAGTCATCGGTATGCTCATCGGTGTACCGGTGTTTGGTGTGATCTATTATCTGGCAGATACATTTGTAGATTACCGCCTCAAGCAGCGCAGTCTGCCGGCTGAGACGGAGGAGTATAAAAATCTGGACTATTTTGAGGAGGACGGCACGCGCATTACGTTAGACGGAAAAAAGACGCCGCGTGAACTCCGTAAGGAGGAACAGAAGGAACTGCGCAGGCAGTGGATGGAAGAAAACCAGGAGAATTTTGAGCGCTGGCTGCATCAGCGGAAGAAAAAAGAGGATGGCAATGAAGAAAAATAACTGACAAACGATACGCCGCGCATGATTGCGCGGCGTGGTGATTACTGTGCTTTTCGGTCAATGTAAGTTGTTTTGAATTTGGAGTACAGGATCTTCTGACTGCTGTAGAGACCATAATAGCCGGAAAACATATAGCTTAAGGCGATCGCCAGCAGATAATAGGGCATACCCTCATAGCCGAACAGCTCAAAACAGATGAGCAGCGATGCGATCGGTGAGTTTGTCACACCGCAGAACAGGCTTCCCATGCCGACTGCGATGCACAGTGGGGATGAGAATCCGGTGATCATCGAAAACAGACAGCCGAAGGTTGCACCAACATAAAACGTGGGTACGATCTCGCCACCCTTATAGCAGGTACCCAGTGTGATCGCGGTAAAGATCATTTTGAGTAAAAATGCGCCGGGAAAGACGGTTCCGGTCTCAAAACACCGGGCGATGACATCCATGCCGGCACCATTGTAATCGCGGTTCCCGACGAGTAGCGTGAGAAGGATGATGATGCATCCACCGACGATCGTGCGCAGATAGTGATTTGGCACATGTTTGCGGAAAAAATGAGCGGTCTGGTGCAGGAGAAGACAAAATATAACACTGAGTATGGCACACAGTATGGCGAGAATTCCGGTGATACATGCACTCTTTATCGTGAACACAGGAAGATCAGTCACGGGGAAGCTCTCCCAGCCGACACCACATATGGCAGCCAGTGAATGTGCCACGAAAGAAGCGATCACACAGGGAACGAGCGCGGCGTAGTACATGACACCGACACTGATGACCTCCATGGAAAAGATCGCAGCCGCCATCGGGGTGCCGAATAGTGCCGAAAAGCAGGCACTCATGCCGCACATGATCATGACGCGCTTGTCATTTTCGTTAAAATGGAACACGTTTCCGATATGATTGCCGATGCTGGCACCGATCTGAAGGGCTGCGCCCTCACGTCCGGCGGAACCGCCGCACAGATGCGTGAGCACGGTGGCAATAAAGATGCGCGGAGCCATGCGGAGGGGAACCTCCTCTCCGGAATGGATCGCGGAGATGACAAGATTGGTTCCCTTGTCATGCTTTCCCTTGAACAGATAGTACCAGGAGACGATCAGGACACCGGCGATCGGCAGAAAATATAACAGCCACGGATAGGTATTGCGCATCGTGGTCGCCGCGGACATGGCATATGAGAAGGCGATGCCTACCGCACCGACGACAAGACCGGTGATGATTCCGATCAGTATCCACTTGACAGAGGTGCGCAGACGGTGCAGATTGTGGATGACCTGACGCTTGAGATCCGGTTGTTCTGCTGTCTGTTGACCTTGATTTTTTGTTTCACTTGATTCATTTGTATTCATAACATTCACACTCCCAAAGGTTATGGTAGCGCGTGGACCATGGTTTGTCAAGGTTGGAGAAATGCGCGGATATACGGAGGATGACGATGCACGAACAGCTGCTTGATCAGTTAAAACAGATCACGGAGGAAGAACAGGAGATCTTAAAGGGGCAATCCGGTGTGGACCGCAGCCTGTATACATCCGGTAAAAATTTTGTGGTGGATAAGGATAAGATGCTCAGCAGAGGAAAGCTGATCGATATCCGCCCGCACACGCGGTTTGTGCAGTTCCCGGAACACACCCACAATTATATAGAGATCATTTATATGTGTTCCGGAACGACGACACACATCATCAACCGAAAGGTGCGCGTTGTGCTGCAACAGGGGGAACTGCTTTTTTTGAATTCCAGCGCCAGACAGGAAATACTGCCGGCGGGACAGGAGGATGTAGCGATCAACTTTATCGTACTCCCGGAGTTCTTTCATCAGGCGTTTCAGATGGTGGAGGAGGATAATGTGGTGCGGGACTTTCTTGTGGGCACGCTGCAGAGAAAACATCAGGGCATGGATTTTATCCATTTTCAGGTGTCGGATGTGCTGCCGGTACAAAATCTCGTGGAAAACCTTGTGTGGTCGCTGCTCTGTGAGGAGGGTGGAAAAAGCGCTGTGAACCAGACGACAATGGCACTTTTGATCCAGCAGCTCTCGCGTCATACCGAGCGGATCCGTGTGGTGGGACCGGACCAGTTTGACCGTCGTCTGCTGTTTTCCGTATTGCGCTACATTGAGGACAATTATCGGGAGGGAACGCTCACGGAGCTTGCCGAACTGACCAGACAGCCGGTGTCCGGGCTGTCAAGATTTATCAAGCGGGAGTCAGGACAGACCTTCCGGCAGCTTCTGATGCAAAAACGTCTCAGTCAGGCGGCATATCTTCTGACGACGACAAAGCTTGCGGTGGAGGATATCATCGCGGCGGTAGGCTATGACAATAACAGCTATTTTCACCGGATCTTCAAGGAACGATACGGTATGACGCCGAAAAAATACCGCGATGCGGAAGGAGCGGCGGGAAAGAAAAACGAATCTGCAAATAAGGACGGTTTTTTTATAAAATAAAGTCCTTATTTTTAGAAAAATAAATGTATATAATGGGGACAAAGTCCAAGAAAGGAGAAGCAAATGGGAAATTACTATTTGGCAATTGACATCGGCGCTTCCAGTGGAAGACACATTTTGGGAAGCATTGAGGACGGAAAAATCGTATTGGAGGAGATCTACCGCTTTGAGAACGGCATGGTGGAGAAAAACGGACACCTTTGCTGGAATCATGAGCGCACCTTCAAGGAGATCCTTGCAGGTATCAAAAAATGTAAGGAGATTGGCAAGATCCCGACCAGTATGTCTATTGACACATGGGGCGTTGATTTTGCACTTCTGGATGAGAACGACAAGCTGTTAGGAGATACGGTCGGTTATCGCGACAGCCGTACGAAGGGTATGGATGAAGAGGTGTACAAGATCATTCCCGAGAAGGAACTGTACGCGCGCACCGGTATTCAGTATGCGATCTTCAACACGATCTATCAGCTGATGGCAGTGAAGAAGGAGCATCCTGAGCAGATGGAGCAGGCGAAGGCAATGCTGACCACACCGGATTACTTCCAGTTCCTGCTGACCGGTGTAAAGATGCAGGAGTACACGATGGCTACCACCGGACAGCTCATCAATCCGAAGACCTTCGACTGGGATTATGAGTTGATCGATATGCTTGGATATAACAGAGAGATCTTCCAGGAGGTACATATGCCGGGCACCAGCGTCGGACACTTCAAGGAGGAGATTCAGAAGGAAGTCGGATTCGACTGTGAGGTTGTTCTGTGCGGTTCTCACGACACGGCATCCGCAGTGCTGGCGGTTCCCGCTAACGATGATGATTTCTTATATATCAGTTCCGGTACCTGGTCTCTGATGGGTATCGAGAAAAAAGAGGCAGACTGTTCCGCAGCCAGCCAGAAGGCAAACCTTACAAACGAGGGCGGTTACGACAAGCGTTACCGTTACCTGAAGAATATCATGGGTCTGTGGATGATCCAGAGCGTGCGCCACGAGCTGGACGACAAGTACAGCTTTGCAGAACTGTGCGATATGGCATCCAAGTGTGATGACTTCCCGTCACGCGTTGCTGCAAATGATGACTGCTTCCTGGCTCCCAAGAGCATGATCGCAGAGATCCAGCGTTACTGTCGTGACACGAACCAGCCGGTACCTGAGACTCCGGGTGAACTGTCAGTCGTTATCTACAAGTCACTGGCACAGTGCTATGCACAGACCGCAAAGGAGATCGAGGAGATCACCGGACGCACCTACAGCCGCATTCATGTCATCGGCGGCGGTTCCAACGCGGTTTACTTAAATGAGCTGACTGCAAAGGAGACCGGCAAGGAGGTTCACTGCGGACCCGGCGAGGCGACTGCCATCGGAAATATCGTTGCACAGATGATAAAAGCAGGCAATTTCTCTTCTGTTGAGGAAGCGAGAACCTGTATTTATAATTCTTTCGGCGTAAAGAAATACGTATAAAATAAAGCAGAAAAGGAGAATGAGAATATGTCACAGCTTTATGAATCAGCGAAAGCAGAATATGCAAAATTTGGCGTGGATACAGATGCGGCCATCGCAAAGTTAAAGGAACTGCCGGTGTCCTTACATTGCTGGCAGGGAGATGATGTTACGGGATTTGACCATGACGGTCCTCTGACCGGAGGTATCCAGACCACCGGTAATTATCCCGGGAAGGCACGTACTCCCCAGGAGCTGATGGATGATATCGAGAAGGTCATGAGCCTGTGCCCCGGAAAGGTAAAGCTGAATCTTCACGCATGCTACGCAATTTTTGAGGACGGCGAATTTGCAGACCGCGACAAGCTGGAGCCTAAGCATTTTGCAAAGTGGGTGGAGTTCGCAAAGAAGCACAATGTCGGTATCGATTTTAATCCGACCTTCTTCTCACACCCGATGATCAAAGACGGATTGTCATTGTCCAGCCCGGATCCCGAGGTTCGCAAGTTCTGGATCGAGCACGGCAAGGCATGTATCCGTATTTCTAATTACTTCGCAAAAGAGACCGGTATTCCCTGTGTCATGAATATCTGGACCGGCGACGGATTTAAGGATATTCCGGCAGACCGCATGGGACCGAGAATGCGTTATAAGGAGTCTATCGAGGAGATCCTTTCCGAGCCCTATGATTTCAATATGGTAAAGCCCTGCGTAGAGTCCAAGGTATTCGGTATCGGCGTAGAGGCCTACACAGCAGGATCTGCAGAGTTTACACTGAGCTTTGCGGCAGCTCATTCAGATAAATGTATGCCGCTCATGGACAACGGTCATTACCATCCGACCGAGGTCGTATCCGACAAGATCCCGGCATTGTTGTGCTTCTTCCCGGAGATCGCCTTACATATCACCAGACCGATCCGCTGGGATTCTGATCATGTAGTGCTCTTTGACGATGAGACGAAGGAGATGGCAAAGGAGATCGTCAGAAATGACGCGACAGACCGCGTCTATATGGCACTGGATTACTTTGATGCAAGCATCAACCGTATCTCTGCATGGACCGTCGGCTTCAGAAGCTGGCAGAAGGCTATGCTGAATGCGCTGTGTCTGCCGAACGCACAGATGAAAAAGCTGCAGGACGAGGCAAACTTTACAGAACTTATGGTATTACAGGAGGAGGCAAAGCTGCTTCCCTTCGGCGCTGTTTGGGCTGAGTACTGCGAGCAGTGCGGTGTGACTGCAGACAAGAGCTGGTTTGAGGAGATCAAAAAGTACGAGGCAGATGTACTGGCAAAGAGAAACTAATTTATACACTTTATGCAGACAGAGCTATGCGGGAGCATAGCTCTGTCTGCGTTTAAATGAGGACAGAAGTGGTTGGAATGATGAAAAGAAAGATGTATAATACATAATAAAAGCAGAAGAAAAAGGAGAATGGGAATGTACAGTGATTTTACTTATTATACCCCTACAAAGGTGGTGTTCGGAAAACATGCGGACGAGCAGCTGGGAGCTCTGGTGAAAGAACAGGGTGCGAAAAAGGTGCTGATCCATTACGGCGGAGGCAGCGTGGAGCGAAACGGCGTGCTCAAACGTGTGGAGGATGCACTGGCAGAGGTCGGTGTTGCTTATATCAAGCTCGGCGGCGTCGTGCCGAATCCACATTTGTCACTCGTTTATGAGGGTATCGATCTGTGCCGGAAAGAGGATGTGGATTTTATTCTTGCAGTCGGCGGCGGAAGCGTTATCGATTCGGCAAAAGCGATCGGATACGGTGTGGCGAATGGCGGTGATGTGTGGGATTTTTATGATTTTAAGAGGACAGCGCAGGCGTGTCTGCCGATCGGGGCGGTGCTGACGATTTCGGCGGCGGGCAGCGAGATGAGTGGCAGTTCGGTGATCACGAACGAAAAGACGGGAACCAAGCGCGGCTACAGCAGTCATCTGTCACGCTGCAGATTTGCGGTCATGAACCCGGAATTTACGATGACATTGCCGGAGTATCAGACGATGAGTGGCGCGGTGGATATCCTGATGCATACGATGGAGCGCTATTTTAACCAGAGTGACAATATGGAGCTAACGGACACGATCGCAGAGGGGTTGATGCGCACGGTGTTAAAATATGCGCGGGTGCTGCTTCACGATCCGGATAATTATGAGGCGAGGGCAGAACTGATGTGGGCTGGCAGTCTCTCTCATAACGGTCTCACAAGCTGCGGTGTGGAAAAACAGGATTTCGCGACGCACAAGCTGGAGCATGAGCTGGGCGGCATGTTTGACGTCACGCACGGAGCGGGACTTGCAGCTCTTTGGGGAACCTGGGCGCGCTATGTGTGTCATGCGGCACCGGAGCGGTTTGTGAGATTTGCCGTAAATGTGATGGGCATAGAACCGCAGGCGGACAAAGCGGCTGTGATCGAGAACGGTATCCGGGCGATGGAGGATTTCTACCGTGAAGTAAACATGCCGACGAATCTGAAGGAGCTTGGTGTCACGCCCACAGATGAACAGATCGAGGAAATGGCGGAACGCTGTGTGGCAGCCTGCGGCGGACCTGCGGGAGTGGTCGTTCCATTATATAAGGAAGATATGATCAAAATTTATATGCAGGCGCGTGGCTGATCATTGAATATGAAGGGAGAAAAAAGAGATGGGAAAGAAAATCGGATTTATCGGATGTGGTAACATGGGCGGTGCCATGATGCAGGGAATTCTTGATTCCGGAAAATGTACAGCGAAGGAAATGATCACCTCAGACAGATCGGAGGCTGCGCTTTCTGCGAAGAAGGAGGCGCTTGGCATCCTGACGACCACAGACAACAGAGAAGTGGCAGCTTTTGCGGATATTTTGTTTTTGTCCGTTAAGCCGCAATTTTACGAGTCAGTTATCGAGGAGATCAGAGATACGGTACGGCCGGATCAGATCATTGTCACTATCGCACCCGGGAAAACGCTTGCGTGGCTGAAGGAAAAGTTCGGAAAGGAGTTAAAGATCATCCGCACGATGCCGAATACACCTGCTATGGTGAAAGAGGGCATGATGGGCATGTGCCCGAACGAACATGTCACGGAGGAAGAAGTGACACAGGTGAGAGAGATCTGTGACGGATTTTCTGCGACGGAGGTCATTCCGGAAAATCTGATGGATGTGGTGACTGCGGTCAGCGGAAGCTCTCCTGCCTATGTATTTATGTTCATCGAGGCAATGGCGGATGCAGCCGTGGCTGGCGGAATGCCGCGGGCACAGGCTTATAAATTTGCCGCACAGGCCGTGATGGGAAGCGCGAAAATGGTGCTGGAGACCGGAAGACACCCCGGAGATCTGAAGGATATGGTGTGTTCGCCGGCAGGGACAACGATTCAGGCAGTGCGTGTCCTTGAGGAAAAGGGTATGCGCAGTGCAGTGATCGAGGCAATGATGAAATGTCTTGATATATCAAGAAACATGTAATCCCTTGACATCAACACAAAACCAACCTATAATAAAAAGGAAACAAACACAAAACCACAAATTATGTGTTGGGTTATTGGATGTTCTGCAAGACAGAGTTGCGCAGAAGGTCCGAAAAAGTGAAATACATATGGAGGACATATGGAACAGGATTACTTAAATGTGAAGGGACGGATCTTCGATATCCAGCGTTACAGTATCCATGACGGTCCGGGTATCCGGACGATCATTTTTCTGAAGGGCTGTGTGCTCCGCTGTAAGTGGTGTTGCAATCCGGAGTCGCAGCGCTATGAGATCGAGACGATGGAGCGGGCCGGAGAACTTGTGACCTACGGCAGGGATGTCACGGTGGAGGAGATGCTGAATGAGGTCGAAAAAGACCGGATGTATTACCGTAAGAGCGGTGGAGGTGCTCTGCCAGCCGGATTTTGGCGCGGCATTGCTTCGCGGGCTGCATGCACACGGTATCCACACGGCGATGGAATCCATGGCATGTGCTGATTTTTCAACGATTGAGCGTTTCCTGGAAAATCTGGATCTGTATCTGATGGACATCAAGCACATGGAACCGGAAAAGCACAAAGCGTTTACAGGGAGATCCAATGAGCTCATGCTGGAAAATGCAAAGAAGATCGCTTCCAGCAGCTACGGGACAAAACTGGTCATCCGTGTGCCGGTCATTCCGACGTTCAATGCGACACCGATGGAGATCCGGGCGATCGCACAGTACGCAGCATCACTGCCCGGAGTGGAGGAGCTTCATCTGCTTCCCTATCATCAGTTTGGACGGGACAAGTATGCCGGACTCGGCAGACCGTATCCCATGGGAGATATCGAGACACCGTCTCCGCAGCTCATGCAGGAACTCTTGGAGGAAGTGCGCAGAGCAGGCTTAAAAGGACAGATTGGCGGATGAAAATCCACAAAAACAAAAAAGAAACAACAAAAATCCACAAAAAGTAACAGATTTTTGTTGACGGAAAACGGTGCTTGTACTATAATTAGCACATAAAGAAAGAACTAACAAAGAACCATAAAGAAAACAAAACATTTAAGGAGGATCATTATGGTATCAGAATACGAGATCAAAAAACAAATCTGTGACATCGGAAAGAGAATCTACGACAGAAACATGGTTGCTGCGAATGACGGTAACATTTCTGTAAAGATCAACGACAATGAGATTCTTTGTACTCCGACCGGCGTGTCCAAGGGCTTTATGACTCCCGAGTATATCTGCAAGGTGGATTTAAAGGGAAATATCATTCAGGCAAACCCCGGATTCAAGCCTTCCTCAGAGATCAAGATGCACTTGAGAGTTTATGAGGAGCGTCCGGATGTGAAGTCAGTGGTACATGCACATCCCATGTATGCTACCTCTTTCGCGATCGCAGGTATCCCCCTGACACAGCCGATCATGCCCGAGGCAGTTATCGCATTAGGCTGCGTTCCGATCGCTAAGTACGGAAGACCTTCTACTATGGAGATCCCCGATGCAGTATCTGAGTATGTTCAGTACTTCGATGCCGTATTATTAGAGAACCACGGCGCATTGACCTACTCTGACTCCCTGCTTGCTGCTTACTTAAAGATGGAGTCTGTAGAGTTCTACGCACAGTTATTATATCAGTCAAAGATGCTGGGCGGACCCAAGGAGTTCACACCTCAGCAGGTTGAGGATCTGTACGAGATCCGTCGTCAGTTCGGTATGCAGGGACGTCATCCCGCAAATCTGTGCCCGAACACGAAAGAGGGCAAGCCGAGCTGCCATAACTGCGGCGGAAACTGCGGAAGTCACGCAGCAGCTACTCCTGAGCAGAGCGAGTTAGTAGCAGACATCACAAAGAAAGTAATGGCTCAGTTAGGATTAAAATAGTTCATGAATGAGCAGGAATTAGCGAAAATCGTTGAATCCGTGGTACAGTCAGTCGGTCAGCAGGAAAGCGGACAGGGCGTATACGCAGATGTCACGCTGGACATGGCAAAGAAGCTGATTGCGGCAGTGGAGCAGAGAGCAGCGCAGATGGGTGTGAACGCAGTCATCGCCGTAGCCAACAGAGGAGCCAATCCGGTAGCTGTTCACTGCATGGACAATTCCTACATCGCCAGTTACGATATCGCATTTAACAAGGCGTATACGTGTGCGGCGCTGAAGATGCCCACCACACAGCTGAAGAGACTCAGCCAGCCCGGCGGAGATCTCTACGGGATCCAACATACGAATAATGGCAGGATCGTCATTTTTGGCGGTGGCATTCCCATCATCAGAAACGGACAGTGCATCGGCGGTCTCGGCGTCAGTGGAGGCAGCGAAGCACAGGATACGGAACTTGCCGAGTTCGCGCAGACAGTCATTCAGAACATGTGAAGGAGGAAGCCAAAATGGCAGTTAGCGAGGCTGAATTAAAAGCCATCGTGTCAGCGGTTGTCGCACAAGTGAAGACCGGTGAGGACATTCCGAAGGCACAGCTTGGAATTTTTAATGATATGAATACTGCAATTGCCGCAGCAAAGGATGCGCAGAAGATCATGCAGCGCATGCCGATGGATATGAGAGAAAAGATCATCTCAAAGATCCGTGAGCTGACGAAGGAGAATGCAGAGATCCTTGCAAAGATGGCAGTAGAAGAGACCGGAATGGGTAATGTGGGAGATAAGATCTTAAAGCATCAGCTCCTTGCAGAAAAGACCCCCGGTACAGAAGATATTACAACGACCGCATGGTCCGGTGATCGCGGTCTGACACTGATCGAGATGGGACCTTTCGGTGTGATCGGAGCGATCTGCCCCTGCACAAACCCTTCCGAGACCGTGTTGTGTAACGCGATCGGAATGCTGGCAGGCGGTAACACCGTTGTATTTTGTCCGCATCCGCAGGCAATCAAGACTTCATTATACGCAGTAGACCTGATCAACAAGGCATCTCTTGCAGTTGGTGGTCCTGTCAATGTGGCAGTTGCCCTGGCAAATCCCACGATGGAGTCCAGCAATATTATGATGAAACATCCGGATATCCCTCTGATCGCAGCAACCGGAGGACCGGGTGTTGTGACCGCAGTCCTTTCTTCCGGAAAGAGAGGTATCGGTGCAGGAGCAGGAAATCCGCCCGCGCTGGTAGATGAGACTGCAGATATCCGCAAGGCGGCAAGAGATATCGTTAACGGATGTACGTTTGACAACAACCTTCCCTGCATCGCAGAGAAAGAGGTTGTCTGTGTGGACAGTGTTTGTGACGAGCTGATCCACTGGATGTTAGAGGAGGATGACTGCTACATGGCATCACCGGAGGAGCAGCAGAAGCTGATCGACACCGTACTTGCCGGAGGCAGACTGAATCGTAAATGTGTAGGAAGAAGCGCACGCACATTGCTTTCCATGATCGGAGTAAACGCACCTGCCAATATCCGCTGCATTATCTTTGAGGGCGAGAAAGAGCATCCGCTCATCGCAGAGGAGCTGATGATGCCGATCTTAGGTATCGTTCGTGCAAAGGATATCGATGATGCGATCGACAAAGCGGTCTGGTTAGAGCACGGCTGCCGTCATTCCGCACATATGCACTCCAAGAACGTGGAGAACCTGACCCGTTTCGGACAGGCGATCGACACTGCAATTTTTGTTAAGAACGGTCCCAGTTACGCAGCACTCGGATTCGGCGGTGAAGGCTTTTGTACCTTCACGATCGCATCCCGTACCGGTGAAGGACTTACATCTGCAAGCACCTTTACCAAGAGACGCCGCTGTGTAATGAGCGACAGCTTATGTATTCGTTAACAGGAGGACAGAAAAGTGGCAGTAAGTGAAAAAGACATAGAAGCCATCGTGAAATCGGTTTTAGATGGCATGAGAGACCCCAGTGCTCTCGCAAGCAGCCCCGCAGCATCAGGTGCGACCGGCAGCATTCCCAAAACTGCACATGTTGCAATGCTGACCGACTTGAAGCACTTTGATATCAAAGAGTTCCCGATCCCCGAGGTTGGAGACGATGATATCCTCGTAAAGGTAGAGGGCTGTGGTGTGTGCGGAACAGACGCACACGAGTTTAAAGTAGATCCCTTCGGACTGATCCCTGTTGCATTAGGACATGAGGGAACCGGTGAGATCGTAAAGCTTGGTAAAAATGTAAAGAAGGATTCAGCAGGCAAGGACGTGAAGGTCGGAGACAAGATCGTTACCTGTATGATCTTCAAGGACAATCCGGATATCACAATGTATGATCTGAACAAGCAGAATGTCGGCGGCGCAGACGTATACGGACTGCTTCCCGATGATGACTGTCATCTGAACGGATGGTTTGCAGATTACATATTGATCCGCGGTTCTCTGGGATCTACCTTCTTCAATGTCAGCGATCTGGATCTGGATTCCAGAATTCTGATCGAGCCCTGCGCAGTGCTGATCCACGCAGTGGAGCGTGCAAAGACCACCGGAATCTTACGTTTCAACAGCCGCGTAGTCGTACAGGGCTGCGGACCCATCGGTCTGATCTGTATCGCGGTACTCCGCACCATGGGTATTGAAAATATCTGTGCGGTAGACGGCAATGAGCAGAGACTTGAGTTCGCAAAGAAGATGGGTGCAGAGATGTCTGTAAACTTCATGAACTACAAGGGTGTGGAAGCACTTGCAGGTGCAGTTGAGGAGGCATTCGGTGGACATCTGGCTGACTTCGCATTCCAGTGTACCGGTAATCCGAAGGCACACGCAAACATCTACAAGATGATCCGCAACGGCGGCGGTCTTTGTGAGCTGGGCTTCTTCATCAATGGTGGAGATGCAACGATCAATCCGCACTTTGACTTATGCTCCAAGGAGATCACACTGGTTGGCTCCTGGGTATATACACTGAGAGATTATGTAACGACATTTGACTTCTTAAAGAGAGCGCAGGCGATCGGACTTCCGATGAAGGATCTGATCACACATAAGTTCCCTCTGGAGGAGATCAACGAGGCACTTGAGACGAATCTTGCAATGAAGGGTCTGAAGATCGCCATCGTGAACAAATAGTTGGAGGTAGCATATGGCACAGGCTTGTGGTATAATCGAGGTCTTCGGTCTGGTAACTGCTTTTGAGGCAGCGGATGCAGGCTGCAAAGCTGCAAATGTAACCTTAGAGACCTTTGACCGTAACAAACCGGCGAATGCGGATGCACTTCCCGTACCCCTTATCATCTGTGTAAAGTTCCGCGGTTCTGTAGAGGATGTGACTGCAGCAGTAGATGCGGCACAGGAGGTTGCAGAGCGGACGACCGGCATGGTATCACGTTATATCATATCCGGACCGGATGAGGGCACACAGATGATGTTTGGCTTAAATGCCTTTGACAAAAACTAAAAAAATAAAAGTATAAAATCAGGAGGATAATAAAAATGGCACAGGAAGCATTAGGAATGGTTGAAACCAGAGGACTTACAGCAGCAATCGAGGCTGCAGACGCAATGGTAAAGGCAGCAGAGGTAGTTCTGATCGGAACAGAGAAGATCGGTTCCGGATTGGTAACTGTTATGGTTCGCGGCGATGTAGGAGCTGTTAAGGCTGCAACTGAGACCGGCGGAGCAGCAGCTGCAAAGCTTGGCGAGTTAGTAGCAGTACATGTAATTCCCAGACCTCATAATGATGTGGAGAAGATTTTACCGACGATCAAATAGTGTAACAGCAATAGCGAAGGAACTGAGCAGTTGCAAGGAGTGCTTATGAAGTCACTAGGATTATTAGAGATCACAGGTGTCACCGCTGCGGTGACAGCACTGGATATCATGTGTAAAACTGCAGATGTGGAATTTGTGACCTGGGAGCGAAAGCTGGGCGGACGTCTTGTGACGATCATCGTACAGGGCGAGGTCGCTGCCGTCAGACAGGCAGTGGAAGCCGCTGCAGCAAACGGAATTAAAGAACCTGTCAATTATACTGTGATCGCAAGACCCCATGAGGAAGTCGTTCGTCTCGTAGAACTGTCAGCGAGCAGAATGAAACCGAAGGCTCCTGCGAAAGCAGCACCGAAACAAAAGAGTGAGAAATAATTATGGCAGAAAGAAAAACAACCACTGCGAAGCGCACGACGCGCACCGCAGCAAAAACAACCCCGGCAGCAGCGCCTGTCGAAGAAAAGAAAACGGAGGTAAGAAAAATGGCACAGGAAGCATTAGGAATGGTTGAGACCAGAGGACTTACAGCAGCAATCGAGGCAGCAGATTCTATGTGCAAGGCTGCAAATGTAGTATTAGTAGGAACAGAGAAGATCGGTTCCGGATTAGTAACCGTTATGGTTCGCGGCGATGTAGGAGCTGTAAAGTCAGCCGTTGAGGCAGGCGGAGCAAACGCTGCAAAGCTTGGCGAGTTAGTAGCTACACACGTAATTCCCAGACCTCACAATGATGTTGAGAAGATTCTTCCGACTTTACAGTAAGAGAGAACTGACAAGTACCGGGTGCTGATCCGGCACCCGGTGTCTAAAATCAACAGGAGCGTTTGTGAGTATGGACGAGAAAAAAATTGAACTCATCACAAAACTTGTCATGGAAGTGTTGAAGGATGATACCGCTGCAGGCAGCAAAGAGGGATTTATGGTTCCAATCGGTGTGTCTGCCAGACATGTGCATCTGACACAGGAACATGTAGAGGTGTTGTTCGGATCGGGCTATCAGCTGACAAAGAAAAAAGAGCTGATGGGCGGACAGTTTGCTTCCAATGAGCAGGTGACCATCGTGGGTACCAAGCTTCGTGCGATCGAGAATGTTCGTATTTTAGGACCTGTCAGAAAGGAATCTCAGGTAGAAATCTCCATGACAGATGCAAGAACCTTAGGAGTGGCACCGGTTGTACGCAATTCCGGTGACATCGCAGGATCTGCACCCATCGCTCTGGTGGGCCCCAAGGGAGCTTTGTATTTGAAAGAGGGCTGTATCGTTGCAAAGAGACATATCCATATGTCACCTGCGGATGCAGCAGCGGCAGGCGTTGCTGATAAGGATGTCGTATCGGTTGTGGCTGTGAACGAGCGCGGCACTACCTTCGACGAGGTACTGGTGCGTGTAGATCCGAGTTTTACACTGGAGATGCACATCGATACCGATGAGGCAAATGCTGCACAATTAAAAACCGGTGACGCAGTAGTCATTAAATAAAGGTGAAGAAGTATGATTATAGGCAAGGTTGTTGGAAGTGTGATTTCCACACGCAAAAATGAAAATCTGGTGGGCAATAAATTCCTCATTATTGAGCCGATCAAGTCCATGGCACATGCGGGAGACCGTCTGGTGGCAATCGACAATGTGGGCGCCGGTATCGGAGAGGTTGTTTTGGTTGCAACCGGAAGTGCTGCAAGAATTGGCTGTGGAATGGAAAACGCACCGATCGACGCTGCAATTGTTGGAATCATTGATGAAGGCGTAAAACTGGAGTAATAACATGATAGCGATAAACGAGTTAATTGATGTAGTGAAGGACAGTGGAGTCTGTGGTGCCGGTGGTGCCGGATTCCCGTCTTATGGAAAAATTGATGCACGTGCAAAGACGATCATTTTGAATTGTGCGGAATGTGAGCCTTTGTTGCGGTTACATAGACAGGTGCTGGAAAAGTATCCCTATGAGATACTGAGCACCCTGTACCAGATGGCATTGTCGATCGGGTGCGAGCAGGTCATTATCGGTGTCAAAGAGGCATACAAGCAGACGGTTGAGGCTGTCCGGGCACATCTTCGTTCGTTTCCTATTATATCCATTGGTCTCCTGCCGGAGGTTTATCCGGCGGGAGATGAAGTTGTACTGATCCACGAGCTGACCGGAAAGGTCGTGCCGCCCGGAAGTATTCCGATCCAGGTTGGTGTGGCGGTGTTTAATGTGGAGACCGTATTCAACATTTATCAGGCATTGAAAAACAAAAAGCCGGTAACACACAAGTTTATTACGATTACCGGTGAAGTGGAGCATCCGTGCACCAGATATGTGCCGTTGGGTATGTCCGTGGAGGATGTAGTCGCTCTGGCAGGCGGTGTTACGGTGGAAGATCCGGTTTATCTCATGGGAGGTCCCATGACCGGAAATCTTTGCAGTAAATATGAACTGATCACAAAGACTTCAAATGCGATCATCGTGCTTCCGGAGAACCATCTGGTTGTTCAAAAGAAGCGAAAAAATACACAAATCAGTATGAAACGAGCAATGGCATCCTGTTGTCAATGTGAGATGTGTACGGATCTGTGCCCGAGAAATCTTCTGGGACATCCGATCGAGCCGCATCTCTTCATGCGGGCCGCCACAAGCGGAACAACACAGGATGTAGGACCATTTTTAAATACATTTTTCTGCAGCTCCTGCGGATTGTGCGAGATGTATTCCTGCAATCAGGGACTGACACCGCGCACACTGATCGCAGAGTACAAGGCAGGGCTTCGCGCAAACGGTGTCAAGCCGCCAAAGGTGGAGGCTGCACCGGTGAAAAAGCAGCGTCCTCTGCGCAGAGTTCCGATTTCCAGACTGCGCGCAAGACTGGGACTGGATGCCTACAATGTGAAGGCACCTTTGGACGAATCCTATATTATTGTGGATCATGTGCGCATCAAGCTCAGCCAGCACATCGGAGCGCCGGCTGTCCCGATCGTCAAAGTGGGCGATGCGGTGAAAGAAGGACAAAAGATCGGTGAAGCAGCGGAAAACGCGCTGAGCCTTCCTGTACATGCTTCCATTGACGGAGTTGTAGCGGAAGTAAATGACAGGGAGATCGTGATCCGGGCAGCAAAATAAATTCAGCAGAAATTAAAAGAGGAAATCAATTATGGGTAGAGCATTAGGAATGGTGGAGTATAAGACGGTATCCACCGGTGTATTGGCAGCAGATCTGGTGTTAAAGACAGCGGATGTGAAGATCATTGAAGCACAGACCGTCTGCCCCGGAAAATATATTGTGATCTTTGAGGGAGATATCAGTGCTGTGCGTGCGTCTGTGGATGCAGCGGCAAGCCGTTATCCGGAACAGTTGATCGACAGCTTCCTTCTGGGAAATCCGCACGAGGGTATCTTTCCTGCAACTTTGTTGCGGCGGATGAGGCGGCAAAGACAGCGGAGGTTGATCTGATCGAGATCCGCGTTGCCCGCGGAATGTGCGGAAAATCCTATGTATTTCTCACTGGTGAGGTGGCAGCGGTCTCTGCGGCGATCAGCAAGGCAGAGGCGGCGGTCAGTGAGCGGGGCATGTATCTGGACAGCTCTGTGATCGCAAGTCCGGATGCACAGCTCTGGGATACAATTTTATAAATGCTTATCTGGAAGTTACAGGCTGTCGGAGCACCGACAGCCTTTCTATAATAACAGATGGGGGTATGGGGTATGTTAGCAGCAGAGAGAAGGAATGAGATATTAGCGCTTTTGAAAGAAGAAGGGCGCGTGATCGTAGCTGATCTGAGCAAAAAATATGATGTCACAGAAGAGACGATCCGGCGTGATCTGGAAAAGCTGGAGAATGACGGATTTGCAGAGCGCACCTACGGCGGAGCCGTGGTTAAGGGAAGCGAGAAGGATGAGATCCCGTTCCTTGTGCGTAAACGTGAGAATGTAGATGCCAAGATGCGGATCGCGACGGCACTTTCGGCAACGATCCATGACGGCGATCGCATTATGCTGGATGCCAGTACGACAGCTCTGTTTGTGGCAAAACAGATCAAGGACAAAAAGAATATTACGGTCATTACAAATTCGATCGAGATATTGCTGGAGCTTTCTGATGTGCAGGACTGGAAGGTGCTTTCCACCGGCGGATCCCTGAAGGGCAGAGCGTTGTCTTTGCTGGGTTATCAGGCAGAACGCATGGTGGATGGCTTTTTTGTTGACAAGGCGATCATTTCCTGCAAGGGTGTAGATCTGCAAAAAGGATTTACCGACTCCAATGAACTGGATGCCGGAATCAAAAAACAAATGCTAAATTCTGCTACAAAACGTATTATGGCAGTTGACAATGCCAAGTTCAATCATTTATCATTTACACAGGTAGTCGATTTCTCGGGGATCGATGTTTTGGCTACCGATAAAAAACTCACGCCGGAGTGGGAGGCGCGCTTGCGGCAGAGTGATGTGGAGATCATATATACAGATGAACAGGAATGAGACATGCTATTTTATTGTAAATGGAAATGCCGGAGTCGGAAGAAAGAAAAGTATCTGGAAACATGTGCTCAAGCCGGAGCTGATCCGCAGAGGTGTGTATTTTCATCAATACGAGTGTTCTTATCCGGGGCATGGCACAAAGATTGCCGCTCAGATCATGACAGAGCATCCGGGTGAGGTGACACTGGTCGTCGTTGGCGGCGACGGTACGTTTAACGAGGTGTTGAATGGAATTACAGATTTTACACGGGTGAAAGTGATCCGCTGCGCGCCCTGACACAGATTCTGGACGGCGGCAGAATTTATGATATGGATATCGGTAAGACAACGTTTCACAAGGATGGAAGGAGCCGCTATTTTGCTATCAGTTCGGGTATCGGGCTGGATGCGGAGGCATGTAAGCATGCAGGCGGTAAGCTGAAGGCTGCTTTGAACCGGATGCATCTCGGAAAGCTGATCTATATGCTCAATACCGTTCGCCTTGTTCTCGCGTATCCTGCGATTGACGGTAAGCTTGTATTTGCCAATGAAAACGGAGAACTGACGGAGCGCAGAGTGCATCGGCTTTTCTTTCTTGCAGGCATGAACCAGCCTTACGAGGGCGGACATCTGGCGATGGCAGCCGACGCAAAGTCAGATGACGGCAGGCTTTCCTTTGCGATGGCTCATGATCTGAGCAATGTGAAGGCGCTGTTTAGTCTGGCGCTTCTGGCACTAAAACTGCACGAGCGGATACCGGGCTATGAGGTGGTAGATGCGCGCGTATGCCATGTCATGTTAAAGGACAATCTGGAGGTACATACGGACGGAGAAACCGCCGGAGGACATTGGGATATCACCATTGAGTGTCTTCCGAAAAAACTGCAGCTTTTGCTTTGAGAAAATCAGGAATAAAAGAAAAACCCCTTTCATACTATCTATTAAGTGATCAAGCGTGGCAGCATGTCTGATGAATCACGGGCCTGTGAGCCGGATTAGAATAGTAGAAAGGGGATTTTGTTTTTATGTCTGAAATGTTACGTGCGGAATACAATCTGTATAAGGATATCCGCGACAGGACCGGAGGAGAGATCTACATAGGTGTAGTAGGAGCTGTTCGTACCGGAAAATCAACGTTTATTAAGCGCTTTATGGAATTGATGGTGCTGCCGCATCTTGAGGATGACCATGAAAGGGAACGTCTGACGGATGAACTGCCTCAGGCGGCTACCGGAAAAGTCGTGATGACGACGGAACCGAAATTTATTCCGAAGGAAGCGGCACAGATCCGTGTGGCGGACGATTTGGATATCAAGGTCCGCATGATCGACTGCGTGGGTTATATGATCGAAGGTGCCAGCGGTCATATGGAGGATGGAAAAGAGCGCATGGTGAAAACACCGTGGTTCGATGAGGAGATTCCGTTTACGCAAGCGGCAGAGCTCGGCACGCAGAAAGTCATCCGGGATCATTCTACGATCGGGATCGTGATGACGACCGATGGCTCCATCACGGATATCCCCAGAGAGTCCTATGAACCGGCGGAGCGCCGCACGGTGGAGGAGTTGAAAAAAAGCGGGAAACCGTTTTTAATGATCTTAAACACAAATAAGCCATATAGTGAGAGTTCCAAGACGTTGGCAAATCATCTGATGGAGCAGTATCAGGTGGCTGTGCTGCCGCTGAACTGCGATCAGTTACATATGGAGGATGTAAACCGGATCTTAGAGGAGATCTTGTACGAATTTCCGGTGAGTCAGCTGGAGTTTTATCTGCCGAAATGGGTGGATGTGCTGGAGATCGATCATCCGATCAAGCAGCAGCTGTTCATGCATGCAAAAGAATTGCTGGATAAGGTTACAAATGTGCGTGACTTTAAAGAACTTGTCCTCCCGGAGCCGGATGAATATGTGAAGGAAATCCGAAAGGAGGGACTGCGTCTTTCGGATGGCGTCGGGACACTTCGCATGGAGGTGGATGACAAATATTACTACGAGAACATCAGCCGGATGGCGGGTGTCACCGTGAATGATGAGTATGAGCTGATCGCACTGGTGCGGCAGCTTTCGCAGAAAAAACAGGAATATGAGAAGGTTGCAGATGCCATGCAGTCTGTAAAAATGCGCGGATACGGGGTCGTCACGCCAACGCTTTCCGACATCAATATGGAAGAGCCGCAGCTCATGAAGCACGGAAGCAAATACGGCGTGCGTATGAAGGCGAGCTCGCCGTCTATCCATATGATACGTGCCAACATCGAGACGGAGATCGCGCCGATCGTGGGCAGTGAGGAGCAGGCGAAGGATCTGATCAATTATATCAAAGCCGGAAAATCAGACGATGGAGGTGTATGGAATACAAATATTTTCGGCAAGACAGTCGGCGAGCTGATGGAGGACGGCATCCGCAGCAAGATCAGCCGGATGGATGATGAGTGCCAGATGAAACTGCAGGATACGATGCAGAAGGTGGTCAATGATAATAATGGCGGGCTGGTTTGTATTATCCTGTAGGATCAAACATATATCGTGTATCGGCAGGGCAGGGATATGTCCTGCACAGGCAGGCCGGGGCGGCAGAGCCCCGGCTTGTTTTTTTGCGGGAAGATGGGTATAATAGTGCTTGCGACTGAAGGAGAAGAATTATGAACGTAAGAAAACAATTTGCAAAATATGTCTCTCAAAATATATTCGGGATGATCGGTATATCGCTGTATATTCTGGCGGATACTTTTTTTATTTCACAGGCAGTCGGTGCGGACGGTATTACGGCACTGAATCTGGTACTGCCGCTGTACAGCTTTATTTTTGCCATCGGTCAGATGATCGGCGTGGGAAGTGCCATCCGGTTTGCCGTTGAGAAAGGGCAGGGAAAAAAAGAAAAATATCCGTGGTTTTCCAATGCGCTCATCTGGGCGACGATCTTTGGTGCCGTGTTTACGGTGATCGGATTTCTGTTTCCGGAGCACTTGGTGGCACTGATGGGCGGAGATGCGTCGATCGTAGCGGTCGGTGCTCCGTACACGCGGATCTTTATGAGCTTTTCCATCTTTTTTATGTGGAATCATGTGTGCAATGCTTTCGTGCGCAACGACGGTGCGCCTACGGTGGCAATGGCTGCGACACTGTTCAGCAGCCTGTTCAATATTGTGTTTGACTATGTGCTGATGTATCCGCTTGGAATGGGTATGGCGGGTGCTGCGCTGGCGACTGCATGCTCACCGATCGTGGGTGTACTCATCTGTCTGGTGCACATATTGTCAAAAAAATCGTCACTGCATTTTCATTTTGTGAGACCGGATTTCAGGCGGCTTTGCATGGCCTGCCAGGTGGGCGTGTCGGCATTTGTCGGTGAGATGTCTTCCGGTGTGACGACGCTGGCATTCAATTATCTGATCCTTGGACTGACCGGAAATACCGGTGTTGCGGCTTACGGCGTGGTGGCGAACCTTGCGATAGTGGCGATGGCGTTGTTCAATGGTATTGCGCAGGGTACGCAGCCGCTGATCAGTGATTATTACGGCAGAAATGAACAGGGACTCATCCGCCGCGTGATAAAAATGGGATTGTGTCTGTCATTTGTATTTGCCGCATTGATCGTGTTTGTCGTGTGGCGGTTTGCGGCACCCATCACAGCGATCTTTAACAAGGCCGGAGATCCGGTGCTGGCGATGTATGCAGAGGAGGGACTGCGGCTGTATATGCTGGGATTTTTCTTTGCCGGGTGGAATATGTTAGGGGCTTCCGTGTTCAGTGCGATGGAAGAGGCGCGGGCAGCATTCGCGGCATCGATGCTGCGCGGCTTTGTGCTGATCCTGCTCTGTGCCTTTGTGCTGGCGGCAGTCTTTGGGATGACAGGTGTGTGGCTGGCGTATCCGGCAGCGGAGGCGCTGACGCTGGTCGTGACATTTGCAGGACTTCGGAAGGTATTACGAACAGGTTTTGAGAGGAATACGCATTGAGAAAATGCCTGCTTCGTGTGGGCTGCGGAGAAAGAGAGAATTGGAGATATGAAACGCATGACAAAGATCATTTTAGTTATTGCTGGAATCGTAGTGGTGATCGGAGCGGTGCTGGTCGTATCGGCGATGATCGCGATCTACCGGGGTGCACAGGGACATGAGGTGGCAGAGGATACGCCTGCGGTTGTGCTGGGCTGTCATGTCAAGGATGGACGTCCGAGCCGTATTTTAGGCGAGCGGATCGATGCCGCCTATGAGTATCTGGTAAGCCATCCGCAGGCGATCGCTGTGCTTTCCGGCGGACAGGGAGAGGATGAGGCGATCTCAGAAGCGGAGTGCATGTACCGGGAACTGACCGCGCGCGGCATAGATGGCAGCCGCCTTTACAAGGAGGAGTCATCCGTCAATACGCCGACGAACCTGCGTCAATCCCGTGGGATCCTGGAAGAGGCGCTCGGCGCGGACAGCGCATGGGCAGAGAATCACGAGATCGCACTCATCACCAGTGAATTTCACTGCTACCGGGGCTGTCTGCATGCAAAACAGGAGGGATTAAGCCCTGTGGCATATGCCTCAAAGACGGCAATGCCCTATGTGATCCCTTTTTATCTGCGGGAGATTGTGGCGGTGGTGTACACGTGGTTTTTTAGATAAAAGTTTTTTATAGAATTGTTTGCATATTAGCTAAAGTGAAGTATAATATAATTAGCTAATTCGAAAGGAGGCGTTGTTATGATCGGAGCAACAGCTACAGCTACGGAAATGCAAAATAATTTTGGCAGGTATCTGAATATGGTTATAGAAGGTAAGGAGGTAGTTGTCACGAGAAATGGAAAGGAAGTGGGACGCTTCATTCCGAAAGAGGCAGCTGTTTCATATCTTACTGATTCGCTGAGCGGTATTTTAAGTGGTGATTATGATATGGATCGCATGAGAGAAGAAGGTTTGAGGAAGAAGTATGAAATTACTGATTGATGCCAATATTTTACTTGATGTTTTACAAATGAGACAACCATATTATCGGGATTCCGCGATTATTTGGAAGCTTTGCGAAACGGAGCAGATAAAAGGCTGCGTTTCCGCTTTGACATTTGCCAATCTGGTGTATGTCATGCGCAAAGAACTTGATTCCAAAACGATTCGCAGTACACTCCAAACGATGTCATTGATTTTTGAACTGACAGATTTAGAAGCTTCAGATATTGTTCATGCGTCGGAAATGGAATGGGGAGATTTTGAAGATGCAGTTCAGAGTGCGACCGCAGAGCGAATTCGTGCGAATTATATTATTACAAGAAATGTCCGGGATTTTACAAAAAGTAAGGTTATGGCACTGACTCCCGGGGAATTGATTGCCAGAATATAAGAAAAATGTTATTATTTTCTATAGTTCACAAAAAAGGAGACGCTATCATGAACGAAGTATATGAAAAATTAGTAAAATGCTACGAAAGCGTAAAGGGAAAGATTGATTTTGTTCCGGAGGTGGCGCTGATCTTAGGCTCCGGACTGGGTGATTACGCAGACCAGATCGATGTGGTCGCAACACTGGATTATAAAGAGATCGAGGGCTTTCCGGTTTCCACGGTTCCGCTGCACAAGGGACGTTTCGTGTTTGGTTATGTGGAGGACGTACCGGTTGTGATCATGCAGGGGCGTGTGCATTATTATGAAGGATATCCAATGACAGATGTGGTACTGCCGACCCGACTGATGAAGATGATGGGTGCAAAGGTACTGTTTCTGACAAATGCTTCCGGCGGTATCAAGCAGGGCTTCCATGCAGGTGATTTCATGTTGATCAAGGATCACATTTCCTGCTTCGTACCCTCACCGTTACTGGGCGCAAACATCGAGGAACTTGGAACCCGGTTCCCGGATATGAGCCATGTGTATGACGAGGATCTGCAGCAGATCGCGAAGAAGGCAGCCTGCGATCTGGGTATCAATTTAAAGGAAGGCGTGTATGTCCAGCTCACCGGACCTGCCTATGAGACACCGGCAGAGATCAATATGTGCCGTGTGATGGGCGCGGATGCAGTCGGCATGTCCACTGCATGTGAGGCACAGGCAGCGAAGCATATGGGCATGAAGGTTGTCGGCATTTCCTGCATTTCCAATCTGGCAGCGGGCATCTCTCCGAAGCCTCTGACACATGCAGAGATCACTGAGACCGCGGATGCAGTCGCACCGATGTTCAAGCAGCTGCTGACGGAGACGATCAAAGGTATCGCAAAGACACTGTAGGGATAAAGGAGAAAATACGAGAATGAATGTACGTTTTTATAACGCGAAGATCCTCTGTTTAAAGGATGACGCGAAGCGTGAGTATCAGATCATAGAGGGCGAGCTTTGGGTGCGTGGCGACTCCATCGCCTACATTGGCGACGGAAGTGACACGGGCAATGTCTTGCAGCCCGGTGAGGTGATCCTTTGGGATCGTGAGATTGATGCCTGCGGAAAGCTGATCCTTTCCGGCTTTAAGAATGCCCACACACATACAGCCATGACATTTCTTCGCTCTTATGCGGATGATCTGCCGTTACAGGACTGGCTGTTTAACCAGGTGTTTCCGAGAGAGGGACAGCTCACGGAGGATGATTGCTACTGGCTGAATATATTAGGTATTATGGAATATCTGACCAGTGGTATTACCACCAATTTCGATATGTATTTCTTTCCGCCGGTGGATGCGAAGGCATCTGCGGATACCGGATTTCGTACCGTGCAGACCAGCGGTCTGAATAACTTTGGCGGAACCGTGGAACTTATGGAGGAAAATTATCATATCGTCAATGAGATGAGTGATCTGACCAGTTTTATTGTCGGTTTTCATGCAGAATACACCACATCCATGGAACTGATGGAAGGTGTCGCAAAGCTGGCGCAAAAGCTGAAAAGTCCGGTCTTTTTACACAATTCTGAGACGAAGACTGAAGTGGAAGAATGTATCGGCCGTTGGAGCAAGACACCGACACAGCTCACCGAAGATCTGGGCATGTACGAGTACGGCGGCGGCGGTTATCACTGTGTATGGATGGAGGATGCTGATTTTGAGATCTTCAAAAAGCGCGGACTGACGGCAGTGACCAATCCGGCCTCTAATCTGAAACTGGCAAGCGGCATTGCGTCGATCAGTCGTTATCTGAAAGAGGGCATTCCGGTAGCGATCGGAACCGACGGTCCGGCCAGCAACAACTGTCTGGATATGTTCCGTGAGATGTTCCTGACGACAGCGCTGGCAAAGGTGAAGGATATGGATGCGGCAGCAGTGCCTGCGAACGAGGTGCTCTACATGGCGACGACTGCAGGTGCGCGGGCGATGGGTCTTTCAGACTGCGATGATCTTGCAGTGGGCAAAAAGGCAGATCTGATCATGATCGATCTCATGCAGCCGAATATGCAGCCGGAGAATAACATGGTGAAGAATCTGGTCTACAGCGGCAGTAAGCAGAATGTGGCGATGACGATGGTAAACGGACGTATTCTCTATGAGGGCGGCAGTTTTGATATCGGCTTTGACCCGAAGGAGATCTATGCGAAGGCAAATGCCATCATTGGCAGAATGAAATAGTTTTTGGTTTTGAGGATTAAAAAGAGTATGAACGTATTATTTATTCATCACAGCTGCTTTATCGTGGAGCTGGATACAAAGGTGCTTGTTTTTGATTACTTTAACGGCGACCGGATCAATGGTTACCATTTCGGCGGCATTCTTCCGCAGTACGATGCGGATACACCCATGTACTTTTTTGCCAGCCACAAGCATCAGGATCATTTTGATATGGATATTTACCGGCTTGCCGAGCGCTATGAGAATATCCACTACATTATCTCCAAGGATGCGAAGCTGAGTCCGAATTTTTTGAAAAAGCACGGCATTGATCCTGCGATCCGTGAGAAGATCACGTATGTCACCAACAACGAGGAATACATTGTGGATGATGTGAAGGTCCGTACCTATCTGTCGACGGACGCGGGTGTGGCATTTGCGGTGGAGGCAGATGGAAAGCACATTTACCACGCGGGCGATCTGCATAACTGGACCTGGGAGGGCGCGGGTGATCTTGTGAATGGCAAGATGGAGCGCGGCTACAAGCATCAGATCAATCAGATGGCGGATACGTTTTTTGATGTGGCGTTTGTGGTGCTGGATCCAAGATTGGAACAGCACAAATTTAAGGGCTTTGACTATTTTATGAAAAATGTTTCCGCAAAGTATGTGTTCCCGATGCACTGTTGGCAGGAATTCGGCATTATCGATGAGTATCTGAGCCGTATCTCAAACCCTGCATTTACCGGACGCATCATGCGAGTAGAGCATGAAAATCAGATTTTTGAGGATATGGAATAATGAAGGTTACAATTTTCACAGACGGGGCGGCCAGGGGAAATCCAGATGGCCCCGGCGGTTACGGTGTGGTTTTGCGCTATGTGGACAGCAAAGGCGGAGTACATGAAAAAGAGTTATCTGCCGGTTATAAAAAGACGACAAATAACCGAATGGAATTGATGGCGGCGATCCGCGGGCTACAGCAGCTGAACAAGCCCTGCGAGGTGGACTTGTACTCGGATTCCAAGTATCTGACGGATGCTTTTAATCAGGGGTGGATCTACAGCTGGCAGATGAAAGGATGGGTGAAATCCGATAAAAAGCCGGTGAAAAATATAGACCTGTGGAAGGCACTGCTGGCGGCGATGGAACCGCACAAGGTGCATTTTATCTGGGTCAAGGGACATGACGGACACCCGGAAAATGAGCGTTGTGATCAGCTGGCGACGAGCGCGGCAGACGGCACGGAGCTGCTGGAGGACGTGGAGCTTGTGTGATCTGACTGAATTGACTGTTCAGAGCCATTCGCAAAATCGATCCGGAACTGAACAGTTGCACTTTACAGAGGCAAAACACTGGATTATAATAAAGTATTGGGTAAGCAGTAACTGCAAGCATATCAGACAGTTGCGATAAATAGAAAAAACAGGAGGTTTTTGCTATGATAGCGATTTTGGGAAGCTTTTTACAATATCTGATCATCATGATCCTTTTGGCAGCGATCGGCGTGGCAGGTGCAGTTGTGGGGAAAAAACTGCGTGAGCGCAAGGATGCCAAGACGGCTGCGATGTCTGCAGAAGACAAGCAGTAAAACATATATCTATGGAGGAAACACCGTGAAGAAGAAGTATGGCGTAAATGAACTGCGCAAAATGTATCTGGAATTTTTTGAGAGCAAGGGACATCTGGCAATGAACAGCTTTTCCCTTGTGCCTCACAACGACAACAGCCTGCTGCTCATCAATGCAGGTATGGCACCGTTAAAGCCTTATTTTACCGGGCAGGAGATCCCGCCCCGCAGACGTGTGACCACCTGTCAGAAATGTGTGCGTACAGGTGACATTGAAAATGTAGGAAAGACTGCAAGACATCTGACATTTTTTGAGATGCTCGGAAACTTCTCATTCGGAGATTATTTCAAGCATGAGGCGATTGCATGGTCCTGGGAGTTTTTGTCAGAGGTGCTGGGACTGGAGGAGGATCGTCTGTATCCTTCCATCTACGGCGAGGACGAGGAAGCATTTGAGATCTGGAACAAAGAGATCGGTATTCCGGCTGACCGTATCACCCGTTTTTACCGTGATCCGGAAACTGGTGAGTGCGATAACTTCTGGGAGCACGGCGCAGGTCCCTGCGGCCCCTGTTCAGAGATCTATTATGACCGCGGCGAGAAATACGGCTGTGGAAAGCCTGACTGTAAGGTAGGCTGTGACTGTGACCGTTTCATGGAGGTATGGAACAACGTATTTACCCAGTTTAACGGTGACGGACACGGCGGCTATGAGGAACTGGAGAATAAAAACATCGATACCGGAATGGGTCTGGAGCGTCTGGCTGTCGTGATGCAGGATGTAGATTCTGTCTTTGATATTGACACGATGAAGGCGATCCGCGACCATATCTGCAAGCTTTGCGGCAAGACCTATCAGCAGGATGCACTGGATGACATCAGCATCCGTCTGATCACAGATCATATCCGTTCAACGACCTTCCTTATCTCTGACGGTGTCATGCCGACGAATGAAGGACGTGGTTATGTGCTGCGTCGTCTGATCCGTCGTGCAGCAAGACACGGAAGAATGTTAGGCATTGAAGGAACCTTTATGGCGGATCTGGCAGCAACCGTGATCCGTGAGAGCAAGGATGGCTATCCCGAGCTGGAGGAGAAGAAGGACTTTATCTTTAAGGTACTGACCCAGGAGGAAGAGCAGTTCAACAAGACCATCGATCAGGGCTTAAAGATCCTTGCGGATATGGAAAAGGATATGGAGGCAGCCGGCGAGAAGGTGCTGTCCGGCGAGAATGCCTTCAAGCTGTATGATACCTACGGATTTCCGGTAGATCTGACCGCCGAGATCCTGGAGGAGAAGGGCTATACGTTAGATCAGGCAGGCTTTGACGCATGCATGAAGGAACAGAAGGAAAAAGCCCGCGCAGCCAGAAAAGAGACAAACTATATGGGTGCGGATGCTACCGTTTATGATGAGATCGATCCTGCCATCACCTCTGCATTCGTCGGCTACGATGAGACAAGTGCAAAGTCAAAGATCACCGTACTCACCACAGAGAGTGAGCTGGCAGAGGCGCTGACCGAGGGTGTGAACGGAACCGTGATCGTGGATGAGACACCGTTTTATGCGACGATGGGTGGACAGATCGGTGACACCGGTGTGATCAAGACCGCTGAGGGCGAGTTTGCAGTCAGCGATACGATCAAGCTGAAGGGTGGTAAGATCGGACATGTCGGAACCTGTACCGCAGGTATGATCAAGGTTGGCGACGTGGCAGAGCTTACGATTGACACAGCCCGCAGAGCAAAGATCTGCAAGAACCACTCAGCAACTCATTTATTACAGAAAGCACTGCGTGAGGTGCTGGGCACACATGTAGAGCAGAAGGGTTCCAATCAGGATGCTGACCGCACGAGATTTGACTTCTCTCACTTCTCTGCAATGACTCCGGAGGAACTGCAGAAGGTAGAAGATATCGTCAATGCCAAGATCAACGAGGCGATCCCGGTTGTAACTGAGGTCATGAGCATCGATGAGGCGAAGAAGTCCGGTGCGATGGCTCTGTTCGGAGAGAAGTACGGAGAGAGTGTCCGCGTTGTCTCCATGGGAGATTTCTCCAAGGAGCTGTGCGGTGGAACACACGTAAAGAATACCGCTGACATCAAGGCATTCAAGATCGTTTCCGAGTCCGGTGTGGCAGCAGGCGTACGCCGTATCGAGGCGATCACGGCTGACGGCGTGTTTGCATATTATGATACGATCGAGAAGACGCTGGAGGAGGCTGCAAAGCTCTTAAAGACCAATCCGGCGGGTGTGGTAGAGAAGATCACACATCTGCAGGCGGAGATCAAGAGCCTGAATGCTGAGATCGAATCCATGAAGTCAAAGGCAGCCAAAGATGCGCTTGGTGATGTCATGGATCAGGTACAGGATGTCAAGGGTGTGAAATTCCTTGCAACAAAGCTCGAGGGCGTGGATATGAACGGTCTGCGTGACTTGGGAGACCAGCTCAAAAACAAGCTGGGTGAGGGTGTGATCCTGCTGGCATCCGTGGCAGACGGAAAAGTCAATCTGGTAGCCATGGCAACCGATGAGGCCCAGAAGGCAGGCGCACATGCAGGTAATCTGATCAAGAGCATTGCGTCTATCGTTGGAGGTGGCGGTGGCGGTCGTCCGAATATGGCACAGGCAGGCGGAAAGAATCCGGCCGGTGTGGATGACGCTTTGAAAGAGGCAGTGAATGCACTGAGCGCTCAGATAAAATAGACATAATTTTTTCAAAACAGCCTTGACGAACTGAAAATATATGGTATAATTATTTGCAGTGCAATTAGGAAATAGAACCTTACAGTTGATGTGCACAATTTACAACTGGAGGGAGGTTAGGTGTAAGAATGTCTAGTGTTACCGTAAAAGAGAACGAGACTTTAGATAGCGCTTTACGCAGATTCAAGAGAAACTGTGCAAAGGCAGGTATCCAGCAGGAGATTCGCAAGAGAGAGCATTATGAGAAGCCCTCTGTAAAGCGCAAGAAGAAATCTGAAGCAGCTAGAAAGCGTAAATATAACTAATCCAGTTATAGTTAAATGCAATGAAACCCCGGAGCGAAAGCGCCGGGGTTTTTGTTGTATGGCAGTCTTTAATAAAACCCCCTGCTATGCAGGGGGACAACAGCTGCTTTAGCTTACAGTAAAAAACCTCCAATGCTATAATTATTTT
>SFRL01000020.1 GCA_004562765.1 bacterium | reverse complement strand
ATCCAATATAATGTTTTATATGCAAGCATAAATGATAATACACTACTTATTGCATAATAAACATTTTTCCAATCAATATAATGATTTCCAATAAAAAAAACGTCTATCAGCGAACTGACGTTTGATTATTGGAGGTACATATGAGTGAAAAGCTAACGCAAGAAGAAGCCGACGAATTACTTAATATGCTGAAATATTCTCTCACAAATGAAATTACATTTCCGGAAAAAGGAAATTCCATTGAATTTGATGCAAAGGGATCTACCGCAAAGGATGTATTTACAATCAGAATATATAGAGGTAGAATAAATAACTAAAACTTGAATTGATGCCATAGAGAGGAGGTTTTCATGGACATTCAAAAATATATTGATGATTACACATCATGGCTTAGAAGTGAAATCACATTTAATCAGGTTGGAGAATATTACGAAATTAACACACCGTTTCTTGATTCTAGCAACGACTATCTTCAGTTTTATGTCAAGCAAGATGGTAATGACATTTTTTTCACTGACGATGGCTATACATTGAATGGTCTGGAAATGACCGGTTTTAAAATGACTCCAAACAGAAAACGTCAGTTAACTACAATTTTGAACCAGTATGGTGTGAAATTGAGCAAAAACGAATTGATATTGTCTGCGCCTGCTACAGAATTTGCGAAAAGAAAGCACGCTTTCACTCAGTGCATTTTAAAAGTAAATGATTTGTATATGACGGCAAGAACAAAAGTTACTTCGTATTTTTTGGATGATATACAAGAATTCTTTCAAGCGAGAGAAATTTATTGCTTTGAAAATGTTCAATTTGTTGGAAAGTCAGGATATGCTCATAATTACGATTTTGCAATTCAACGCACACGTAATATGCCGGAGAGATTATGCATTGCCATTAACAATCCATCGAGAACAGCATTAAGCAGTACTATCTTTGCATGGGATGACACCAAGCCTTCTCGAAGAGAGGATTCAAAATTGATAGTACTTCTAAATGACTCCAATTCAATTAGCCGAGGTGTTGAGGACGCATTCGCAAACTATGAAATAGATACAATTCATTGGAGCGAACGCGAACAGCCTAGAAACATAGAGTTATTAACGGCATAAATAAAAAAGCCGCCCTGATGCTCCAACACCAGAGCGGCAACTCCTGAATGATACAGAAGCCCTAGACAAGCATATTGTATCATTCGGAGCAGCCAAGCGCAAGCGGAACACATGTTTTTCGCTGGCTGTTATTTTTATATTCATTTTTAGGAAAGGATGATACAATATGGCACATAGGAAAAAGCGAATGAAATTACCAAATGGTTATGGAAGCATCAAATTCTTGGGAAAAGGTCGCCGCTGTCCTTATGCCGTTTATCCTCCGGTGACTGAGTGGACAAAGAAAGGCCCGGTAACTCCAAAGGCCCTCGGCTACAAAGAGACCTGGGATGATGCATATGAACTTCTAACCACGTACAATCTGGAGAAGCAAGGGAAAATAAAGGTCAACAGGAACGTGTATATTGACCGTACGCCGACTTTTGCAGAGGTATATGAACATTTTTACCACGAAAAGTATTTCAGCGCAGAAAAGCGGCTCTCAGAGGCTTCTAGGAACTCTACAAGGGCAGCATTCAAGAATTGTGCAGAGATACACCATATGCAGTTCGGCCAGATAAAGTATGACGATTTGCAAAAGGTAATCAACTCCTGCACATTGAAACACTCCTCTATAGAGCTCATGGTGTCTCTGATGCACCAGATGTATAGATACGCAATAAAATATGAGATCATCGACAAAGACTACTCACAGTTCCTTTATATCCCCAAAGAGGAAGATGATGAATCCGGTGAGCCATTTACAGATGATGAACTGCAGATCTTATGGAATGACAGTTCTGATTATGTAACACAGATGATACTGATCATGTGCTATTCCGGATACAGGATCAAGGCATTTGAGAATATGGAAGTAAACCTGGAAGAACGGTATTTTAAGGGCGGTGTGAAAACCAGATCATCCAAAGAAAGAATTGTGCCGATACACTCAGCTATATATGACATGGTATCTGATAGATATACAGACAGCAATCTGCTCGGATGCTCTGTTCAAGCATTCCGCAAAAGCATGTATAAAAAGCTGAGTAACCTTGGATTGTCAAATACAGCATCCGGCAAAAAACATACGCCGCACGATTGCAGGCACACATTTTCTATGCTATGCGAAAAGTACGGCGTAAATGAAAATGACCGAAAGAGAATGATGGGTCATTCGTTCGGCGCTGATATTACCAATGCCAAATATGGTCACCGGACTCTGGACGACTTACGTACAGAGATAGAAAAAATACAGACACCGATTTGTTACTAATTTGTTGCTAACCGAGTGACATTGTCACAAATCTTCACGTTTTTTCGTGAACATTGAAAAATCCGCAAACCCTTGTAAAATCAACGCTTTCAGGAGAAAAATGCCTAGATTGCAGGAGTTCTTCACTTGCATAAAATTTAAGAATTTCTTAAATTTCAATCTACAGTTGTTTCATTTTGAAAATTGGGGTAAACTATAATACGATTCCAAAAGATAGAAAGAGGGCTTACAAATGTTAATCGATTTTCATACACACACATTTCCGGACAAGATTGCTGCGGCCGCGATCAAAGAGTTGAGTGAGCGCGCAGGGATCCCACCGCGTACAGACGGCACCGTGCAGGGTTTGAAGAATGCCATGAAACGCGATGGTGTGGATATCTCCGTCGTGCTTCCCGTTGCCACCAATCCTACTCAGGTAGAAAAGATCAACCGACGGGCGCTGGAGACAAATGCTGTTTCCGATGAAACCGGCATCATCTCTTTCGGTGCGATGCACCCGGATTTTGCAGACTATAAAGCAGAATTAAAATGGCTGAAAGATAATGGTTTTAAAGGAATTAAACTTCATCCGGACTACCAGTCCCGCCTTGTAGATGATCCACTCATGTTAAACGTCATCGCAGAAGCAGAAGCTCTTGAACTATACACCACGATCCATGCCGGGATTGATATCGGATATCCGGATGATGTGCACTGCCCCACTACACGCACCAGACATATGGTGGGCGAGCTTCACCCCACCCATGTGATCCTTGCTCACACAGGTGGCTGGAAGCAGTGGGACCAGGTCATTGAGCTATTGACTGATCCTGCACTCTACTTTGACATCTCCTTCTCACTCGGCGTGATCACCCAGGAGCAGTTCATGACCATCGTCGACCAGCATGGCAGCGATCATCTGCTCTTTGGCACAGACACTCCCTGGGACACCGCCGCGCACACACTGGAGGAATTAAAAAAGCTCCCGCTGACGCAGGAGCAGATGGACGATATCTGCTACCGAACCGGAAGCAAACTTCTCGACTTATAAATTGCTCCCGCATCAACATATCTGCTCCGGTTGACCTTACCCTCGTCAAGCTCGGTCGGTCAAAAGTCGCAAATATGTTAATGCGGGAGTATTTACGTTACGAAAGATATTATGCCAGCGCAGCAGTAATGATCGCCATAGAATATACCTCGGCTGCATTACATCCACGTGAAAGATCATTGATCGGCGCATTCAGTCCTAACAGAATCGGACCATATGCCTCGAAATTACCCATGCGCTGTGCGATCTTGTAACCGATGTTTCCTGCATTGATGTCCGGGAAAATAAAGGTATTGGCATGTCCTGCCACCTCTGACTGCGGACATTTGGTACGGGCAACACGGGGAGAAACAGCAGCGTCAAACTGCAGCTCACCTTCGATCGGAAGCTCAGGAACTTTTACTTTTGTCTTCGCAGCGGCATTACGCATCTTATCTACGTCCTCGCCGGAACCTGAACCCAATGTAGAGTAGCTTAAAAATGCCACCTTCGGATCGATACCGAAGATCTTTGCACACTCTGCGGTCTCTGTTGCGATCTCAACCAGCTCATCCTCGCTCGGCTTGATGTTGATCGCGCAGTCACCCATGGCAAGCACCTCGTTATCACCGGTAGCACTGGGTCTTACAAGAATGAAGCAGGAAGATACGATGCTGTTTCCGGGCTTTGTCTTGATCAACTGTAATGCCGGACGAACCGTATCTGCGGTTGAGTAAGTTGCACCGCCAAGCAGTGCATCTGCCTCGCCCATCTTTACGAGCATTGTTCCGAAGTAATTTGCCTGAGACAGTGTCTTTTTCGCCTGCTCCGGAGTCACACCCTTGCTCTTGCGAAGCTCACAGAACATGTCCACCATCTCGTCAAAGCGCTCATACTTATCAGGATCTACAATATGTGCACCGCGAATATTAAAGCCGCTCTCCTCTGCCGCGCGAAGGATCTCATCCTCTTTTCCCACCAGGATCGGGCTAAGGAAATTGCTGGCAAGCAAACGCGAAGCAGCCTCCAGAATACGCGGATCACTCCCCTCAGTGAACACGATCTTTTTCGGGCTTTTCTTTAAAATGTCAATGAGCTGTCCAAAACCAAACATTTTTCTTCTCCTTTTCTTTTTGCTTTTTTTATAAATCTTTTATTTGCCCTTATTGTAAGCCTTTATTTTACAAAAAACAATATAGAACAACCTTTGTATCTATAAAAAAGCAATAACATGTTAGTTGTTCCTGTTATTTTTCTGAAACCGTAATATCAGCATGCTCCTCCAGAAAATCCAGCGTCAGTTCATCCAAAAAATATTCCTTCAGACTGTCCTCATCGTAATCTGCCAAAAGGTCTTCCACTGTATCGTATTCATTCTCCTCTGCGTACGCTTCCAGCTTCTCCTGCATCTGTTCATCCGAGAGCGCAATGCCTTCCTGTTGACGGATCATGGCCAGTATCATCGTCCGATAGGTCTCATCCAGATATTCCTTTTCGCGCGCTTTCTCATCCATTTCAAGCATCTCATAAACTTCGTCAAGCGAGCATCCAAACATATCTGCATAGCTTTGATAACCCGCCCGGATCTCTTCACACTTTTGTTTATACAGATCCTTCGGATAGCCGCTGATCTGTGACCCGTCAATCACCTGCTGCGCCAGATTATTGCGCATATCCTCTGTTGCCTCAGCCTGATGCTCAGATTCCAGTTCTTCCCTTAGCGTATCCCGCCAGTTTTCCACAGACTGCTCACCGAATTGCTCTTTTACGAATTCATTCGTCAATTCCGGATAGATCACATCGGATATTTTCCGGATCACTATATGATAACTGATATCCTTCCCACAAAGCTGTGCGTCCTCAAAATCATCATCATATGAGACAGAAAGATCTAACACATCGCCGATCACACCTCCGATCAGTGCGTCATCCACCTCCACACCAAATTCCTGTTGCCCGATCGTCATCTCATAACCACCCTCATCGGAAAAGTCATAAACGATTTCGTCACCATCCTTCGCCATCAGCGATACCTGTACGAGCTGACCTTCTTTTACAGGTCCGTCCGCATCCTCGTAGGTTACATATTCATCCAGCTGCTCTTTCTCGTATTCATCCAGTTCTTCGTCAGAGACTTTTTCCACCACGAGCTCTGTACTCAGGTTTTTATAATCGCACAGCGTCACATATTTGCTGTAATCGCCGCTGTTTCCACCGCACCCCGCCAGAAGTGCCGCCACCGCGACCAGACTTAAAACACGAAATTTCTTTCTCATCATTCTTCCTCACATTACTTTATTTTTACCTTGATCTCAGCTCCCTTATCCCCGGCAAAAACCACAAAGCCGTTTTTCGGAAGCTTCACAGACTTCGTCCCCGAAATATAGGTGTTCATTTTCAAGCTTTTGTCCGAACCGTAAACAGATACCATTGCACCCTGATCCTTCGGCAGTGTCACCTTCATGGTCTTTCCCGCCAGCTTCGTTCCGACCTTGTACCACTTTGCATAACCGTTCGTACTGCTGATCTTCACCGTAAAAGATGACTTGGATGACAGGTTTTTCAACGCATCCTCGCGCACTGCATAAATACCCTCACAGGACAGATATTCTTTGCCGTCTGCATTCTTTGCAAACGTATAATTCCGCGCATCTCTGGAAAGATTCATCGGCATATCCGTAAATTCGACTGCCGTATTGGCGTCCACGATCTTATCGTTGTAAAAGTATCCCGGCTGGCTGTCATCCATATCCAGTTCGAGCATCACGCCACCCTGGGCATACATGATAGAAGAATACTTTTCCGACAAAACGAAATAGGTCTTGTCATCCCGTTCCTTCCATGCCTTTTTTACGGACTCATCCAGTTTTTTTGTCGCCGATTTCTGACCGATATACATGTAAGAAAAACTGGTGCCGATGCCCGGCAGTGTGCCGTAGGTGCCCGCCATCATATATTTTTTGCCGTCCTGCACCATAAATTTCAAAGCCTGTGATCCGCCCGGATAAACAAAATATCCGTCTCCGCTGTAGGTAAATTTCATGGTTGTTTTTTTATCCGCCAGATTTACAAGTTCCAGTCCGGTTGATGTCAGTTTGACCTTATAAGTTGCACCAAAAGATGTATAGTATCCTTTATAAGTTTCCAGTTCTGCCGGCACTTTCTGCTTCTTCACTGTATATTTCGTCTGCACGCCATCGATCTTTTCCTTGCTCAAAACGCCCTGCTCTTTGAGTAATTCTTTTGCCAGATACTGTGCGAAGATCGCATCATAAGCGCTGGAACCTCCGGAAGACAATACTGCTACCGACAGATCATATTCCGGGAATACCACAAGCTCCCCATGATAAAACAGCGAATCTCCTCCTTTTTCGACCGCGGTAATACCATAGTCTGCAAACGGGTATGTGTCCACACTGTCCCACCCGAGACCAAAATCCAGCATGCCGGAATACTCCTCACACCACTGTCCCTTTCTTCCTTCCTGCACCATTGTGGCAGCCACAGAAGATGAAGATAACAGCTTTCCGTTATTTTTCGTAAATATCATGCCGAAGCGGCACAGATCCTCTGCACACGAATACAGTCCGCCGGTACCGATCGTATTAAAGCACTCCGTCGGAAGCTTTGGATCTCCTTTTTTCAGATAAGCACCTGCCACTGAATCCGCATCGCTAAGCTGCTGCGGTGTTCTCGTATGTGTAAGTCCCAGCGGTGTAAAGACCGTATCCTGAAGATAATCGGTAAAACTCTTGCCACTGACACGCTCTACCACAAGCTCTGCCAGCAAAAAACCGTCATTACAATAGACACTGTAGGCACCGGGATCTGCTTTGAGCGTCTCATTTGCCAGCTTTTCCAGAAAATGATCGTGATAATAGGTGTCCGCATCATCAAACAACAGTGCATTTGCCAGATCTCCGCCCATCAAACCGGAGGAATGATTGAGCAACATCCGCACCGTAATATCTTTATACCGCGCATCCTTCATTGTGAATTCAGGAATATATTTCACAACCGGCTGGTCCAGATCGACTTTTCCTTCCTCCACAAGCTTCATGACCGCTGCTGTTGCAAACATTTTACTGATGGAAGCCACACCGTAGATCGAATCTGTTGTAACCTTTGTCTTCTTTGACGCATCATCCGTACCGTAAGCATCACTCAGAACCAGTTCGCCCTTTCGCATCACTGCATACTGCACGCTTGTCTCTCCATAAAGTGAAACGAGCGCGGCAGCCTTTTTCTTTGCATTTTTTGAAAGCTCGGTATCGGCTCCGGTAACACCGGCAAGCTCTTTCTCCAACCCGCGTTCAAAGTCAAGCGCTTCATCCTCCGTGACATCCGCAAAGGGTGTTCCGATCGGCGGCTGTGTCTGAATGGTATTGGCAGCAAAGGCACCCGTTGTCTCCGCCATCACAAACGATACTGACAAAAGCAATGCTATTGTACGCTTTAAATGTGATTTTTTCATGTTCTTTCCTACCGTTTTTACATGTACTGATTTATGAAAAGCAAAGAGGACCGGTTGCCGCATGCGCAGCTTTCCGTATCCTCTGTTATCCTTGGTTTAAAATTCTGTCATTTATCTGTTGTCTGCAGCATTTGAGCATTTCGCATCACGACTGCGTCAATATTTCTTCAAATTCCTCCTGCGGAACCGGTTTGTTGAAGAGGAATCCCTGCGCCATATAGCACTTGTTCTCCTTCAGGAGCTGTACATGCTCCATATTTTCCACACCTTCCGCAATACACTCCATTCCCAGATCGTTCGCCATGCTGATAACATGTTTCATCATCGCTCTCTGCCGCTCATCGGGCTCCACGTTTTTATCTCCCAGAAAGCTCTTGTCGATCTTCAACACTTTAAACGGTACATCGCGGATCAGACTCAACGATGAATAGCCCATTCCGAAATCATCCACCGAAGATTCAATGCCATATTCGCGCAAACCGTAAACGATCTGTTTTAACGCCTCGTAATCAGCATCGATCGTCGTTTCGGTCAGTTCCACCTCAATATACTGATGGGGTACCTCATACTTGTCCAACACCTGAACGATATCGTGCACCAGATTCTTATTCGAGAGATGGCGGCGCGAAAAATTCACAGATACCTTTACCGGTTTTACGCCGTGCTGTATCCAGCTTTGAATACTTTTACACACATGACCCAACACATAAAAATCAAGTTCGCAGATACGTGTCGTTTCCTCCAGGATCGGAATAAACGAGTCAGGCGGAAGAATTTCACCGTTTACAAACCAGCGGGATAACGCCTCCGCTCCGATCAGATCATAATCTTTCAATGATACCTTCGGCTGGAAAAAGATATGTATATCTTCATTGATGAGTGCTTTTTCAAATGCCTCCTCATAAAATTTCTTCTTTTCGCTGGCATCTGCCGTCAGTGGGTCATAGTAGGCAAACTGTAGCTGTACGGAATTTTTGGCAACATTCAGAGCGTTGCTGACCGCCTGAATAATATTGTGGTGGCTCTCCACATCTGCTGTCAGCCGATAAATTCCCGCCTCCGCCGACACTGTCACAACATCATTGGGATTCGTTCCGTAGGATATATCGCTGGAGCGCAGTTTTTCCAGGATCATCTCCTCGTGCTCCTTGCGGATCAACAATGCGAACTGATCTCCGCTGGTACGGGAAACGACCTCATCATCCTCCAGACCTTCCTTCAGCCAGTCCATGTATCTGATCAGCACCATATCACAGTTTCTGCTGCCGATCATCAGGTTCAGATTCGTAAAATCCGTCAGGTTTACCGACATCGCCGTATACCGGTCAATGATCTTGTTTTTAATATAAAAATCACAGCATTCGGAAAAATATGCCATATTTGTATGTTTCGTCTGAGGATCATGATAACGATAATAATTCGCGTCCTGCACCAGATTCTGCCGCTCGTTTGCCTCATGCAGCTGCATCACAAAAAAGTTCAGCCATTTCTGCATACGCTCACTCTGGTCCTTCAAAGGATATACCGTATATACGGCAGTCACGCCGTTTTCTTCTGCATAACAATATTCCTTCGCAAGAGACCGATCCACATTTTCAGGCTTCATAAAGCAGATGGACTGAAGGACCGTATTTCCTTCCGCGTCCAGCCGCTTCATCTCCAATCCGCCAAACTGAAGTTCCTTACCGGCCACACGCACTGCCTCCTTGTTTTCTTCCGCATCTACCGTATGTGCCTTCGAAAGCAGTTCTGCACAATCCATGATCACATCTTCACATAGTTCCTTTTTCATAGCTTCTCCCTGCCTGTTTTCCTATACCAAAATATCGTTCCGCTTTTCATCAACTATTTACTCCTCTGTCGGCATCTGAGGGATCGACACGGTAAATGTTGAGCCTTTCCCCTGCGTACTCTGTACTTTCACGCTTCCGTATACCGCATTTACCAGCTGGCTTGTCATACCAAGCCCGAATGCCAGCACATCCTCATCGATCACCTGATCTTCATGAACACGGTCAAACATTCCCTGTATATCTCTCACCTGCTCCTCACTCATTCCGATTCCCGTATCCGTGATCTCGAAATAGAGCATCAGACCATATGTGGTTTTCTTTTTGGATATATGCAGTAATATCGTTCCCTCTTTTGTATATTGAACAGAATTATTTAATAGATTTACCAGGATCTGCCGGATACGTGTCACATCTCCGAAAAGATCTGTCGGCACGTCCTCGTCCACCTCCAGCACAAAATCTACCGGTCGCTCCATCAGTCTGCCCATATAGGTGAGCTGCAGCCCCTCACACAGCTTCAAAAGATCATATTCTGTCTCTACAATATCGGAATCCGTTCGTGTCATCTCAGAGTATGACATCGCATCCGCCAGTGTATTGATCACCGTCTGATTCATCTTCTCCAGTTTGCGCAGTTTCTCTCCCACGCCTTCCGGAAGCTCCATGCGGTTAATGCTGTTTGCCAGAAACAGCATTTCCTGCAGCGGCTTATGTATATTAAAATTGATCGTGGATAAAAACTCCAGCTTCATGCGGGAGATATTCTCCAGTTCGCGGCTCTTGCTCAAGGTCGTATAATTGTTGTACGCCATCGTGGAAAATATATTTGCCACCACGCACAAAAACTCTGCAGCGTCTTCGATCTTCGCCCTGCTCAGAACCGGTATCTCATGGACCGCTTCCACATACTTATCCGGATCGATTCCAAGCTCGTTTGCCGTTGTACGTATCTTTTCCTCGTCGGGTTCCTCCATCAGCACCTGTCCTCCGACAAACGCCCCCATAAAACGCCCGTCCACAATGATCGGTGCTGCGAAATCACACAGCCCGGCATGGCACGAATATACTTCTGCCTTGCCACTGCGCATGGTCTGCTTGGCGCCCATCCGATCGCAATTCTCACAACGCGCTCTTCCTTCCGCTGTGCTTCTCGTCAATTCGAAGCAAAAACTTGAAAAGTGAGACGTTTCTGTGAGAGGTGTTCCGTTTTCATCTGTGAGTACGGATGCCATGCCGGTCATTTTGGAAAATCCCTTCTGTATTACAGACATACTCTCCAGATCCAGCAGTTCCGATAAATGCATGTTCGCCATGTAAAAAACCCCCTTCGGCACAAGTCGAAAAATTTCAACTTATTATAACACAAAAGAGGGTCTTTTTACAGATGTTTCCATCTGCAAATATTTTTTTAGTTACTTTACACAAATTTTACGCGTTTTTATTCTGCTGCATCCAGAATTGCTTGGTAAACTTTACGAAAATCACATTTCGTTTTTCTGCAAAGCTCCCTGACGCTCTCATATTCCGGATAGATTTTCCGGATCGTCCCATGACTGCATACCTTGACACGGGCACTGCCAAAAGGAGTTTCCACATTTCTTTCTTCCCGCTGCATCACCGTGCGCTCCATCGCACTTCTGCGGACTCCGATCGTCGTCGTCTCACGGAATAGAATTTCTTCCATTCGCGATACATCACACGGATCGCAGATCACATGCACTTCATAGGCCGGACGGTTCTTTTTCATATACAGTGGTACAAAGCTCACATCCCGTGCACCCGCCTCCATCAGACAGTCCATGCAATAGCTGAGCTGCTCTCCGGTCGCATCATCAATGTTCGCCTCCAATTTCACAATACGGTCTGTTTCGTTTACAAGCGGCAGGATCCACATGGCACGAAGGATACCTGCTGTCTCGTACGCACGCTTTCCGGCTCCGATCCCGATGTTCTCAATCGTATAATCTACAGGCAATTCATTATGCTTTTGCATAACAGCCGCCGCGATCGCCGCTCCGGTGGGCGTCACCAGTTCACCCTGCACCTTCGTGTGATGAATGGGCAACCCGTATGCAGTCACAATGTTTGTCACTGCCGGAACCGGGATCGGCAGCACACCATGCTGGCAGAGGACCGTTCCCGTGCCCTCTGACAGTGCGGACACAACGATCCGCTCAGGCGACAGATCATCCAGGCAGACTGCTGCCGCCACAATATCTACGATAGAGTCTACCGCTCCCACCTCGTGAAAATGCACTTGTTCTCTCGGCACACCGTGGGCTTTTGCCTCTGCATCCGCCAATATATCAAACATGCGTAACGCCAGTTTTTTTGCGCCATCCGTCAATGTACCCGCCTCAATGATCCGCCTGATCTCCGGTAATCCCCGGTGTGTATGATGATGCGAATGATTGTGCATTTGCATATCTCCATGAAGATAGTTCATGTCATGGTCATGATTTTCGTGTTCCTCATCCAGAAGCACAGCAAAATCACAGGCATCCAGCCCTGACTTTTTTACACGCGAGATCCTGATCTCATATCCGTCCAATGGCAGAGAGTCCAGCGCCTCCCGCAGCTTGTTTTCATTCGCTCCAAGATCCAATAATGCTGCCACCGTCATATCTCCGCTGATACCGGAACGGCATTCCAAATATAAAATACGATCACTTATCATCTGTTTTCACTCCCAGTCGGTTGATCTGCGTTGCGAGATACCCCGCACCGTACCCATTATCAATATTTACCACACCGATGCCATTGGCACAGGAATTGATCATTGTGAGCAGCGCGGACAGCCCGCCAAAGCTTGCACCATAACCCACAGAGGTCGGCACCGCGATCACCGGCTTGTCCACCAGTCCTCCGATCACGCTCGCCAGTGCGCCCTCCATCCCAGCCACTGCAATAACGCAATTTGCCTGACAGATCGGATCCATCTTGGCAAACAGGCGATGGATGCCTGCCACACCCACATCATAGATCCGCTCCACATGAGATCCGAAATATTCACACGTCTGCGCAGCCTCTTCCGCCACCGCGATATCTGCAGTTCCCGCTGTGCAGACCGCAATGGAACCAACATGTTCTTTCTCTTTTTTCTCGATCTTCAATATGCGGGAAATCGGGTCGTATTCCACCTGGGGCAGCACCGCTCGTATCAGCTCATACTGTGCCTCGCTGGCACGGGTGCCAAACACCTCGCCATCTGCTGTGTATAAGCGTTCAAAGATTGCACGCAGATGGTCATCTGCCTTTCCGGCACAGAATACCACCTCCGGGAATCCGGAGCGCACCTTCCTGTGCATATCCAGCTTGGCAAAATCGCCCATCTCCTCAAAAGGCTGCTGCTTTAAATGATGCTCTGCCTCATCTATGGAGATCGTGCCCGCACATAATTTTTCTAATATTTCTCTTGTTTCCATAAGCTTACTCAATAGATGTGACCGGGTAATCCTGTGCCTCTACGGCTTCCTTTAACACGGAATCCGCTACATCCGTATCCAGTGTGACAACGGCCGTTCCTGCCTCGTGGCTCACAACCGCCTCCTTCACGCCCTCGATCGCCTCCAGCGTCTTTTTGACTCTTGCCTCACAGTGTCCACACATCATTCCTGTAATATGCATTGTCTTTGTCATCGTTTGATTCTCCTTTTTTTCTTTGATCCGGTAATCCCGCTTTGTACTGTGCACATCAAAGAGATTCAGCCGCAGCGCATTCATCACTACGCAGAAGCTGGACAAGCTCATCGCCGCCGCACCGAACATCGGGTTTAATTTCCATCCGAATATAGGATACCACACTCCGGCGGCAAGCGGAATACCTATGACATTATAAATGAATGCCCAAAACAGATTTTCATGGATATTTTTCAGCGTCTGGCGGCTTAATCGCACTGCCGCCGCCACATCCATGATGCTGCTCTTCATGAGTACGACATCCGCCGCGTCAATTGCCACATCTGTTCCGGCACCGATTGCGATGCCGATATCCGCACGGGTGAGCGCCGGTGCGTCGTTAATACCGTCTCCGACCATCGCCACCTTTCCGGATGAAGCCAGGCGACGGATGACTTCCTCTTTGCCCTCCGGAAGGACATCGGAGATCACCTCATCCACACCTGCTTTTTCACCGATGGCCGCAGCTGTACGCGCATTATCTCCGGTGAGCATGACCACACGGATTCCCATGTTCTGCAATTGCATAATCGCTTCCTGTGAGTCCTCTTTCATGACATCCGCCACAGCGATCATACCAAGCAGCATATCCCCCTCCGCAAAAAAGAGTGGCGTTTTTCCCTCCTCCGCAGAGGCATCTGCCTCTGCCAGCAGTTGCTCCGGCAGTGCAACTGTCTCTCCAACAAAGCTCCTGCTGCCTCCGATGACTGTTTTTCCTGCCATCCTGCCACGCAGTCCGCCGCCCACCACAGCAGAAAAATCATCGATCGGGTCAAGCGTCAGCTGTCGCTCCGCTGCCGCTTCCAGAATCGCCCGCGCCAAAGGATGCTCACTTTTCTGCTCCATCGATGCGGCTTTCTGTAACAGCTGCTCAGGGCGCATGCCCTCTGCCGGGACAAGATCCGTCACCTTGGGTGCTCCTTTTGTGATCGTTCCGGTCTTGTCCAGCGCTACGGTACGCACTTTTCCGGTCTCCTCTAAAGATACCGCTGTCTTGAACAAAATGCCTGCCTTGGCACCCATGCCGCTGCCGACCATGATCGCCACCGGCGTTGCCAGACCAAGGGCGCAAGGGCAGCTGATCACCAGCACGCTGATACCCCGCGCCAGTGCAAAACCAAAGTTCTCTCCTGCAAACAGCCACACAAGTATCGTCACAACTGCGATCGCAATGACTGCCGGTACAAAAATACCTGAAACCTTATCCGCCACCTTTGCCACGGGTGCTTTTGTTGCGCTTGCATCACTGACCATCTGAATGATCTTTGCCAGCGTTGTATCCTCCCCTACTCTCGTTGCCTCGCAGGTGAGAAATCCTGCCCGGTTGATCGTCGCCGCAGATACGGCATCACCCGCTGCCTTGTCCACCGGAATACTCTCGCCCGTCAATGCGGATTCATCCACAGCGCTCTCGCCGCTTACGATCACACCGTCCACCGGGATACTCTCACCGGGGCGCACAACAAACTGGTCACCTTTTTTTACCCGGTCGATCGGCACGGTCTGCTCCGTGCCGTCCACGAGCAGCGTCGCCGTCTTCGGTGCCAGATCCATCAGACTTTTCAGTGCGTCCGTCGTCCTGCCCTTTGCACGTGCCTCGAGCATTTTTCCAACCGTGATCAGCGTCAGGATCATGGCTGCCGACTCAAAATAGAACTCATGATGATACGCCATCATCTGCGCCTCATCCCCCGCGAGTGCCGCCTGGCTCATTCCATAGAGCGCATAGACACTGTAACCAAAAGAAGCACTGGCACCCAAGGCAACAAGTGTATCCATATTCGGTGATCTATGCAAAAGACTTCCGAATCCGTTGATGAAAAATTTCTGGTTGATCACCATGATGATCCCTGTCAGAAGGAGCTGCGTAATGCCCTGTGCAAGCATATTATTTCCAAGGAAATCGCCAACCCACCAGCCCCACATCATATGCCCCATCGACAGGTACATAAGGGGGATCAGAAAGCAGAGTGACGCGATCAGACGACGTTTCATCTTCGGTGTCTCCTTATCTGCCAGCGCATCGGACGCAGGTGCAGATGTGCCGCCCTCCTGAGGGCCATGCACTCCGGCACCTTTTTTTGCCGCTCCATATCCGGCCTGCTCCACAGCCGCGATGATCGCACTGCTGTCGGCAGACCCTTCCACAAGCATGGAATTCGTCAAAAGATTGACCGATACCTCCGTCACGCCCTCCACGCCGCGCACGGCTTTTTCCACACGCGCACTGCAGGCGGCACAGCTCATTCCTGTCACATTGTATTGTTCCATCTGTCATTCCTCCATTACTTCATCAGCTTCTGCAATGTGGCGACCAATTCATCCACCACCTCATCGTTTCCGCTTCGGATATCCTCTGCCACGCAGGTACGGATATGATTCGCCAGCAGCACCTTGTTAAAGCTGTTCAGCGCCGCCGTCACCGCCGCCACCTGCGTCAGGATATCCACGCAGTAGGCATCATTTTCAACCATCCCCCGGATGCCGCGTACCTGTCCCTCGATCCGGCTCAGGCGGTTGCAAAGATCCTTATATTCTTTCTCATCCCGTGTTTTTTTCCGTTCACAGCATGTGCAGTCACACGTACATGTATTCGTTTTTTCTTCCATAATAATTCTCCTTATCATAATACCCCTAATGGGTATTTTCAACCGCCATTATATACCCCCTCGGGGTATTTGTCAACAAAAGAAAAAGCGTTCATCGGCTTTCCGCCAACGAACGCTTTTTGACTTTTCACGTTTTCCCAACCGTCTTATAATTTAAAGAACTGCATAGCCTCCTCAAGGATCTGCGCCTGATCTTTAACCTCTACAGCCTGCTGGTTCACAAGATTGATCGTTGCTGTAAGCTCCTGAATAGAAGCAGTTGTTTCCTGTGTGCTGACTGCGTTTTGCTCGGAAATAGAACTGATTCTGGAAATGATATCAACAACACCTACTCGGGATACGTCGCACTCCTTCGCCTGTCCATCCACCAGACCGCTCTGGCTTCTGGTATTTACGATACCGCTGCTCACATTTGCGAACTCACTCTGCGTACTCTTCAGGTTATTTTGCTGTTCCTGCAGATGCTTGTTCACTTCTTCCATCTTCTCGATCGAGCGTTTAGAATCGGCTACCAATGTCTGAAGGATCTCCTCGATCTTCTTCGCGGATTCACTTGACTGATCTGCAAGTGTAGATATCTCATTAGCTACAACCGCAAAGCCTCTTCCTGCATCGCCGGCTCTCGCTGCCTCGATGGATGCATTTAAGGATAACAGATTTGTCTGATCTGCAATCGCGGTAATAAATTTACCGCACTTGATATCTCAGCTACGGAATGGTCTGTTGCCTCTACATTCTGGGCTACGACTCTGATCGCCTCAACAGTCTTGGCATTTGACTCATCCAATGCATTGATGATGTCCATCGCCTTCTGACCTGCCATGTCCATGTTATTTGCCACACTGTCAAGGTCATTGATGCCACCAACAATATTTTCAATCTTTCCACCCATATCTGCGACTTTTTCCGTTGCATTCTCAATGTCGGAAGCCATAGACACGGCACTCTTTGATATCTCAACAACTGCATTGGAGATATCCTCTGCATTTGCAGATGTATTCGAAGCAGCTGACTGTAAGTTATCTCCATCCACGAGAAGATCCTGAGATGCCTTCTGCACTTTCTTTACGATCTCCTGAAGGGTTGCAGACATCTTCTTCCGGGACTGGATAATGGAATCAATTTCTGTCACACTACTTGTTGCATTTTTATAAGGCTGCAGCTCACCGTTTGACAAAAGCTGCAGATTCTTCGTGATGATCACAAGCGGCTCTTTGATCCGTCTCGCTACAATGACAACAAAAACGCAACAGATAGCCACGATGATAGCGGTAAAAAGAATGAGCTTCACTACCGCAGAAATAACCTGATCATGTACCAGCTTCTGCTCCTTGCCGGCAAAAGACATACCGATCACATTTCCGTTCGCGTCCGCCAGCGGTAAATAGATCACATAATATTCTTCGCCGTTGATCACGACACCTTTTTGCTGAAATTCTTCGCCGGCAGACACCTTTGCCCAGATATCCGGATCTGCATTGGTGCCCTCATTTCTTCCGCTCGGATTATTTGCATCTGTAACGGAAGTCACAAAACGCACATCCTTCATGAACAGTGTCAGCTGTATGTCATCATCCAGTAAACTGTCCACATAGTTATGATCATAAACCGGTGACTGATCCTCCGCGTTACCGATCTCTTGCTCATAATAGTTCGCTAACCCCTCCGCTGCGACACGCAACTCATGATAGACATCCTTTTCCAAGGAATCCGTCATCGACTTGCATCCGATAAACGCTACTACAACAGAAGCGAGCAGTGTCGGAATGATGGCTGTCAATAACAGAGATGCCATCATCGAAATTGTTTTCTTCTTCTTTTGTTTCACAGCAAAATCCCCCTTCATAAAATAATAGGTCTTTTCTAATGTTTAGATAATAAACACTTTGTATTCAGATTAACATACCTTCATTTGGAAATCAATGCCAAAACATCCATCAATGTAACTAACCATGCAACTTTATTTAACAAAAAATACCAGATATATCCGGATTATCGTCTGACAATTGCAAGGCAATCCTTCAATATCTGGTATTTATGCAAGTCTGTCTTGCACTATATTTAGTGTTATGTTAACACCTCGTTCATGCTTCCCGTACGATATCCTTTCAGATCCAGCGCTATATAGGAAAATCCGATGCGCTTCATCTCATCATAGATCTCACTGCGCAGCGGCGCTTCCATCAGGCGCTCCATCTCCTCCGAAAGCAGCTCGATACGCGCCAGCGTCCCGTGCACGCGCACCCGGAACTGCCGGAAGCCTTTGTCCAAAAGCAACTGCTCTCCCCGCTCAGCCATGGACAGTTTTTCTGTGGTGATGGTTTCCCCATAGGGGATCCGGGAAGCAAGACAGGCAAAGGAGGGCTTGTCAGCAGTCGGCAACCCCAGTTCCCGTGACAGTTCCCGGATCTCTTCTTTTGTCAGTCCTGCCTCACGCAGCGGGCTTCTCACGCCCAGCTCTGCGATTGCCTGAAGTCCCGGGCGGTAATCACCCAGATCATCCACATTCGATCCCTCCGCCACACAGGCAATATCCTGTTCCGCTGCAGCTTTGATGATCCTCGAAAACAGTGCCTTCTTACACAGATAACAGCGATCTGGCGGATTCTCAGCAAACCCGTCGATCTCTTCCGCGGAAACATGCAGACAGATCTGATGAATTCTGCACGCTTCACAAAACTCCGCTGCCTCTCTGCTCTCCCTGCCCGGCACCCAGTCTGCTGATACGGACACCGCCACTGCCTTGTCTCCCAGCACTTCGGACGCAACTGCCAACAACAATGTGGAATCCACGCCGGCGGAAAACGCCACCGCCACGCTGCCGTATTGACGGAGCGCCTCTCTCAGCTTCTCGTATTTCTCCGATAATATATGATCCATCTTTTCGAGCCTTCCTTTATGAATTATGCGTCTCAGAAATGCAGATCTCCCGCGATGACATAGAACAGCATCAGACAAAAGCCCACGCCGAACAGAAACAATCCAAAGGAAATACTTCTGGTGATGATCACATTACTCTGGGCGATCTCGTCACTCTTGACTGCCAGCAGATGCACGTAATCTTTCTCAACCGGATGCGACCGCCGCCATGTACGATTCGCCAGATCCCGCCATAGATTGAGCACCTTTCCCAGCGCCCGCGTAAAGGCATTTCCCTCTGAATAGTAACGCGGTAAAGGTGTATCCCGATAGATCGTCTTTCTCAGCAATACCACCGCCATATCGATCAGACTGTCCAATATGCGGCAAAGAAAACCGAACATACACGGCAGAAACCGAAGTAGCAACGGACGGTATACCGTATTCTCCAGATCCAGCCAGTCCGGCCAGCGGTTGACCAATACCTTTGCTCCGGCATCATTTTTCTTCATGAGCACGCCGCGGATAAAGAACAGATACACAAGCGCTCCGATCACGATGGAATACACTGCGCCCAACAGATTTTCTCCGTTGAAATAGTGCACAGCTTCACCGTTTTCCGCCAATGCAAAGAAACCGCTTCCGAAATCAGCAACCATATCCATCAGCCGGCGGGGCATCCAACCCCACAGCAGTAAGCCTGCTGCCGGAATCCCGATAGCTGCCGCGGTAAAGGGCTTCATGTATTTCCGGTTTGCGTCATAACGCTCCTGCAGCGCAGCATCCGTATTTTTTTCTATAAAAACGGTTACGAACAGCTTTGTCATATAGGCAATTGTCAGACCACCGCTAAAGATAAACACGATCTCCAGAAACTTTATCCATCCACCGCCACCATACTCCAGAATACTCTCATGCAGCAGGGTTTTACTGATATAACCACTGAACAGCGGGATTCCTCCGATCGCCAGTGCTCCCGCCAGAAAGCATCCTGCCAGATACGGCTTTTTGCGTCCGAATCCACGGATCTTATTCAGATCCAGTTCATGGGTATTCATGTAGACCTCACCCGCAGCCAGAAACAGCACCAGCTTGATCAGTGAATGATTGATCATGTGGAGTATCGTACCGTGGGCAGCCAGCGCATGCTCTCCAAAGAGCAGATCACACATGCCGACACCGACCGTGATAAAACCGATCTGTGACACGGAAGAACATGCCAGTGTGCGTTTGAGATCCATCGCAAACACCGCCAGCAGTGCTCCCAGAAACATCGTGCATGCACCCAGCACCAGGATCAGAGTGCCCCATGCCTGATCTCCTGCAAACAGACGTGCCGCCAAAATGATCGCACCAAAAATACCGCACTTTGTCAGCATACCGGACAACAGCGCAGATGCCGGAGCAGGAGCCACCGGATGTGCTTTCGGCAGCCAGATATGCAGGGGAAATACACCTGCCTTTGCGCCAAAACCGATCAGTATACACACACCTGCAGCATATCGCATGGCTGTCGGCTTCGTGCTCTGAGTGAGCCGTCCGAGTTCCTCGAAATCAAGTGTTCCGTACATGTGATAGAGTAAAAACAACCCCATCAGTATCGCCAGTCCGCCGATCACGGCAACCGCCAGATAGGTGTCCGCCGCACGCAGTGCTGCCTCTTTTTCCGTCTGTGCCACCCATGTATATGAAGTAAAAGACATGATCTCAAAAAAGATCAGTGCCGTAAAAAAGTCTGCCGACAGAAAAACGCCAAGTGTTGCAAACAGCGTCACAAAAGTAAAAAAGTAGTAGCGCCCAGGATGCCTGTCATGCTTCATATATTCAATGGATGCGACCAGCGCCATCGTCCATGCCAGCACAGCCAGCGTCACAAATACCACGCGAAAACCGTCAAGCTGAAAGCTCAGTCCATATCCGCATATTCCCGGAAGATAAAATCTCATTTTTTTCCCCCTTATATCTCAGATGCAATTTCTGTAAAAATATCTACCAGCGGTCCGCTGTGCAGACCGAAGATCACCATCACGATCACAAAGATCATGAGCGGTACAAGCATCATCCAGCCGGGATCCTTCACATCACTGATCGTGCTGTAATCAAAATCCCTGCCGGGAACGAATGCCCGGAAGGAAATGCTCATCATATAGATCGCCGTCAGTAACGCAGAGACAAGCAGTGCAAACACCCCCACAAGCGCCAGCGGATGTATGCTGTCCAGCGCCGCCTTTGCAAGATTCCATTTACTGATAAAGCCAGGCAGTCCCGGCACACCCATAAGTGCCAGACCGGAGATGGTAAAGATCGTAAACACAACCGGCATTTTCTTTCCCATACCATTGATCTCGTGTACATAGTTTTTGTGCGTCTGGTGCATGACCGCTCCTACACAGAAAAACGAGCAGATCTTCATAAACGCATGAAAGATCATATGACACAGCGCACCCACCAGCCCCAGCGGACTCATGAGCACCACACCGAATAAAATATACGACAGATTGCTCATGGTGGAATACGCAAGTCTTCGTTTCAAATGCGTCTCCTTGAGAGCCCGGCTGCAGCCGTACACGATCGTGATGATAACAAACACCATGACCGTCGTCTGCGCCCATGTCCCCCGCAGAAAATCCGCACCAAAACTGTAATAAGTGACACGCATCAATGCGAACGCGCCTGCCTTTACGACTGCCACCGCATGAAGCAGAGCCGTCACCGGTGTCGGTGCCACGCCTGCCTTGGGCAGCCAGCCGCCGAAGGGCCACATCGCCGCCTTGACGGAAAAGCCGAAAAAGGTCAGCACATAAACGATCAAAAGCATCGTCTGCTTGCTCCCGATCCCCGGTGTCAGGAACACACCGCCCGGCGTAAAATCTCCCGTCACCCCGTAATACAGAATGAACACCATACCGATAAATGCAAATGCTGCTCCGCCCAGCGAATACAACAGGTAGGTACGGCTCGCCAGAATCGCCTCCCGTGAAAGCGTGTGCATGATGAGCGGCAGCGTAACGATCGTCAGCATCTCATAAAAACAGTACATCGTCAGAATATTTCCTGAAAAAGCGATTCCGAGCGTCACACCATAGGTCATGACATAAAACATAAAAAAGTTTTCCCGGTTGTCCAGCTCCTTCATGTATTCAAATGCATAAAGTGTCGCCAGAGGCCACAGAAACGAAACAAGTGCCGCAAACACGCTGGCCAGCCCATCGATCCGGAAGCTCACCTCCAGATTATTTGCAAACCGGAACAGCGTATGCATCTGTCCATCCGAGTGACCAAGTGCATAAAACACCATACCGGAAGTGACGAGCACGACCAGCTCCGTGTAGATCATCCGGTATGTTTCCTTTTTCCATTTCACCAGGGAGATCGGCAAAGCAAAAACCATCGGCAGAAATATCGCTGCCACAAACAACGCTCCATTCATAGCCTATCTCCTTTCTATAACCACAGGCATGCCAGCTTCTGACATACCGAAAGTAATCCGTTTGGAAATACCCCGAGCAATACCGCCAGCGCTGCCAGCACCATGAGCGGTACAAGCATAAGGAGCGGCGGTTCCTTTTTCTCAAGATCCGCGCACCGATCATCCGCGCCGGGGAAAAAGCCCCGCATGGTGATCGGCAGCAGATACCCGGCCGTCAGCAGTGCGCTGATCAGCAAAATGACCGGGCCGAGCCAGCTGAAAAATCCCACATTCGCATCCAGCGCGCCGACTGCAAGCTGCCATTTGCTCACAAAGCCGCTGGTGGGCGGAATACCCACAAGCGCCAGTGCAAAACAGGTGTAACACCAGAGCATGACCGGCATCTTCCGGCCGATCCCGGCGAGTTCATCCACCCGTTTGCGATTGCAAACCACCAGAAACACACCTGCACAGAGGAACAGTCCGCACTTGATGACGGCATGAAAGCACACGTGCAGCAATGATCCTGTAAACGCCTGTTCCTGAAGCAGTGACAAACCGAATAAAATATAGGACACCTGACTCACCGTCGAGTAGGCAAACCGCTTTTTTACCACCGGCTCACGGAATGCCATCATAGATCCCATGAATACCGTCAAAAGTGTCAGGCTCATCCATGCGGTCTGCACCCATGTCCCCCGCAGAAAATCCGCGCCGACAATATTGTAGACCACACGGATCGTCGCCAGCACACCTGCTTTTACAATGATCGCAGACAGCGCCGCAGATGCCGGAGACGGTGCCACCGGATGCGCGGCGGGCAGCCATCCGTGCAGCGGAAACATGCCTGCCTTTGTGCCAAAACCGATCAGCATGAGGAACACAACGATCAACAGCGTCTGCTCATGCCCTGCCAGCGCGCTCATGTCCAGTCTGCCTGCACTGCCAAAATCCAGATCCACACAGTAACGGTTCAGATAAAAGATGCCGAACAGACCCAGATACGCGCCGCACAGCGAATAAAACAGATATTTTAATGTCGCCATGATCGCCTCCCGCGAGCGGTTGTGTACAACCAGCAGCATGGATACCAGCGTCATCAGCTCATAACATGCATACATTGTCACCAGATTTGCCGAGCAGTCCAGCGCGATCAGTACCACATAGAGCAACAGATAAACAAAGAAAAAGCGCCCTGCTCCTCCCTCATGCTTCATATATGCAATTGCATAAATCCCGACCAGTACCCAGATAAGCGTCGTGATACACATGAAAAACAGACTGAGCTCATCCGCAGCGAAGGTGATCGTAAGCCCCTCGCCGAGCGTCAGCAGCCGGACCGGTGACATTCCTGCCATTCCCAACATTTTCTATTTCCCTCCTAGCCAAACATTCCGAGTCCCCGTGAACACAGCTCTACGATCGGCTGCGATATGAGACCAAGCACCAGATTCAACAGCATAAAGCAGACAAATGTGACGGCCTTTTCCGGATGCCTGCTCATCCGTATCCGCTGATAGCCGCTTTCATCTGCTGACACAGGCTCTTTTCTCGGCGTGTAAATGATCAATACCGCACGCATAAAATAGATCACATTCAAAATCGTACTGAGAGCCAGCGCGATCAGTGTCGGCAGCATTTTGCCGGACTGATTCACCGCTGCCTGCGCAAACAGGATCTTTGAGATAAATCCGGAAAACAACGGAAATCCGATCATGGACAGCGCACCTACCGTAAAGGCTGTACCTGCCAACGGATTGCGGTAACCGGCTCCCGTGAGCCTTGTCAGCTCCCTATTGTCACCGGAACACTCCGAAAGTCCCGATGCAGACACAAACAGCAGTGATTTTGTCGCCGCGTGGGACAGGATGTGGTAAATGCTTGCCAGCACACCTAAATTTGTCCCCAGACCAAAACCCATGTAGATATAACCGATCTGCGCCACGGAAGAAAATGCGATCATCCGTCGGATGTTCAGCTCCTTCGCGGCACTGATCGAACCGAACATCATGCCTGCGATTCCAAACACAAAAAAGACGTTGATGATCTTGCTGTTACAGATGATGTCAAATCCGATCACACGGTAAAAGATCTTGATCAGCAGAAAAATATATCCCTTTGACACAAGTGAGGACAGGATTGCCGCCGAGGATACCGTCGAATATCCGTAAGCATCAGGCAGCCAGGAGTGAAACGGAAACAGCGCACTCTTGATCGCCAGTCCGACACACATGAGGCCCACTGCTACCATAAGCGGTGCATGGTAGGTTCCCGCTGCCGCGATCGCTGCTACCTCCTCCTTGATATTGCTCATCAGGAGATGTCCCGTCAATCCGTATAGGAAACAGATTCCCAGCAGCAACATACCCGAACCCAGCAGGCTCATGATCATATACCGCGTTGCAGCCTCCAGTGTATGTCCACTCTGCTTGATCATGATCATTCCGCAGGCAGAGATCGTGTTGATCTCCACGAACACGTATGCCGTAAAGAGGTCATTGGTGTAGATCAGGGCGATCAGCGAGCTGAGCAGCAGATTTACCATTACATAATACAGATTTTCCTTGCTTCCCTCGATCTCAGATTTTCGCTCTTCCGCGCCGCCCACCATAGACAAAAGCATCACGATGCAGAAAAACAGCGCCATGAATGCTTCCAGAGGACCGACGCGGATCTCATTGCCCCATGGTGCCGGAAAATGTCCCATCGTATATACATACGAACCGCCGCTCATACAGACCTCGATCAGCACAAACAGTGACATGATACCCACTGCCGTGATCACGCACAGGTTCAGGATCCTCGCCTTTTTCGCTGACAGGATCATGGAACAAGGTCCGGAAAACAGCGTTAAAATAATGCAAAAAAGAGGAAAATTATGCACAAAAGCATGGTTCATTTAAAATCCCCCCTTTTTCACTTCCATTGTGATCTTGTCGATATCAAGTGTATGATATCTGCGGTAAAGACGGATCGTCAGCGACAGCATCAGCGCGGTGACTGACACGGACACCACGATTCCGGTCAGCACCAGACCACTGGGGATCGGATTAATATATGCATTTACGCTCTGGACACCGTCCACCACGATCGCCGCCTTGTGCCCCTTGATATAGCCCTTCAATGCCAGAAACAGGTACACAGACGAATCCATGATATTAAAACCGATGATCTTTTTGATCATATTTTTCTGCAATAACAAATTTGAAAAGCCGAGTGCAAATAAGATCATCGCAATCGCTTCCTGATAATTTGCAAACAAATTCCCGAAATCCATTTTAGTAACCTCCTTTTCGGAACATGACATAGAAGGTGTACATTGTTCCTGCCACCACAAAACCGACACAGATGTCCAGAAGCAGGATCAGACCACTGCTGAGGATCGCGCCGGGTGTTCCCAGCGGTATCACGCTCTCAATATGATTTGCACCCGTAAAAAAGGAGTACGTCTTTGCCAGCGAATAGCACGCCAATGCCCCGAAGCACATGCATTTATAGGTTTTTCCGGTGAAAAACTTCTCCGTCTTTGCAAATCCGAATGCGTTCAGATACAGGATCAGGCCCGCACCACAGATGGCACCGCCGGAAAAACCTCCGCCGGGTCCCAGATGTCCGCCGAGGATCACATAGATTCCGAAGATCTCGATAAACGGCACAAGTACACGCGCCACCGTCTGAAGGATCACATCATTTTTCGGCTCATAGATACGGTCATTATGCTCTGCCGTCTCCTGATATTTTTTCTTGTCTTTTCGAAGCAGGATCAACACGGTACAGGTGGCCAGAAACAGCACATGAGACTCCCCAAGCGTATCAAACGCACGATAGTCCAGGATCATTCCGGTCACGATATTGACCGCGCCGGTCTCCTGAAGACCCTGCTCGATATAACGCGCAGACACCTCATTGTTGACCGGATTTTCCTCATGCCCGTACTTCGGCAGATAGGAGACTCCCACCAGAAGGATATAGACAAGGCACAGACAAAAGATCACGGAAAAAATATTATATATTTTCTGAAACAGACGGATCTGTGCATTGTGCTCCAGATCATACGCCTTCTCAATAATACTCTGATGCTGCAGTTCATGCTCATGGATCAGTTTTTCGGATTCATGAAACTCCTTCTGCGGCTTCATCTCCACAGTATCCAGAAACGGGTCCTTTGTGCCCGCGAGCCACTGCTTGAATTTATAGGAACGCGTTTTCTCATAAACTTCCTGCGGTACACGTTTACTCATGGTGCTCCTCCTGTTTGTCCTTTTCATTATCCTTGACGATCTCATGGATCTTTTTCAGCGTGATGATGAACAGGATGGAAGTCACACCCGCACCGACTGCCGCCTCCGTGATCGCCAGATCCGGAGACTCCAGAAGGATCCAGATCACCGACATGATCAGCGAGAAGGACATATACACGATAATGGAATTCAACAGATTTTTTGATAAGCTGACTGCAACCGCACAGACCAGCAAAAAAATGAGCAACAGGTCAAAAAACAGTTCCATCCTTCTCCTCCTTCTCCCGCAGAACGCTCACAGTCATCCCGCCGTTTTCATCTTCCACGAGCTGTTTGTAATGCTTTTCCCGCTCCTCGTCTGTGGCAACCTCCAGTCTTGCGATCAAATGGGAAGAGACCGGCGAAGAAAACCACAGAAAGATAATGACGAGCAGCAGCTTTAATGATGTAAAGCTAAAGCCCTTCATCACGATCAGTCCCAGCAGACAGCAGCCGATACCGAGCGTATCCCCCATCGCCGCCGCATGCATACGGTTCAGCACGTATTTAAACCGGAACACACCGATCATCTCGATCAAAAAGATCAACAGACCGATCAAAAGCAGGAGACCTCCTGCCAGAAACTGAATCCACTCAATAACCGCCATCTTCCGACTCCTCCTCCATCTCTTTTCCTTCCTTGCGCTGACGGTACACTCCCATATATACCTTGCAGAGTACGATCACGGCAAGAAAGCTTGTCATGGCATAGATCAGGCAGATATCAACCAGATATCCCTCCTGCTTCATGACCGCCAGGATCGCTATGATCGCCAGAGTCAGCGTACCCATCATATTGATCGCAACAATGCGGTCTGCCACCCGCGGGCCAATGATCGCACGGACAAGACTGAGCATCAGAAACACTGCCAGAATGACCAGCGCGGCTATAAACATTACTTCATATGCCTGCTCTAACGCAGGAATTCCTTTTCCCATATCTTATCCCTCCAGTTCATGCAGCATCTGCTCCAGCTTTGCGTCTGCCAGACCTGCTGCCATGCTCTCATCCAGACAATGCACCACATACGTGTCACCCTCCAGCGAGACCGTGATGGTTCCCGGCGTGAGTGTGATCGCGTTGGCATAAAATGCTCTCCCGGCCGGTGTTTCCATATCCGCCTGAAACTGAACCAGCGCCGGATCGATCTCCTCTTCCTCGGACAGGATCAGATGACATACGTTTAAGTTTGCCACCAGGATCTCCTTTACGAGCACAAACACATAACGCATCATACCGGGCAGCTTTTTATAAAAATGAAGCTCCTTTTTGACACTGTAATCCATAAATCTGCATACAAAAGCAAATACTGCCGCCGAGATCATCAGCCCAAACAGCAGTATTTCCAAATTAAATTTTTCATTGAAAATGATCCAGATGATCAGAAAAACAAAATACATTTGTGTTCCTCCTTTTCCATCCCTATTTCACCGCCCAGCGCAGCTTTGTGGAGCGTGCCCGCCCGTTGGCACGGCATTCCTCTGCGGTCGGACGGATCACATCCTGCGAGATTTCCGAGAAAATACCGTCTTTATAATACCTCTTGAATGCCTTTTTTACCAGCCGGTCCTCTCCGGAATGAAACGTAAGGATCGCCACACGCCCGCCGGGTGCCATCACATCCGGCAACGCATCCAAAAATGCCTCCAGCACCTCAAACTCGCTGTTCACATCGATCCGGAGCGCCTGAAATACACGCTGGTTCGTCTTCTTGACCAGATCCTTTTTCTCCTTTGTATCGGGCAAAAACGCCAGCGCCGTCTCCACTGCCTGTGCCAGTGCCGTGGTCGTTTCAATCTTTTCTCCTCTTCGCAGCCGTTTGTACACCTCAGCCGCGATCTGCGCCGCATAGGGCTCATCGGAATTCTCTGCCAGCATGCCCTCAAACTCATCTGCGGTCAGCTCCCGCAGGCGCTCTGCGGCAGATACGCCATGCTCCGGATCCAGTCGCAGATCCAGCGGTCCCTCCAGCTTATAAGAAAAACCCCGCGCCGGATTATCGATCTGCATGGAGGATACGCCCAGATCCGCAAGCAAAAAATCAAACGGTCCATGCGCACTTCCAACCTCGGCGAGATTCGCAAAGTTTGTCTGTATGACCGTCAGAATATCTTCTCCATATCCCGCCTGACGCAGACGCTCTGTTGTCTTTTTGATCTCGATGGGATCCACGTCCAGAGCATAGAGATGCCCCGCTCCCTCCAACTGCTCCAGCATTTTTCTGCTGTGACCACCGTAGCCGAGTGTTGCGTCCAGTCCCCGCTCACCGGGTCTGATCTTCAATACCTCTAATATTTCCTTTACCATAATAGAGATATGCATGCCCGCCGGAGTGCTGCCCTTACTGATGACCTTTGCCACCGTATCCGCATATTTCACCGGGTCATGTTCTTTATATTTTTCTTCAAAACGTTTCGGATGCGTGCCCGAATAACGCACACGCCTCTTATGCTGTTGTTCCATCGTTACCTGCCTGTTTATTACGCCACGGGCGTTCTTACACTGTTGTTCAAAATCGTTTATTAGTATACTCCATTTTTCAAAAAAAGTCTACGATACATATGCGCCCTTGCTCTCACATCTGATGTGATTACTCTTCACACCCGCGCCGCACACCGGTAGAGTTTTGCCAATCGGTTGTGCTGTTCGGTAAATTCGCGCGATTGGCACAGAGTAAAAGCAAAATCGGCTTTTCTCTGTTGCCTTGTTTATGAATAGCGGATTTCTTTCTCCGCGCGTACCCGAACGCACAAACGATCTGTCAAATTCTCTGCCGGTGCGCCTGACGCTCGTTCTACTATCACTCATTTGCTGTGTTTCGGACGAATATGTCAAATACATTATTGTGATGTTAACAGTTTGTGCAATGATAGAATGCGTAGATTATGAGCCCTCTCTCTGCGTGGCAGTATGAAACAGTGTTTATGTGACGGGTACACGCGGAGAAAACATGGATCAGTCGGTGATCAGGCAGCAGAGCCAAGCAGCTTTTGCTTGGGCTCTGTGCCACTCGCGTGATTTACCCGGCAAGCATAACAGACTGTTGTATACTGCACGCAGAGAAAGGGCTCATATGCATACACATATACGCCAGCATCAATGATTCGACACAGCATGAGAAAGATTTGTCAAAACCACACGAATATGTTATGCTACGTTTGAGAAATCTAACTCAAAAGGAGATTGTTATGAATTATTACATTTATGCAGATGTGTCGATCGATATCGATATGGAATTTGCAAGAGAAAATGACATCCGTTATGTACCGATGGTATACATGCTCGGCGAGGAAGCCTTCAACTGCACCGAGCCCGAGAGTGATGAAGCGATGCACAATTATTACGAAAAACTACGCCGCAAAGTCCCTACAAAGACAAGCCAGATCACCCCGAACAACTACGTGGAGATCTTTGAGCCGGCAGTCCGCGAGGGCATTCCGATCCTCTATCTCGCGCTCTCCAGTGGCCTGTCCGACACCTACTCATCTGCGCGCATGGCAGTGCAGCTTCTGAGCGAGGAATATGACAATGTCTGCATTGAGGTGGTAGACAGTTACGGAGCGACCGGGGGCATGGGACTTCTGGCAGAGGCTGCTGCCGAAAACCGCAAAAAAGGCATGTCCGTCAGCGAAAACGCCGACTGGTTGCGCGCCCATTCACGAAATATCCTGTACTGGTTCAAGGTGGAAGATCTCATGTATCTCATGCGCGGAGGCAGAGTGAGCGCCACGACAGCGATCGTCGGCACAGCGCTCAACATCAAGCCGATCCTTACCGTCAACCACGAAGGAAAACTGGACACCATCGATAAAAAGCGCGGAAACAAGCTGGCAGTCAAAAACCTGATCGAGCGCTTTGATGCCAGCTATGATCCAAAGCTTGGGACAACAGCGTACATCTGCTGCTCTGACTGTATTCCCGAGGCGGAGAAGCTGCGCGACATGCTGCTTGAAAAACACCCCGAGCTGACCGTCCGCATCACGATGCTCAGCCCGATCATTGGAGCCCACACCGGCCCCGATATGTTCGCGCTCATCCATTGGGGAAACGGAAGATAATCTTATATCATGCACGCAAAAAGGACGCGAAAACGCGTCCTTTTCCTGTCTTGTCTTCGTCGTACTCATCGGTCGGATCATCCCCTTTAAACGATGAATACCTAAATATAATATGCTTTGACAAATTCATCAAACCGCGGCAGTGCCAGCGTCAAATATCCGTATTGCGCACTATATACGACACCTTTGCGTTTCAACCGGTCACGATAAACGGAAAACAGCTCTGATTTCATTTCCAGACGCTCTCTGATATTTTTTATTTTTGTCTCACCGCTCACCGCCATTTCATAGACAATTTTTTTATCCAGTTCAGACATTTCTGACCAGATCTTACTGTATACGTACTCCTCCAGATATTGATCGTATTCCGGCAAAATGTCTTCGATCGATCTTCGGTCACGCTGTTCCCAATAAAGATATCCGAGTACCTGAAAAGCGAATGGATATCCTTTGGTCAGCAATGCCATCCGCTCCGCCTGCTCTGCATCCAATGAAAAAATATCCATGTATTGCTTTTTCACAGCAGTGATATTCAATGGTTCCATCATCATTTTAGGCGCACGGTACAAAAACGTAAGTGCCTTGTCATTTTGCAGATCATAAAGATTTTCATAAAGCCCTGTCATCAGCAAAAACACCGGGTAGTCCCGACGCAAAAAGATCTGAAATGCACTTGCAAACACCTTGATGTACGTACTGTTTGTAACCTCATCAACGGTAATAAGCAGTCTGATGTTTGCTTTTTTCAATTCATCCAGCATAAGCTCCAGCGCACTTTCTATATCCGTCACCGGAACGGAATCCTCAATAGACACACCGATACCCAATGCTGAAATATCCAGTTTTGACTTTATAAACAGGGGATGCATCTGTGGCATGCTATACAGCTTTGCCGCCAGACTTTGCAACAAGTCGCGTTCCGGATTTAATTCCAGCACGATCCAACCCTCGTCCTCCCGCAACATATTTGCAATCGTAGTCATCAGTACTGTTTTACCGGAACCTCTGACACCTGTTATCATATAGATTTGATTTGACGGCGTATCTGCCCTGAAATTTTCCACGATCTCATTCGTCTGTGTGATGCGTGAGATAAACTGTAACGGCCTCTTTCCGAAAGATAATGTGAACGGATTATTCATATCGAGCCTCCATATATAAGTTTATATAACTTTTACATTTTTATATAACTCTTTATAACCTTATATAACTTTTTATTTATTATATAACCTTATATAACTTTTCGTCAACCGTTATATTGTCATGAAACCGTGATCGTAAAGCTATAGCTCCTGCTCTCTCCCGGTGCTGCGAACTGTACGTTGCGTTTTTCCTCAAACTGGTCTCCCTCATCACTGCATGTGGACAATCCCAGCCAGGGCTCGATCGCAAGGAACGGACCTTTGTTGGCAGTCGTCCAGAGGATCAGATACGGGAACTCCGCAAAATCGATCTGTACACTGTGCGCATGCTTGTCAGAAGCCAGCTTCACGCTGCGGGACTGCAACTCATCAAAGGTGATCGCATCCTTTGCAAACAGATCAAAGCTGAGCGGCAGGCGCTTAGTCCCCTTCAGAAAATCGGTGCGATTCTGCAGATTCAGAAGTCCGGTCTCCGTCAACTGCTCCGGAACGCTGCAGGTTTCCTCCTTTTCAAATTCCACATAATAATCCGTATAGTCATCGCCTGCTACGATCGGACAGTTAAAAGCAGGATGTCCGCCTACAAAGAAAGGCATCGTCTCCTCTTCCTCAAGATTTTCCACCGTAAATTTCTGAATGACGGAATGACCATCCAGAGTATATGTAACCGCCAGTTTTGCCGCATAGGGAAACTGCTCTGTCATCTCATCATCACTCACGATCGCCATCGTGATGGAATGTCTGGACTGCTGTTCGCAGCTAAATTCTTTGCCCCGCACGATCCCGTGTCTTTTCATCTTTGTTTCCTTGTTATCTCCGACAATCGCCTGATTATCGCGGATACTGCCGCAGATCGGGAACAACAGCGGTGCCTGATTTGCCCAGTAGGTCGGATCTCCCTGCCACAGATATTCCAATCCGTCACGGCTCCTGATGGATGTCAGCACACCTCCGGTCGTTGACACCTTCACTGTTAAATATTCATTTTCCAGTGTATACTCCATAGTTTTTCCCTCCATTTGTCCTTTATAATTTTTCAAACTAACATGTTAATTTCATCCTAGCACATTTTTCCTGCAAATACAAACCTATTTTCCTTGACCATAGCCATACAGGATGATAAAATTTTTCCGGAATTGTTATGAAAATCTATATACGGGAGAGAAAAAATGGAAACACTAAAACCAAAGCTTTTTGAAGCAATGAAAAACTACAACAGACAGCAGCTTATAAAGGACATCATTTCGGGCATCATCGTTGCGATCATTGCCCTTCCGCTGTCGATCGCTCTTGCGATCGCCTCCGGCGTCACACCGGAATGCGGTCTCTACACTGCGATCATCGCCGGATTTTTTATTTCGTTTTTCGGTGGCAGCCGTGTTCAAATCGGTGGTCCCACAGCAGCGTTTGTTGTGATCATTTATGGAATTGTAACAGATTTTGGGCTGGATGGTCTGATCGTTGCAACGATCCTGGCAGGTATCATCCTGATCATTATGGGTGTCTGCCGCTTCGGCGCACTGATCAAGTACATTCCATATACCATCACGACAGGCTTTACCTGCGGTATCGGTGTCAGTCTTTTTGTCGGACAGATCAAGGATTTCCTTGGATTGGATATGGGCGCCGTTCCCTCTGAATTTATTGAAAAGATCTCCGCATACGCAGCACACATTACAACGACAGACCTTACGACTGTACTCATCGGTGTTCTGGCGCTTGCGATCCTGATCTTTTTCCCGAAGCTGACAGATAAGATCCCCGCCTCTTTAGTGGCGATCATTGTGACCACTCTTGTGGTACAGCTTGCTGATCTTCCGGTCAACACGATCGGCAGCGTTTATGGGGAACTGTCCTCCAGACTTCCGATGCCGACACTGCCTGCCGTGAATTTTAAGATGATACAGGAACTGATCTCACCGGCATTTACGATCGCATTACTGGCAGGCATCGAATCCCTGCTCTCCTGCGTTGTCTCCGACGGCATGATCGGTGACCGTCATAACTCCAACGCAGAGCTGATCGGTCAGGGACTCGGAAATATCTTTTCCGGACTTTTCGGCGGAATCCCTGCCACCGGTGCCATTGCCCGCACCGCCGCCAACGTTAAAAACGGCGGCCGCACGCCGATCGCAGGAATCGTGCATAGTATCACGCTGCTGCTCATATTATTAATATTGATGCCGGCTGCTGCCATGATCCCCATGACCACACTCGCTGCGGTACTCATCATCGTGGCGTGGAATATGTGTGACTGGAAAGCATTTCTTCGTTTGATGAAAAAAGCACCGAAAAGTGATATCATTGTCTTAGTCGGAACATTCCTTCTGACCGTTATTTTTGACCTTGTCGTTGCGATCGAGGTAGGTATCGTTGTCTCCGCTCTGCTGTTCATGAAACGCATGGCAGAAGTCAGCGACGTAAAGGCATGGAAATATATCGAGCAGCCTGATGTCACCGAGGGCGAGGCAGAAACTCTTCTTTCCGTTCCGAAGGAGATCCGCGTATACGAGATCAGTGGACCGATGTTTTTTGCCGCTGCCGATCAGCTTGCCTACATTGATACAAAGAAATATACAAAATTCCTGATCATTCGTATGCGAAGCGTGCCCGCCATCGATGCCAGTGCCATGCGCGCACTGCATGAGCTGGCTGACCGCACAGCCAAAAAGAAGATTCATCTCATATTCTCGCATGTGAATGAGCAGCCTTTATCTGTCATGAAAAAGGACGGATTTTATGAGCGGATCGGTGCAGACTACTTCCAGTCAAACATCGTAGATGCGATCCGCTTTGCCGAATCACAATTATAATATTTATCTAAGGGTAAAAGAGTATGTCAGAGACCGTCATTGAATATGTCAAAACTGAAATGCGCACCTTTGCAGAGCACCCTTTTCACGAGGTGGATTCACTTGTACTCTCGCAGTTTTCCTACATTCATCTGGGAAATCTGATCGCGCCGCCCGCGGAGGGAGTCGTGCGAAAACCGCTCACGCTTCAGCAGCTATACCGCGCGGAATGCTTTGCTCATTTTTTTGCAGACCAGCCGGATGCGGCAAAAAATCGCAGACTGCTGGCCGCCTGTGCTGCCAGTCCGCGCTTCCGCAATATCGGTATTGCATACTATGAGCAGGATTTTGACGAAATACGTGAAAAACAGTTCTGTGCGATGACCTTCTTTTTAAGCGCAGATACTGCCTACCTTGCCTTTCGCGGTACAGACTGTACGCTGGTCGGCTGGAAGGAAGACTTTAACATGGCATTTCTGACGCCCGTACCCTCTCAGGAGGCAGCGCTGAATTATACACTCGCTGTTGCAAAGCTTATCCGCGGACAACTCATTCTCGGCGGTCACTCCAAAGGCGGAAATCTGGCCGTCTACGCTGCGATGATGAGCCCTGCATGGCTGCAAAACAGGATCGTGTCTATTTATTCACACGATGGTCCGGGATTCCGGGATAACATCTTTTCGAGCGCGGGGTATCTGCGCATCAGCGACCGCATTCATAAAACGCTGCCGCAGTCCTCACTCGTGGGCATGCTCCTGGAACACCAGGAAAATTATACAATTGTCGAAAGCACCGCTGTCGGCATTATCCAGCACAATCCCTATTCCTGGATCGTCCGGGACGGCTCCTTTGTCAGACTGACCACCCTCACCTCCGGTGCCGACTTTTTGAACCGGACACTGTCCGAGTGGTTATCCGGGCTTGCCAATGAACAGCGTGAACAATTTGTGGACGCACTCTATTCTGTCATATCAGCAACGGATCTCACATCGTTTACAGAGCTCCGGGATAACTGGCAGACAGAGTTTCCCGCCCTCATTGAAAATATGAAAAACATGGATGAGCCAACCAGGCGCATCCTCCACGAAACACTCCGCTCCCTGATGCACATGGCAGTCAAAAATCTGCCGACACAGGTACAGAAGGAACAAAGCAATCATATCAGATCTCCGAGATCCAAAAAGAGAAAGAGAGGTACTACGGATGGACAGAGCAAAGATTAACGAATGGAAACAAAAACTTCCCGAATTTCAGCAGAAAACAGATGCATTTTTTGCGGGAGAACTGGATAAGGGCAGCTACAAAGGTTATTCCGGATATTTCGGCAGCTACGCCCAGAAGGGCGGCAAAGCCAGCATGCTGCGTCTGCGTACACCTGCGGGACGCATCACAAAAGACAATCTTTCTGTGATCGCAGACATGCTGCGCACACACGATGTTCCGCGCCTTCACTTCACGACCTGTCAGACCATTCAGCTGCACGACCTGAAGCCGGATGCGCTCTATCCGCTGATGGAGGAAGCGTTGGACAATGGCATCATCATCATGGGCGGCGGCGGAGATTTCCCCCGCAACACCATGTGCGCACCGCTCTCCGGTGTGGAGCAGGACGAATACTTTGATGTACTCCCCTATGCCGAGGCGGCTGCCGACTACGCACTGACACTGATCGACGCAGAAAAAATGCCCCGTAAATTAAAAGTGGCATTTTCCAACTCACCGGCAAATGCGCCTCATGCCACCTATCGTGATCTCGGTTTTGTCGCAAACGAGGACGGAACCTTTGACGTGTACAGCGCCGGCGGACTGGGTGGATTTCCCAAGCTTGGCGTAAAGGTGGCAGAACACATCGAGCCGGACCAGATCCTGTACTATATCAAGGCCATGTGGCTCACCTTCCGCGCTTACGGAAACTATGAGAACCGCGCAAAAGCGCGCACCCGCTACATGCAGGATGCGCTGGGCGGACCGGAGGATTATGCAAATGCATACAACGAAAAATTACAGGAAGTCTATGACAGCGACGAGGATCTGACACTTCCGGAGGATCTCACATCGGCAGGCATCACCAAGACCGGCGACGGCAGTACCGTCACAGATCCCCGCGTGATCCCTCAGAAGCAGGAAGGCTTATATACAGTCGCATACCATCCCATCGGCGGTCAGCCGGACAAGGAAGTATTTCTTGCGCTGTGCGATCTGATCCAGTCGATCCCGGATGCAGAGCTTCGTCTTTCCCCGGATGAGACTGCCTACATCGTAAACCTCACCGGAACTGAGGCTGTCCGTGTACTGGTCTTAACCGAGAATGACGCAGCGCATTCACCCTTTGAGGCAAGCGTCAGTTGTATCGGCGCTGCCACCTGTCAGGTAGGCGTACGCGATTCTCAGGCACTGCTGCGCGCCAGTGTAGAAGCTGTACGCGCTGCAAAAATTCCCGCAAACGCGCTTCCGAAGATCCACATCTCCGGCTGCCCGTCCTCCTGCGGTACACACCAGACCAGCCCCATCGGTTTCCGCGGCGGCATGAAGAAGGTGGACGGCAAACCGGAATCTGCTTTCGTGTTGAATGTGGACGGCTGTGAGCTTCAGGGCAAAGAAAGCCTCGGCAGAGAACTGGGCGCGATCTTAGATGCCGGCATCCCGAAGTTCCTTGTAGAGGTTGGACAGACAGTGGCTGCCTCCGGCATGGACTTTGATGCATGGTACGCAGCAAACGCCGACAAATTTGCTGCGATTGCTCAGACCTATATTGACTGATCATTTTCAGAAATCATTGCTCAGTTATCAGATAACTGCCGAAAATCCCTGCACACTCCAACCAGCGTGCAGGGATTTTCCTTCATTTTCCATGAAAATTTATTCTTTAATACATCCGTTCCTGTCCCCAGAAAAACAATGCCACTGTGCCGGGTCCGGTATGACTGCCGATCGTTGTTCCCACGTCATAGATCTCAACCGATCCATTGAGATGCGGGAAACGCTCCTCCACGAGGTCTGCCACCGTCCGTGCATCCTCAAAACAGTTAGAATGCGAGAGATAGCATTTCCCGTCATATGCCGTGTGCGCTCTGGCACAGCTTTCCATCTGATCGACAATTGCCCGGATCACACGCTTCTTCGTGCGGATCTTATAGCGCGGCACAAGATGACCGGCATAGTCCATATTCAGAAGCGGACAGATATCCAAGGCATTGCCTATACTACCCGCTGCCCGTGATATGCGGCCACCGCGCACATAATAAGTCAGATCCGTAGAGAAAAACCAGTGGTTGAGTTTTTTGCGATTCGCCATCGCCCACTCGTATAATTCTCCCAAAGAGTAGCCTTCATCTCTCAGATCTGCCAGCTGATCCATCAAAAGTCCATAGCCGGAAGAAGCACCCAGAGAATCCACAATAAAAATCTGCCGCTCCGGATAACGCCCCATCAAACGGTTTCTTGCCTCCATTGCAGCGCTCATTACATCAGAAAGTCCGGATGAAAGACACACGTGGAGAATGTCTTTTCCCCGATAGAGTATTTTCTCAAAGTACGTCTCAAATTCGTCAACGCTCACCGGTGAAGTCTTCGTCCTTGCACCATCTGCCATAGCCTGATAAAAGGTAGGAAAATCCATTGTTTTTCCGAGATCATCCAGATATCGCACGCCGCCCAGCTCATAATGAAAACCGACGTATGAAATCCCTCGTCGCAAAAAATGTTCTTCTGTCAGGTCTGCCGTCGAGCAGCAGCTGAGCACATAATCACTCATCTACTTGTCCCCTCCTCCCTTTTAATTATCGTAGCTGTTCAGTACCTTCACAGTTCCGATCTGTTCTAAATAGTTACTAATTATCAGATTTTCGACCTCATTATAGCGAAATTTTTCGCAAATTGCAATTTAATATTGACATTTTGTGCGACAACATATAATATGTTTCTATCACTACATTTGTCGTGATCGAGTGTGAGAAACAAGGAGGTATATACATGAACACAAAGAAACGTTTGCCGGACGGAGAACTCTCCATCATGCAGATCATCTGGAAGGAGGAACCGCCGGTGGCAAGAAGCACCATCGAGCAGGCGCTGGGCGATGAAAAACAGCTGGCGCCCAGCACGATCATCACCTTTCTGACCAGACTTTGTGAGAAAGGCTTTTTGTCACTCACACGAAAGGGACGCACCAACTACTACACGCCGCTCATCTCTGAGCGTGAGTACCTGGCCGAGGAGAGCAGAAACATCTTAGACCGTCTCTACGGCGGCTCGCTGGCGAGCTTTGCCACCGCTCTGTGCGACAGCGGCGTGAGCAGGGAAGACATTGAGGAACTGAAAGACATGCTGGAAAGGGGGCTCTTATGAATCATATCACCGCATATGACTGGTTTTCTATTATTTTCGTTGCACTGTGCTGGGCGGTCTTGATCGGATTTCATTTCAGGCGAACCTGGGGATTGGAGCACGGTGTCGGCATGTCTGACGCAGACCGGCTGTTCGGCGGTGACGGGTATGATCTGAATACGCAGATCTTTCTTTCATCTCTGATCGTGCCGTGCCTGTTTTTCCTTTTATGCATCCTGATGGTGATCCGGTATTCTCTGGCGGAAGGACTGCGCCTGTTCTTTCTGTGTGCCTTTTGTTATATACTGCTCATCAGCGCAGTGTACACCGTTCTGCTTGTGTTGCTGCCGCTCCTGCGCCGTCATTTCAGTGCCAGATCCTGCGCCACGCTATGGCTGCTCCCGGTTTTTTCCAGTTCTTATGTGCTCGTCTACTCACCCGGTACATACAATGCACTGATTTTATTACTTCAGCGTATTCCAAAAACAGCCGTCTATGTGCTGACCTTCCTGTGGGCGTTTGGGTTTGTGATCCTGTTCGGCGGCGCGGTCCTCTCACATATCCGCCTGTACCGCCAGATCTTACGCACCGCAGCGCCGGAAACGGATGAAGCTGTACTTGCGATCTGGCAGGAGGAACAGAAAACCCTTGGCTTTGTTACCCCGGTACGGCTTGTGCGCTCACCTGCTGCCCATGCACCGTTTTCTATCGGACACACAAAAAAGACACGTATGTGTGTCTTACCCATACGTGCCTATCACGAGCGCGAGCTGCGCTTGATCTTTCGCCATGAGCTGCATCATCTGCGCCGCCGCGATACAGATTCCAAGCTGTTCTTTGCCTTTTGCGCGTCCCTTTGCTGGTTTGATCCGCTCATCTGGCTCGCGCTCAGGCAAGCGGCAAATGATCTGGAATTATCCTGTGACGAGATCGTCCTGGAAGATGCGGATAACGACACCCGCACCTTTTACGCAAGGCTTTTGCTTGATACCGCCGGCGAACACCGCGGCTTTACGACCTGTTTGTCCGCCCGCGCCGCGTCCCTGCGCTACCGGCTGACCCGTGTCCTTCATCCGAAGAAGACCTCCGAAGGAACACTCATGCTCACCTGTTTCATGTTTTTATTTATGATCGGCTGTGGTTGGCTGCGCTGGTTATGATCTAAGCTACCGCACTGTCGTCACTCCAGTTGTCATACAACGCCTCCAGCTGAGGTCTGCAGGAGAGGAATACCGCGCCCAGTTCAGGGTCAAAATGCTCGCCCAGCGATTCCTCGATGATCGCAAATGCCCGGTCATAGGAAAAGGCTTCTTTGTAGCAGCGTTTGCTGACAAGCGCGTCAAACACATCCGACAGCGCCATGATGCGCGCTTCCATGGGGATGTCTGTGCCGGACAACCCGGTGGGATATCCCTTTCCATTCCATTTCTCATGATGATACAGTGCAATATTTTTCGCGATCTGCACAAACGACTCATCCTCCACACCGCGCAGGATATTCTCAACGATCTTCGCGCCCTCCGCCGGATGCCGTTTCATTTCCGCATATTCCGCATCCGTGTATTTTCCGGGCTTTCTCAGCACCGCATCATCAATGGCGATCTTTCCGAGATCATGCATAGGCGCAGCCTTCTCCACCTGCTTTAAAAATCCCTTTTCAAAATGGAAGCGCTCGCACTCCTGCTTCAGCTGCTCGGCAAATACATTGACCACCGCACTGGTCCGTTTAATATGACCGCCGGTGTTCTGATCCCGGCTCTCCACCATATCCGCCATGCCCAGGATGAGCATGTCCTTCATGTGCATAATATGTTCCGTCTTTTCTGCGACTTCGTCTTCCAGCTTCACGTTATAATCCTCGATCGTCTGGTAATATTTTTTCTCAATGGTCCGGTCAACGAACTCGATCAGATATCCGACGTTTTCTTTTTCCCGGTAGGACAATTCACGGATCTCCATCTGGAAATACTGCTCACCCACCTGAATCGTCTTTGCTTCCTTTTCTGATGCCTCCCAATCGAGCAGGTACTGTACTACTTCCCGGAACAGATAGCTGTCCGACTCCGGAATCTCCTTCTCCACTGTCCAGTCACGGATCTCCGGGAACAGCTCCTTCAGATAATCATTGGCATTGATATACCGCTTTCTGTCATCGACGACCAGATAACCGTATTCCTTCATCTTTTCGATCGAATTCATAACATTCGCAGACATATCATAAATGTTGAGTCGCTGATAATATTTGATCAGCAGCGCAATGCCGATCAGATAACCAACAGCCAGAAAGCTGATGTTGGAGTGAAGTATCCGCTCTAAAATATACATCGCAATGACCGCAAAACAGGTACCGCTGAGGGTGAGCACCGCGCGAAATGACACATACTTTCTCTGCCGGATGCCGTAAACCAGATAAAAAACCATGATGCAGGCATATACAAGCATCATGATGGGATACAGGATATGTAGCGGTCCATATGTTTTGATCAGATAATTATATCCATTCCCATGGCCGAGTTGTACATCCTTATAGTAAATACCGGATCTTCCGATCGTCATGACGAGTCCTATGACCAGTGTGGAGTATGCTGTCAGCACAGCGATCAGCCAGCGAGGTATCCTCTGATTGCACAATCTTGCCAGCACGATCAGAATGAGGAGCGGCGCAAAGCATCCTCCCACATACAAAAACTTATTCGCCCATATCGCCATCTCCAGTGTCTGTGCCGACGCCAGCATATAGCGTCCCAGACAATTCACAACAACTAATATACTAAACAGAACAAACATACTGTCAGCATTTTTTGTCTGGAGCAAAAAACTCCCCGCCATGATAAGTGCCAGTAAGAATACAATGAAATAAAACCATGTTACCATAACTGCGCTCCTTCCCCGGAAGCACTTTATCTTCCGTATCACTCATCTCCCAGTCTTCTGCACAAAAGCGCAAAAACCAGAATTCCTACACAGGGTACAATATTGCAGAACATACCTGCGCGAAGGCTCACGCCCTCTGCCACAAAACCGATGATCCACGGCATGAGGATCGCACCGAGTCCCGCTGCCGGCAGCATGATACCCATGCTGGCAGCGTTCAGCATATTTCCCGCGCCTGCCACACCGGTGGGGTTGACGCCTGCCATCGCAAAAGAAAACGCGAACAGCATCAGGATCGCCAGCCACCCGGTATTGGAAAAGATCAAAGCCGCGTACAGAATGACACAACCTCCGCCCATGATCGCAAGGGCCTTAAACCGGTCTTTGATCGGGAACACGAATGCGATCAAAAGTCTGGCGATCAGCGTTGCCCCCCACATGATCGTCAGCGTATAGTTTGCCAATGTGCCGGACAAAATGCCATTCCCCTTGTAATAGGTAACCATCCATCCGGTCACACTGGTCTCCGCCGCATTCTGGCAGAAGATCAGCCCTGTCAGCAGCCAGAATTTCTTCTCCTTCAAAAAGCTCCAGTCCGTTTTCTCCTTTTTTCCGTCTGCGGTCTGTGCACTCTTTCCCGGAAATTTCACAGCGACAAACACAAGCCAGAGCAAAACGCCCAACACGGCAAGGGCATACATCGGTGTGAACTTTCCGACAAGCAGTGCGGCAGTGATGAGGATCGGTCCCAGCAGAGCACCGCAGGCATAGCTGGCATGCATGACGTTCATGCCCTTTGTACGGTCCTTCGCATTGTTTCCGACAAGCACCGTACAGTTGTTGATCGCATTTCCCTTCGCGAGACCGAGAAACAGAAACGCCAGCATGAGCAACCACATATAATTGCCCGATGTCATAAAAAGATAGCCCAGCGCATAGCCGCTGGTAAGTGTCATAACCGTCGCCCGCGTGCCGATCTTTGAGGGCAGAATGGCAGACGCAAAGCCTGCCACAAGGTTTCCGATATTCATCAGCGACAGCAGTGTTCCCGTCATCCCATAGGCAAATCCGTAATATTCCTGCAGCAGACTCACAATGACTCCGCTGCTCATGGCACAGATGCCACTGAAGAAAAAGGCTATACAGCCCATCCGGTACAGCTTCGGCTGTTTCTCCTGTGTGTTCATATATTAAAATTCCCCTTTCGTAGATTTCGGCGGAAACAGCAAGCCCTGCTTGTAATGCTTTCTGCACAGCGCCTTATAATTGTTGTTGGCGCCTAAAAGCACCTGCTCACCCTCGCGCACGATACCGTTCTCGTCGTAGCGCGCGTTGCAGGTGGCTTTTCGTCCGCACCAGCACATCGTCTTCAGTTCCTCCAGCTTGTCCGCGATCTCCATCAAACGCTCACTGCCCGGAAACAGACGGTTTTGAAAATCTGCCCGCAGTCCGTAACAGATGACCGGTACATCCAGAAAATCCACCACATCCGAGAGATAGTCGATCTGTTCCCTGCTGCAAAACTGCGCCTCATCCACGATCAACACTTTAAAGGGAAAGCGCTCTCTGCGCTCCTCTTCGGGCAGCGCACCCAGCTCCTCCACCGAAAATTCTTCTATAAAACGCTCGATCGTCTCACATTCCGCCTCCAGACCGATGCGTGAACGGATCGTTGCATCGCCGTCCCGGGTCTCCAACGCAGGCTTTAAGATACGTAAGATCCTTGACCGCTCCTTCGCGTTTCCATTTCCGATCTCCGCTTCCACATAATTGTATGCGGTCGTGATCGCTGTTGCACTTTTGCAGGCGCCCATCGCGCCGTAATAAAAATATAACTTTGCCATAACTTCTATGAAATTCTCCTCAGCTTATAATGTAAAAAATCCGCTATACGAACCAATACTTTTTATATTCATCCAGAATCAATTCTGACTCTCCACAAACTCCTTCAGTCTGGGTAATTTTAGCGAAATGATTCCTCTTGTTTTTGTATCAATGATCCCTTTCTCGGACAGTCGCTTTCTCGGTTCCGACCATTCGTTATGCTTCTTTTGAGTGATCTGAAGCAATTCACTAGCCGACATCTGGTCCTTTTGAACAATGTACTGTAAGAACCATCGATCCTTTGGTGCAAGCTCACTCCAGATTTTCTTGTACACTTTTTCTGCTAATGCCTCATCAAGCAGCATTAGAACCTCTTCCGAAAGCTCCTTCTGACCAGACTCCCACATATATTTCCCCAGTGCCTGATAAGCAAAAGCATAGCCCTTGGTAATGACTGCCATCTCCTCTGCTACATCGCTTGATAGCTCCAATGTCTTTTTGTAATCTTCACGTATCATGCCCAGATTTAGCGGCGTCATTTCAAAAGATGTAGCCCGCAGGAAAAATGTCAATCCATCCGCATTTTCAATCTGTTCAATATCTTCATACAATCCGGCAGCAAGTAAATAAATGGGATATTCCTCCCGGATCAACAGCTGGAACTCCTGTATAAAATCTATCATTGCCTCTGTTTTTCTTGCCTCGTCAATGGTAACCAGTATCCGCTTTCCCTTTTTCTTAATTTCAGACAATATTCTTTTCAATGCATAATCCAGACTTGCAACCGGACTTTTTGATTTGATATTTAATCCGATTCCAAACTTCGACAGGTTCAGTTCCGCATTCATAAAATCAGTCAGAAAACCAACGCTACTGTATAAATTTGCAATGAGATCCTCTGTAATATTTGAATTTGATTTCAGCCCTACTACGATCCAGTCATCATTCTTTCTCATGCGTCGTTCAACTGCAGTCATGGTCACAGTTTTTCCGGTTCCACGAATACCGGTTAGCTTTAATGCCTGCTCCTCAACCGGATCAGCCTCTAGTATTTCAACTATATTATCAATAAGCAGCGATCTGTTAATATACTGAGTTGGAATTCTCCCAAAGCTGATCACATATGGATTTCTTCCTTTCATCGCGGCAATGCCCCCTATGTCATTCGCTATAATTTATTATTCAGACTATAATACACTATAATTTCTATGATAAAAATATAATACACTATAATGCACTATAATTCAAGCTATAATCTATGCTTTTTCAACGTATCCCATGCGCGCAAAAGCATTTCCTCTGTAACAGGATAAGGATAATGCCTGATGTCCGACATGAAAGGCACTCTGGTGATGGTTTCGCGGAACTCCTCCTCAGAAATATCGATCTGCTCAATGGACACTGGCAGGCCAATGCTCTTATTAAAATCGTAGATCTTCTGAAATTCCTCCATTTGCCCGTCGCACAAAAGCGCAAATAAAACGCCAAATCCAACTACCTCACCGTGAAAGTGTTTTTCTTCAATGACCGGATATTTCGTGAGGGCATAAAAGATCGCATGGGCAAGTCCGCTGTTATAGTCCGGGGTAAAATCTCTGGTCAGGAAAATGGAGGCGATACCCGTTGTGACCACAATGGACAACACCAGCTGTTCCAATTCATAGGAAGCGATCTGCTTTTTGTGATCCTCCAATCCCTTTATTCCATATTTTAGGATCGGATCCTTGCACATCTGACTGATGTTGACGCCCAAAGCCGTATAGTGCTCTAATGTTTCATCTCTGGATGAAATGGTTGCCTCATAATATTTCGCGTAGGTATCACCGATCCCCGCCCACATATACTGCACCGGTGCCTGCGCGATGATCGCTGTATCAATAAATGCATGCATCACCGGACGTACAAAAAAGTGCGGCTTTAAAAACGTTCCGTCCTCATTGTACATGATGGAGACCGATGTTGTAGCTGCACAATTGGATGCGATAGTCGGAAATGAAAAGATCGGCTTGTCATCATCGATACACAGACACTTACAGGTGTCAACCGCCTTGCCACCGCCTACTGCAAAGACCATGTCTGCCTTTTTGTAAAGCTCCATCTTTCTCAGCCGTTCCACCGCAGCATAGGTGCAGTCATGACCATAGATCTCCACACCTATGATCTCCAGCACAGAACCCTCGATGGCCTTTCGGATCTTCGCCTCTGCTGCCTGCAGAGCTTTTTTTCCACCGATCATGAGCACCGTTTTTCCATAATCATCACACACGTCTACAATTTTTGAATAGCACTGATCCCCGATCGAATAGCTCGGCAGATGCATCTCATAATTTTCCAGTCTCATCCTGTCCCCTCCGTTTTTCATCATTTACCCAAAATTTTCCGGTTCATCCCACGCCGGACCTCTATCTTCTTTCCTTTGTATCAAATCTTGTAACGATCATATGTATGATATATGGTATCAGGATCACCGGAATTTCCAGATACGCCAGGAAACTGTAGGCTTTCTGCACCAGTGTCAGCAGTCCAACAATGATCATGATGGACAATACAAACGCCACCTTGCGCACCAGCTTTGATCCAAAGATCGCAACGATAAAAATAAAGACACCGATGATCACCGTACACACCGGATAAGACAGTCCGGTCACGGTCTTCAACGTTGCGCCGCCGGTGGCAAATGCAACAGCCGGTGCCAGGCACATAGTCACCAGATAGATGATCTCAAACAGATTCGAAAACACCGGTGCAAATCTCCCATGAAATACATTGTTGTAGGAACGATAATCATACACCTGATGTTTTCTTGCAAAATACAGCGCATAGCCAAAAAACAACGCATCATACGCCATAGCAAGGATTGGCAGGATCAGACACCAGCCACCGTATTTTCCGAAATAACTGTACAACTGCGCACCCGAAGCAAACCCGCCTCCGAAATGCGTCGTAAACCAGATAAATGCCACGCTCAGGATCGCCGATACCGCAATTTTACTTTTCTTCATAACATCAATCTCCTTCTCTCCATCTGAGAACGCAAAAGAGAGACGTCCGCAAACGTCTCCCCATTGAGCATTTCCATTATTCATCATACGCATCTGCAAAGTATTTGTCAATGCCGGCTCATTTGGTGCTATGACAAAGGGCGCTCCTTATGGCAATGGGCGATGGTCAGGACAGAAGAAACGTCCCTACGTCGTAATGTAGTGTTCCGGCCGTGAAAGAACAACGCCGCCCTCTTTGACATAGTTCGTCCAGGTTGTCTTTACATTTTCATCGCCTTCTGTGAACACACGACTCTCATCTTCAAGGAAAGGAGCAAAATGTGCCGGATTCGCAAGACAGGTCACAGAAAAGGTCTCATCGTCTTTGATCTCCTTACCGTCCTTTTTCACCTTTGTCAGGGTGTAAGCACCCTCGTTTTCTTCCACTTCAATGGTGATGCCGCTGACCACAGGCAGAGAGCCGCGGTTGAAGGGCTTGAACCCTCCTTCGACACCTTCCACATAAGCTTTAACCAGCTCCTTCAGTTCCGCACCGGTCATATCACGCTGAAAAGAACACAGATTGTTTGGCATGATCATGCAGCCTGCCAGCTTTTCCGTGTAATCAGCCTGAAGTACAGAGCCGGTGAAACTGTTTCCTGTTGCAAGGAGCACATCGCTGCCATACATTCCTCGCAGGGTGCCCGCCATAACAGAATAAGCTTCATTGCCACCCTTGCTATAGAAAATGTTAGAGTATCCCTTCTGGGAAGTCAGGATCACCTCGGCGGAATCATCCTTTGGCTCACGAAGCGCCGCATCAAAGGCTTCATAGGCCTGTTTCGCGTTGTATTCGCCTGCGATCATCTTCGAAACCACATCCTGGGACACGGCAAAGAAGTCATTGGAGGCAATACGGATATACATGTGATTCTGCTCGATCAGCGGCTTCAGGTTTGACAGATGATCAGTCAGATGAATGCCCACATCCTGACTATAGCTCAGGACATCCTGACCATTGGCAAGCACCGTCTGACCTTCCTCGGAAAGCATCACATCCAGAACTTTCATCGCCTTCTCCCGACGTTTTTCGTCCTTTTCCAGATTGCGGTTCAGCGCGACCTGCAAATAAGGAGTGGTCATCAGCCACTGCTCGCCATCCTGTCCGAAATAAGGAAGGAGCACCGTATCAATTCCCTGGTTTCTAAACTCCAATACTCTTGCTGAACTACCAGCGATCATGGCAACCTCGCCATTTGCAAACATATTAACTGGAATATCATAGCCATACTCCAAAACATCGGGTGTCAGGTTCACATCCTTGATAAACTGCTCCATCCGCTCAAAAGCACCCGGCCAGACGTTATCATCCAGTCCGACACGCTCCGTACTTGCCGGATCTGAATAAGCTGTCCGCCATTTACGTCCTTCTACGGAAGTAAGCTCAGGAATGGACAGTCCCTGCAACGTTTCCATACAGGTATAGTCGTAGATGTAATCGCCAACATAGCCCCGGATACCTGCCTTTTCAAAGGCCTGGCATGCAGATACAAAGCTCTCGTAATCCGTGGGCAGGGGAATATCGTACTCGTCAAATAACGCCTTATTGGTAATAAATCCATGAACATCGGCGCTCAGCGGCAACCAGTTGATACTGCCGTCCTCATTCGTAAAGCTGGTGAGATAGGCGTCATAGATGGCACCGGCTTCTGAACTGGTGGACAGATCCATCAGGCTGTCCTTCAGCGGCGCAGCATCATGCAGCGAAAAACGACAGCAGGTGATGATATCCGGCAGCGCACCATGCTCATTCATAAATTTGTAGAAATCAAGGTCATTGTTACCCACCACAAACTGGATATTCACATCCGGAAGCTGGGACTGGATGTAGGGTGCGTATTTTTCGTACATCGCATTGGTCCACAAATAAACAGTAATTGTTTCTTCCTGTTCCTTTTCCTTTGCTGATCCGCAGCCGGACAATAATGTCGCCATCATCATAACAGCTAATAATGCGGAAATGAACCTGATCCTGTTTTTTCTTTTCATCTGTCTTTTCATATCTCTCCCCGTATTTTTCTAAAATAAACTCCTATGCAAATATCTATCTCAACAAAAAAAGCACAGAAAAAATCAATTGACTGCTACCATATCCGGATTGGTCTTGAAATACATTGCTCTTGAAATTTTACTGGCGACTAAATACCCCTGCGCTTCCAGATTGCCCAACACCTGCTTTCTCAAATAAGTTGAATCACTGATTCCTAAGTACTCTGCGATTTCCGACACCTTGTGTGCCTGATAATAGCAAAATGAGAGCACTTTATCATCGTAAGCAGTCCCATTTGTCACCGGAACAAATGTAAGAATCGGGAAATTGCTATCCTCTATACCATTCAAATAAGTCAGATCCGGCAATACAAGTGTAAAATGATCCGAGAATGAATAAATATATGGACGATGCCCCTCATCTGCCTCTTTATACTCTTCTATGATCTTGTCAAAACCGGTACCAGCAGCCTCCATCACATTACAACTTACCAGCACAGACGCGATCAATTCGTTTCTTCTTTTTGAAATAATTCCGGTCAGATCATAGGTTTTCCCTAATTTTTCTCCTCTGTAAAAGCTACCCGGCGACGATATCTCCAGCCTGTCTTTAAACATGTCTACCTGAATCTGTGTTCCATCGAGAAAATAATCCCGATGTGCTACTGCATTTATCACTCCTTCGAACAAAGCTCTCTGAGGATATGCATCAATATTTTTTCTCGTATCTCCCAGCTTGATCATGGAGTGATTCCTTCTCTGCGTAACGAATTCCATCATATAATTTATGGTAGAAATAATATTTCCATGAAAACGATTAATCGTCACAATCCGTTCACTTCCTTTGTGAAATCCGGAAAAAACAGAACATTGAACCTGTGTTTTTTTCTCCTGATAATCATCCGCAAACAAGACTGCTCCATTTGCAAGGAACCCGTTTTTATCATAAAAACCCATCAACTGCAATGCCTTTTCTGAAAGAACCTTTCCGTTATTATTTTCCGAATAAAAATCTCGAAGCATTGTATATTTCGCGGCATCATATTTCACATCCGATGTCAGGATATCATATTGCGTATTTTTACTCTTTACACTCATTTCAATAATCTCTTCATAGGTCGCACCGTTTGTAAAGCCGTCTCTTCTCATGAAGATGGATGGGATATTTTTGTATTTTAATATCACCGGCTTGATTACAGATTCCAAGATCCGAACACGAATGATAAATCTTTCTTTTCCCTTGATTTCATAGCGAACAAAGGATATATTCATCTGTGGTCTTGGCACTAAATGTTCATTTACCTGATTATTAAAATAATTGCGTTCATTGTCTGCTTCTCTCCTGTCAAAACCAACCAATTTATTTGTTTTATCCTCGACACCAATGTAAAAGTCTCCACCACAGGCATTTGAAAAACCTGCTATTGTTTTCAGCCAGCTCACAATGTCATCCCGGTTCAATCTGCTTTTACACTCAAATTTATCACTTTCCAACTGTATGTCTTCAACGATTTCTTCCAAATACATCGATCTACCTCGCACCTCCTTTTGAATTAGCTTTATTTTACTTCAATATTATTTCAAAGTCAACTTCAAAGCAGCTTCAAATATACTTCATTTTACTTTGAAGCGCTTTCCGTTTTTGTCCTGCCTCCCATTCAGTGCGCTGGTTCTCCGTCTCTTTTTCTGTTTCTCCCCTTTGGGTTCCACTCCTGGATCATCGCCAGTTCCGGTCTCCAGAGGATCTCCATTTTTTTCTTCCATCTCACCTTCGGATTCATCTGCGGCTGTCTTAAAATATAAAAGTCAAACCGGTCATCCACCATTTCAACCGTGATCACACCCCAGTATGGCGGCACATGCTCCCTGATATGCAACGCATGACTTGTGCCAACGACTACATAATTGTAATCATAATATTTGTCATAATCCTTCACCTGACCGGAAAGTCTGGCATAAGATTTCAACGAACGCATGCCCTTTGAAATCTTCTGAATATATTCACCAGATCTGCGCATTCTATCCCGGAAAGGTGGTGCACTATGAAATCTAAATCTGGAATCAAAACTACTCCTGATGGTCAGCCGGCATGCGCATACGATGATGGCAACATTCCGGATGTCGACCTGCCAAAGGGTGAAGATGCCGTAAAACCTGTCGAACCATTGCCGGAATCTGAAAGACCGCGCAAGGATGGTCCCGGAGGGGAATGATCACCCTCCAAATATAAAAGCCGCCAAGCCCTGTAAATTCAAGGCTTCGCGGCTTTTCGCGAGCAGGGGATGAGAGAATCGAACTCCCGCCAAAGGTTTTGGAGACCCCTATCATACCATTTGACCAATCCCCTGTACATAAATATTATGAGGGTTTTACCCTCACATATTATACATGATATATTTGAAAAATTCAATGTTAATTTTCTGCACCTTCAAAACTTCACTTAACCATACGCTCAAATATATATTCCTTGTCAGAGGACAGATCGCCCCGAAACACATACCCAAGCCGATCAAATTTCCGGATCTCTATCGGATCCTCAATCTGATGCTCTGCCATGTAACGAACCATTTCACCTCTTGCCATTTTTGCATAGGTGCCCTTTGTAACCAGTTTATTTCCGGATTTTTCACAAAAGGTGATCGTTATATATCGATCTTCCGGCATCAAGTATTTTTCTATACACTTGGAATACTCCTTTGATGCAAGATTAACGATAACTCCGCTTTCATCTCTGACGGCCTCATATAGTCTGTTTCCCCATAACTCATACAGATCTTTTTTTCCACCAACTTTTGCCTTCGCCTGCATTTCCAATCGGTACGGTGTCACACCATCCATTGCCCTTAACACCCCATAAAAGGCAGACAGTATGCGCAGATGCTCCTGCACATAATCATAATGTCCTGATTCAAAAACCGCCGGTGCCATATATTGATAAGCGATCCCCTCATAGGCAAGCACCGCCGGTGTCAGCTGACTTCTCAGTTCCATCTGCTCCAAACGTACGATATTCTGCTGTACGATCTTGTCATTGCATTTCCACAGTGTCTTTAATTCTTCATAGGATCTGTCTCGAAGCCACGATAATATTTCCTCTGTCTGATCAAGAAAATCCGGTAAACCCGACGGTGCCAGTCTGTCCAGATCCATATTCATTTTTTTCGCAGGGGACAGAATGATCTTCATGATCCCAGTTCCTCTAGCATGTTCTGCGGATCATCAGCTGCCTTCACCTTGTCATTTGCTTTGATGATCACTCCATGTTCATCAATGAGATAGGTCGTACGAACAACACCCATGGAGACCTTTCCATAATTCTTCTTTTCTTTCCACACATCATATGCCTCAATTACCTTGCGCTCCGGATCGGAGAGAAGCGTGAATGCCAAACCCTGCTTTTCCTCAAATCGTTTATGAGAAGCAACACTATCTTTGCTCACGCCCAAAACCACTGCACCCTTCTCTAAAAATTGCGGATATCTCTCTGAAAATCCACACGCCTGCTTCGTACATCCTGGTGTATTGTCCTTCGGATAAAAATATAAAATAACCTTTTTTCCTGCATAATCACTGAGCTTATGCAGCTCACCATTCTGATCCGGAAGTTCAAAATCCGGTGCCTTTATTCCAACTTCTAACATAATGTTTCCTCCTTTACTCTATATTCTCGTAATCGATCATTTCCTGTTTATAAAAATATTTTTTATCATGTTCACCAACTTCTCGTAAAACACGACAGGGATTTCCAACCGCTATCACATCATCAGGTATATCTTTTGTAACCACACTGCCGGCACCGATCACTACATTTTTTCCGATATGAATTCCGGGAACAATTACCACATTTGCACCGATCCACGTATTTTCGCCGATGTAAACATCTTTATTATATTGCAGACCTTTCCCACGAAGGTTTGCATCGATCGGATGATTTGCCGTTGCTATTGTAACGTTTGGTCCAAACATGACCTTATCACCAACATAAATATGTCCGTCATCTACAAGCGTCAGATTCGAATTTGCATAGATCTGAGAGCCGAAATGTACATGATGACCACCCCAGTTTGCATGCAGAGGAAGTTCAATATAATTATTCTCTCCACACTCCGCAAATACTTCCTTCATATACTTTTCTTTTCCGGCTATATCTGAAGGCTTCAACTGGTTAAATTCCCACAATTTATCCTGATATGGAAACTGCTCTTTCAATATTTCTTCATCTCCCGGAACATAGATCAAGCCCTTTATCATACGTTCATATTGTGTCATAATCATTAACCTCCATCATCTGTCAAAAGCCTTCTTTCTTCCGCTGAATATGCATTGCCTTCCGTCGCTGTGCCGCCTCCCACTCTGCCCGCTGGCTTTCGGTCTCAATACACAGTTCCGGGACTTCTTTCGGTTTTCCATCCTTATCCACCGCGACCAAAATGAGATACGCACGATTGATCGGTCGCCGCATGCCATCCTCGATCGACTCTACATATGTATCCACGCGCACTTCCATCGATGTTTTACCAACATAAGTAAGCCTTCCGATCAGCACGATCATATCGTTCAGATGCGCCCCTTCCATGAATTCAAGATTGTCCACAGAAGCAGTCACTACACTCGATTGCGCATGACGCAACCCTACCAATGCAGCCACTTCATCAATCCACGACATGATCTGTCCGCCAAACAATCTTCCCGCTCCATTTAAATGCTCCGGATGCACCATAAATATCTGTTCGACTTGTGAATCTTCCACACGTTTCTGCATTATTTCACTCCTTTTCCATAAGAATCTTCTTTGCTGAATCAACCATTTTCTCCAGTTGCAGAAACAACATCAGTAACATTTAAAAGCTGCTAAACCCTATATAAATATAAGGCTTCACAGCTTTCTGCAAGCAGGGGATGAGAGAATCAAACTCTCATCATGCAACCTTTGAATAGTCAATAACAGATATTTCCTGCATCAGTTTCTTTGCAGCATCTACCATTTTCTCCAAGCGTTCTGCTACCTCATCCGTATAAAACTTTTCGCCACACTGTTCACACTCCTCACAAGGCACATTCTTAATCACAATTACACATCCATTATAATTCACCACATGGGTGGTTGTGCTTTCCTTCACTGTATCACATCTACAAAACATGCACATAATCAACGCCCCCTTCTTGTTTTCAAGTCATCTTCAAATTTTGTATTGCTTGGAAAATATGCAGTTATTATATAAATGTATTCCCCATCATTTCCAACCACTACATGTATAACATTATTATTTACTGTATACCCAAAAATCAAACAGCTTGGATGCGGAAAATCATCTGGATAATCTTCTATGATCTCCCCTTTTAGCAGACAATTGATGACATCCGACCGGCTTATATCTCGTTCCTGCATCCGTTCAAGACAATGAGTCGACCACTTAATTTTTGATTGCTCAATCAAATTCCGAATTCCTTGTATATACACTGCATCTGTTCCTTTCTGCATTTCTATAATCACATATTAATACATCTGTTCCCGCAATGTCAATATTCGAACACTTTGACACCAGTCCCTTTTTCTTTCAAAATGTAAAAGCCGCCAAGCCCTATAAATTTAAGGCTTCGCGGCTTTTCGCAAGCAGGGGATGAGAGAATCGAACTCCCGCCAAAGGTTTTGGAGACCCCTATCATACCATTTGACCAATCCCCTATATATAAATATTATGAGGGTTTTTACCCTCATATATTATATACATTTATCTTTTGTTTTTCAAGTTTTTTTCTTTTGTACCTTCAAAACTTCACACAGATCTTTCAAACCTTACTTTGGAAAAATGGTCATCTCGACTACGCTTCGCTTCGTCTCGATGAGTTTGCTCCGCAAACTTCCGTACCTCGCTCACCAGACAGCTCATTCAGCTAGCTGATTCTCTGTCTGCTGGCTCCGTACTACCATTTTTCTCCGCTTTTGGTCAAGCCCTCGACCGATTAGTGGCAGTCCGCTGCACGCATTACTGCGCTTCCACTCCTGTCCTATCTACCTGATACTCTTTCAGGGGTCTTACTTCCTTATAGGAAGGGATATCTCATCTTGGGGGGGGCTTCACGCTTAGATGCCTTCAGCGTTTATCCCTTCCGGACTTGGCTACCCTGCGGTGGGATTGGTTCCCAGCAGGTACACCAGCGGTCCGT
>SFRL01000102.1 GCA_004562765.1 bacterium | reverse complement strand
CGCTCCCGCAATTCATCCACAGGAATATTGACAAAGCCTTCAATGTGCCCGCTGCTGTATTCCCATGCGGTGCGGGTATCCAGCAGGATGACACTTCCGTCCCGGGGCAGCTTGTCTGCATCATGAAGATGCCACTGCTTCAGTCCCTTGGAGATGTTGTCGATCATGAAGCCTGCCATATTCACAGGATCTTTCGCGGAGGAATACGGGGGTGCATAGGCCAGATCCAGATCTTTCAGCTGCGTTGCTTTGAGCCCTGCGTGGATAGCGGTAGCCAGAACGTCGATACGCTTATCCACACCATCGTAACCTACAATCTGAGCGCCCAGCAGGCGGTATGTACCCTTCTCAAAGACCACCTTCATGGTCATTACCTTGCCGCCGGGATAGTAACCAGCATGACTCATGGGGGACAGAATGACAGTATCAACATCCAAACCTGCCTTGCGGGCGTTGGTTTCGTTGATGCCGGTGGTAGCTGCGGTCATATCGAATACCTTAATAACGGAGCTTCCCTGACTGCCCAGATAACGGCTGTCTCCGCCGCAAATATTGTCAGCAATGATACGGCCCTGCTTGTTGGCGGGACCGGCCAGAGAAATCAGGGCATCCTCGCCGGTAACGTAATGCTTCACCTGTACGGCATCGCCTGCAGCATAGATATCCGGAACAGAGGTTTCCATCCGGTCATTGACCACGATACTGCCTTTGATACCAAGCTCCAGACCGGCTTCCCTCGCCAAAGCGGTATCCGGAGTGACACCGATGGCCAGCACCACCATATCGGCATGGAGCGGGGCGTTGTCTTTCAGCAGTACATCCACGCCGCCATTTCTTTCTTCAAATCCTTCCACGGTATATCCCAGCGCCAGCTTGACGCCGTGTTTGCGCATTTCGCTGTGGATCATGGAAGCCATATCGGCGTCAAAGGGATTCATCAGCTGCTTGGGACGCTGGACAATGGTCACATCCATGCCCAGTTCCCGCAGATTTTCTGCCAGTTCCAGTCCAATGAAACCGCCGCCTGCCAACACAGCAGATTTTGGATGGTTCTGATTGATATATTCCTTGATCCGGAAGGTATCCTCTACCGTACGCAGGGTAAACAGCTTATCGATACCAACACCGGGAAGTCGGGGCTGGGTAGGCTTTGCGCCGGGAGAGAGGATCAGCTTATCATAGCTTTCCTCGAACACCTCATCGGTTTCCAGATTCTTCACGGAAACGGTCTTGCGCTCCGGGTGGATGGCGGTGACCTCATGGCGCACCTTCATGTCCACGCGGAAACGGGAGAAGAAGCTCTCCGGTGTCTGGAGTGTCAGTTCTTCCGGATCAGTAATGACATCGCCGATATAGTAAGGCAGTCCGCAGTTGGCGTAGGAAATATCTGCCTGTTCATCCAATCTGCGGATTCTTGCTGCAGCTGTGGCACCGCCAGCCACGCCTCCTACGATCACAACTTTCATGTTACCGTTCCACCTTTCCGGAATAAGCGGCAATTCCGCCGATATTGTTTACATTGGTATATCCCATCTGCTGCAGCATACCGGTTGCCTGACGACTCCGGGAGCCGGAATAGCAGTATACGAACAGAGGGATCTCTTTATTTTTGGCCAAAGAACTGATTTTGTCAAGTTGCTGCAGAGGCACATTTTTGCTGCCGGGGATATGGCCTTCCCGGTATTCCTGCGGGGTGCGTACATCCACCAGAACCGCATCGGCGGTAGCCTTATATTCCTCTACGCCTTGATTGATATTTACCTGTTTGAAAAAATCAAAGAAGCCCATAATCACACCTCCTTACAGCATCCCAAGAATTGCGTTCTTGGGTCTTGCACCGGAAATCTGCTGAATGATCTTGCCATTTTCCATTACCACCAGGGTGGGAATGCTCATGACGCCGAACTGGCTGGCCAGCTCAGGCTGTTCATCCACATTGATCTTGCCGACCTTGATATCGGATCGCTCTCTGGCGATTTCTTCCACGATAGGAACCACCATACGGCAGGGACCGCACCAGGGTGCCCAGAAGTCCAGCAGAACTTTTCTGTCGGAATTCATCACTTCGTTTTGGAAGTTATTTCTGTTGATATTGATAGCAGACATTTTGTTGTCCTCCTTGTTTTCTTTTGTGACCTCATTATATCCGGAAAAATGAACGGCTTCCGTGATGACATCACCTAACAAAGAGCAAATGTCAGAATAATCCATTATACCTGGGGAATGGGTAATCCACTTCATAATTTCTACATAGTTCCATAAAGCGTTTTGTTGATGCTGTGAGAAACTTATCCTTATGATGGATCATGTAGAAGTTTCTTTGGAATCGCAGCCCCTTCACACCTATAGTAACAACAAGCCCTCGTTCTATGGCAGGAAGAATCATTCGATGGGGCAGGACAGAAATTCCCAATCCATTTATCACCGCATTGACCAATGCTGTTGTACTCATAGCTTCCCATAGGCTTGTGTTTGTACTTCCTGCTTGTCCGAAAAGAGAAAGCAAAACAGAATTATTCCGGTAAATACATTCAATAAAAAATTCTGGTGGATCGTTCTGCATCCACCAGAGTTTTTGCATATATATTTTCCAATCCGCTATAATCCGGCCAAAAAGATTTGTTATCCGTTTACGGTGTCGCCCGGCCAGTCGTTGATGCCACCGAATTCTACGATATTCATATAGCCTAACCTGACCAGTTTTTCAGATGCCTGCTTGCTGCGGTTTCCACTGCGGCAGTAGATCAGGATCAGCTGATCTTTATCAGGTAGTTCGGGAACTTCCTCTGTCCCGATGGTTTCATTGGGGATGTTGATGGCACCGGGAATGTGTTTTTCGCTGAATTCCTCAGGTGTGCGGACATCTAAAATAATGTAATTGCTTTCTTCTTCCATCATAATGATCGCCTCGTCCATTGTGATCTGGCGATAGGTGCCTTCCTGAGCAGCAGGTGCTGCGCAGCCTGCCAGCAGGAGCAGGGTCAATAAAAACGGGATATATTTCTTCATAATAATCTCTCCTTTGGTAAGTGGGGTGACAGATGCCGCCCCACTTATCTATTTAGGTCCGTGCCATTCCGTCCACACTCAGCACTACGCCGGTGATATAGGATGCTTCATCGGAAGCAAGGAACACAAAGGCATTGGCGATGTCTTCGGGTTGCCCCAGTCGGCGCAGAGGGATTCTTGCAATCATGGGGTCGATGACTTCCTTTGGAACCGCTTTCATCATATCGGTCTCGGTGATGCCGGGAGCCACAGCATTAACGCGTATGCCCTTGGGGCCAAGCTCTCTTGCCAGGGACACAGTCAGACCATTCACCGCAAACTTGGACGCAGGATATGCAAATCCACTGGGCTGACCGGAAATGCTGACCATGGAAGAAGTAGAAAGGATTACGCCGCCACCTCTTGCCACCATACATTCTGCTGCTGCACGAGTGGCATTAAACACGCCTTTCACGTTCAGATCCATGACCTTGTCAAAGGTATCCTCAGTGTATTCCATAAACGGAGTGCTTTCCGATACACCGGCGTTGTTCACCAGATTATCCACGCAACCGTATTTGGCGGTAGCCTCCTTGAAAGCTTCCCTTACGGATTCCAAACTTGCAAGGTTGGGGCTGATGCCTGCAACAGTGGCTTCCGGATATTTTTCCTTCAGTTGAGAAACCGCCTTATCGGCAGAAGCCTGAGAGCTTGCTGCCAGAATGACAGTAGCGCCTTCCTTCAGAAATTTATCTGCGGTAGCGAAACCAATGCCACGGCTTCCACCGGTAATGATCGCAACTTTATCCTTCAGTCTCATATTGAGTACCTCCTTGGTTTTCTTTATGGATGTAGTATAACCGAAAGATAAACTGAGTTCCGTGATGTCATCACCTAACAAAGAGCAAATGTCAGAATGGCAAGGATCGTAGTTTATTGAATTCTGTACAGCAGTCAAAAATGCCGCCCGCAGGATTTCTCCCACGGGCGGCGTGTGGTCAGCTATCCAAAGGTTTGTATTCGGTCACAGTTTTCAAATAGGTTTCGGGATCGCCGTTGAGTATCAGCTCTGCGTATGCCACCGGATCATTGTAGATCAGATAGTCCAGCTCTGACCGCTGATACATATTGTCGGCTACTTCGTTCTCCACGGCGATTGTGTTAATCGCTATCATACTGCCGCTATCTAATTTCAGCTCCACACAAGCTGTATCCATGTTGAACGTACAGGACAGGATTTTCATTACTCTTGCCTCCTTAATCTTTCGGTATTTTTCTTCGCCAGTTCGCTGGCAGCCTTGCGGCGGCTTTCATCATAGGGTGCGGTCAGCTTAAAACC
>SFRL01000002.1 GCA_004562765.1 bacterium | reverse complement strand
CATGGAGTAAAGTAAAACCACAAGTCATTGCCTGATACTTTATCAGCGCATCGTGGGTAAACTCTATCCAATTAAATCCGAAGGTAAAGTTACGCAGTCGCCGTAGTTTTTTAGTGTTGCATGTAAGGCGTTAAGCTACTATAATACTGTATAAAATGAGGTGAAAATCTGTCACTGCAAAGACTTTGTATTATCTGTATGCGTGACATTTTTTAGTTGATTTTACACGAGAATGATAGGAGAATGATGCCTGAAATGAACGAAAAAGTCATGTCGTTGCTGGAGAAAATATATGAACATATGTCGGCTGTCTATATGATCGATCTGAAGGAAAAGTGCTACGAGATGATCAAGCAGGATGATTTTATGAGCCGGATCCTGGGTGCGCAGGGAGACTTGAAAGATGCATATTCCAGCCTGTTTTTGGCGATTCGGGAAGGAGAGCGGGTTTCAAACGCTTACGAAGCCTTTAGCGACCACTCGATTTTTGAAAAAGAGAATCAGGCGGGAAATGTGCATCTGATCGCCGGAAAAGAGGAGCAAAGCTACGATTACCGTATACTGAAGCTTGATGCTGAGACGAGTGTGATCGTATTTTTCCATCGTTATGACGGATATGAGAGTGACCGTATGGAAAAACTCAAAATGGATACGATACAGGAAAACTATCTGTTTTCTATGATCGGTGATCTGAAAAATGACACTCTGCGCAATTCCGTCACGACAGAATTGAGTGTGGACAAGCAGGATTATCTGGAACTGAAATATTCTGACTGGCGCTATATGATCTCCAACATGTTTTTGCCGGACGATCGTGTGCTGTTTTTGCAGATCTCAGATCCCAAATATGTCATGGAGCATCTGGAAAAAGAGAAATCCTTCCGCTTCGAGGTGCAGATGCAAAATATGCAGGGACAGTATATCTGGGTACGTCTGATGTTTCGCCGGATGCATGGATTTTCGAAGGAAAATCCGGTGTTTATCTACACGGTGCAGGATATCGACGAGGAGATGACACGCCTTCTGCAGCAGGAAAATATCATTGCAGCTGTGGAGGAGCAGAACCAGAAGCTGTCGGACATTAACAAGGCAAAGAGCGTGTTTATCTCCAACATGTCACATGAGATCCGTACGCCGATCAATGCGGTGCTCGGTATGGATGAGATGATCTTGCGGGAGACGACGGACGAAAAGATCCGCGAGCACGCCTATGACATTAAAAATGCCGGAAAAATGCTGCTGAGCATTATCAATGATATTTTGGATTTTTCCAAGATCGAAGCAGGTAAAATGGAGATTATTCCTGATGATTTCCGGCTGGGTTATATGCTGGATGATATCAACCGTCTGATCGATATCAAGGCAAAGGAAAAGGATCTGAATTTTATCGTGGATATTTCGCCGGAGTTACCTCATATGGTATGCGGCGATGAGCTTCGTATCAAGCAGGTGATCATCAACATTCTGACGAATGCGATTAAATATACGCAAAAGGGAAGCGTTACGTTCGCTGTCATCGGCACTCAGGCAGAGGATCATATGGTAGAACTGTATGTTTCGGTAAAAGATACCGGTATTGGAATGAAGCAGGAGGATATGGGAAAGCTCTTTTCTGATTTTCAGCGTCTGGACGAAAAGCGCAATCGGAACATTGAAGGCACCGGTCTTGGCATGAGCATTGTTGTGCGTCTTCTGGAACAAATGGACAGCAAGCTTCAGGTGGAGAGCGTGTATGGCGAGGGATCAGAGTTTTCGTTTATGCTGACACTGCCGGTCGTGGATGCTGCCCCTATCGGAGATATTGCTGTGCTACATGAACAGCGTATGAAGGAGGAACTATCAGTACGAAAGTCCTATGCGAAGGGTGCGAAAATACTGGCTGTAGATGACAATCAGGTCAATCTTGCAGTGTTAGAGGGGCTGCTGAAGGATTTTGATGTGGAGCTTGACTGTGCGCTGAACGGAAAGCGGGCATTAAAGATGATCGGGGCAAAACACTATGATCTCGTGCTCCTGGATCATCTGATGCCTGAGATGGACGGGATGGAGACGCTCGGTCATATCCGTGATATGGGAGGCAGTTACGCGACATTACCGGTGATCGCTCTGACTGCAAATGTTTCCGGTGATTCGCGCCGGCGTTATATGCAGGCAGGCTTCTCGGATTTTCTGGAAAAACCGATCTCTGTCTCAGAGCTGGAACGTGTTCTGGAGACCTATCTTCCGAATGGGGACCAGTCAGAAGAGAATGATGCAGAGCAGTAGAGGAGCTGAAAGATGAAAAATATGACAAAAAGAAAGTTGCTTGCGGTGATCTTGGGAAATCTGATCCTTGGTATCGGTATCACGATCCTCCGTTTTTCGCAGATGGGAAATGATCCCTTCTGTGCTTCTACCATGGCGATCAGCGGCGGTCTCGGCATGGGTCTGGGCACCTACCAGCTGATCTTAAATGCTGTGCTGTTTATCTTTCAATTGCTGTGGGGAAGATCATACATAGGACTTGGCACGATCATCAATCTTTTTTTGCTCGGGTATATCGTGCAGTTTGGCACATGGGTCATGGATTCCATTTTTGGAGTGGGGCTTGTGCTGACACTTCCGCAGCAGTTAGAGATCATGGCTGTGGCACTTGTGATCCTGACTTTCGGACTGGCGATGTATCAGGTGGCAGAGTTGGGTGTTGCACCTTATGATTTTGTGGCGCTTGGTCTGGCAGACAGATTCCCGATTCCCTATTTTGCATGGCGTGTGGGGACAGATGCGGTGTGTGTGCTTGTGATACTCATCGCGGTGGGTACAGGATTTATCGGATGGGAGAATTCGCATCTTGGGATTGGAACTGTGATCACGGCATTCTTTCTCGGACCACTCGTAGCATATTTTTCAAAGCTGCATCAGAAGTGGGTGAACTAGACATTGCCATTGCTCAGAGTCCATTCGCAAAAAGGTGAATATCGTTATACTATTTTTCAATATTCCACAAGAAAAGGCTGATAAAAACAATTACAATGTAAATATCAAGACGCGAAACGGTTCGCGTGCGACAGCTTATATAAGGAGGATATGAGAAATGGCAAAGAACAGATACATCGGAGATTACCCGGTAATTGGAATCAGACCCTGTATTGACGGTAGAAGAGGACCTTTGAAGGTTCGTGAGTCTCTGGAAGATCAGACCATGGGCATGGCAAAGGCTGTTAAGAAATTATATGAGGAGAATTTACGTTACTCCAACGGAGAGCCTGTAAAGGTTGTTATTTCAAATACAACGATCGGACGTGTTGCTGAGGCAGCAGCCTGCGAGGCACAGTTCCGCAAGGAGGGCGTAGCGATCACCTTATCCGTAACTCCCTGCTGGTGCTATGGTTCAGAGACCATGGATATGAACCCTCTGACCATCAAGGGCGTTTGGGGATTAAATGCAACCGAGAGACCGGGCGCTGTTTATCTTGCATCCGTACTTGCTACTTATGCACAGAAGGGACTTCCGGCATTCGGTATCTACGGAAGAGACGTTCAGGATGCAGATGATACGACAATTCCTGCAGACGTATTAGAGAAATTATTAAGATTTGGCCGCGCAGCAGTTGCAGCAGCTACAATGAGAGATAAATCTTACTTACAGATCGGTTCTCAGTGTATGGGTATCGGCGGATCCATCATCAACCAGGAATTCTTCGAGGAGTACCTTGGCATGCGTGTAGAGTCTGTTGACGAGGTAGAGATCCTTCGCCGTATGGAAGAGCACATCTACAACGAGGACGAGTATCAGAAGGCTCTTGCATGGATCAAGAAATATGCAAAGCAGGGCTTCGATAAGAACCCTGATTTTGTTAAGAAGTCTGATGAGCAGAAAGAGAAGGATTGGGAGTTCACCGCAAAGATGGCAGTCATCATCGAGGATCTGTACCAGGGCAACCCGAATCTGCCCGAGGGATGTGGAGAGGAAGCTGTCGGACACAATGCGATCTGTGGTGGTTTCCAGGGTCAGAGACAGTGGACCGATCACTGGCCGAACTGTGATTTCCCTGAGGCAATTTTAAATACTTCTTTTGACTGGAACGGAGCGAGAGAGCCTTTCACACTGGCTACCGAGAATGATACCTTAAACGGTGTCGGCATGATGTTCATGAACCTGCTGACCAATCGTGCACAGATGTTTGCAGATGTTCGTACTTACTGGTCAGGTGACGCTGTAAAGCGTGTGACCGGCTATGAGATCGAGGGACATGCAAAGGATGCAGACGGATTTATCCATCTGATCAACTCCGGTTCCTGCTGTCTGGACGCTTCCGGCGTATGTACCGATGAGAACGGTGCACCGACCATGAAGAAGTGGTTTGATGTGACTGATGCTGATATCGAGAAGATGATGGATGCCTGCGAGTGGTGTCCTGCTGATAACGGATATTTCCGTGGTGCCGGATATTCTGCACGTTTCGAGACAAAGACAGAGATGCCTGCAACCATGATCCGTCTGAATATTGTTAAGAATCTCGGACCGGTTCTGCAGATCGTAGAAGGCTGGACGGTTGATCTCCCGGATGAGGTTTCTGATGCATTATGGAAGAGAACAGACTACACATGGCCTTGTACATGGTTTGCTCCTCGTACTGACGGTATCGATGGCTCACCGTTCAAGACCGCTTATGATGTAATGAACAACTGGGGTGCAAACCACGGTGCGATCAGCTATGGACATATCGGTGCAGATCTGATCACAATGGCATCTATGCTACGTATCCCTGTATGTCTGCACAATGTTCCTGACGCAGACGTATATCGTCCGGCTGCATGGAATGCTTTCGGCGCAGACAAAGAGGGTCAGGATTTCCGTGCATGTGCAGCTTACGGACCTTTATACAAGACCATTCGCTAATAGGAGGATACAGATATGTTAAAAGGAATTCCTTCCATTTTATCTCCTGAACTGTTAAAGGTTCTGGCAGAGATGGGTCATACAGACGAGTTGACGATCGGCGACGGCAATTTTCCCGGACACTCCTTTGATACACCGGTCATCCGCATGGACGGACATGGTGTACCGGAGATCCTCGATGCGATCTTACAGGTATTGCCGCTGGATACTTATCCCGATGCAAACGGTGTGATGGTTCCGCCTTGTACACTGATGGCAGTGGAGCCCGGTGATGATGCCAAGACACCGATCTGGGATACCTACAAAGAGATCGTTGCAAAGTACGATGAGCGAGGCGATAAGTGCTTTGAGGAGATCAACAAGTGGGATTTCTACGATAAGACCAGAGCGAAATCAAAGGTTGTCATTATGACCAGTGAGACAGCGATCTACGCGAATATCATCCTTCGCAAGGGCGTTGTCATCAACTAAACAAATCTCCCTTATTTTACTTAAAAAAGGACGGTGATGCATTGTCACCGTCCTCTTTTTATGTTACACTACTTGCAATGGTTTTCACAAAAGGAGGAGATAACAAAATTGAAAAAAACATCTGAAAACATCTTGGAGTTCAAACATTTATCGCGCACATTTGAGGATGGATTCACAGCGGTAGATGATTTTAACCTGAGCATCAAACGAGGAGAGTTTGTCACTTTTTTAGGACCCTCAGGCTGTGGGAAAACGACCACACTGCGCATGCTGGCGGGCTTTGACGCACCGACCGGCGGCGAGATCCTGTTAAATGGTGAGGATATTACCAGACTTCCGGCGAACGAGCGACCGATCAATACGGTCTTTCAGCGTTACGCCCTATTTCCCCATTTGAATATTTTTGACAATATCGCTTTTGGGTTGAAGCTGAAAAAGCTTCCAAAGGCTGAAATCATAAAAAAGGTCAAGCGCGCATTGGAAATGGTGGATCTGGAAGGCTTCGAGACCAGAACCGTCCAGACCTTGTCCGGCGGACAGCAGCAGCGTATCGCGATCGCGCGGGCGATCGTAAACGAGCCGCAGATCCTGCTTCTGGATGAGCCGTTAGGCGCTCTGGATCTGAAAATGCGCAAGGAGATGCAGCTGGAGCTGAAGGATATGCACGAGAAGCTTGGCATCACCTTTATTTATGTGACCCATGATCAGGAGGAGGCACTTACGATGTCTGACAAGATCGTCGTAATGTCAGAAGGAAGGATCCAGCATGTGGGAACACCGGAGGATATTTATAATGAGCCGAACAATGCTTTTGTAGCAGACTTTATCGGCGAGAGTAATATTTTTAACGGAATCGTTACAGATCCTTTAAAGGTCCGTTTCTGTGGCGCAGAGTTCGAGTGTGTGGATGATGTACCGCACGGCACAATGGTGGATGTCGTTGTACGTCCCGAGGACATTCTGATCACGGAGCCGGAAAAGGGTACAATTACCGGAGATGTGATCAGCGTGATCTTCAAGGGTGTGCACTATGAGATCACGGTTCTGTGCGGAAAAAATGAGATCGTGATCCAGACGACCAAAAAAGCACAGGTTGGATCTCACGTTGGACTGTGTGTGGAGCCGGAGGGAATTCATCTGATGCAGGCAGAACACTCATTGAATAAGCTGGAATCCAGCGTGGATGAGCATTATCAGCTCACACTTTTGGATGGTGCGCTACAGTGTGATGTGAAGTCACTGATTCCTGGGGCAACGGAAGTGGGTAATGTGCTCTGCGATGCACACGGAAATGAGATCGATCATCGAAAACTGAAGGTGATCGCCACGATCAAGCCACGAGATATTGAGATGAGCGATGATGAGAATGCCGGTATTGTGTGCGGACATATCATCAACCTGATCTATATCGGTGACCACTACCGGTATGTTGTCCGTACGGACGAAGAGATCGATTTCATTGTCAGTGATGAGGATCTGTGGAACATGGGCGACTATGTCAGCCTGATCATTCCGCAGGAGAAATTGACGTTTACACTGAAAAAATAGCAGGAGAAAAGAAATGAGAGGATTACATTTTTCCAGAAAGCAGCTGGCGATCCCTTATGGTCTTTTCCTGACCTGCTTTGTGGCACTGCCGCTGCTTGTTATTATTTATTATGCATTTACAAACGGAGAGGGGCACTTCTCCATGAACAACCTGATCGGATTTTTTACGAGTCCGAATACGATCGGAACGCTATGCTACAGCTTTGCGATCGCGATCGTGACGACCTGCGTATGTCTGTTGCTGGCATACCCGGTTGCATATATTCTGGCACAGAGTGAGTGGAAGCAGAAAAACGTGATCGTCGTCATGTTTGTGCTGCCGATGTGGATCAACTTTACGCTGCGCATCACGGCACTCAAGGAGATACTGACTCTGCTGGAGGGGAATCTGGCATATTATCCGTTTTTAAATTCTGTGATCGGTATGACGTATGATTTCCTTCCTTTTATGATTTTGCCGATGTACACGACGCTTTGCAAGCTGGATCACAGTCTCATGGAGGCTGCGGCGGATCTTGGAGCAAGCCCGGTGCAGATCTTTTTTAAGGTAACACTGCCGCTCTCCGTGCCCGGTATTATCAGTGGTGTCGTGATGGTATTTCTGCCGTCCATGACAAACTATGTGGTTCTGGATATGCTCTACAACAGCACGTATATCATGGGCTGCCTGATCGGAAGCTATTTCAGTGCTTACGACTGGCATAACGGATCTATGATCGCATTGATCCTGCTGCTTATCATTTTGGTGTTCACTCTCGTGACAGATCGTTACACTGATGAGGGAACGAGCAGAGGAGGTGCGCTGTTATGAAAAAAAATAAGAAATATCTTGCGCGCATTTATGTGGGAATCCTGCTGTTAGTCATCTATCTGCCGATCCTTGTGCTGATGGTGTACAGCTTTACAACCTCGACGACGATCGGAGCGATCCGCGGATTTTCGCTGCAAAACTATATGACACTCTTTTCCAATGAGGAACTCCGGGGCATGATCATGGGAACGGTTGCATTGGCGTTTGGGTCTGCCATCATAGCTACAATCCTGGGGACACTGGGTGCGATCGGCGGGTTTTATTCAAAAGCGGTGGCAGGAGGATATATTTCTGCATTGAACGAAGTTCCGGTCGTCAATGCGGATGTCGTGACCGGATTTTCCATCTGTATCGCGCTGGTTGTTGTGGCCGGGATCGATAAAAGTACGTTCATCCCGTTGGTAGTCGGTCATGTGGTATTGTCCGCACCCTTTGTCTATCTGTCCGTGATACCGAAATTAAAACAGATGGATTCCAGCCTGTATGAGGCAGCGATGGATCTCGGCGCGACACCGACACAGGCGCTCACAAAAGTTGTGCTGCCGCAGATCTCATCAGGAATCATCTCCGGCTTTGCGCTGGCATTGACACTCTCACTGGACGATTATTTTATTGCCAGCTATACGAAGCCGGCTACCTTTGACACCATCAGCACCTATGTCGTAAATGCTACCAAGGGTTCACAGACAGAGATCAAGACAGCACTTTGGGCGTTGTCTACCGTGATCTTTTTTGTGGTAATCCTCGTGGTCGTGCTCATGAATGCAGCAGGTAAGAAGAATGGGGAAAATGCAAAAAAGGCGGTGCTGACACTGGCACTGTTTATCAGCGCAGGTGCACTTGCGGCTGTCTGGTCGCCGGAGACGGTGCAGGCGGCGGACAACGAGATCGTGCTGCGTGTCTGCAACTGGGAGGAATATATCGACCTCGGTGACTGGGACGAGGAGGAAGAACTGATCGAACTGGATAACGGAACACAGATCCTCGGTGTCAATCCGATGTACGAGGATTTTGAGGACTGGTATTACGAGACGACAGGGAAAAAAGTCCGCGTGGAGTACTCCTGCTTCGGAACGAATGAAGATCTGTATAACCAGCTAACACTCGGTGACACTTATGATCTGGTATGTCCTTCAGACTACATGCTCATGAAGCTGATGGCGGAGGATATGGCAGAGCCGTTTTCCGAACAGTTTTTTGATACAGAGAATGAGGAAAACTACTATGTGCGCGGCGTGTCCCCGTATATTTCACAGGTATTTCAGGAAAACGAGATCAACGGAAAAACATGGGAAAAATATGCTGCCTGCTACATGTGGGGAACGTCCGGCGTGCTTTACAATCCGGAGTTCATGAGCGAGGAGGAGGCGTCTACCTGGTCGGTGTTCGACAACCCGAAATTTTATCGTCAGATGACTTTGAAGGATAATGTGCGCGATACCTATTTCGCGGCGCTTGGCTATCTGCGGGCAAATGAGCTTACGGCGGAGGAATTTCTGGCCGATCCGGACTACCAGGAAAAGCTGACAGACATCATGAATGATGTCACGCCTGAAACGATCGATGAGGTGGAGCGGCTGTTACAGCATATGATGGGAAACATCTATGCGCTGGAGACGGACAGCGGAAAAGCTGATATGGTCACCGGAAAGATCGTTGCCAATTATCAGTGGTCGGGAGATGCAGTCTATGCGATGGATCAGGCAGAGGAAGACGAGGTGTACCTTGCCTATGCGGTGCCGGAAGAGTGCTCTAATCTCTGGTTTGACGGATGGATCATGCTCAAAAAGGGAATTGCGGGAGATCCGGAGAAAAAGGCGGCTGCAGAGGCCTTTGTAAACTTCTTGTCACGCCCGGATAATGCGGTGCGCAACATGTATTATATCGGATACACCTCTGCCATCGGTGGCGGTGAGGATGATACGGTCTTTTCTTATGTTGACTGGTGCTATGGTGCGGAGGAAGAGGACGAAGAATTGGTTCCATATCCGCTCGGCTATTTCTTTAGTGGAAATAATGCGGATGAGGACTACGTCGTATATACAACGCAGGAACAAGTCGGCAGACAGCTTTACACACAGTATCCGTCACAGGAAGTGATCGAGCGGACTGCGATCATGGGTTATTTTGATGAGATTGAGACAAAAAATATCAATCAGATGTGGATCAATATCCGTTGCTTCCACATTGCGGATGTTCCTGCCGGTGTCTGGATATTTACGGCTGCAGTTGTGCTGCTGATCCTGGCAGCCTGTGTGCATCACCGGAGGAACCAGATGTGGAGATAAAATTGTAAACAAAAATGTTTCATTTGACGGAAAATACCTGATAATGTTTGACTGAAATGTGAATTTCGTCTATAATAAGGAAGTCGGCGGTTGTTCGCAAGGTGGACAACCGCCGAAATTGTATATTTTTTAGGAGGATATTGTTATGGCAGAAAAGAAAAAAGGCGGCGGCGCCCTGCTTGGTGCAGCATTTTTAATGGCGACTTCCGCGATCGGACCCGGATTTTTAACACAGACGGCAAACTTTACCGGTTCATTAAAGTCCAGCTTCGGATTTGTGATCCTTGTATCCATCATCCTTTCAGCGATCGCCCAGCTGAATATCTGGCGCGTGCTTTGTACCACAGGCCTTCGTGGACAGGATGTGGCAAATAAGGTGCTCCCCGGTCTCGGATATTTTGTATCTTTCATGATCGTGCTCGGCGGTCTGGTTTTCAATATTGGTAACGTTGGTGGCGGTGCACTTGGCTTCAATACGTTGCTGGGCATTCCTACGTGGCTTGGCTATATTCTTGCCGGAGCGCTTGCAATCGTTGTATTCTTACTGAAAAATGCGAAGGCAGCCATGGATACACTGACAAAGGTTCTTGGTGGAATCATGATCATTGTTATTCTGATCGTGATCTTTGTTGTGAAGCCTCCGATGGGAGATGCTTTACAGCATACCTTTATTCCGGATGCAGAGACAAAACCGTTATTTGATGCGATTTTAACTTTGATGGGTGGAACTGTTGGTGGATACATCACTTTCGCAGGTGCACATCGTCTGATCGACGCAGGCATTATCGGTAAGGAAAATAGAAAGGAGATCACAAAGAGTTCTGTGATGGGTATCGTGATCGCAACGATCGTGCGAATCTTATTATTCCTTGCAGTGCTCGGTGTTGTTGTTAAGGGCGTAGAATTAGATGCATCAAACCCTGCAGCAGATGCATTCCGTCAGGGCGCAGGAGAGATCGGTTACCGTTTTGCAGGTCTGGTGCTGTTGTGTGCAGCCATTACCTCTATCATTGGTGCAGCTTACACTTCAGTTTCTTTCTTAAAGACGTTTAACAAGAAGATCGAAGAAAAAGAGAATTATGTGATTATTGCGTTTATCACAGTTTCGACTTTGATCATGCTCATCCTTGGAAATCCTGCAGTGCTTCTCGTATTCGCAGGTGCATTCAATGGACTGATCCTTCCGATCACATTGGGTATCTGTTTGATCGCGGCATATAAGAAGTCCATTATGGGTGAGGGCTATAAGCATCCGATCGTACTTACTATTTTGGGAGTGATCGTAGTTGTAGCATCTGCATACATGGGAATCACAACCTTTGTAGCCAAAATTGCAGGATTATTCTAATATTCTAAATAAAATGTGAGATGCTAAAAAGGGTGCAATGTGTGGCACATTGCACCCTTTTTCTAAAGAAAGTAATGAAGGAGGGTTTTCATGCAGAATGTGAAGATTATGACAGCCGGTGATAGCTCGATCCTGATCCAGTTTGGAAATGCCATTGATCCGGATATCAATGCAAAGATCGCGGCAACGGTTCAGCTCATGAAGGAGCAGCACATAGAAGGTGTTGTGGACATCATACCTGCATTTTGTTCACTGCTCATCAATTACGATCCGCGTGTCATTTCCTATGATGAGATGAAAACACGTATGGAGAAGATATTGTCCGTTGAGATCGCAGCCGGGGCGCGCAAAAAAAAGGTGTACGAGATACCGGTCTGCTATGGCGGAGAGTTTGGACCGGATCTGTCAACAATTGCAGAGCATGCGGGACTTTCCGAGCAGGAGGTCATCAACATTCACAGCTCCACGGACTATCTCATTTATATGCTTGGCTTTTTGCCGGGCTTTACCTATCTGGGTGGATTGGACGAGCGCATTCACACACCGCGTCTTGCAAATCCGCGCATTCGTATCCCGGCGGGAAGTGTGGGGATCGGTGGTTCACAGACCGGTATTTATCCGATGGACTCGCCGGGCGGCTGGCAGCTCATGGGAATGACACCGGTAAAAACCTACGACCCGGATCGCGAAGTGCCGATCCTTGTGGAAGCAGGCGATTACATTCGATTTATTCCGGTTGACCGGGCAGAGTATGACCGTATCAAGGAAGAAGTCGAGCAGGGAACTTATACAGTACGAGTTGTAGAAGGGGAGGTGTGACCGGTATGGGTATTCGTGTATTAAAGGCAGGTATGCTGACGACTGTGCAGGATCTCGGCCGCACCGGTTATCAGAGCCAGGGATTTTCTGTGGCAGGCGTCATGGACGTGCGCTCCTTCAAGATCGCAAATCTGCTGCTTGACAATCCGGAAAATGAAGCAGTACTGGAGTTTACACTGATCGGACCGACGCTTCAGTTTACATCGGAGACGATCATTGCCATTACCGGCGGCGACTTTACACCGACGATCAATGGTGAGCCGGTGCCGATGTATGAGGCAGTGTATGTGAACCGTGGAGATATTTTGAAATTTGGCAGTGCCCGCACCGGAAGCAGAGGATATATCGCATTTTCCAGCTATCTGGATATCCCTGTCGTGATGGGCAGCCGTTGTACGAATTTAAAGAGCAAGATCGGCGGCTTTAAGGGGCGTAAGTTGAAGGATGAGGACTATATCGGTTTTCGTATGAAGCGCCGGTATCTGCCGTATTTCCTGTCAAGAAAGCTAAGGGCCGACGATTTTTCCGCGGAAAGCGAGACGCTCCGGGTCGTATTAGGTCCGCAGGACGAGATGTTCAGCAAACAGGGTATCGATACATTCCTGTCACAGGAGTATACGGTCACCAGCGATTTTGACCGGATGGGCTGTCGTTTGGAGGGACCTTTTATTGCAGCAAAAAATACAACAGATATGATCTCGGATGGTATTGCTTACGGGTCTGTACAAGTGCCCAGTCACGGCAAACCGATCATCTTACTGTCCGACCGTCAGACAACGGGCGGCTATCCGAAGATCGCGACGGTGGCATCTGTGGATATTCCGAAGCTGGTACAGCGCAAGACGGATCATAAGATCCGTTTTACCGCCATCAGTGTGCAGGAAGCGCAAAAGCTGTATCGGGATGAGGAAAAGGCATATGAGAAAATGCGAAGCGAGATCCATGTGCCCTGCAAAGAGGTGCTGGACTGCCGTCTGGTGGCAAAGCGCGTGAGCAAGTTGTTTGAGTGAATGGCGCGTCCCTTTTGATGGGGTGTGCGCTGTCATAGATTAGGAGGAAAGATCATGAATGTAGAACAGATTGAAAAATTAGTAGAGATCATAGAAAAATCATCTCTGACCGAGTTTTCTTATAAGGACGATGAAGTAAAGATCACGATGAGTAAGCTGGATCATGCACCGGTCATCGCAGGCGGAGTGCCAATGACAGCAGCCCCTATGGTCGGTGCTGCAGTTTCAACAGCCGTGTCTGTAGAAGAAGCAGCAGAGGAAGCAGAGGATGAGGCTGTGCTCATCACATCACCGATCGTCGGTACGTTTTATGCTGCTCCCGCACCGGACGCAGCGCCCTTTGTAAAGGTGGGCGATCATGTCAAGAATGGTCAGACCGTATGTATTTTGGAGGCAATGAAGCTGATGAATGAGATTCAGAGTGAATTTGACTGTGAGATCGAGGCAGTGCTTGTGAGCAATGAGCAGAAGGTGGAGTATGGGCAACCCTTATTCCGTGTAAAAAAGCTCTAAAAGGAGGCGGTGAGCATTGATAAGTAAAGTATTGATCGCCAATCGAGGCGAGATTGCTGTCCGCATCATCCGCGCCTGTCGGAATATGGGTATCCGGAGCGTGGCTGTTTATTCCAAGGAGGACGAGAAGAGTCTGCATGTGCAGCTTGCTGACCAACGCGTGTGTATCGGTGAAGGACCGGCGCGAAACAGCTACCTGAACATGGACCGCATTATCATGGCCGCGGTGAAAGTCGGTGCGGATGCGATCCACCCCGGTTTTGGTTTCCTTTCCGAAAACAGTGAGTTTGTACGCAAATGTCAGGAATACGGGCTGACTTTTATCGGACCGGAGGCGGATGTGATCGATAAGATGGGAAATAAATCACAGGCACGCACCACGATGATGGAGGCTGGTGTTCCGGTTGTCCCGGGAACGAAAGAGCCGGTATATGACGCAAAGGTGGGACTGGAGCTGGCAAATGAGATCGGTTATCCGGTCATGATCAAGGCATCCTCCGGTGGCGGTGGAAAGGGCATGCGCGTGGCGCAGTCTGCAGATGAGTTCGAATTCCAGTTTAATATAGCGCAGCAGGAGTCTGCCAATGCGTTCGGGGATGACACGATGTATATCGAGCGTTTTGTGCAAAACCCCCGTCATGTGGAGATACAGATCATTGCGGATACACACGGAAATGTCGTTGCGCTCGGAGAGCGTGACTGCTCCGTACAGCGTAATCATCAAAAGCTGATCGAGGAGTCACCCTCGCCGGCAATTGATGAGGAGACTCGCCGCAAGATGAATGAATATGCGATCCTTGCAGCAAAAACGGTTGGTTATACCAATGCAGGAACGATCGAGTATATCGTTGACCCGAAGGGTGGATTCTATTTTATGGAGATGAACACCCGTATTCAGGTAGAGCACGGTGTGACAGAGATGGTGACAGGCACGGACCTGATCATCGAACAGATCCGCGTCGCACAGGGCGAGGAACTCAGCTTTAAACAGGAGGATGTGGCAATCCGTGGGCATGCGATCGAGTGTCGTATCAACGCAGAGATTCCGTCTAAAAACTTCATGCCCAGTCCCGGAGTTGTCGAGCATATTCATTTACCTGCCGGAAACGGTGTGCGGGTGGACACCGGACTGTATGCCGGTTACCGGATTCCGAGTGAGTATGATTCCATGATCGCGAAGGTGATCGTTCATGCACCGGATCGCGAAGCTGCACTGCGCAAGATGGCGAGCGCGCTGGACGAAATGGTTATTTTGGGTGTGGAGACGAATCTGGATTTTCAGTATCAGATCATCAAACATCCGGTGTTCGTAGCAGGAGAGGCGGATACGGGATTCATTGAGCACGTATTAAAGTTGTAGGAGAGAAACTATGTATCAGATAGATTTGAATTGTGATCTGGGGGAGAGCTTCGGCAGATATACCCTCGGACTGGATGAGCAGGTGATCCCGCTCATTACATCCGCGAATGTGGCGTGCGGCTATCATGCATCCGATCCGCTTGTGATGGACCGGACGATCACTCTGGCGAAAGAGGCAGGCATTCATGTCGGTGCGCATCCGGGTTATCCGGATCTCCAGGGCTTCGGCAGAAGAAATATGGATGTCTCACCCGCAGAGGCAAAGGCATATACCATGTATCAGCTGGGTGCGCTGGATGCTTTTTGTAAGTCAAAGGGTGTGAAAATGCAGCATGTCAAACCGCATGGCGCAATGTATAATATGGCGGGAAAAGATTATGCACTTGCAAAAGGAATCGCTGAGGCGATCTATGAGTATGATAAGGATCTCATTGTGATGGCGCTGGCGAGCGGGCAGCTCGTACAGGCGGCAAAAGATGTAGGACTGCGTGTCGCAAGAGAGTATTTTACCGATCGTGCCTACGAGCCGGACGGATCCCTTGTCAACCGCAGAAAAGAAGGTGCGATGATCACTGATGAAAATGAGGCGATCGAGCGCGCCATCCGCATGGTGAAGGAGCACAAGGTGCGTGCCGTCGACGGCACGGATATTGAACTTTGTGCCGAGAGTGTCTGCGTGCACGGTGATGGTGCCAAGGCACTGGAGTTTGTGAAAAAGATCCGCAGTGCCTTTGAGACTGAAGGTATCACCATCGCACCGCTGGTAGAGATTGTGTAAGCTACGCCCAGACAGAAAATGAGACACCGTTTTTGCTCGATTCCCCTACCCTCGTCAAGCTCGGTCGGGCAAAATCGCAAAATCCGGTGTCTCATTTTTTTGCTGGGATTGTTTCTACAGATGCACCATGATATAATCGTGGTGTACCGCTTGTAAAAATGTCTCGAACACATCTCTTGTGCGCAGCTTCAGGCTGGATGTGTTGATGCACGGATGGCAACCGAAATATTCAGCGTTCAGCACATCCTCGTCCACAAGAAGCTGCACATGGTTTTCATGGTCATTCATCAGACCGAGCACGCTCACGGAGCCGGGGGTGATATCCAGATATTCTTCCATATGCTCCTCGTCTGCAAAAGAGAGGCGGGGACTGCCGATCTGCTTGGAGATATCTTTTGTGACAAACTGCTTTTCGCCGCTCATGGCGAGCAGATAAAAGTTTGTTTTCTGGCGGTTGCACAGAAAGAGATTTTTGCAGATCGTGGCATCACCCAGTACTTCATCGACTGCGGCGCACGCCTCGATCGTCATTGCGGGCTCGTGATCGACCCGCTCATATTCGATTCCCAGAGAATCCAGCAGATCATAACAGCGGACTTCTTTATCTAACCGGCGCTCCTTTGTAATGGGGCGCCCTTTGTGTAATATTAGTTCCATCGTACGTTTGTCCTTTCGTAAATACTACACATATTATAGTCTATTTCAGGGAAAAAACAACTTTAGAATGAACGAAAAGGCGTGCAGATGCGTCTAATATATGAAGACATTAAAAGGCGTGGTTCGTTTCAATAAAAATAGGATGGGTTTCTAATTTGGTAAAGTACAAAAGAAAAAGGGGTTGATCGAATGGCAAAGATAAAAGAAAAGAGAAGAAAAAAACGCCTGTTGCGTCGTGTATGGCATTTGTGCCTGCTTTTAGCGGTGCTCTTTGCGGTATCGAAGAGCATTACACTGTTGCGGGAGACAAATCTGGTATCTGCAGGACAAGCTGTGGGAACAAAAATATTAGAGCGCGCGGAGGCGGCAATACATCCGGATGAAGACCGGGAAGATGCGGAAACTGAGATCAATACAGTCGAAGTGGCGGCAGTGCTGGCAGACACAGAAACATACGCCGAGGAATATTTAAAAGCGCTGGAAAATAACCCGGAGCTTTTGGATTTCGTGAAGGGCAGTACGACAGCAGAAGGCGTAGTGACCGGAGGGTTAAAGAAAAAGGAATTGAGGCAGGATATTCCGCTTCTGATTCAGTGGGACGGGCGCTGGGGCTATGTACCTTACGGAGACCACAATATCGGTCTGTCCGGATGCGCGCCAACCAGTCTTTCCATGGTTGTGGTGGGGCTCACAAAAGATAAGAATGCCACACCGGATGCGGTCGCAGCCTACGCGGAGGAAGACGGCTACTATCTATATGGTACAGGAACAAAATGGAGTCTGATGACGGAGGGAGCGGAACACTTCAGTGTGCATGGTCGAGAGATTCCTCTGGACAAAAATAAGATTTTTTCAGCGCTGGAGCAGGGGCACCCGGTCATTTGCAGTATGCGCCCCGGAGATTTTACGACAGGCGGACACTTTCTTGTGCTAGTCGGAATCGAGGATGAAAAGATACGTCTCAATGATCCCAACAGCCGTATCCGAAGCGGACAGCTGTGGGACTATGAGACGTTGGAGCCACAGATCAAAAGCCTGTGGGAATTTACTGCAGAATAATATGAGACGATATATTACACTACATCAATCTTTGTCAGCTTTGCATTCAGATTTTCCAGGAAGCCCTTCGGCAATGAATCGCCGGCCATCGTTGTCATTGCCTCCGGAGACATGGCTTTCATCATATCCCACATACCCTCACCGGGTGACATCTTGAAGTTTGTGGCGAGGAAAACAGCTTCAGAGACAACATCCAGTGCTTCTTTAGATTTGGCAAGCTGCTCCATCGTGTAGCGGATGTTGTATTTTCCTTCCGGAAATTCCATCGGAGCATTCAGATCCAGATCACCCGCCAGTTTGAACCAGTTGGCGACACCGTCCATGCGTTCCTGATACTCCGGCAGAACATAGATTGCCGGTTCTTCCTTTACCTTCTCCAGAGTCATGGAATCTTTGACAACTCCCGCATCAGCGATGATTGTGTGTATCCCTTCATCCAGAGATAGATCGAATATGCAGATATGGTCACATACTTCTTTTTCTGCTGTGCGCTGTCCGTCCACAAAAAGAACGACGGAAGGCTGGTTGGAGTACACTTTGACAGTGATCGTGTCCCCGGCGCGTTTGGAATAACGTTTTCCGGCGATATGCACCATCGGCGTCTTGCTCCAGTAAGCCTGATAGATATAGTAGCTGTCTTTTTTTGTCTTTCGGTCCATGGTGACGAGTCCCTTGTTGTTGCGTCCTTTTACGCCGCCTTCGTCGCGCGCGGCGCATCCGAAATCAAACATATTCCACACGTGGCTCGACCAGATCCACGGACGCTCGTCAAGTACCTTCGCCATGTGTTCGTGATAAAGTGCCTGATAATCTTCAGAATAATCCTTACATTTGGGATCGCTGCTGTGGTAGGTGATGATACCTTCGCAGCCGTATTCCGACAGACCGAGACAGATATCCGGGTGTTCGGCGTGGAATTTGTCCAGCCAGACCTCATTGTCTTCCATACGACCTCCATACCAGCCGAAATAGTGATTGTAACTTTCCGTGTCGGTTATGTGATGCATCGGACCGTCTGTCGGTGTCATGGACACATGCGCGATCGCGGTCAGACGGGTAGGATCCAATTCTTTTGCGATCCGATTCAATTCATGATGATTTTCTACCAGTTTTTCAGAGATACCGCCGATCAGTATCTCGTTGGATATACCCCAGAAGCAGATGCTCGGATGATTGTAGTTCTGGATGATCAGCTCCTTCAGCTGGCTGATGCAGTTTTCGTGTGCTTCCGGGTCTTTGTTAAATACGGAGATAAAGGGGATCTCTGCCCAGACGATAAAACCGAGCTCATCGCACGCGTCATAGAAATCCTGTGAGTGTTGGTAGTGCGCGAGACGGATCGTATTCGCACCGAGCTCCTTGATGAGCGCAGCATCCAGACGATGATCCTCCTTTGAAAGCGCGTTACCCTTGTAGAGCATGTCCTGATGGCGGGAAACACCGCGCAGTGGAGTGGGTGTACCGTTGAGGATAAAGCCTTTTTCGGGATCACAGGAAAAACTGCGCACGCCTGTGCGTACACAGATCTCGTCATATGCTTCGTTGCGTCGCTGCAAGAGGGCCGTGACCGTGTACAGGTACGGGGCATCTATTTCCCACTTGACAGCATCGGGCACATAGATCGTCGTTTTTGCCTCGTCTGCAGGACAGCAGGCGTAGCCGACCTCTTTGCCGTCCGCGTCACTGATCTGATAGAGGACAGTAAAGTTTTCGTCTGCATTTTTCACAAATGCTTCCACTTCAAACTTGGCACCGCCATCGTCGCAGGGAGTCGGAGTGACCATGATTCCGGGCCCTCCGTAACAGGTCAGATCAAAGTGTGTTTTCGGCACACTGATCAGATTGACACCGCGGTAGAGACCGCCGTAAAAAGTAAAGTCTGCGGACTGAGGGTAAACGCTGTCTTTGTATTCGTTGCTGCATTGAATAGCGATCAGATTTTCCCCATCCGCGTTGCAAAGGTCCGTGATATCTGCGCGAAAAGCAGAGTAGCCTCCCTCGTGATAGATGGCTTTCTTTCCGTTGACATAGACGGTTGCCTGTTGACCGGCGGCGGGGATATCGATGAATGTGCACCCGCCCGCAAGCGGCTGCTTCGGTGTGGAGAAAGTGCGCACATACCAGTAGCTTCCCCGGTCGTAGCTGCCGTTTCCGTCATGGCCGTCCACCGCATTCCAGGTGTGGGGCAGATCAACAGTTTCCCAGTTTTCGGGAAGGCTCTGTGGCATGTCTGTATTCTTCGGCATAAATTTCCAGTCTTCATTCAGATTGATAATTGTTCGCATAAGTACCTCCTGAGTGTTTGATGTTAAATTTATTAGTTTGCAAAAAGGAAATATTTATGTATTTCCTTAACCGCATAGCTGCGCTTTTTCAGTACATACTATCTTACAAAAACTGTGATTGCTTTTGCAAGGAGTAGAAAAATGGAAAACGGTAGTAAACCTTTTGGTGTGAAGGACAAGATTGGCTATATGTTTGGTGATTTTGGCAATGATTTTACTTTTATATTGTCGAGCATGATGCTGATGAAATTTTACTCGGATGTCATGGGCGTTTCTGTCGGGCTGGTGGGTATCATGATGATGGCAGCGCGATTTGTGGATGCCTTCACGGATGTAACGATGGGGCAGATCGTGGATCGGAGCAGATCTCTGCGGCGCGGAAAATTCCTTCCGTGGATCAGACGCATGTGCGGGCCGGTTGCGCTCGCATCATTTTTGATGTATGCATCCTGGTTTGCGGACATGCCGATGGGATTTAAGATATTCTGGATGTTTTTTACCTATCTGTTGTGGGGCAGTATTTTTTATACAAGTATCAATATTCCTTATGGATCAATGGCGTCCGCCATTTCCGCAGAGCCGAAGGATCGCGCGCAGCTGTCAAACTTTCGCACGATCGGGGCAACGCTTGCGAGCACGGTGATCGGTGTTGTACTCCCGGTGCTTGTGTTTTATGAGGATGAAGCGGGAAATCAGGTACTTTCCGGTCCGCGGACAAGCATCGCTGCGGCTGTCTGTTCTGTTGGCGCAGTCATCTGTTATATGCTCTGTTACTATATGTGTACCGAGCGCGTAAAGGTGTCACAAAAAACAGAGCAGTTCCGGATCGGTGAACTGCTGAGGGGGCTTGTGACGAATCGGGCACTGGTCGGTATTGTTGTCTGTTCCGTACTCATGCTGCTGGTCCAGTTGACAATGCAGGGCATGACGACGTATGTGTATCCGAATTATTTTAAAAATGTGGCAGCGCAGTCGGCTTCCGGCCTGGTAGGACTGGTTGTGACGCTTATATTGGCCACGTTCGTTGTACGTGTCCAGATGCGTTTCGGCAGAAAGGAGCTTGCGATCGCAGGTTCATTTTTTGGGGCCGTCGTTTTTGCATTTACCTATTTTACGCATACGCATAATGCATGGCTGTTTGTCATTCTGTCTGCGTTGGCATATGTGGGACTGGCGGCATTTTCGCTGATCTGCTGGGCAATGATCACGGACGTGATCGATGACACGGAGGTGCAGACGGGAGAGCGGTCGGACGGTACGATCTATTCCGTGTATTCCTTTGCAAGAAAACTCGGACAGGCAGCAGCATCCGGTGTCACCGGCGGACTGCTCACCATGATCGGTTATTCGAACGCCACGCAGTTTGATCCGGATGTGACGGAGGGCATCTTTATGCTGAGTACGCTCGTTCCTGCGATCGGATTTCTCATTCTCGGATTGGCACTGCTTTTCTTTTATCCTCTGAATAAAAAACGGGTAGAGGACAATGCGCGCATTTTGTCCGGTAGAAAAATTGATAAATGAATTGACTAATCTTGCAGAGTATGTGATAATTAACATGTTAGTTGAAAATAAAATGTGTTGGTTGGTAAATGTTAGTTGATGAATCTTTATTAAGGAGGCGCATTTTATGCAAATGACATTTCGCTGGTATGGCGAAGGTAATGACAGCATTACGCAGGAACAGATCAAGCAGATCCCCGGCGTAACAGGTCTTGTCTGGGCGCTTCATGACAAGCAGCCCGGCGAGGTTTGGGAGATTGAAGAGATCGAGGAAGCCCGCCGTCAGATCGAGGAATACGGCTTCAATATGGATGTCGTAGAGTCCGTCAATGTACACGATGATATCAAGGTTGGTTTACCCAGCAGGGATCAGTACATTGAGAACTACAAACAGACATTGCGCAACCTCTCAAAATTTGGTGTAAAGGTTGTGACCTACAATTTTATGCCAATCTTTGACTGGACGAGAACTGATCTGTTTCATCCGATGGGAGACGGTTCTACCGCTCTCTTTTATGAAAAAGCAAAGATCCAGCAGGATTACAAGGAGATGGCAAAATACATCTTAGATAACCTGAACGGATTGACTTTCCCCGGCTGGGAGCCTGAGCGTATGGCAAAGCTGGATGAGCTGTTTGAGATGTATCGTCCTGTGACGAAGGAGAAGCTGTGGGAGAACCTTCAGTATTTCTTAGAGGCATTGATGCCTGTGTGCCACGAGACCGGTATCAAGATGGCGATCCATCCGGATGATCCGCCGTGGGATATTTTCGGACTGCCGAGACTTCTTGTGGATAAGGAATCCATCGGTCGCTTCTTAAAGATGGTGGATGATCCTTACAACTGCCTGTGTCTGTGTTCCGGTTCACTGGGTGCAAACAAGGACAATGATGTTCCGGATATCATCCGTACCTACTGTGACCGCATCGCATTTGCTCACATTCGCAATGTAAAGCATTTCGACAACGGTGATTTCACCGAGGCTTCACACAGAGACTGTGACGGCGATACACAGATCCTTGAAATTATGCGTGCATATCATGAATGTGGTTTTGACGGATATATCCGCCCGGATCACGGACGTCATATCTGGGGAGAAAAATGCCGCCCCGGTTACGGACTCTATGATCGTGCCCTCGGTATTATGTACATGTGGGGCTGCTGGGATATGCTGGAGCGAGAGGCAGGAAATATTTAATCTTGAATCAAAAACACCCGACCGTGCAAATGCACGACCGGGTGTTTTTTATGGATCCAGTTTGAATACCGGGTCGGCAGGGTATCCGCCGGCGCATTTTTGCATGGCGCGCTGGATGGAATCCCGTGACTGCCCCCAGTCCTTGTCTTTGTTGCGATAGTCATTTTTTTCCACGAACCACGCCACATCCTTCTGCACACGCTCCATGTTTTCCTGCATCATAGCAAAGATCTGCGGGTACAATTCCTTCTTCTGCGCATCATTCAGACGCTTCTCAGCGGCTTCCATCAGATCGCCGAAGTGGGGCAGACAAAAGCCCTTGCTCTGCTTAAACAGCTCCTGAAATTCCGTGTCTTTTTTCAGCATGTCAAAAAACACATCCAGATAGCGCCCGTAGATTTCGTTAAAATGATCGCATACATAGCAGCTGTCTGTCTTTTTCTTCACCCAGCTGCCGATGGAAGTCTGCGGCGCGCTCTCACCTGACATGTCCGTCTTTTTCATGCGGCTGATCATGGAAGTCTTGCCGGGCGTAAAATCTTTCAGTTCCTTTGTGAGCTCTTCGTTCAGTTTCTTCATGTGCGTGCTCAGGATCCAGGCGCTGCCCAGACGGTTACCGTAATCATACATCATCTTATAGTGGTGTCTGCAAAAACCGGTCGCGTCGGTTGCCGCGCGAATATCATCCTCCATATAGGCAGAACCTAAGATAAAAGAGATGGCGTGCTGTTCCGCAGAGCGCTCCAGATTGCAAAACGGGCATTCATCTCCGGCGCGGAAAGCTTCCGTCAGGGGAAAGGTGGCAATATTTTTGTTCATGGCAAATCTCCTTTTACTTCATTATTTATGTCGCAGCTGTGAACGGGCAGAAGTATTATTCAGGCAGCGGAAGAAAACGTGGCTGTCGTTTTTCAAATATCGTGTAATGCGTAAAGCCTGCCTCGCGGAGAATGCGGGGCACCTTTGCAAAATCATAAGCGATATGCTTCGGTTCGTGGGCGTCAGAGCCGATGGTGATGATCTCACCGCCGAAAGAGCGGTAGTGCCTTAAAATATCCTCGCACGGATTCGGATGACCGAGTCCGTATTTAAAGCCGCCGGTGTTGATCTCGATGCCTTTGCCCATATCAATGAGTTTCTTTAAGATGGCATCGAGCACGTCTGCGTATGCGTCGTAGGAATAGAATTTGTTGGTATTCGGACCATAGCGCACGACATAATCAATGTGGCCATACACATCAAAATCCGAAAATCCATCCAGATTTTCGAGGATCGATTCAAAATAGCGCTGATATGCCTCATGTTCTTCACGTCCCACAAAAAACGTCTTATAATAAGGGTCCTGACCATCGATCGCATGGGAGGAACAGATGACCTGATCATAGTTGTGGGTGCGGATGACCTCACGCAGCTTCTCATGCAGGTGTGGCTGGACACCGATTTCAATGCCGTGAAGGACAGGGAGAATATCTTCGTATTTTTTTGTCAGAGCGGGGATCGCCTGCTCGTAAGCCTCCAGATCCAGCACGAACAGATCCGGCGGATCAGACGGAAAATCATAATCCAGATGATCGGTAAAACAGATACCGTCCAGTCCGGCATTTTTTGCCGCTTTTATCATATCGACCGGGTCAGCCTCACTGTCGCCGGAAAACCGGCAGTGCATGTGTGTATCCCATAGCATGTCATTCATCTCCTTTGTCATCAGCGGCCGGATTCTATCTGCAGCCGTGTTACTTTCTATACCATTGTGTAAAGTTTTGCACAAAATGTCAAGTGATAGAAGATATACATAGATAAAAATTTAACAAACTAAGAATAGGGGGTTGAATTTTTGTTTATAATTTAGTACAATGACATCAGATTGGGCGTGTCCCATTTGCAAAAACAACATTATTAAATTCTTAGGAGGAATTCAAAATGGCAGTAAGAGTAGCAATCAATGGTTTTGGCCGTATCGGTCGTCTTGCTTTCAGACAGATGTTCGGAGCAGAGGGTTATGAAGTAGTAGCAATCAACGATTTAACAAGCCCTAAGATGTTAGCACATCTGTTAAAGTATGATTCATCACAGGGTAAGTACGCATTAGCTGATACCGTTTCTGCAGGCGATGATTCCATCACTGTAAACGGACAGACAATCAAGATCTATGCATTTCCCGATGCAAACAACTGCCCTTGGGGTGAGTTAAAGGTAGACGTAGTATTAGAGTGCTCTGGTTTCTACACCAGCAAAGAGAAGGCTCAGGCTCACATCAATGCCGGCGCTCGTAAGGTTGTTATCTCTGCACCTGCAGGAAACGATCTTCCTACTATCGTATACAATGTAAACCACACAACCTTAAAGCCTGAGGATACCATCATTTCCGCAGCTTCTTGTACAACAAACTGTTTAGCACCTATGGCTAAGGCTCTGAACGATCTGGCAGGCATCAAGTCCGGTATCATGAGCACCATCCATGCTTACACCGGAGATCAGATGATCCTTGACGGACCTCAGAGAAAGGGTGACTTAAGAAGATCCCGCGCAGGCGCTGTAAACATCGTTCCCAACTCTACCGGAGCTGCTAAGGCAATCGGCTTAGTTATCCCTGAGTTAAACGGAAAGCTGATCGGATCTGCTCAGCGTGTTCCTACCCCTACCGGATCTACCACGATCTTAGTTGCAACTGTTGAGAAGTCTGTAACCAAGGAAGAGATCAACGCAGCTATGAAGGCAGCTTCTACCGAGTCTTTCGGCTACAACGAGGATGAGATCGTATCTTCTGATATCGTAGGAAGCACCTATGGTTCAATCTTCGATGCAACCCAGACCATGGTTGGCGAGGACAACTTAGTACAGGTTGTTTCTTGGTATGACAACGAGAACTCTTATACCTCTCAGATGGTTCGTACCATTAAGTACTTCTCTGAGTTAGCATAAGATTCACAAGACTCGAATTACAACGACTCAAAAAGGGTCCGGTCAGTTTGGACCGGACCTTTTTTACATAAAAAATTATTGGAGGTTTAATCATGGGATTAAATAAGAAATCCGTTGATGACATCAACGTAGCAGGCAAGCGCGTCCTCGTGAGATGCGACTTCAACGTACCTTTAAAGGATGGAAAGATCACAGATGATAATCGTATCAAAGGCGCTATGCCGACGATCGAGAAATTGATTAAGGACGGCGGTAAAGTGATCCTTTGCTCACATCTTGGAAAAGTTAAGAACGGCCCCAACGAGGGAGAGTCACTTGCTCCTGTTGCTGCAGCACTTGAGGAGAGACTTGGCAAGAAGATTACATTTGTAAATGATGATAACGTAACCGGTCAGGCTGCTACAGATGCTGTCGCAGCTATGAAAGACGGAGATGTTGTTCTTCTTCAGAATACCCGTTTCCGCGGAAAAGAAGAGACAAAGCCTACCGAAGCAGGAACTGCATTTGCAAAAGAGTTGGCAGACCTTTGTGATGTATATGTATGTGACGCTTTTGGTTCTGCTCATAGAGCACATGCATCTGTTGCCGGTGTGACAGAATTCGTTCGCGCAAAAGGCGGCGATTGCGTAGTTGGTTACTTAATGCAGAAAGAGATCGATTTCTTAGGAAACGCAGTGGAGAACCCGGTTCGTCCTTTCGTAGCGATTCTTGGTGGTGCAAAGGTAGCAGACAAGCTGAATGTTATCGATAACTTACTTGAGAAGGCCGATACCCTGATCATCGGTGGTGGTATGGCATATACCTTCTTAAAGGCACAGGGCTTAGAGATCGGAAAGTCTATGTTAGATGAGACCAAGATCGATTACTGTAAAGAGATGCTTGCAAAGGCAGAAAAGCTTGGCAAGAAGATCTTACTTCCGGTAGACGCTGTAACTATCACAGATTTCCCGAACCCTATCGATGCAGATGTAGATACGCTCATCGTAGATTCAGAAAACATGCCTGCAGACCGTGAGGGATGTGATATCGGACCTAAGAGCCGTGAACTGTTCGCAGAGGCAGTTGCATCTGCAAAGACAGTCGTATGGAATGGCCCCATGGGTGTATTCGAGAACCCGACTCTGGCAGCCGGAACACTGGCAGTCGCAGAGGCACTTGCAAAATCAGACGCTACCACGATCATCGGTGGTGGAGATTCTGCTGCGGCAGTAAATCAGATGGGTCTTGGTGACAAGATGAGCCACATTTCTACCGGTGGTGGAGCTTCCTTAGAGTTCTTAGAGGGCAAGTCACTTCCCGGAGTAGCAGCAGCTGACGATAAGTAGAGCACTTGGCGAATCCGAGTCGTAGACGATGGATGAGGTTAGTGCGAACTTAGTTCGAAGGAACTTGGCGAGGTATTTTCGAGCCTAGTGAATCGAACTTCCTTATAAAAAATTACGGAGGAATTTTTTAAAATGGCAAGACGTAAAATTGTAGCCGGCAACTGGAAGATGAACATGACTCCCAGCGAGGCAGTTAAATTATGTGCAGATCTGAAGGATCTGGTAAAATCTGACAGCGTAGACGTTGTTTACTGTGTACCTGCGATCGACATCGTACCGGTCGTTGAGGCAGTGAAGGGAACAAACGTAGCAGTTGGCGCAGAGAATATGTATTTTGAGGAGAAAGGTGCTTACACCGGAGAGATCTCAGCAGCAATGTTAGTAGATGCAGGTGTAAAATATGTAATCATCGGACATTCAGAGCGCCGTGATTACTTCAAGGAGGATGACGCTTTACTGAACAAGAAAGTAAAGAAGGCATTCGAGGCAGGTCTTACGCCGATCCTTTGCTGTGGCGAGAGCTTAGAGCAGAGAGAGATGGGTGTTACCATGGACTGGATCCGTTTCCAGATCAAGTCTGATTTAGTAGGAATCACTGCTGATCAGGTTAAGAGCATGGTGATCGCATACGAGCCGATCTGGGCGATCGGAACCGGAAAGACCGCTACCACAGAGCAGGCACAGGAAGTTTGCAAGGGTATCCGTGACTGCATCGCAGAGATGTACGATGCAGCTACCGCAGAGGCAGTTCGCATCCAGTACGGCGGATCTGTAAACGCAGGCAACGCAGCAGAGCTGTTCGCACAGCCCGATATCGACGGCGGACTGGTTGGCGGCGCAAGCTTAAAGGCTGACTTTGGTTCTATCGTAAATTACTAATTGATACAAAATTCTGTGAAATTTTGACAAAAAAAGAATAGTTTACAAAGACAAAAAAGGGAATTCTTTGGTGATGTTCACTAAGGAATTCCCTTTTGAACTGTATTCGGTGATTTGTAATTACCACTTTTTGTTACCACTCGGTAAACGAGTTGTTACCATTAATGATTATATATGATATATAACAACCGTGTCAGAAACACATGAGATTTATGTGTACTTGCGTAACAGCTAAAAGTTGATATAATAAAAGCAGAGAAGAGAGCGTTTTGATTGTGGCATTTTATACAATACCTTTTAAGGGAGGTAAAATGCAACAGAAAAATGTTTCTGCTACTGCATATGATGATGCATATCGGACCATGCTGGAGAAGTGTAGCTCGCTGATTTTGCCGGTGCTGAGCGAACTGTTTGGCGAAGCTTTTAGCGGCGACGAAGAAATCATACTCACTCAAAATGTTGAGATCAGGACACCGGATGGACGGTCGATCAGTTTTTCTGTTCCGGTCATGAAGTTACGCAGCTATTCTTTAGATGAGCTGTTTGATAAAAAATTGTGGTTTTTATTGCCATTTCACAGCTTCTGTTACGAGAAAAGCTTGCGCGAAAGTGAGAAGAACGGGGAATGGCGAACAGTATTGTCCGATGTCTTTCGAGAGATGCGTTCGCGAATAGATGATTTATGCAATAGTGGACAGATGAACGAATGCCAGAAGTATAGGATTATTTTCTGTGCAAGAATGGTAGCGGAGAAACTTATGGAAAAGTATCCGAACGTGAGAAAGGAGGTTCTTGATGCTATGGGTGGAAAAGTAGTTGAGTGCGAAGTCGATAGGATTTTGCAGAGAGGCATGGAGCAAGGCGAACAAAAGATGATTGAAAAAATGTTGCGCAATCATAAAACTCCTGAGGAGATTGCAGATTTTTGTAATTGTGAATTGCAGGAAGTAAAAACTGTACAGCAAAAGATGCTAATAGAGGTTTAACACAAGGATAAGTGTTGTATAAAATGTAGGTGTCTTTTTCGGAGCAGACATAGTTTTAGTAGGCGCAGGGACATTTTTGGTCATGAAGAGAACTTTTGACCAAGAGCGTCCTTTTTATGGATATTAAATGCATAATAAAAAAGCTCTGGACAACACAATGTGTTCATGATACATTATAGACAAGCAATTGTCGGATTCTTAAAAATAGTGTTAGAACTATTCTCTTACATACGCGATGACATGTTGCCGTCGCGATCATCTCATGTATTCTTAGAAGAAACAACTCTTGCTTAAATTTCAATAACAAAATAGAAGCAGGAGATGTGGATGATACATAGACCCAGAGATACTCCTGCAAAAAAGGAGGAATGCGGATGGGCAAAAGAAAAAGAAGACGGGGTACGACCGGGATCACAGCGCAAAATAAGGATGTGGTGTCCAAATGGTTTGGAGAGACGATGAGAAATCGATCACTATCTGTATATGGGATCGATGTACCGAAGATAGTGGATGTGAGACCTACGAATCTGCCGGCAATAGAGACAAACGAAAAACGGATGGATAACCTGTTTCTGCTGGAGGACGGAAGCTATGCTCTTTTGGACTATGAGAGTGATTATCGTGTGGGAAATAAGGTAAAATATGCGGGATATGTGTTGAGATTGCTGCGCAGACTGCAAAAAGAAGGTGTAGATATCACGAAGCTCCGGATTCGTATCATCGTGATCTATACGGCTGATGTGACAAAAAATCAGACGAGTGACGCGTTAAGTGTAGGGGATATGGTCATCTATACAACAGAGGGATTTTTGAGTGAAATATCATCAGAAAAAGTAAAGATGCGTATTCAGCATAAAATAGAGCAAAGAGAGCCACTGGATGACAAAGATCTGATGGAGCTGATCATCTTACCTCTGACGTATAAAGGAAAAGAAAATCAGCAGAGAGCAGCACATGAAGCGGTAGATCTGGCAAAAGAAATTGAAGATGAAAGCGTGCAGGAAATGGCACTTGCAGGAATCCTAAGTTTTTCAGACAAAATCATAGATCAGAAACTGGCAAACGAGATTAGGAGGTGTTTAAATATGACAAAGGTAGGAGCAATTATCGCCCGGGAGATGGAAGAAAGCGAAGCACGAGGAGAAGCACGAGGAAGAAAGGCAGGAAGAACTGAAGGGAGAACTGAAGGGAGAACTGAAGGACTATCGGCAGCTCTATTGACAGTGTTGACTTCCAAAGGAGAAGTATCCGAACAACTGAAGCAGCGGATTCACGAGCAGAAAAAGAACGAACTGCTGGATCAGTGGCTGAGGATCGCTGCTACCGCACCGGATGTAGGAGCATTTGAGAAGCAGATCACGCCGTAGGGGCGTTAGTCGCAGGGACGTTTTTGGTCATGAGGAGAACTTTTGATCAAGAGCGTCCTTTTTCATGGATATTAAACTACGCCGTCAATGACAAACTGAAGCAAAGGGTGTATGATAGCACATGACTCCAGAACAGGCGCAGAGTTTTGTAGTATTGAGATACAGGAGATTGAGAAAGTTCAGAAAAAGATGCTGGTAAATCTTTGATTTTTTGAAGGACAGTATAAACTTCTCTTGCGCTCTGTACGCATTCGTGCTAATATAAGGAAGTAAAAAATTTGGGGAGCTTGCAGAAGCAGGCTGAGAGTAAGCTGTGTCGCTTTAACCCACGAACCTGATTTGGGTAATTCCAACGTAGGGATACATATATGACTTCGATGTTGATCTGTTCTTATTGATAGAATCGATAGAATTGGTAGAAGCTGTGTCGTGCATTCCTGCGGACACAGTTTTTTGTTTCTGCTAAAATAAGCTCCACACGGCAGATTGGGGGCACCACCTTCTGTCGGGCATACAAAAGGAGGAAAAAAGGTATGGCAGATTACACCACACAGATGGGCGCCGCCCGCAAGGGTATCATCACTCCGCAGATGGAGATTGTGGCAGAAAAAGAACATATGGCACCGGAGCAGCTCCGGGAGCTGATCGCAAAGGGAGAGGTCATTATTCCCTGCAACAAAAATCACAAAGCATTGAGTCCGAGCGGCGTGGGCGCGAAGCTCACCACCAAGATCAACGTGAACCTCGGCGTATCACGCGACTGGAAAGATGTGGACATGGAATATGAAAAGGTTCGCGCAGCAGTCGATATGGGTGCGGAGGCGATCATGGACTTAAGCTCTTACGGAGATACAAGAACCTTCCGCCGGAAACTGACAGAAACCTGTCCGGCGATGATCGGAACGGTACCGATCTATGATGCGGTTGTGTATTATCACAAACCACTGGGGCAGATCACAGCACAGGAGTGGCTGGATATCGTAAAAATGCATGCGGAGGATGGTGTTGATTTTATGACGATCCACTGCGGCATGAACCGCGCCACCGCACAGCGCTTCAAAAATAATAAGCGCCTGATGAATATCGTATCCAGAGGCGGCTCGATCATGTTCGCATGGATGGAGATGACCGGAGAGGAAAATCCGTTCTATGAGCACTATGATGAGATCCTTGACATCTGTCAGGAGTATGATATTACCATGAGCCTTGGGGATGCGTGTCGGCCGGGCTGTATCGCGGATGCAACGGACACGGCACAGATTGAAGAATTGATCACGCTCGGTGAGCTGACAAAGCGTGCATGGGAGCGCGATGTTCAGGTGATGATCGAAGGACCCGGACATATGCCTATGAATCAGATCGCGGCGAATATGGAGATCCAGAAGACACTCTGCCATGGAGCGCCGTTCTATGTTCTGGGACCGCTGGTGACGGATGTGGCGCCCGGATATGACCACATCACCTCAGCGATCGGCGGAGCGATCGCGGCGGCAAGCGGCGCAGCATTTTTATGCTATGTCACACCGGCAGAACACTTGCGCCTGCCGAATGCAGAGGATGTCAAAGAGGGGATCATCGCGGCGAAGATCGCAGCACATGCAGCCGATATCGCCAAGGGTGTGCCCGGAGCGGCAGACTGGGATTACCGTATGAGCGAGGCACGCAAAAAGCTTGACTGGGAGGGCATGTTTGCGCTTGCCATGGATCCGGAGAAGGCGAGACGCTATCGCGCGGAGGCAGCCCCCGAAAAAGAGGATACATGCAGCATGTGCGGTAATTTTTGTGCCGTGAAGAATACAAACCGTATTCTTGACGGTGAGATCGTAAGCATTTTTGATGAATGATCGCAGCAGAACGAATAGAAACGAAGTATTTTTGTGATAGAGAGGACGTAAAGAAGCGTCCTCTTTTATTATACATAAAAAAATATTATTTTTTATATAATAAGACATTGACAAATAATATTATATGATATATAGTATTAAACACAAAACAGTATTATATAAAAAACAAATCAGAGCAAGGAGTGATGGAATGGTTTTTAACACAGGAGCGGCACTGCTGGATGCCATTGTTCTGGCGGTCGTATCCAAGGATGAGGAAGGAACCTATGGGTATAAGATCACACAGGATGTGCGGAAAGCGCTTGATGTGTCTGAGTCCACGCTCTATCCGGTTCTGCGGCGTCTGCAAAAAGATGATTGCCTGGAGGTATATGACAGGGAATGTGCCGGGCGAAATCGCAGATACTATAAGATAACTGCAACCGGTGAGGCGCAGCTTGGTCTGTATCGGAGTGAGTGGATGGATTATTCAAGGAAAATAACTGCAATGTTTGCAGGAGAGGAGTTAACATGACAAAGGAGCAATTTTTATTTCAGTTGGAACAAAAACTGCTCGACATCCCGGAGGATGAGCGGGCAGAGGCGATGGAATATTATAGGGACTATTTCAACGATGCCGGGTCGGAAAATGAGGAGCAGGTGATCGCAGAGCTTGGTTCACCGGATAAGGTGGCAGCGAGCATTAAGGAAGGTCTGCGAGGCGGCAGAGATGACGCAGGCACGGTGGGACAGCCGCCGCAGACGCGTGGAGCGGCGCAAAGCTATTCAGAGGCAAGCAAAAACCGCAAGCAGACGGATTCCAGAAGTAAATGGATCCTGATCATTCTGGTAGCAGTATTCACCTTCCCGTTCTGGATCGGTGCAGTCGGTGTGATCTTTGGAGTACTGGTTGCGATTGTTGCAACGATCTTTGGACTGCTGGTTGCAGCGGTAGCGTTGGCGGCAGTTGGTATCGTGGCAGGATTGATCTGTTTCATCGTCGGAATCGTCCGGTTTTTCACCGGAGGACTGGTATCAGGTCTGATGACAGTCAGTGCAGGTTTACTGCTGTTTGCAATGGGTTGTCTGTGTACGGCAGCACTGATCTTTGTGCTTGGTCAGGTGATCCCGTGGATGCTGCGCGGGATTTCCAATTTACTGCACAATGGATTCCATAGAAGAAAGAAGGTGGATGTAAATGAATAAATTTATCAGGGCATTGCTGATCGCTTTTGCAGGATGTCTGGTGCTGGGCGGCGGCTTGCTCATCGCAGGTATTGCGCTGGGCGGTACCTGGGCCGATGCATCAGTCACAATCGGAAATAACGAATATGATGTACATGACATGTTTGACCACGGATTATTTAAATTTGAAGGTTCTACCCATTATTCAGAAGATTCCGATACGCCTGAAGTTACAACAAATGAACTGACAATAGCTGCAAATGAGATTCAGGATCTGGATCTCACACTTCGAAGCTGCGAATTTCAGATATTAGAATCCAACGACGAGCAGATCCGTGTGGAGATCGAAGAGGGAAAAGAAGATTATTTTTCATTGAAGGTGAAAGAAGGAACACTACACATCGATGATACCCGTAAAAACAAGCACAATTTGAAGTCAGTACATGTTGACTTGTGGATACCGTCAGATTATGTGTTGGACCGCGTAAAGGTAACGCTTGGTGCGGGCAGCATGCAGATCTCGCGTCTGGCAGCTGATAAGATCAATATTGAGGGCGGCGCAGGAAAGATCGAAGCAGAAACACTGATCGCAAACAAGGAGCTGGATGCGGAAATCGGAGCCGGTGACTTTTACATTGAAGAAGCAGTACTGGGTAAGACGGACATTGAGTGCGGTGTCGGAAGATTTGAGATCGGCAGCTGTACGTTGAACGGTGATGCCGAGATCAGCGGCGGTGTCGGTGATGTAAATATCGGAATCGTCGGCGAGAAGGAAGACTTTAACTATGAGCTGAGCTGTGGCATGGGTGAATTGGATGTGTTTGATGATTCCTATACATCTCTGGGCAAGGATAAAGAAATAGATAACGATGCGAAATACACCATTTCCCTGGATTGCGGTGTTGGTAGAGTGAATGTTTACAGATCAGGGAAATCATTATAAGAGAGAGTAATATTGACCATGAAAAGGCATGGTCACAGTATAAAAGGAGGAAAAGAAAATGGAAACAAAGAGACTTACAAAATCAGATAACAACAGGGTATTGTGTGGCGTATGCGGAGGAATCGGAGAATACTTTAATATCGATCCGGTTGTGATCCGACTGTTATGGGTAGTGTTCTGCTGCCTGGGCGGTTCCGGAATCATCGCTTACATCATCGCAGCGATCATCATTCCGAGTAAAACGATATCGTAAATCACATCGCGCGCAGTGAATCGTGAAAGAGGGACTGTGTGTCACTATTTGCCCGACCGAGCTTGACGAGGGGAACGAGTGACATGCAGGCCCTCTTTCTCTCGTATTCGCGCGCAAAGTTTATACTTTTTTAAGTTGACAATTCTCGCAAAATGGGAAATACTTACAAGGTAACTTCAACAGAAATTGTATCAGAAAGAAGAATGTGTACTATGAAACAAAGAGAACGATCAAAAGATGAGATACCTTTCAGCGAGATGACAGCCGCGCAGAAGCGCAGCTATTTGTGGGACTACTGGCGCATACCGGTATTGGTTGTCATTGCTGTGGCGGTGGTGCTGATCTCGCTGATCCGCTCAATGGTGACCAGTAAAGAACCGCTGCTTTCCGTGACAACCGTGGATTCGGGAGATGATACGAGTTTCACGACTTATGCAGAACAGTATGCGGATGAGAACAGAATTCCGCGTGACCAGCTGGTAGTCGGTGATATTGTGGTAGGAACTGCCGAGACAGGAGGAGGTGCTTCTTCTCAGGCGGGCATGGCACTATATGTGCGGATGCAGGCGGGCAGTGAGGATATCCTGATCCTTCCCGAAGCGGTGTTTACGGAATTTGCCACAGGCGGATATTTTCTTGATCTGGCCGATGTTGTGCCGGAGGAGTGGCAGGACAAGTTGGTGATCGCAGAGCAGCGCTATGATGAATTTGACGATGTGCAGCCGGAGCCGATTGCGTGCGGCATTCATTTGCGCGACATTCCCGGCATGCCTGACACCCCGTATTATCAGGATGCCGTGATCGCGATTTCTTACAATCCGGACCATTATGACACATCGGTTGCTTTTATAAATTCTTTATTAAAAAAGTAACTGAGCATGCGATATTGTAAAAGAGAAAAAAATAGATTATAATGACTATGTATGCCAGACAATAAAATCTATATAGGAGAAAGCGGCAAATGAGAAAAAGGAGAAAACATGTACTCCTTCTTATAGTGTGTATAACCGGAATCATGCTTTCTCTGTGTGGTTGCGGAAGTACGAGAGCGAGAGAGACCGAAGAACTGCTGGAAGTGCTAGCCATGAGCACTGCGGATCCGGCACCGTCGGATGAAGCAGCATTCAAACAGCTCTCGGGACAAGGATCTGCCGGAAACAATGAATCCGGGCAGGCGCCAGAACTGCAGATCGAGAGCCATACGCCGCAGGGCGTGCAAACGGATGGACTCAATCGGGCGGTAGATACAATACTTGCAGCAAATCGGGAATTTCTGGGTGGTTATCCGCTGGACGAATCCTTTTTATTCTGGTTTCGTTCCCTGTACGGAGAAGATGCATTGGAGCAGGTGGCAGAAGAAGCCCTGACCGGAACCAATGTCGATATCTGGTATCAGATGTCGGGCAGTTCCATCCATGTGCTGTGGCTGGATTATTGTGATCAGTACAGTATGCACAGTGAACAGCTGCTTCGTGTGACCAGACAGGAATGTGCCTCAAAGGATGAAACGGTCATCAGTTTTACCGGTGACATGAATTTTGATGATCGCATCGGTACCATGCAGCATTTGAAGAGCAATGGTCTTGGTGCAGCGCTAAGCAATGATGTGCGCGCGGTGATGGCAGAATCCGATATTCTGATGATCAACAATGAGTGCACGTTCAGTACGAGAGGAGAGCCCATAGAGGGAAAAGCCTATACTTTTCGATCTGATCCGTCAAATGTTTCCATCTTGAAGGAACTGGGCGTGGATATTGCGGGAATTGCGAATAACCATGTCTGCGATTACGGGCTGGAAGCGTTGTCTGACACGATCGCGACGCTGGATGAGGCGGGGATCCCGAATGTGGGTGCCGGAAATAATCTGGAAGAGGCAAAACGCCCGTGGTATTTTGTGGCAAATGGCAAAAAGATCGCCTTTGTCGCTGCAACACAGATCGAGCGTACCTATAATTATACAAAGGAAGCTACAGAGACGACACCGGGTGTGTTAAAGACGCTGCATCCGGAGAAGTACGTAGAGGTCATCCGCAAGGCAAAAGAGCACAGCGATTACGTGATCGCGTTTGTGCACTGGGGCACGGAAGGGACCAATTATTACGAGGCAGATCAGGTGGCGCTGGCTGAACAGTTTGTACAGGCAGGAGCAGATGCCATTATCGGCGGACATACGCACTGTCTGCAGGGCATTACATATATCGAAGATGTACCGGTGATCTACAGCCTGGGCAACTTCTGGTTTGGAAGTACGCTGACAGACGGTGTCAATAAAAAAGACACGGCGATCGCACAGGTGATCATCGCTGCGGACGGCAGCATGAGATTTCGTTTTGTGCCGTGTGTACAGCAGAACCGGCAGACCTATCTGGTGACGGATGAGGCTGAAAAAGCACGCATTATTGCCTTTGAACAGCAGCTGTCAAAGAGTGTGACGATCGATGCGGACGGATATGTGGAAAAATCATATTAAACTAATATATATCATAAAGAAAAGAGGACAAAAACATGAGTAAGAAACCTGTAGTTTTAATGGTGCTGGATGGTTATGGACTGAATGACAATCCCGAAGGCAACGCGATCGCGATGGCGAACACTCCTGTGATGGACAAGCTGATGAAGGAATGTCCGTTTGCAGCGGGTAATGCATCCGGAATGGCAGTCGGTCTTCCCGATGGACAGATGGGAAATTCCGAGGTTGGACATATGAACATCGGTGCCGGACGCATTATTTATCAGGATCTGACCCGTATCACCAAAGCAATTGAGGATGGTGAGTTCTTTGAAAACAAGGTGCTGCTTCAGGCAATCGAGAATTGCAAGAAAAACAACTCAGATCTTCATTTATGGGGACTGTTATCAGACGGTGGTGTACACAGTCACATTACCCATCTGTATGGTCTGTTGGAGATGTGCAAGAAAAACGGCTTAGAGAATGTGTATGTACATGCATTCTTAGATGGAAGAGACACACCGCCTGCATCCGGAAAAGATTATGTGGCAGCACTGCAGGATAAGATGAATGAGATCGGTGTCGGAAAGATCGCATCTCTTTCCGGACGTTATTATGCGATGGACCGTGATAACAACTGGGATCGCGTGGAGAAGGCTTACAAGTCCCTGACCACCGGTGAGGGTGTTCAGGCAGAAGATGCGGTACAGGCAATGGCAGATTCCTATGCAAACGATGTGACAGATGAGTTCGTTCTGCCGACTGTGATCGTGAAGGATGGCAAGCCGTTATCCCTTGTAAAGGATGGCGACTCTGTGATCTTCTTCAATTTCCGCCCCGACCGTGCCCGTGAGATCACGAGAGCATTTTGTGATGATCAGTTTACCGGATTTGAGCGTCCGTTTTTAAATCTGACCTATGTGTGCTTCAAGGATTATGATGAGACCATCCCGAACAAGCTGATCGCTTTCGAGAAGGAGTCCGTGACAAATACATTGGGCGAGTACCTTGCAAAGTGTGGAAAGAAGCAGCTTCGTCTGGCTGAGACCGAGAAGTATGCGCATGTGACCTTCTTCTTCAACGGTGGTGTTGAGGAGCCGAATGTGGATGAGGCACGTATTCTTGTCAACTCCCCGAAGGAAGTTGCTACCTACGACTTAAAGCCGGAGATGAGTGCTCCTGAGGTGGGAATGGATCTCGTTGAGGCGATCAAGTCTGATAAATATGATGTGATCATCATCAACTTTGCAAATCCTGATATGGTAGGCCATACCGGTGTTATCGAGGCAGCAGTGAAGGCTGTTGAGCGTGTGGATCAGCTGGTCGGAGATGCTGTTCAGGCAGTCAAGGATGTGGACGGCGCGATGTTCATCTGTGCAGACCACGGAAATGCAGAGAAGATGGTAGACTACGAGACCGGAAAGCCGCACACCGCGCATACAACCAATCCGGTTCCGTTTATTCTTGTAAATTATGATGATTCCTATACACTGCGCGAGGGTGGATGTCTGGCGGACATCGCTCCCACCTTACTTCAGATCATGGGTCTGGAGCAGCCCGCAGAGATGACAGGAAAATCATTGCTTATCAAAAAGTAAAATGAAACAAAAAGAAGCTTCGTAATAGCGCGAGGCTTCTTTGATTGCATGATTAAGAAATGGCCCGCAGCGCGAGACATTTCTTAATATAAAAAGCTTAGGAGGAAAATGAGATGAAAGAGTATAAGCCCATGAAAGAGGGAAAGGTCAGAGAGGTCTATGATAACGGAGATACCCTGATCCTTGTTGCAACAGACCGCATTTCAGCGTTTGATAATATTTTAAAGAATCAGATCACAGATAAGGGAGCGATCCTGACCCAGATGTCAAAATTCTGGTTTGATCTTACAAAGGATGTGATCCCGAATCACCTTGTCTCCGTTGATCCGGCTGATATGCCTGAATATTTCAGACAGCCGCAGTATAGCGGAAACAGCACCATGTGTAAAAAGTTAAATATGCTTCCCATTGAGTGTATTGTCCGCGGTTATATTACCGGAAGCGGCTGGGAAAGCTATCAGAAAAACGGCACGGTCTGTGGGATCAAGCTGCCTGAGGGACTGCAGGAGTCTGATCAGCTGCCTGAGCCGATCTATACACCGACAACGAAGGCAGATTTGGGCGATCACGATGAGCACATCACATTTGAACAGAGTGTGGATATCTTAGAGAAACTCTATCCCGGAAGAGGTGAGGAGTATGCGACTGCGATCAAGGATGCTACCTTGAATCTGTACAAGAAGTGTGCAGCCTACGCAAGAGAGCGCGGTATCATTATTGCGGATACCAAGTTTGAGTTTGGTCTGGACGAGAAGGGACAGGTTGTGCTGGGCGATGAGATGCTCACACCCGACAGCTCCCGTTTCTGGCCGTTGGATGGATACAAACCCGGACAGTCACAGCCTTCCTTTGATAAGCAGTTTGTCAGAGACTGGTTAAAGAGCAACCCGGACAATGATAATTTACTTCCCGATGAGGTGGTAAATAAGACAATCGAAAAATACAAAGAAGCATACGAACTGCTGACCGGAACCAAGTTTACTAGATAATTTTATATGGAGATAATACATGAAGAATCAGGCAGAATTAACGGCAAATGTAACGGATGAATTGCACGAGGAATGCGGTGTCTTTGGTATGTATGATTTTGACGGAGCGGATGTTGCTCCGTCCATCTACTACGGACTGTTCGCCTTACAGCACCGCGGTCAGGAGAGCTGCGGTATTGCGGTCAGTGATACGGACGGACCAAAAGGCAAGGTGCTCACGCACAAGGACATGGGGCTTGTAAATGAGGTGTTTACACCGGAGTCTCTGGAAAAACTGAAGGGCGATATCGGAGTGGGACATGTGCGGTATTCCACCGCAGGTGCATCCACGAGGGAAAATGCCCAGCCTTTGGTGCTCAATTACGTGAAGGGTACGCTTGGTCTGGCACACAACGGCAATCTGATCAATGCGAATGAACTGCGCAGAGAATTGGAATATACCGGTGCGATCTTCCAGACAACGATCGACTCAGAGGTCATCGCCTACTATATTGCCAGAGAACGCCTGAAATCAAAGACAGTTGAAGAAGCTGTGCGACGGGCGGCTGAAAAGATCAAAGGTGCGTATGCGCTTGTGGTCATGAGTCCAAGAAAGCTGATCGGAGCAAGAGATCCCTTCGGCTTCAAGCCTTTGGTGATCGGAAAACGCGACAATGCATATATGCTTGCCAGTGAGACCTGTGCACTGGAAACGCTCGGCGCGGAATATGTGCGTGATGTGGAGCCGGGTGAGGTAGTGACGATCTCGCCGGAACACGGCATCCAGTCTGACAAGAGCATGTGCCTGCCGCCGGAGCAGCACGCCAGATGTATTTTTGAGTATATTTACTTTGCAAGACCGGACAGTCATATTGACGGAAAGAGTGTCTATGCGGCCCGTATCAAGGCAGGACGTTTTCTGGCAAAGGACTCACCGGTAGACGCGGATCTTGTGGTCGGTGTTCCGGAATCCGGAAATGTGGCAGCTATGGGTTATTCCATGGAGAGCGGAATTCCTTACGGTATGGCGTTTGTAAAAAACGGATATGTGGGACGAACCTTTATCAAACCCGCACAGAGCAGCCGCGAGAGCAGCGTTGCCATCAAGCTGAACGCGATGAAGGAGGCGGTAGCCGGAAAAAGGGTCATCATGATCGATGATTCCATCGTGCGGGGAACGACTTCCAACCGCATTGTCAATATGCTGCGTGAGGCAGGTGCCACCGAGGTGCATGTGCGTATCAGTTCACCGCCGTTTTTATGGCCCTGCTATTTCGGCACGGATATTCCGGTGCGGGAGCAGTTGATCGCCTATAACCGCACGATCGAGCAGATCCGTGAACTGATCGGGGCAGACAGCCTCGGCTATCTTGAGATTGACCGGCTGGAGCAGATGGTAGACGGACTTCCCATCTGCAAGGGTTGCTTTACAGGAACTTACCCGATGGAACCGCCCAAGGATGATATCAGAGGGGAATATGTCGATAAGCGATGAGCAGAGCCCGGATGGGACGGTTTTGCGAACAACATTGAGAGGAGAAAAAAATGAGTACAGACAACTACACAAGCCCCTTGTCTGAGCGTTATGCCAGCAAGGAAATGCAGTATATTTTTTCACAGGACATGAAGTTTCGTACCTGGCGTAAATTGTGGATCGCGCTTGCGGAGACAGAGAAGGAGCTGGGTCTGGATATTACACAGGAGCAGATCGATGAGCTGAAGGCACATCAGGATGACATCAACTATGATGTGGCAAAGGAGCGCGAAAAACTGGTGCGCCACGATGTCATGAGTCATGTATATGCTTACGGACAGCAGTGCCCGAATGCAAAGGGAATCATTCATCTGGGTGCGACCTCCTGCTATGTGGGAGATAATACCGACATCATCATCATGTCAGAGGCATTAAAGCTGGTGCGCAAAAAGCTGGTCAATGTACTGGCAGAGCTGGCAAAATTCGCAGAGCGCTATAAAGCGCTGCCGACACTGGCATTTACGCATTTTCAGCCGGCACAGCCGACCACAGTCGGAAAACGTGCGACCTTGTGGATGCAGGAGTTTGCCATGGATCTGGAGGATCTGGATTATGTGCTGGGCAGTCTGAAGCTTTTGGGCTCCAAGGGAACCACCGGAACACAGGCAAGCTTTAAAGAACTGTTTGACAATAACAATGAGATCATTGACAAGATCGATCCGATGATCGCGCAGAAGATGGGATTCGAGTGCTGTTATCCGGTTTCCGGACAGACCTATTCCAGAAAGGTGGATACGAGAGTGGCAAATGTACTGGCAGGCATCGCAGCCAGTGCACACAAGTTCTCAAACGATATCCGCCTGTTGCAGCATCTGAAAGAGATCGAGGAGCCTTTTGAGAAGAATCAGATCGGTTCTTCCGCAATGGCATATAAGCGCAACCCGATGAGAAGTGAGCGTATTGCATCTCTGTCACGCTATGTGATGATCGATGCGTTGAATCCCGCGATCACTTCAGCGACACAGTGGTTTGAGCGCACACTGGATGACTCCGCAAACAAGCGTCTGAGCATTCCGGAAGGCTTCCTCGCGATCGACGGTATCCTTGATCTGTGCCTGAATGTGGTGGACGGACTGGTCGTATATGACAAGGTCATCACCAAGCATCTGATGAGCGAGCTGCCGTTCATGGCAACGGAGAATATCATGATGGATGCGGTTAAGAAGGGCGGCGACCGTCAGGAGCTGCATGAGAAGATCCGTCAGCTGTCCATGGAGGCAGGAAAGCATGTGAAGGCAGAGGGAAAAGACAATGATCTGCTGGAGCTGATCGCAGCGGATGAGTCCTTCGGACTGACATTGGAGGAACTGCAGGAGAATATGGATCCTGCCAAGTACACCGGTCGTGCCGAATATCAGGTAGAGCAGTATTTAAAGAATGTGATCCAGCCGCTTTTGGATGCAAATAAAGATGTACTTGGAATGACAGCGGAGATCAACGTATAAGACCAACAGATAAATGTCTCACGGCTAAGGAGGACTGTTATGAAGATCACTTCGGTAACGGATGCCAATGGCGTGACAACAACAACGATAGATACCGATGCAGTATCAGGCAGCTCCACAGATTTTGCGACGCAGCTGAACGAGCAGCTGAAAACGGACACTTCTCTGGAATCGATCTTTGAGAAGGCAGCAAAGACCTACAACGTGGATGTGGAGCTTTTAAAGGCGATGGCAAAGGCGGAGTCCGATTTTGATCCGAATGCTACCAGTAAGAGTGGTGCCATGGGGATCATGCAGTTGATGCCGACGACCGCAAAGGGACTCGGTGTGACGGATGCCTATGACCCGGAGCAGAATATCATGGGAGGGGCAAAATATATTGCCTCTCTGCTGGAAAAATATGACGGGAATGTTTCCTATGCGCTTGCCGCCTACAATGCGGGCAGCGGAAATGTAGACAAATACGGTGGGATTCCGCCCTTTGAGGAGACACAGAATTATGTGACAAAGATCCTCGGCTATCTGCAGAACGGTGGTGTGGACATTCCGGATCAGTGGACAAATGTCACGGGCGGAACCGGTGCATCGGAAACTACGCTCTCAGATGCCTTAAAGCAGCTCTTTACGAGAGAGGACTACGAAGATTTCCTGCGCCTGTTTCTGGAGCGCTTGTCGCAGCGTCTGGAGGAAAAGGTCACGGGTCCGATTCCCGTCGACACAGACAGTGAGGCGGCTTCCAACACCGCCGCTTCTGAGGAACAGAAAGAGAGCGATGCCTACATCGCATTCCGCAATTTCGGCAATACAAACCGCATGGCGGTGTATCTGAAACCCACGGAAAAATTGTAGAAAATAATTGATTTTTACTGTTGACAATCATTCGACGTTATAGTATATTATTATTCGTTGAGTGATTCGACAGGCTGCCGTGGCTCAGGCGGTAGAGCGTCGCATTGGTAGTGCGGAGGTCACGGGTCCGATTCCCGTCGGCAGCTTTTACAAATTCAAATGGATGAAAAGAGTAACCGGAACGATGTTCCGGTTATTTTTTTGCGTAATTGTTATGCCTGACATAAGTGATACACATTGACATAAAAGACCCCCTTTCATATAATTGTATGTATAACAAGACGTGAAAACGGCACCGGGGTATGCTGTTGGAGAAGGGTACAATATTGGGGAGGAATATCATGAAAACCATACGAATGAAAGTGATCACAGGAATCGCAATATGTTCGATCTTAACGGCTGCGATCATCGGTTGTGTAAGTGTGAAAAATGCAAATGATAATGCAAGAGCCGATGCGGAAGAACAATTGAAACTGAGTGGCAGTCTGTCGGCGCAGGAACTGAATGCCACGATCTTCCGGGTAGAGCAGTCGGTAGATACCTTGAGTGATATGGTATTGCGGGAACTTGATTTTGAACAGTTTAAGAATGACAAGTCCTACGCAGATGCCTATACAGAGGCTGTGATAGGAGAGATTGAGAATTTTGCGTTACATACGGATGGTGCGATCACGGCATATATCCGATACAATCCGGATTACTCCAATCCGACTTCCGGTGTGTTTTTTACCAGAAATTCGCTGGATGAGCCTTTTGGTACGGTCACGCCTACGGATTTTACCATGTACGATGAGGATGATGACGCGCATGTCGGCTGGTATTATATTCCGGTCAAAAACGGCGCGCCCATGTGGATGTCGCCGTATTTGAATGAGAATATCAATGTGTATATGATTTCTTATGTGGTGCCGCTTTATGCGGAAGATGGTACTTCCATTGGAATCATCGGTATGGATATCGATTTTGGTCAGATTACGGATAAGATCGATGCCATTCAGTTGTTTGAAACGGGCTATGGTTTTTTGGCAGATGCACAGGGATCTGTTTATTATCACAAGGAACTGGATATGGGACAGAATATTTCCGAACTGGATCCGTCACTGGCAGATATTGGCAGTTTTTTGGGTGCTACGGAGAATCAGGGAGTTCAGAAAGCGTATTCTTATCAGGGAGTAGACAGTGAGTTGGCATTTTATGATCTGGAAAATGGGATGAAGCTGATCGTTACGGCTCCGGATAAGAAGATCTTCGCCTCTGCGAATATGGTTCGGACCGTGATCCTTATCACAGGGTTATTGGCGATCCTGATCTCTACCCTGGCAGGCGTATTTATCGGCAACGGTATTTCAAAGCCGATCCGCCAGCTTACCACGATCATTTCACAGACTGCAAGACTGGATTTTGCGGCGACAAAAAATGGAGGCGCATTGCGAAAACGCAAAGATGAGATCGGTATCATGGCGACGGAAATTCACGAAATGCGAAAGGTATTGCGTGAGATGATCACCAATATCCATCAGGTAGAGAATACCATCATCAGCAATGTAGATAATCTGAATCTCATCATGCAGGAGAATAACAGCCGTTCAAAAGATAACTCGTCAGCGACGGAAGAGATCGCGGCAGGAATGCAGGAGGCATCTTCCAATACGGCAAGTATTGTAGAAAGTATTGATGAAGTAAAACGTAATTCCAGAAACATTTACGAGTTGGCACAGAATGGAGAGGCTGATTCCGAGCAGATATTAATACGTGCCGAAGAGATGGAAAAGGTCAGCAGAGAGTCCAGTGATAAGACAAACAGTATCTTTGCAGTGATGAAACAGAAGACCGAAAGTGCGATCGAGCAGTCGAAGGCCGTTGCACGTATCAATGAACTGACTGCTGATATCAAAAATATTTCTTCCCAGACGAATTTGCTGGCATTAAATGCCAGTATTGAAGCTGCCCGTGCAGGAGATGCGGGTCGGGGATTTGCTGTAGTCGCAACAGAGATCGGTACACTGGCAGAGCAGACCTCCCAGACAGTAGACGGCATCAATGTGATTGTCAGTGAAGTAAATGAAGCAGTGTCGAATATGACAGAGTGCATTACCGCTATGATGCAGTTTTTGGAGGATACCGTTCTTGGAGACTATACACTGTTTAAAGAATCCGGCGGACGATATCATAGGGACGCGGATGCGTTTATACAGGTCATGCGTCAGGTAAAAGGCGCAATTGAAGAACTGGATAGTTATATTGTTCAGATCGCGTCTTCTGTAGAAGAGATCAACCATACGGTAAGCGAATCGGCAGACGGTATGCATGTGATCGCAGAGAAATCCACAGAAGTTGTCGGAACCACGATCGAGGGCTATGAGAGACTTCGGGAAAGCCGTGAATCGGTCGATGAACTGAAAGTGATCGTAGATCAGTTTAAACTGTAAAGAGTAAGGAGCGTAAAGATGAAACTTGTAGATTTGGATCAAAATTCGTTGTTTGATTGGGCCGGATTTTTACCGGAAGAGACGTTTATAGAACTAATGAATGGGACCCGGCACATGAATGCGCTGGGTGTGGAGTTTTTAGACGAGCCGCAGGGGGCAATGTGCTGGGAGGAAAAAGAGGATGAATGGATCTTAAACAGTATCTATATTCATCCGAAGTCCAGACGATTGGGACTGGGCCGTGAACTGATCGCTGCATTGTCGGAAAAAATGAAGAATAAAAATTGTCAGGAGCTGTCTGTATCCTATGAGCAGGCGGGAGAACGGGAAACGTTGACACCGTTTTTACGGCGATGCGGTTTTATGATGGAGACGATGGAACTTCCGCTGGGCGTGACGACACTTGGGGATGCGATTGCAAGTCTGCAGGAGCATCATGCCTTCAAGAAGAAGGGACGATTTAAACGTTTCGACCAGTTATCGAAACGGGAACGTTATGTTTGCAATCAGTGGATGCTTGAGGAGATCGGAGAGCGGATCACTTCCTATTTACAGGAATCGCCTTCCAGTTTCGTTTTGATTAAGGATGACGAGATTGCCGGAATGATACTGCTCAGTGAACAGCAAAAAACGATCAGTCTGGATTACTGCTGGATCAGACAAGACAGTACGGCAAGCTTTCTTTCCATGCTTGCTGTGGCAGCAAATGATCTGTATGCAAAGTATCCGGTTGAGACACCGATGGAAATGATACTGTCGACGGATCAGGCAGACCAGTTATACACGCGTCTGCTGGGCGGAAAGAGAGAGCAGATCATATTGTGTAAAGGAAGCTTTTCACCTTTGCCGCAAGAGCTGCTGTGTGGGATTAACAGATTTTAGGATAAGGAGGGCTTACATATGTCTATACAGCATGAAACGTTGGAATTACAGAAGAAAACACATGCACAAGAAATGAAAAATCAGCAGGCACGGGCAGAGGTCCATCAGGAAGATTATACGGCGCGGCTTTTACAGAGGAATGGAGAGCATCATGCACGGGATGCAAGAAAAACATATCTGGAACAAACGGCTCACATGCAGGATACTGCCCAATTGGGAAAAAAGAGCTTTAAGTCAAATACGCAGGAAAAAAAGCTGAGAAATGAACGGATTGACAGAGCAAAGCTGATGACTGACAGAGCAACTGCGTACACTTTGGATGTCTATGATCAGATGAAGGAAGTGCGCGAGGGACGGCAGGAGCGTAAGGAGGCTCGTTCGTGGCGGGCAGAACAAAAGGCGGAATTCACGAAAACGGTGGGAAAATTGTCGGATGATACTACGGAACAGCAAGCGGCTTTCTTCTGGCGGATGCAGGATGTGCAGGAGCATTTCTACTCGCCTGAAATGTTTTTGACTTCGAACATCCATGTGAAAAAAACTTTTATGGAGTATCTTGACCGGATTGAAGCATATGATGAATTAATAGAAGAATATCAAAGAGATCAGGATGCATATGCAGATTTTGCGGAGGATATCCAGGGGCTGGTAACGCATTTGGGACCTGTGATCGATGCGCTTCGTCATCGGCTTCAGGTTTATTGTGAGCAGAACAGAGTTACGCTGAATGGTGAGATCTTAGACGAAACGGCGGAGGGTGAACATCTGGGTGACAATGATGCCACAGACTGGTTTGAAAAGGTTCGGGTATTTAATCAGTGGAAACATCATCTCAACGTATCAGGCGGGCCTCTCACGGATGAAGAACGGGAAAGCTTCCGGGAGATGAAGGAAGAAGCCGGAAGGCAGGAAAACCTCCAGAACAGACAGGATGTGCAGCCATGGCAGCGCACCAGGGAGGAAGCTACTTCAACGAATTCTGACCTGCAGGAGCAAGCCTCCAGGCAAGAACTGCGTCGGCTGAATCGCCGACTGTATGAGGCCGGTTTGAAAGATGTTGCAAAGATCGTGCAAGAGTATGTGGTCGGAACCCGCTATGTGGTTGGTTATACGGAGGAGCGCAAACGGCTCAAAAAAGCGATAAAGGCAGTCAAGGTTGCACTTGACAAAGAAACAAATACAAATGCGCTGCAGGCACTTACAAATATTGAAAATTACTTTGACCAAATGACCAACGGTACCTTGCAGATACCGGTGGATACACCTGCGAATCGGATTATGGATTTTTCCGAAACAAAGCTTAAAGAAGAAGGCTTAGATGGAGCCGGAAGTACCAGAAACAGCCTGATTCAGGGAGTGAGCCACTGGAGTGATCAGTCAGATACACCGTTGTTTTCCCATGAACCTACGGTGAATGACTTAAAGCAGCGTCTGGTTTCCAATTGCTATATGGTAGCCAGCGTGGCAGGGCTGGTAGAATTGAATCCTGCAAAGCTGAAGGAGTGTATCAGGGAAAATGTAGACGGAACGGTGACGGTGCGGCTTTTTGTACCACAGAGTCAATTGCAGAGTCAGTCACAGAGTCAGTCGCAGAGTCAGTCACAGCAGACAACAGAAGAAGAGGATGACTGGGCTATCATTGAAGAAGAAGAAATCAATCAGGCAAATGAAGATGCAGAGCTTGTGCCTGTATATGTAACAATGACAAAGGAAATTCCCCGCATAGCAGGAGCGGATGCATTGTCTGCCGGCGCATTATGGATGCAGATGATCGAAAAGGCGTGTGCGTATGTAGGTCGAAATGGCATGAAAGGGTATAAGTCACTCTGGTATGGTGAGGGTGGCGAGTTCTTGCAGCGTTTACTGGGAATCGCACCGGAACTGGATTATTCGAAGGGCAGAACAAGCGAAGAGGATATTGAGGCAATGAAAGATACATTGTTTCAGAATATCTGCACTGCACGAGAGCGTAATGTCATCTATAATGCCGGTTCCAGCCAAAGAAGTGTGGACGGCTTAAACAGCGGTCATGCGTACTCTGTGTTAGGTGGCAAAGTGGAAAACGGAAAGAGGTATGTTTTGTTGCGAAATCCGTACAGTACCCATTCGCTTCAGTATGATGAAAATGGAAATAAATCTACGACCGGCTGGTTGTTGTCTGCAGGTTCCGATGAAACGTATGGTCAGTTTTATATGGAGTTCGATGAGTTTATCAATTCCTTTGACAAGGTGACGCACACGAACCTCAACAACGCTCCACAGAATTAACGGGAAGCCGGTAAACGATTTGTACTAAACGGCTTGTAATTGTAGGGAAAAACTGGTATCTTTGTTTGTATACCAATGTGTTGGTACAAAAATATACCGTCATATACAAGGAGGATTGAACGATGGGAATTATTAAGAAGAAACTGATGGCAGGTCTGTTGACTTTGGCAGTGGCTGCCAGTGTGTTGGGAAGTGTCACACCGGCAAGCGCCGCGACACTGACTGCAAAGCAGTATCTCACAAAGATGGAGAAGGCTTCTAAAAAAGCAAAATCTTATGAGGCAACGCAGACAACTTCCATGACGATGGATATGAACGGACAGAGTATGGATATAAAGCAGACGAATAAACAGATCATCTTCCAGGATCCGATCAAGTCAAAAGCTGTCACAACATCGAAGGTTACAGCTGCCGGTACGACACAGACAAGTAAGAGCGTTGTTTACCTGAAAGAGACTTCAAAGGGAAAAGTCTATGCATTTACTTCTGTAGATGGTGAACCTTACGAAAAGGAAGATTATACGGAATTGTATAAAAATATGTCCGGTATGTCTGGTTCGCTGGATACATCTATGTATTCCGCGGCAAAGATTGTAAAGAAAAGTGTGAAAGTAAATAAGATCGATACGGTACAGATCGAAGCAAAGATGGACGGTTCAGCAATGGATGAAGCAATGCAGGCGATGGGAATCGACAGTGAGCAGTTAGCACAGTTAGGCATTGATTTTAAATCAACGGATCCGATCCAGATAACCCTGTGGATCAATAAGAAGAATTATCTGCCGGTAAAGATGACTATGGATATGACGGCATTTTGTGACAGCCTTTATAAGAATATGGCTGCAGCAATGAATGAGATGAGCGGCATGGATGAGGAGAGTACGGATGAGACAGAGAGTTTTTCTTTCTCATGCTCATCTGCAAAAACAACGGCTGTCTACAAGAATTACAACAAGGCAACAAAGTTTAACTTTCCTGATTTTTCAAAATAATACACATTTGAAAACACATGAATTGAAACAGGACGAGGAAATCCTCGTCCTGTTTTTTTGCTTTTTCCGGACAGGAATTACATCTGCGGCCTCATAATTTTGCGCAGAAAATACATACTAGGTACATATCACAGTTTAGCCGCGAGAAGAGGCAGGAGGAGTATGCGCATGAAAAACCATTTGAAAGATCAGACAAGCCCTTATCTGTTGCAGCATGCAGATAATCCGGTGGACTGGTATCCATGGTGTGAAGAGGCATTTTTGCGTGCCAAAGAAGAGGACAAACCGATTTTTTTAAGCATCGGATACAGCACCTGTCACTGGTGTCATGTCATGGCACACGAGAGCTTTGAGGACGAAGACATCGCAGAGATCTTAAACCGGTACTTTATCTCCATCAAGGTTGACAGGGAGGAGCGTCCGGATATTGACAATATTTATATGACCGTGTGTCAGGCTTTTACGGGGAGCGGCGGGTGGCCGACGACGATCTTTCTGACACCGGAGCAGAAGCCCTTTTTTGCGGGTACTTATTTTCCAAAGACTTCTGTTTACGGACGGATCGGATTGAAGGAACTGCTGCTGCAGGTGCAGGAGCGGTGGGAGACGAACCGGGAGCGGCTGCTGGAATCCGCAGAAGAGATTACGTCGATCCTGCAGAAAAAAGCGTTGCAAAAAAGCAGCTTTCCGGCAGGCCGGAGTGCGTTTGACGACCAGGCGGCAAGGCTGATCGCTCATGCAGTGGCGATCTTCAAAGAGAGCTTTGACGAAAGATATGGCGGGTTTGGAGAAGCACCGAAATTTCCGACTCCGCACAATTTGTTGTTTCTCATGCGCTGTTATGAGAAGAACGGGGATCGGGATACGCTTAAAATGGTGGAAAAGACATTGATGCAGATGTATCGGGGCGGCATGTTTGACCATATCGGAGGTGGCTTTTGCAGATATTCCACAGATCCGTATTTTCTCGTGCCTCATTTTGAAAAGATGCTGTATGACAATGCATTGCTGTTGTCGGCATACTGTAAGGCATTTCAGCTCACAAAAAAGGATATTTATCTGGATGTGGCGCAGAAGACAGCGCTTTTTATCCTGCGGGAAATGACTTCTCCTGAGGGCGCTTTTTACAGTGCAAAGGATGCGGACAGCGAGGGGGAAGAGGGGAAGTATTACTTGTTTCAGCCATCAGAGATCACACAGGTACTTGGTGAGAGTGCAGGAAAGGAATTCAACAGATATTTTGATATTACCGAGAGCGGAAATTTTGAGGGAAAAAGTATTCCGAATCTTTTGCATCACATGGAGAAAGCGGAAGATGGTGAGATATTTACAGAGCAAAAACGGATGGATGAATACCGCGCAGCCGTGTATGAATACCGTAGTCACAGATACGCGCTGCATCTGGATGATAAGATCCTGACCTCCTGGAATGCTCTGATGATCGCAGCATTGTGCAGTCTGTACCGGGTGAGTGGAAAACACATTTATCTTGACACGGCGTTGCAGGCGTGGACGTTTATCAGCACTCATTTATGCGAGGATGATACATTGTATGTCAGTTACAGGAACGGACAGCGTGGAGAGAAGGGATTTTTAGACGATTATGCCTTCAGCATTTATGCGCTGCTGGCTCTGTATGAGGCAACACTGGACGGCTCCTGGCTGGAGCGGGCGACGGCGCTTTGCAAAAAAACAGTTTCTGACTTTTATGATGAGGAGCACGGCGGATTTTTTCTGTACGGAAATGAGCATGAGCAGTTGGTTTTGCGCCCCAAGGAGACCTATGACGGAGCTGTTTTCAGCGGGAATTCCGCAATGGCATACGATTTGGTCCGGCTGTCATATCTCACGGATGATGTGTGGCTGAAAAAGCTGTCCAAAGAGCAGCTTTCCTATATGTGTGCCGAGGCGGACGGTTATCCGGCCGGTTATGCCATGTATCTTCTGGCTTTATTGGATGATGCGGATGAACCGGACCGGATCACGATCGTGCGTAAAGACGCGCAGGATCTGGGCGGACTGGCGTGTCGGATCCCACTGGATACAGAGGTGGTGATCCGGGATCAGCCGGATAAAAGATATCCCTTGAAAAATGACCATACCACGTACTATGCATGTATGGATCATTCCTGCCAGCCGCCGACAAATGACTTCTTGACAATCAATTTCCGGAATGATACGATAAAACAAATGTGAAATATTTAGAAAGAGGGTGAGACCATGGACAGTTCTGATAGTCACGGGCATAAACAGATGAACGATAGACAGCATAAAGCGTTTCAGATTTCAGAAATGGATCGTGGTTACACCCGGTTTTCATGATCTGAAGCATTTCTGATGTCCATCGTTCGTTTCATTGGTTTGGAAAAACGATGGATTTTTTATGCCCTTTTTTCAGATGATAAGATTGGAAGAAAGGAGACATAGAGTAAAAGTGGAAGAAGAATTATTTATTCCGGAGCGCCCCGATTATGAGGCGGAACTGTTGGAAATTTTAGACTCCGATGCGAAGCCCTCCGAGCTGCGCGAGCGTCTGGATGATTATCATGAAAACGATATTGCGTCACTGCTGCAGCATCTGGACAAGGATGCCAGAAAGCGTCTGTTCATGATCTTGAGCGCAGAGCGCATTTCAGAGGTATTCTCATATGTAGAGGAAGATGAGATCAAGGATTACATGCAGGAGATCAGTGCGGAAAAAGTGGCTGAGATCCTGGCATCCATGGATGCGGATGAGATCAGTGATATCCTTGATGAGCTGGATGAGGAGGAGCGCGCGCAGGTCGAGGCGCTTCTGGATATCGATACGAAGAAGGATGTAGAGCGTATTGCATCCTATGATGAGGATGAGATCGGTAGTTACATGTCTACCAACTTTATTCTGATCAGCCGTGATCTGACGATCAAAGAAGCCATGAAATCCCTTGTGGAGCAGGCGGCGGATCACGACAATATTTCTACCATGTACGTGGTAAACAAAAACGGAACCTTTTACGGTGCGCTGAGTCTGAATGATCTGATCATCGCGCGGGAGCATGATGAGCTGGAGAGCCTGATCGCCACATCTTTCCCCTATGTATACGCGAAAGAGGATATCAGCGATTGTATTGAGGAATTAAAGGATTATTCAGAGGATACGATCCCTGTTCTGGACAATGACAATCGTGTCATCGGTGTCGTGACAGCGCATGACCTGATCGAGATGGTCGATGAGGAAATGGGTGAAGACTACGCGATGTTCGCAGGTTTGACCGCGGAGGAAGATCTGAACGAATCGCTGCTGGAATCCATGAAAAAGAGAGTTCCGTGGCTGGTCGTACTTTTTATCATGGGTCTTGGTGTATCTACGATCACCGGTCTGTTTGAGCATGTCATGTCGGAGCTGACGCTGATCGTTACCTTCCAGTCGTTGACGCTGGGTATGTCAGGAAATGTGGGCACACAGTCCCTGGCAGTGACGCTGCGCGTGCTCATGGATGAGAATCTGGAGGGAAAACAGAAGCTGTATCTGGTATTCAAAGAGATCCGTGTCGGCATGGCAAACGGATTGCTGCTGGGAAGTATTGCATTTGTATTTATCGGTTGTTATCTGGCTTTTATCAAAGGGCAGGCGTTGGGAACGGCATTTCCGATCTCCGGCTGTATCGGATTGGCGCTTCTGGTGGCAATGACGATCTCCAGCCTTACCGGAACCGTGATCCCGCTCTTTTTCAACAAGATTCACGTTGATCCGGCAGTTGCGTCCGGACCGCTGATCTCAACCGTCAACGATCTTGTGGCGGTAGTGACCTATTACGGACTGGCATGGATCTTATTATTAAATGTTTTGCATGTCGCGATCGTCTGACGTGTTTTCAAATGATCCGGAGAAAAGAATGAAAAGCAGAATGAGACATTGTATTAAGAAGGTATTTATGACAGAGAAACGAAAGTGTTTGATCACCGCTTTCCTGTGTATCATGCTGGCGGTAGTCATGGCCGTTCCCGCACAGGCAGAAACCGGCGGAAAAATAGCGCCGCTGGCTTTTACAAAGTCAGTGAAAAAGCTGACGGCAGGGAAAACTTATCAGTTTAATGTCAATACAACAAAGACAGTGACATGGTCTGTCGGCAATGAAAAGATCGCCTCGGTAAGTAAGACCGGAAAGGTCAAGGCAAAGCGTTACGGAAAAACACATATTTATGCCAGTTGCGGCGGAGAGAAGATATCTGTACTTTTACAGGTCAACGGAAAGAAAGTGATCGGTATTGATCCCGGACACCAGCTGCGGGGAGACAGCAGTACAGAGCCAAACGGTCCCGGTTCGTCAACGTACAAGGCAAAGGTGGCGGGCGGCACACGCGGTATCGCCACCGGAAAGCCGGAATATCAGTTGACCCTTGAGGTGGCAAAAAAACTAAAGACAGAATTGCTGGACAGGGGTTATGAGGTGGTCATGACCCGAACAAAGAATGATGTCAATATTTCCAATAAGGAACGTGCACTGCGGATCAACGAGAGCGGTGCGGATATCTGCGTGCGCATTCACGCGGATGGAGGCGTATCCTCAGCGCGGGGAGCCACCGCGCTCTGCCCGTCTTCTTCCAACCGTTATATCAGCAAGCTGTACAGTAAGAGTAATAAGCTGTCCAAGGCGCTGATCAGCGCATATTGTAAGGAAACAGGGTTGCGCAACCGTGGTATATCCTATCGGGATGATCTGACCGGAACAAACTGGAGCACCGTACCGACGACCCTGATCGAACTGGGCTTTATGACGAATGCGACGGAAGACCGTTACATGGCATCGGCTTCCGGACAAAAGGCCATGGTGAAGGGTCTGGCTGATGGGATTGACGCATATTTCGGTTATTAGACTTTCGATTCTTCGTTTTTTCAGAATCAAAGGAGTTAGTTCAAACTTACTGTTGCCTTTTCAAATAGTATAGAGTATAATTTGTTTTAAATTTTACGAAAAGAGGATATAGCGATGAAAAAAGAGACATTTGTGACAAAGGAGCAGTTGGATGCGATCGTAAAAGAATATCCGACGCCTTTTCATTTATATGATGAGAAAGGAATTCGCGCCAACGCACAGGCAGTGAAGGATGCATTTGCGTGGAATAAAGGATATAAAGAGTATTTTGCGGTAAAGGCAACACCCAACCCGTTTTTGATCAAGATCCTGCATGAGTATGGCTGTGGCTGTGACTGTTCTTCCATGGCAGAACTGGTTCTCTCAGATGCCTGTGATATCCGCGGCGAGGACATCATGTTTTCCTCAAATGATACACCTGCGGAGGAGTTTGTAAAGGCAGAGGAACTTGGTGCGATCATCAATCTGGATGATTTTACACACATTGAGTTTTTGGAACAGACGCTGGGACATATTCCCGAGACGATCAGCCTGCGTTACAATCCGGGCGGGGTATATGAGATCAGTAACGGCATTATGGACAACCCCGGAGATGCAAAATACGGTCTGACAAAAGCACAGCTCTTCCAGGGTTACAGGATCTTAAAGGAGAAAGGCGCAAAGCGTTTTGGACTGCATTCGTTCCTTGTGAGCAATACGGTGACAAATGATTATTATCCGGCACTGGCGCGCACATTGTTCAATCTCGTTGTGGAGATCAAGCAGGAGCTTGGCATCGAGATCAGCTTTATCAATCTTTCCGGTGGTGTCGGCATCGCCTATAAGCCGGATCAGACACCGAATGATATTGCGGCGATCGGAGCAGGCGTTCATCAGGTATATGACGAGATCTTAGTACCGGCGGGACTTGGTGACGTGGCGATCTATACAGAGATGGGACGTTTCATGATGGGACCTTATGGCTGTCTGGTAACGAAGGCGATCCATGAGAAGCATACTTATAAAGAGTACATTGGCGTGGATGCCTGCGCAGCAAATCTGATGCGTCCGGCTATGTATGGTGCATATCATCACATTACCGTTATGGGAAAAGAAGATCAGCCCTGTGAACACATGTATGATATTGTTGGTGCGCTCTGCGAGAACAATGACAAATTTGCCATCGATCGCATGCTGCCGAAGATCGACAAGGGCGATCTGTTAGTCATTCACGATACCGGTGCACACGGTTTTGCGATGGGTTACAACTACAACGGCAGACTGTGGTCTTCCGAGATCCTGTTACAGGAGGATGGCACACCAAAGCTGATCCGTCGTGCAGAGACGATCGCAGACTACTTTGCGACATTTGACTGCTTCGATGAGTTCAAGGGGAAATTACAGTAACCATATAGAAAATTTTAGGTCGTTATATATGTCTGATGGCATATATAACGACTTTTTACATGTTTTTTTCATTTATTTTACATTTACAAGATAGATGAGCTATTAGAGGATAAGCTATACTGATTCGGAGAAGTTCTGTGGTGGAAAGGATCTGAGAATTCGTATGGTTACAACTGAACAGCAGGAAAATTTGGAAAAAATCATTGTCAACCGGTGGATCAGACCGGTATTTCAGCCGATCATTTCACTTAGAGATGGGAGTGTGTTGGGTTTTGAAGCCTTAAGCAGAGTGTCGCAGCCGGGGTTATTTGATAATGTAGAGGAAATGTTTCAGAGCGCGGAAGAGCTGGGTTGTATCTGGATGCTGGAGCAGGTGTGCAGGCGCGCGATCCTGCATGAAGTCCATGAGCAAATGGAAGCACTAGATCAGTATCACGCAAAAATATTTATCAATGTAAGCCCGAAAGTATTGCATGACGAGAAGTTCCGGGAGGGATTTACGAGGGAGTATACAAAACGCTACGGGATCGACACGGAGCGCATCGTTTTTGAGGTGACAGAGCGGGAACGGGTGGAAGATGAGCAGAGTTTTCGACAGGCAATTGATCATTATAAAATGCAGCATTATCAGATCGCGATAGATGATGTCGGTTCCGGTTATGCCGGATTAAACCGGATCTGCAGCCTGACACCGGGGTATATTAAACTTGATATCGGGCTGGTACGGGATGTATATAAAAATCCAATTAAATATGCTATGATCAAGGGAATGGTGGAATTTTCCCATAACAGCGGTATCCTGCTGATCGCTGAGGGTATCGAGACGCAAAAAGAGATGGAGATGTTGATCGACCTGGGTGTCCAGTATGGACAGGGTTATTATCTGGCGAAACCCGAGCCACAGCTGTATTTTGATAATCGGCAGGCAGTAGGAGAAATCCTTGAGAAAAACACCTTTAATCATATGCACAATCATCTCGGTGTAAAGAAATATTATATAAAAAATCTGATGAGAAAAGGATTGACTGTTGCACCCCATGTGACGGTGGAAGCTGTTCTCTCTTATATGAAGCATCATGATGAAGTGGTTGGAATCTGTGTGGTGGATCAGGAACAGGTGACAGGTGTTCTGACCAGAGAAAAACTGTTCCAGAAATTGAGCGGACAATATGGATTTTCGTTATATCATAAGAAAAATATCGGTGATCTGGCTGAAAAAAACTTTTTGATGGTTGATGCAAATACATCGATCAGCAGTGTGGCTAAGATTGCCATGGAGCGTGAGATGGATGCGCTCTATGATTTCATTGTGGTTAAGGAAGAGGACAAGTATGCAGGGATCGTGACGATTCAGGATCTGCTGAAAAAAGCGATGGAAATTGATGTGGATCTCGCAAAATGTGCAAATCCGCTGACCGGGCTTCCGGGCAATATCGTGATCGATCAGGAGGTCAAGGAAAGTGTGGAGTCAGGCAGGAAGTGTACGATCTATTATTTTGATCTCGACAATTTTAAAGCCTTCAATGATGTATATGGTTTTGAAAAGGGAGACGAGGTTATTCGTATTCTGGCAGATGTATTAAAGAAAAATGCCGGTTCAAACGATTTTGTAGGACACATTGGCGGAGATGATTTCGTGATGATCTGTGAGGGCTTTCAGCCGTTTGCATTTTCCGAAAAGATCAGGACTGAATTTGAGCAGCGTGCGCACATGCTTTATAAAGAAGAGGATCGTGCGCGGCGCTGCATTCAGGCTTGCAACCGGCATGGAGTCGTTGAGTCATTTCCGCTGGTGTCCGTGACAGCTGTTTCCGCTTCCAATGAACGAGAACCTTTCCCAAACTATGATGAAGTAGTGAGTACGCTGGCAGGATACAAGAAAGCAGCAAAAACACGAAAGCGTGAGCTGGCCACCTATTGAATTTTTTTCCGATCGTGCTATACTGTTCTCATGGGGCATTAGCGCAGTTGGGAGCGCGTAACATTCGCATTGTTAAGGCCACGGGTTCGATTCCCGTATGCTCCACTTTTATAAAAATAGGAGCCGGACTTTCGTCCTGCTCCTATTTTTTGATGCCGGCGGTGGGACTTGAACCCACACGTGGTTACCCACAACAGATTTTGAGTCTGCATCGTCTGCCATTCCGACACGCCGGCTAATATGCAATTCCTCGCTACAACGAATAAAAGTATAACACACATTTCGTGCCGTTGCAAGAAAAAATTCACTTTTACTAGTTGAAATTTTGTGGTTGTGCAAACGAGTATTTTATTATATGATGAGAAAAACCATAAAATTAGTATATTCATATGATAAAGGACCACTATGAAGAAAATTCTTATCATTTCAGATAATCACGGTTTTATGCATCAGCTTCGGGATGTGATCGAGCGCGAAGCTCCCATCGACCTTTTCTTGCATCTGGGAGATGGGGAACGTTCAAAAACAGAATACGAAAGGTTACTTCCGCCAATGACGGCATCCATTTATTTAAAGGGAAATAATGATTTTATGCCCTTAAAGCCGACCGCGCGCTTTTCATTGGAAGGTGTGGAGATCTTTGCTGCTCACGGTCATAAATACGCAGTAAAACAAGGATTTTCTGTGCTGGAAAACGAGGCGAAAAATCAAGGAGCGCAGTTGGTATGCTATGGGCATACGCATCGGGCAGAGGTACACGAGACGGATGGCATTACTTATGTCAATCCCGGCAGCTTTACCGGATACTATTCACCGACCGGAAGTACCTATGCGGTTGCTATGCTGGATGACGGAAAGATTACTGGAATCGAAATAAAAAAGACGCAATGATAGAAATGATAAAAAGGAGATACACGCACCGCATGTATCTCCTTTTCGGGTGAAAACGAACTATTCGGTTACTTCTACAACAGTGACAGGAATATCCATACCCATTACATTTTTTGTGGCGGATAATTCGCTGTAATCATCTTTTACAACAGTCAGGGTCTCGGTGACAACTGTGCCGTCGGGAGCTGTAACCGTAACGGTAACGGTCTTACCCTCAAGAGTAGCGGTATAGGTTCCGCCGATCTGCTTCATTGCCAGAGTTTCGGTATCCAGCATCTCGCCGGTTACAGTTCCGTCTGTGCCAAAGGTTAATTTGAGTGCATCCATCTGAGTACCCATTGCTTCGGCGGTGCCTTTGTAACTCTTTCCCGCAAGCAGAGCGGTGATATCCTGTGTCTGAGGCGCGGGAGTCTCAGCAGCCTTTACTGTAACGTTGCATTTCAGGGTTTTGCCGGCTTTTTTCAAGGTTGCGCTGACAACGGTCTTGCCGGCTTTCTTTGCAGTTACTTTTCCTTTGGAGGAAACAGCAGCAACTGTTTTTTTCTTGCTTGCCCATGTGATCTTTTCTTTTTTCGCTGCATTTTTGACTTTTAATGTAGCGGTGTCACCAACTGTCATGGTGAGCTTCGTCTTATTCAGGGCAGGCTTTGCGGCTGCGGAAGCGGGAATGGCTGCGGTTGTCAGTACCATTGCTGCGGCGAGTGCGCCACATAAGATCTTCTTGTAATTTTTCATTTTTGATTACCTCCATGATTTTGAACTGTGCATGCAGTTCTTTTTTATCTGAGGCAATCATAGCACTTCACGGTGGAAATGTTGCTATACAAAATGAAGTGGCTGTATAGGAAAACTGACAGATACCGGTATCTGTTTAGGTTTGCTACACAAACCGGTAACATTGCCCATCAGCCCTCTGTGCGGTAGGCGCTCGGTGTCATGCCGTACTGTTTTTTAAAGGCGCGGTTAAAATAAGAAAGATTGTCAAAGCCGACTTCCGTGGCGATGGAGAGGATCGTATCATCAGACTGCAAGAGCAGGCGACCCGCCATCGTGAGCCGATAGGAATTCAAATAGGAGGTAAAGGGGACACCCATCGTATTTTTGAAGAATTTCATAAAATGGGATTCCGAAAAACCTGCCAGATCCGCCATTTCAGCAATCGTCATAGGAGAGGCATAGTTCAGCTCCACATATTTGATGACGGATTTTAATTTCTCGATGTTCTTTCCTGCGGAGGGATTGCGCTTCTTATCGCCATAACTTGTGTAGAGCGCAAAAAACAGGGCAAACAGATTGCCTTTGATGGCAAGCGGATAGCCTGCCGGAAAGCTCATACAGATATTGTCGTTTTTATCCAGACAGTTGCGTACAGTTGCATAGGCACTGTCTTTTTTTGTGAGGATCGACGGACAGGCAAGCTGCATGGCAAAGAGCGGCTGCAGGAAAGCGTGAAAGCTGGCATCCGCACCGGAAGCTTCCAACAGCTCCGGGTGAAAAATAATATTTTCATATTCCATCACCTGATCCGGCAGACCGCTGATGGCGTGGAGCTGCCCCGGCAAAATGAGTGCGATGTCCTCTGCTTGTACCTCATAGGTCGTAAAATCCACGGCGATACTGCCGCAGCCCTTTTTTATATAGATAAATTCCACCTCGTCATGCCAGTGCAGCGGAACCTGCATAAAATCCACAGGGATCGAGCATAAATAGGTGTTGTATGGAAAGGCTGCATCAAAATGTGATTTCTTTTCATGATAGGATTCGTATTCAGGAATGTTCATAAAGTGTCCTCCTTGATAGGATTGTACTATATCTTGGCAGAATACTGCAAGCATTTTTATGGATCAAACGTATATAATGACTACAGTTGAAACAGAGAGACCCCATCAAATTTAAAAGGAGAAGAACGATGACTGTTAATGAATATGTAAAAAAGAGATTTGGACGCTTTATGGATCAGTGCACAAACGAGGAGATCTATATCGCATTATTGGAGTATGTGAAAGAGGCTGCAAAGGATAAGGAGAGCAACGAAGGAAAGAAAAAGCTCTACTACATTTCCGCAGAGTTTTTGATTGGAAAGCTGTTATCCAACAACCTGATCAACCTCGGACTGTATGACGAGGTAAAGACTGAATTGGAGAAATGCGGAAAGTCCTTAGCAGAGATTGAGGAGATCGAGGCAGAGCCTTCCCTCGGAAACGGCGGTCTGGGACGTCTGGCAGCATGCTTCCTTGATTCCATCGCAACCTTAGGATTAAACGGCGATGGTGTTGGATTAAACTATCACTATGGATTATTCAAGCAGGTATTCAAGAATCACTTACAGAGTGAGACACCGAACCCCTGGATGACCGAGAACAGCTGGCTTCGTCCCACTGACAAGACCTACGATATCGAGTTTGGCGGATTTACATTAAAGTCCCGCATGTATGACATTGATGTAGTCGGATACGAGAATCGTACCACAAAACTTCATCTGTTTGACGTAGAGACTGTTGATGAGTCCATCGTCGGCAATGATAACATCGGTTTTAATAAAGAGGATATCGCAAAGAACCTGACACTGTTCTTATATCCCGATGACAGCGATGATGCAGGACGCCTGCTTCGCGTTTACCAGCAGTACTTCATGGTCAGCAACGCAGCGCGCCTGATCCTGGATGAAGCAGAGGCAAAGGGCTCTGATCTGTATGATCTGTATGATTATGCAGTGATCCAGATCAATGATACCCATCCGACCATGGTGATCCCGGAGCTGATCCGTCTGCTTCAGGAGCGTGGTATGACCATGGATGAGGCGATCAACGTTGTTTCCAAGACCTGTGCATACACGAACCACACGATCCTTGCAGAGGCACTTGAGAAATGGCCGATCTCCTTCATGAAGAAGGCAGTTCCGCAGCTCATGCCCATCATCCGTGAACTGGATGCACGTGTCAACAAGAAGTGCAACGATCCCGACGTGGCGATCATCAACAAAGACAACTGCGTCTGCATGGCACATATTGATATCCACTATGGTATCAGTGTCAACGGTGTGGCTGCCCTGCATACAGAGATCCTGAAGAATACAGAGTTACACAAATTCTACGAGTTATATCCGGAGAAGTTCAACAATAAGACAAACGGTATCACCTTCCGCCGCTGGCTGTTATACAGCAATCCGGAACTGACCGCGCTCATCGAGGAGCTGATCGGACCGGGATTCAAGAAGGATGCAATGGAACTGACCAAGCTGGAGAAGTTCCTGAACGACGATGCTGTTTTGGAGAAGCTGCTCTCTGTCAAGGAGGCGAGAAAAGCAATCCTCAGAGACTACATGAAGCGTACACAGAATATCGAACTGGCTGAGAATGCGATCTTTGATATCCAGATCAAGCGTCTGCATGAGTACAAGAGACAGCAGCTGAATGCGCTGTATGTGATCCACAAATATTTCGAGATCAAGGCAGGCAAGCTGCCCAAGCGTCCGATCACCGTGATCTTCGGTGCAAAGGCTGCTCCCGCATATGTGATCGCAAAGGATATCATTCATCTGATCTTATGCTTACAGGAACTGATCGCAAATGATCCTGAGGTAAGTCCTTATCTGCAGGTTGTCATGGTTGAGAACTACAACGTGACACTGGCTGAGAAGCTGATTCCGGCATGTGATATCGACGAGCAGATCTCTCTGGCTTCCAAAGAGGCATCCGGTACCAGTAACATGAAGTTCATGTTAAACGGTGCAGTGACCATCGGAACGATGGACGGTGCAAACGTAGAGATTGCCGAGCTGGTAGGAAAGGACAACATCTTTATCTTCGGCGAGTCCAGCGAGACTGTCATTGAGCGTTATAAGCGCGGCGATTATGTATCCAAGGATTACTATGAAAAGGATGCAGACTTAAAGAAGTGCGTAGACTTCATCGTGAGCGATGAGTTACTGAAGATCGGTCAGAAGGAAAACCTGGAGCGTCTGTACAAGGAGCTTCTGAATAAAGACTGGTTCATGACCTTCCCTGATTATCAGGATTATGTTGAGACCAAAGACAAGATCTTCGCAGCTTATGAAGACCGCAAGGGCTGGGCAAAGATGATGTTAAAGAACATCAGCCAGGCAGGCTTCTTCTCTTCTGATCGTACCATCGAGCAGTACAACAACGATATCTGGAAATTGAACTAAAATGAAATAACAAGAACCTCCCTGAGCACCTGCTTCCGGAAACGGCGGCAGGTGCTTTTTTCATTTTTTTCTTGACTTTCAAAATGAAAAAGGCTATAACTATTCAGAAAAGTTACATAGAATATTACGGAAGGAGGAGAGCAGCGATGAAAAAGATCATGGTCGTTAAAAAGATCATCTTGTTTGTATGCATTTGCATAATAATCGTTTCCGGGTGTCAGGCGCAGACACAAAAGGGATTTTGTGATCTGTTCGACGCTGCTTCTTCTCAGACCGTTTTGCAGATACCGAAGGTACATACCGAGCGTCCCAGTATGCTGGACGAAGGCCAGTGGCTGGCTGATGACGATGCGGCTTCGCATGTCAGTATGCATGATAAAAAAACTTTGTTTGTCCGCAGGGATGCTCTGCGCTTGTTTGTCATTGACGCTTTGCTGGCAGGACTGGCAGCCCTGTTCGCATATGTGGCTGCACGGGTGTATCATGGAAGCAGCTGCCCGACACATGGTTTGTTATGCATTTTGGCGTTTATTCTGAAGGCGGACGGTCAGAAAGATAACATCTCTTTTTCATTTTAAATATTATGAGCAGTGGATATGGATCGTGACCGGATTTGTCACGACAGGTAAAATGAAAAAAGAGAGGTTTATTTATGGTTGCAAAAATTTTAGCGCTTGCAATTTTTTTAGTGATGTTCTTTTTCATCGTCACTGAAAAGTTTGAGCGTCATTATGTGACGCTTGTCTGTGGTGCATGTATGTTAGTTTTCGTGTTTGGTGTTTGTATGCGAAGCCCGCAGGCAATATTTAATACATTAAATTTTCACAGTATTTTTACTCCTGATTTCTGGCACGCGACGGCTGAGGCAGGAGAGTCCTCCGGTGGTATCAACTGGTCAACGATCATTTTTATCGCCGGCATGATGATCATGGTTGAGGGTATGGGAAAAGCCGGATTTTTCCGCTGGCTGTGCCTGAAGCTTGCCAAACTCGTCAATTATAAACCGGTGCGCATTTTTGTCGTATTTATGCTGATGTCAGCCTTTTTGTCCATGTTTATTGACAGTATTACCGTTATTCTGTTTTTGGCGGCTGTGACGGTGGAGCTTTGTCAGTTGTTGAAGTGCAATCCGATCCCGATGATCCTCTCAGAAGTGTTCTGTGCGAATCTGGGTGGATCGGCAACGATGTGCGGTGATCCGCCGAACATTATCATCGGTACATCCCTGCACTATGCATTCTCCGACTTTCTTACCAATACCGGATTGATCGCGGGGATTTCACTGATCGCGGTTGTCATCTATTTTTATATCTGCTTCCACAAGCAGTTTACAGTGAAAACAGGTGAGCATACAGAGTCGGTGCATTATCCGGATCCGAAGGAAGCGATCACGGACCGAAAGATGTTCGGACTGAGCATTGCAATTTTTGCAGTGGCGGTCGTACTTCTGATCACACATGCATCGACGGGGCTGACCGTGGCATTTATCGGGGTGCTTGTTGCGATCCTGACGCTGATCGTACATCATGCGGAGATACCGGATCTGATGAAAAAGGTGGACTATAAGACCTTGCTGTTTTTCATCGGTCTGTTTATCGTTGTAGGCGGACTGGAACAGACCGGTGTGCTGGTGCTGATCGCAGATGGGATCAGTGCGATCTGCGGTTCGAACGCGAAACTTATGGTGGCAGTCATTCTCTGGGTCTCTGCATTTGCAAGTGCTTTCGTGGATAATATTCCGTTTGCAGCGACAATGATTCCGGTAGTGCAGACGTTGTCCCAGCTTCAGGGAGTGCCTCTGCCGACGTTGGCATGGACGCTTTCCATGGGAACAGATATTGGAGGAAGTGCGACACCGATCGGTGCCTCTGCAAATGTTGTAGGTATTTCCGTTGCTTCCCGGGAGGGTTATCCGATCGGATGGGGCAAATACTGCAAATACTGTGCACCTGCGACGGTCATGGTCGTTGCGATCTCCATGGTGTGCATTTATCTGAGATATTTTTAAAAGGGGGCTGACAGATTATGAATGATTCACAGTTCATCATTACGATTGGACGGGAATTTGGCAGCGGTGGTCATGCGATCGCAGAGGAGCTGTCCAGAAGACTCGGATTGAAATTTTATGATCATAATATTTTAGATGAGATCGCCCTGGAAAAAGGGGTTGATCCGGATACATTGCGCAAGTACGATGAAAAGCCGCACAAGCTGTTCCTTTCCAGAAGTGTGAAGGGGCATCACAGCTCCGCAGAGGTCAATATTGCCTATATGCAGTTTGATTATCTGAAAAAGAAGGCCGCACAGGGGGAATCCTTTGTCGTGGTCGGGCGTTGCGCGGAGGGGATTTTTGAGGACCATCCGGGTCTGATCTCCATTTTTATCCTTGGAAACAAGGAGGATAAATGTAAGCGTATCATGGAAATGTACCACCTGAGCGAGCAGGAGGCACTGGAAAAAATGAGACGCCATGACGAATACCGCAAACGTTATCACAATAATTTCTGCGAGGATAAGTGGGGCGATTCGCGTACTTATGATCTTTGCATCAACAGCAGCTTAAAGGGGCTTGAGGTGACGACTGACGTGCTGGAAGCCTATATCCGCACGCGGATGGATCAGTAGGTTTAAAAACAGGGAAGAGAGTAATTATGAGGATTGGATTTATCGGAGCAGGAAAAGTGGGCTGCTCCCTTGGGAAGTATTTAAAAGGATCAGCGGGAGACTGGCAGATCGAAGGATATTTCAGCCGCAGTTCAGAGTCGGCGAAGGAGGCTGCCGTGTTTACTGACAGCAGAGTGATCGATCAGGTTGAATTGCTGGCACAGATGTCAGATCTGATTTTTATTACGACACCGGATGGAGCGATTGCAGAAATCTGGCAGGAATTGTGTGACTGCGGAGCATCGTTGGAGGACAAACTGGTGGTACATTGCAGCGGACTGCTTGACTCGACTGTATTTGCGGATGCAGAAGAGCGGGGAGTTACTGCAGCCAGCCTGCATCCCTTTTATGCGGTGTCAGACAGGTATCATTCTTATGAAATGCTTCCGGAGGCGTTGTTTACGCTGGAGGGAAGCGGTGAACGCATGGAAGAACTGCAGGAATTGCTGGAGGCAAGCGGATTGACCATACAACGAATAGATGCTGCGTCAAAGATGAAGTATCATGCGGCTGCTTCGATCGGTTCCAATTTAATAGTCGGGCTGACAGAACTGGCGATCAGCCTGCTCGTGGACTGTGGGTTTGACAGAGAACATGCGCGAATGGCGCTTCGCCCCTTGATGCAGGGGAATTTGGATGCTATTATGGAAAAGGATACCGTTGATGCTTTGACCGGACCTGCGGAACGCGCAGATGTGGAGACTGTGGAAGCACATCTGAAGACACTTGTGGGCGATGACCGGGAGATCTATCGCCTGCTCACAAAGAAGATCACAGCTCTCGCAAAACAGAAAAACCCGGATCGTGATTATGAGCAGCTGGAAGCATGTCTGATGAAAACAAATGGAATGGATTGTTGAAATACAGGTTAGACTATAAGAAACGGAGAGGGGATCCTATGGTAAAAATTATTGCGGACAGCACATGTGATCTGTCAGCGGAATTGATCGAAAAATATGACGTGAGTATATTACCGCTTCATATTTTACTTGGCGAAAAAGAGTATGAGGACGGCAAGAGTATTACACCGGAGGACATCTTTCAGTGGTCGGACGAGCATGAGACGACACCGAAGACGTCTGCACCTGCTATGGAGACAGTGATGGAATTGCTGCGTCCTTATGTGGAGGCAGGGCAGGAGTGTGTCTGCTTCTGTATTTCCGAATCCATGTCCACATGCGGAAATGTGATCCGTATGGCGGCGGAGGAACTGGAGGCAGGATCGCTTGTTCATGTGATCGATTCTCAGAATCTTTCCACCGGCATCGGACTGCTCGTCATAGAGGCAGCGATCATGGCAAAGGAGGGAAAGACGGCAGATCAGATCGTTTCACAGATCGAGGCTCTGCGCCCGCGTGTGCGTGCAAGCTTTGTTGTAGATACACTTGTATATCTGCACCGTGGTGGCCGTTGCGGCGGACTGACAGCAATGCTTGGCGGTGCACTGAAGCTGCATCCGAAGATCGTTGTGGAAGACGGTGCGATGCATAGCACAAAAAAATACCGTGGCAATATCAGATCGGTGGTCCTTTCCTATGTGAAAGATATGGAGTCGGAATTGAAAAATGCGAAGCCTGACCGTGTATTTATTACGCATTCCGGTTGTAAGCCCACTGTGGTAGAGCCGGTGCGGGAGTATCTGCAGAGCCTCGGCATTTTTGCGGAGATATTAGAGACCAGGGCAGGAGGAGTGATCAGCAGTCATTGCGGTCCCGGTACGTTGGGCGTACTCTTTATCAGTATCTGATAAACTCCGAATCCACGAGTGTATCACCCTCGTAGACCAGCTTCAGGGAGAAAAAGCGATCATTTTCCATCAATTCCCGCAGGAAAATGAGATCTCCTTCCCATAAATGTAAATTTAATACGTCTTTTTTGGGCACCCAAGCGAGTTCGCCTTCACTGCACTCGCGCAGGGTGCCTTCGTATTTGTCGGCAGTAAACAGATGCATATATTCTCCTTCCCATTCGTTGGATAGGAAAGTGACGATCCCGCGGAATCGGAAATCGGTCAGTGTCAGGCCGGTTTCTTCATATACTTCGCGAAGCAGACATTCTTCCGGGGTTTCATTGTCTTCAAATTTTCCGCCGACGCCGATCCACTTGTCGTGGTTCAGATCATTTTCTTTTTTTGTGCGATGGAGCATGAGATATTCATCGCGGTCATTTTCAATATAGCATAAGGTTGTCAGTTTCATAGATGGTAGCATCTCCTTTGGATACAGTTATTTTCTTATAGTATAGCTTTGGGCGGAACCTATTACAATATGCTTTTTTGCAGAGCAACCGTGCGATGCATAGTTTGCAAACGAATGGTCTATACTTAAAACGGGCAGTGTTGGAAGAAAAATGGCTTGGTATTGTGAGAAATGCACAAAAAAAAGATGTAAAACTTGGCAATTCAGTATATTGCGGAAACGGTACCGGAGTGCTATTATTAATTCAACGGAAACGATACCGGAAACATTACCGAGAACGCTTCCAATGCAAACCAAAAAACCATAAAACAAGAAAATGGAGGAAAAAAATGAAAAAGAGAATCGTGTGCGCAATGATGTGCGTAGCAATGGTAGCAACTTCACTTGTAGGATGCGGATCCGAGGCAGATGAAGGAACAGCAAACGACACAGCAGCAACAGATGAGGCTGCAACAGATAATGCTGAGGCAACAGATGATGCAGCAGCAGAGACAGGAAAGGTTTACTACTTAAACTTCAAGCCCGAGCAGGCAGATGCATGGGTAGAGTTAGCACAGGCTTATACCGATGAGACCGGCGTACCTGTAACAGTTGAGACCGCAGCATCAGGAACTTATGAGCAGACCTTAAAGTCAGAGATGGCTAAGACAGATGCTCCGACCTTATTCCAGGTTAACGGACCTGTAGGACTTGCTTCTTGGAAGGATTACTGCTATGACTTATCCGGCAGCGATCTTTACAGCCAGGTTAAGAGTGATGACTTCGTATTAAAGGATGGCGACGCAGTACAGGGTATCGCATATGTTATCGAGACCTACGGTATCATCTACAACAAGACAATCTTAGATGAGTATTGCGCAAAGGATTATGCAGTTGTTAAGTCTGCAGATGAGATCAACAGCTTTGATAAGTTAAAGGCAGTTGCTGACAGCATTCAGGAGAACAAGGATGACCTCGGTGTTGAGGGCGCTTTCACTTCAGCAGGTATGGATTCATCTTCTGACTGGAGATTTAAGACTCACTTAGCAAACCTTCCGATCTACTATGAGTACAAGGACAAAGGAATCGGATCTACCGATAAGATCGAGGGAACTTACCTTGACAATTACAAGAAGATCTGGGATCTCTACATCACAGATTCTACCTGCGAGCCTACCATGATCTCTTCTAAGACCGGTGAGGATGCAGAGGCAGAGTTCAGCATGGGCGAGGCAGTATTCTTCCAGAATGGTACCTGGGAGTATGGTAACCTGATCAACAACGGTATGACAGATGACGACCTTGGTATGTTACCGATCTACATCGGAGCACCCGGAGAGGAGAATCAGGGATTATGTACAGGTTCTGAGAACTACTGGTGTGTAAACAAGAATGCCTCTGAGGCAGACATCCAGGCTACCTTAGACTTCCTGAACTGGTGTGTAACTTCTGATACCGGACGTGATTCTATCGCAAACACCATGGGCTTCTTAACACCTTTCAAGAGCTTTGATGATGGCTATACACCTGCAAACAAGCTGATCGAGTGCGCAGATGAGTATATCGCAGCTGGCAAGACTGCAGTTTCATGGAACTTCGCATCTATCCCTTCTGAGACATGGAAGGATGGCGTTGGTGCAGCATTAACTGAGTACGCTCAGGGCACCGGCGACTGGAAGGCAGTTGAGGATGCATTCGTGATCGGCTGGGAGGCTGAGTACGCAGCAGCTCACATGTAAGATACTTTTACAGTAGAAAACGTTGCAATTTAATAATGGGCGGTTTTTTGCAAGCCGCCCATTTTTTATTCAAGGGAGTGAACCAAAACTATGAACACAAAATCAATGAAAAAATATTCGCCGATTTTTGTACTTCCTACCTTCGCAGCTTTTACGATCGGCTTTATCATCCCGTTCATCATGGGAATTTATCTTTCTTTTTGTAAATTTACAACAGTAACAGATGCAAAGCTGGTAGGATTCAGTAATTACATGAAGGTCTTTCAGGACCCGACTTTTGTACATGCATTATGGTATACGGCACTGTTTACCGTAGTATCCGTACTCACGATCAATGTATTTGCATTTACGATCGCGATGTTATTAACCAAGGCAATGAAAGGTACGAATCTTTTCAGAACCGTTTTCTTTATGCCAAACCTGATCGGTGGTATCGTATTAGGTTATATCTGGCAGCTAATCTTAAACGGTATTCTGGGCTATTTTGATCGTACCTTAACATATAGCGCTACCTACGGCTTCTGGGGTCTGGTCATCCTGATGAACTGGCAGCAAATCGGATATATGATGATCATCTATATCGCAGGTATCCAGAATATTCCCGGTGAGCTCATCGAGGCAGCAAAAATTGATGGAGCAAGCAAATGGCAGATCTTAAAGAATGTAACGATCCCGATGCTGATGCCTTCCATCACCATCTGTAGTTTCCTTACATTGACAAATGGCTTCAAGCTGTTTGACCAGAATATGGCATTGACAAACGGAGCACCTTCCGATAAGTCTCAGATGCTGGCACTGAATATTTTTGACACGTTCTATGGCAGAGTCGGATGGGAAGGTGTCGGTCAGGCGAAGGCAGTGATCTTCTTTATCTTAGTTGCCGCTATTGCAATCATTCAGCTTCGTGCGACCAGAAGTAAGGAGGTACAGCAGTAATGGAAAAGAAAAATAAATTTACAATCGGCACATTCTTCTTTTCAATCCTGAGTATTGTTTGGCTTGCACCGATATTCATCGTATTGATGAACTCTTTTAAGAAGAAAGTATTTATCAGTAAGAAACCTTTTAGCATTCCGACTGACAAGATGTTTGTAGGTTTGCAGAACTATGTAAACGGAATTAAGAAGATCGGATTTTTCCAGTCCTTTGGATATTCACTCTGGATCACAGTTGCATCTGTTGTAGTTATTATCTTGTGTACATCCATGTTTGCGTGGTATATTACCAGAGTAAAGACAAAGACAACTACAGCGTTGTATTATCTGTGTGCGTTCTCTATGATCGTACCGTTCCAGATGGTTATGTTTACTTTATCCAAGCTGGCTGATATGATGCATCTCGGAAATCCTTTAGGTATCGTGATCGTTTATCTTGGATTCGGAGCCGGTCTTGCGGTATTCATGTTCTGCGGATTCGTGAAATCAATTCCGCTGGAGATCGAAGAGGCTGCTATGATCGATGGATGCAATCCGCTGGAGATCTTCTTCCAGGTTGTGCTGCCGGTATTAAAGCCGACCTGTATTTCTACAGCGATCCTGCAGACTATGTGGATCTGGAATGACTATCTGCTTCCGTATCTGGTACTTGATATTACCAAATATAAGACGATCCCTATCGCCATTCAGTATCTGAAGGGTGGTTACGGTGCTGTTGATATGGGTGCCATGATGGCTATGCTCGTGCTTGCGATCATCCCGATCGTCATCTTCTATTTATTCTGCCAGAAGTACATTATTGAGGGCGTTGTGGCAGGCGCTGTAAAGGGTTAAGAGGAGAATAACTTAATTATGAGAAGCAGTGGTATTTTGTTGCCTGTGAGCGCGCTTCCCGGAAAATACGGAATTGGAAGCTTTTCCAAAGAAGCGTATGCATTCGTGGATTTTTTGGAGGCGGCAGGACAGAAGCTCTGGCAGATCCTTCCGCTGGGTCAGACCAGCTACGGAGATTCGCCGTACCAGTCATTTTCCACTTTCGCAGGTAATCCGTACTTTATCAGTCTTGAGACGCTCATTGAAGATGGTGTTTTGACTGAGGAGGAATGCGACAGGGAGAATTTTGGAAAGAATAAAAAATACATTGATTATGGAAAAATGTATCAGAGCCGTTACAAGATCCTGCATCTGGCATTTGAGCGCACAGATCTGACCGGCAATCAGGATTACCGGAAATTCTGCCGGGAAAACAGTCATTGGCTGGATGATTATGCGCTGTATATGGCGATCAAGATGGATCATGATGCAAAATGCTGGAGCGAGTGGGAGGATGATATCCGCCTGCGTAAGCCTCAGGCATTGGACAGCTATCGCGAAAAACTTGCTACAGAGATTGAGTTTTATCGCTATATGCAGTTTGAGTTCTTTAAGCAGTGGGAAAAACTGAAGGCCTATGCAAATGCCAGGGGCATACAGATCATTGGTGACCTGCCGATCTATGTTGCATTTGACAGTTCTGATGCGTGGGCAAATCCGAAACTGTTCCAGTTCGATGAGGACTGCAAACCCATTTCCGTGGCAGGATGTCCGCCGGATGGATTCTCCGCGACGGGACAGTTGTGGGGCAATCCGCTCTATGCGTGGGAGTATCACAAACAGACCGGATATGAGTGGTGGACGAAGCGGATGGAAGCATGCTATAAGATGTATGATATCATTCGAATTGACCATTTCCGTGGGTTTGATGAGTACTATGCGATTCCGGCCTATGAGGAGACCGCAGAGTTCGGTGAATGGGAGCAGGGTCCGGGTTATGAGCTGTTTGAGGCGATCGAGAAGAAACTTGGCAAATTAAATATTATCGTTGAGGATCTGGGATTTATTACAGATTCTGTGCGGGAGCTGGTTGCAAAGACCGGCTGGCCCAATATGAAAGTTCTGGAGTTTGCTTTTGACTCCAGAGACGAAGCAGGTGCAAATGACTATATTCCTTATGTATATGACAAAAACTGTGTCGTCTACACGGGAACACATGACAATGAAACCCTGCTTGGCTGGTTGGATAATATCAGCAAGGATGACCGCAAAATGGTGGAAGCTTATCTGGATGAAAAAGGAGCTGACAAGAAGCGTTTGGTTCACTCCCTTGTCAGACTGGCGATGTCTTCAGTGGCAGACCGCTGCGTGATTCCGATGCAGGATTATCTATGTCTGGGGAATGAGGCTCGTATGAACGAGCCTTCTACCCTCGGCAAAAACTGGAAGTGGCGCATGAGCTCAGGTCAGATGACAAAGAAGCTTGCAAAAGAAATTTATGAGATGAGCGTCATGTATGGAAGAGCAAAACGAAAAGCGTCTGAAGGAAAGAAGTAGCGAAAAGGGCAACCGGAAGAATATGGTTGCCCTTTTTTACATGATGTGGTATATTTTTTAGTTGTGAAAACAGATGTTAGTTGAGACTAAACTGGAGCAGGATATGGCAGAATTGACGATAAAAGATGTTGCGCGTATCTGCGGTGTCGGTGTGAGTACCGTCTCGCGTGCGATCAACAATCATCCGGATATCAACCCGGAGACAAAAGAAAAAATCATGCGTGTGATCGAGGAAAACCACTATATTCCGAATAACAGCGCGCGAAATCTCAAGCGAACGGAGTCCAATACGATCGCGATCATGATCAAAGGTATTGATAACCCGTTTTTCCTGGCAATGTTCAAAATTTTTGAACAGGAGCTGAGTCAGCAGGATTACACGTTCTTCCTACAGCGTGTGCAGCAGGAAGAAGACGAGCTTGCTGTGGCGAGAGAACTGGCAAAGGAGAAGCGTTTAAAGGGCATCATTTTTCTCGGCGGACGGGTAGATCGCGAACCGAAGGAACTGCGGGAACTGGGTATTCCGTATGTGCTCTGTACGTTTGCACCGGAAAAGTCGATGCTGACACCTGAGGTGAACTACATTTCCATTGATGATGAGGAGGAGAGCTACCGGGTCGTTGATTATCTGTGTAAGCTCGGACATAAGAAGATTGCGATCATCCGACCGCTGTATTCTGACCGGGGTATCGGCCGCACCCGTTATAACGGATATGTCAGGGCTTTGAAAGCGCATGGCATCGAGATCGATCCGGGCCTGGTGCTGTACATGAAGGATGACATCGAGGCATTTACCCCGGCGAATGGTTACGCAGTAACCAGGGAGCTTTTGGAATCCGGGAGAGAGTTTACCGCACTTTTTACGATGTCGGACACGACAGCGATCGGTGCGTGCAAGGCAATCTTAGAGGCTGGGAAACGTGTTCCCGACGATTATTCAGTGGCAGGTTTTGACGGTATTGATATGGCAAATTACTACCATCCGTCCCTGACGACGATCTGTCAGCCGAAAGAGGAAATGGCACGTGCATCGATCAAGATGCTGCTTGATCTGATCGAGGACCGTCCGGTCAGACAGAATCAGCAGATCTTTACGGCAGAACTTCTCGTCGGAGAATCCACAAAACAGATCTGACGGAAGAAAAAACATTGGCAGTGACCCCATTTTTCAGAAGTATCTTTGCGTATAGATATGATATAAACGTGAAGGGAGGTCATCGCATATGCCTACTGTAATAGAAACGAAAATGAACATCACACATCATTTCAGCAGCCTGATCATTCGTCAAGTCAGCCGTTTAAAGCAGAACGGGCTGAACAACCGGCAGATTGCGGATGATATCCTGATTCCTATTTCTGAGGTAGAGGAAATCCTGGCGCTGGTGTGACCAAAAATAAGTTTTGAAAAGAAAAAGAGATGTTTCATCTCTTTTTTTTGTCTCATAGTTTACATAATTTTTCATTTTCATACTGTATGTAAAGTGTTATAATATATCTGTTTCAGCCATGTATATGGTGAAAATAAAGAAATAGTCAGGTGGTAAAGATGACAGCATTTGTAAGAAAACATAAGGTATTGACAATCATTTTAGGCATTTCGCTTGCGGTATTGATCGTTCTTGGCGCGATATTTTTCGTTCGGGCGAATCATTATAAAACTCATTTTTTCCCCGGAACGGTCATGAGTGGTGTTGATGTTTCCGAACTGACGGCAGAGGAGGCAACGGATAAGGTGTCGCGTTTTGTGGCAGATTATCTGTTGACGATCTACGCAAGAGATGATCAGAAATATTATATTGAAGGTCCTTCCATTGGCTATGCTTATGTGCCGAACGGTGAGATCGGACAGATTCTGGAGCAGCAGAATGCCTATGACTGGATGCACGAGATCAAGGAGACGAAGGAACAGGAGATCGATCTGTCCACGACTTTTGATGCGCAGCGACTGGAGACAGAACTGGCAGGGCTTGGCTGTATGCAGACAGATCAGATGATCGCTCCGGAGGATGCGAAGATCGCATGGGTGGATGACAGTTATCAGCTTGTTCCGGAGGTTATGGGAACGACGCTGGTCTTCGACAAAGTGTTAAATCTGGTGACGCATGCTGTGGAAAATGGCGAGACGGAACTGGAATTGTATGATCACTATGAAGATCCGGTGATCCGAAGTGATGATCCGCAGCTCAATGCTTGCATGGATACGATCGAGACTTATTATGGTACGAGTATCACTTATACCTTTGGAAAGCAGGATCCGTTTGAACTCACCAGTGAAATGATACAGACATGGCTGAATGTGGATGAGGATTATCAGGTGAGCGTAGATGACGAAAAGGTAACAAACTTTGTCCAGCAGATGGCATCTACATATAATACCTACGGTGATGTCCGGGAGATCAAGACATCCTTGGGAGACAAAGTCAAGATTGGCGGTGGTGATTATGGCTGGGTCATCGACAAGGAAAAGGAAAAGGCACAGATCTATGAGGATCTGGCGAAGGGTGGACATATTGAGCGTGAGCCTGTTTACTCGCAGACTGCAAAAAAGCATGGAGTTAATGATATCGGTTCTACCTATGTGGAGATCGACTATACCAATCAGCACTTGTGGTATTACAAAAAGGGTGAACTGGTCCTTGATACAGATATCGTGTCCGGAAATCTGAGCCGATGGAACGGGTCACCGGATGGTGTATTCAAAATCGTATATAAACAGCGGGATGCAACTCTGGTAGGAGAAGGGTATTCGTCTCCGGTCAAGTATTTCATGCCATTTGCGTATAATGTGGGTATTCATGATGCCTCATGGCGGGGGAAGTTTGGTGACCAGATCTATCTGACCGCCGGGTCGCATGGCTGCATCAATGTTCCTCCCGAGATTGCGGAGAAGCTTTATGAGGTACTTGAGATCGGCACGCCGGTTGTTGCCTATTACAGGGAAAAGGTGTATCTGACCGCAGAAAATGCGAGAATATCCAATGCCTACTCCTATATCAGTGAGGATGACTATAAGGAGTTAAAAAAGAAAGATCCGACTGCCGTGAATCCAAAACCGGATAAGAAGAATAGATAGTCTATCAATCTTTTGTAATAATTGCCGATATGTATAATAGTTGAAGAATACAAAAGGGAATCTATGATCTGATGGCGTAAAGGAAGGATAAAGAGATGAGTTTTGAGAATCGTTTTAGTACGACAAAAGCAATGTATTGGGAGTTTGTAAACAAAGTGCTCTGCCGCAGGACGAGGCAGATGGCATGGGTGGTTGCCCTGATCAGTATTATCGGTTTTCTGGTTGGGGTGGTATTGGAGGCTGCACCGCTGCTATGGCTGGCTGACGCTGCCCTTGTGCTTGTACTGGCAGTCGTGATCTTGTCGCCGCACCTGATGTTAAAGCAGATGCTGGATTATGATAAGCGCGTGCAGGGAGGAGAACATCCGGAATGTGTGGTGACATTTGGAGACACGATCCGAATGGAAGAAGGAAATGTGTCCGTTGAGATCCAATATGACCAGATCATTGCGTGGCATCATTTGCAGACATGCAGTGTGCTTATGTTTACAAAGCAGAATGGCATCGTGTACAAGGAGGATGCATTCGTTGGTGATGCGTCGGGCTTTGATAAGTTTATAAAGGAGAAGTGTGTGAACCTGAAAAAGACAGCTAAGAGGTAAGCAGAAGCTGCTGCAAACCAAGGTAATATTAGAGGAAATGTTGTAAAACAGCTGAAGAACACAAAAGGGAGGCTTCACATGAAAGTAACCGGAATGAACAGTGCGGATCTGGTGGGCGCACTCTATGATAATACCACGCAGAACAGTGGAAAGAAAAAAGACAGCAATTCCATCGAGAATCTGCTGACATCCAATATGTCGGCGAATAATCCTGCGATGGCAAATTTGGCCCGAAAGGCAGAAAACAAAGATTTTTATAAAAAGGCGCTTTCTGCTGCAGAACAGACAGACGAATTATTGCGTAAATTGAATGATGCGAAAAAGAGTGTGTTTGTGAAGTCTGCGGATACGCAGGACGAGCAGGCGAGGGAGGATTATCAGACCGAGGCAGTAAAGGATATCGCGGGACTTTTAAATTCCTATAACACATTGATTTCTAATCTGATGGAGGCCGGCGGTGGGACAAACAAGAATTTCCTGAATGAGCTGAATCAGATCATGAAGGATCATGGCGAGGAACTGTCTGTGTTTGGTATTACCGGGAATGAGGATGGTACGTTTGCGCTGGATGCGGAAACTCTGGCGGGGGCAGATATGGATGCGCTGGCAGAGGTATTCGGACCGGATGCTGAGTTTTCACAGAAACTGACAGATCAGATGGATACGATCGTACAGAAGACAGCGACCACCGTGGATACGCTGCAGATTTACAGCACTGCTTATAGCAACAGCGGCAGCTACAGCCAATATGACTATCTGAAGGGAATCTATGATCTGAAGGCATAAATAGTCTGTTTGCAGGTCACAGTGGTACAACTTGGAATAAGAATATTAGCCCCCGGCTGTACGCCGGGGGCTTGATTTTTTAGAATAATCCGGTGATCTTTCCTTCCGGGGTCACGTCGATGCCATAGGCAGCGGGATTCTTGCCGAGTCCGGGCATAGTCATGATCGCACCGGTAATGGCGACAACGAAGCCTGCACCGGCATTTACATAGACATCGCGCACGTTGATGTTGAAACCGGTCGGGCGGCCAAGCTTTGTCTGGTCATCGGAAAGAGAGTACTGTGTCTTTGCGATGCAGACCGGCAGATTGCCAAATCCGAGATCGGTCAGCTTCTTTAAGGTGCGGGCTGCAGCGGGCGAATAGGTCACGCCGTCGGCACCGTAGATCTCTTTTGCAACGGTAGCGATCTTGTCCTCTAAAGGCAGATTGTCGGGATAGAGCGGTGCAAAGTGTGATTCTTTTTCTTCCAGTGTTTTTAACACCTTTTCCGCCAGGGCGACACCTCCCTCGGCACCCTTTGCCCATACTTCGGACAGGGCAAATTCACAACCGCGCTCTTCACAGAAGTTCTTGATAAATTCATATTCTGCCTCGGTATCGGTGACAAAAGAGTTCAGTGTCACGACGATCGGTACATTATATTTCTGAAGGTTTTCAATATGTTTTTCCAGATTGCAGATACCCTTTGCAAGAGCGTCCAGGTTCTCTGTTGCAAGGTCTGCTTTTGCAACGCCACCGTTGTATTTGAGCGCACGCACGGTAGCCACCAGAACGACTGCATCCGGCTTTAAGCCTGCCATGCGACATTTGATATCAAAGAATTTCTCAGCACCAAGGTCTGCGCCGAAGCCAGCCTCTGTGACAACGATATCGGCAAGTTTCAGTGCTGTCTTTGTGGCGCGCACACTGTTGCAGCCGTGTGCGATGTTTGCGAAAGGTCCGCCGTGTACGATGGCACCGGTGTGTGTCAATGTCTGGATCAAGTTCGGCTTCATGGCATCCTTTAACAGAGCTGCCATAGCACCGACTGCCTTCAGCTGCCCGGCGGTAACCGGATTGCCGTCGTAGTCGTAAGCAACAATGATCTTTGCCAGACGTGCTTTCAGATCCTCCATATCCTCAGCGAGGCAGAGAATAGCCATGATCTCTGTTGCCACGGTGATGACAAAATGATCCTCGCGCACAAAACCGTCTGCTTTTGCTCCGAGTCCGATGACAATGTTGCGCAGCGCGCGATCATTCATATCCAGGCATCGTTTCCAGACGATCTGGCGTGTATCAATATTTAACTCGTTTCCCTGATGGATGTGATTGTCGAGCAGGGCAGCGAGCAGGTTGTTTGCAGAAGTGATAGCGTGGAAATCGCCGGTGAAATGCAGGTTTAAGTCCTCCATCGGGACGACCTGTGCATAACCGCCGCCGGCAGCGCCGCCCTTGATGCCGAAGCACGGTCCGAGAGAGGGCTCACGCAGTGCAAGGATCGCTTTTTTGCCCATGTATCCGAAGGCTTCCCCGAGGCCGACGCTTGTTGTGGTTTTTCCTTCGCCTGCGGGGGTGGGGTTGATGGCGGTCACCAGCACCAGCTTTCCGTCTGGGCGGTCCTTGATCTCATCTAATAACTCGTCCGAGAGCTTTGCCTTATATTTTCCATATAACTCCAAATCATCCTCCGAAATGCCGTAGGGCTTTGCAACTTCTCTGATATGGAGCATTTCGGCTTCCTGTGCGATCTCAATATCTGTCTTCATAAGTGAATACCTTCCTTTCATTTGTCGTTGTAAAGTTTTTTGTAATATTACAGCCCCCAGCTCGATTCCGCCTTGGCTCTGAAATATTACAAAAAAGGGCAACCTTTCAAAAATTCACCTTTGAAAAGCTGCCCAGACGGTCGGCATAAAATATTACCCAGCCACACCGTGTCAATTCACGTATCCGTCAGTGACTGTACATTAGAAGTAACATATTTTAGGCGTGCATGTCAAGTGTTTTTGCAGAAAAATCAAAGGGAAATTGCTGACCGTTTTATTGGACGCATATGAGCGTAGAATGAAATCATCAAAACGAGGCAAAAGAAGGAGGACACTTAATATGAAGGGATATTATGTAGACGGCGGTTACATGGGATATGTGGATGGAAGGTATATGCTTTTTGCCGGAGAAGAAGATTATTTTGAGTATCTGGAAGAAATTTAAAAGTCAGCGGTTGAAATTCTATATCTGGTATGCGATAATGAATTCTGTATAGCTATGTTGTGCTATGCAGAATTCATTTTTTCATGTAATGTGTATTTTTAGAAAGAAGGTTTTCAGAATGGACACAAGAGTTGACGTTTACAAGCCGGAGAAGATCAAATTAAAGCCTTACGAACATCACGTAAAGTATTATGAGACGGATCAGATGCGTATCGTGCATCATTCCAACTATATCCGCTGGATGGAAGAGGCGCGGATGGACATGATGGAGCAGATGGGCTTTGGCTATGACAAGATGGAGGAACTGGAGATCATCAGTCCGGTCATCTCTGTAAACTGCGAATATAAGAGCATGGTACGTTTTGGAGAAACCGTAGTGATCGATGCAAAGGTAGCAAGCTACAACGGTGTCAAGCTGAAGGTCGTTTATGAGATGACAGATAAAGAGACCGGTGAACTGCGTGCTGTGGCAGAGAGCAGTCATTGCTTCCTGACCATGTCGGGTAAGCCGTTGTCACTGAAGCGTTCTTATCCTGAGATCGATACAAAATTTTTCACGTTGGTTGAGGATGAATAAATGAGAGAGAAAATAGTCCTGATTGACGGACACAGTATATTGAACCGGGCTTTTTACGGAGTGCCCGATCTCACAAATGCAAAGGGACAGCATACGAATGCAGTGTACGGTTTTCTGAATATCCTGTTTAAGATACTGGACGAGGAACAGCCGCAGTATCTGACTGTAGCGTTTGATGTGAGCGCGCCCACATTCCGTCATGAAATGTTTGACGGTTACAAGGGTACGCGTAAACCGATGCTGCCCGAACTGAAGGAGCAGGTGCCGCTCATGAAGCAGATGCTCACGGCGATGGGTGTGACGATCATTGAGCAGGCAGGACTGGAGGCAGATGATCTGCTGGGCACGATCTCGCACCGTGCAGAGGAGGCGGGACTGGATGTGTCCATTGTTTCCGGGGATCGTGATCTTCTGCAGCTTGCGACGGAGCATGTAAAGATCCGTATTCCGAAGACAAAAAAGACAGGCACGGAGATCGAGGATTATTATGCTGCAGATGTGAAGGAACGCTATCTGGTCACTCCGAAGGAGTTTATCGATGTGAAGGCACTCATGGGCGATTCCTCCGATAATATTCCGGGTGTGGCGGGTATCGGTGAGAAGGGAGCTACAAAGCTTATTTCCGAGTATCACAGCATCGAGGAAGCGTATGCCCATATCGAGGAGATCAAGCAGACGAGAGTACGTGAGGCGCTGCGTGAGCACTATGACATGGCGCAGATGAGCAAGGTACTGGCTACCATTAAGCTGGATTGTGACATACCTTACGAGTTTTCTGATGCAAAGCTGACTGATCTGTTCACACCGGAAGCATACACGCTTTGCCGTGAATTGGATTTTAAAAATATGCTGAGCCGTTTTTCGGCAGGCCAGAATGATACACAGGCACAGGAAATCACAGTGCATGTGCTGACAGAGCCGGAGCAGGCAAAGGAAATCCTTGACGGTATGGGTCAGAGCATGGCACTGAAGTTGTTTGCCGAGCAGGGCGAGGTGCTTGGACTGGCAGTGTGTGCTTGTTCAAAGGAAGTATTCTGGATGCCTGCGGGCGAACTGACGCAGGAGTTTTTGCTGGCATCTGTGCGGGAGTTGATCGATGCCGACAGACAGATCCGTACAATGGATCTGAAAAGTCAGATCAAGCTGCTTTATCCGATGGGCGTAGAACCTGCGCGCAGAGTACAGTTCGATGATCTGGAGATCATGGAATATCTTTTGAATCCGTTGAAGCATGAGTATGTTTATGAGGATCTGGCGAAGGACTATCTGAACCGGATGTATCCGACACGGACGGATCTGCTGGGGAAAATGGCCATAAAAAAAGCAATTGCGGATGACGGGGAAAAAGAGGCTCTGCACAAGTGGATCGGCAGCCTTATGGCAACGATCTGTGATGCTTTCGAGCCGATGATGGAGCTTTTGGAAGAACAGGGCATGAAGGCGCTCTATGAGGAGATGGAACGCCCGCTGATCTTTGTGCTGGCGGATATGGAGATTGCCGGTATCATCGCGGATGCAAAAGCCCTGAAGGAATATGGGGATCAGCTCTCCGGGCGGATCGCACAGTTGGAGCAGGATATTTATGCGGGTGCGGGAGAGGAGTTTAACATCAATTCTCCCAAGCAGCTGGGTGTGATCCTGTTTGAAAAACTGCAGATGCCCTATGGGAAAAAGACAAAGACAGGATATTCCACAGCAGCAGATGTACTGGACAAGCTGGCGCCGGATTATCCGCTGGTGGCGCAGATCCTGGAATATCGGCAGCTCACAAAGCTGAAGTCTACCTACGCGGATGGTCTGGCAGGATGCATACAGGAGGATGGGCGTATTCGCTCCACATTTAACCAGACGATCACAGCGACGGGACGCATCAGCAGTACGGAGCCGAATCTTCAGAATATACCGATCCGAATGGAACTGGGACGACTGATCCGCAAGGTGTTTTTACCGGCAGAGGGATGTGTATTTCTGGATGCTGATTACTCGCAGATCGAGCTGCGTGTGCTGGCACACATGTCGGGAGACCAGACGTTGATCGATGCCTATCGTCAGGCCCAGGATATCCATCGCATCACGGCATCGCAGGTGTTCCACATTCCGTTTGATGAGGTGACAGATCTGCAGAGACGGAATGCAAAGGCAGTTAACTTTGGCATCGTGTATGGCATCAGTTCGTTTGGTCTGGGCGAGGATCTGGGTATCACCAGGCAGGAGGCGGCAGAGTATATCAAGCAGTATTTTGCCACCTATCCGAAGATCAAGGAATTTCTGGATCAGATGGTGGAACAGGCAAAAACGACCGGATACGCCACAACCCTTTACGGTAGGCGCAGACCGGTGCCGGAATTGTCTTCCAGCAATTTCATGCAGCGCAGCTTTGGTGAGCGTGTGGCAATGAATTCGCCGATTCAGGGAACGGCGGCTGATATTATCAAGATCGCGATGATCCGTGTGCATGACCGCCTGGCGGAGGAGGGGCTTGCGTCAAAGCTGATCCTGCAGGTGCATGATGAACTGCTGGTTGAGACGGCAGAGTCAGAGCGGGAACGGGTTGCGGCAATCCTTTCAGAGGAAATGCAGCATGCGGCTCATCTGGAGGTGGCGCTGGAGGTCGATATGCACAGTGGTCACAACTGGTATGAAGCAAAGTAACCGGTATTTTTGCATCAGAACTGCGAAAGGATCAAATAACTATGAAATTCATCGGATTGACCGGCGGTGTGGGAGCCGGAAAGACGACCGTGTTGAAGGCGATCAGGCAGATGTACCGGGTGCGTATTCTCATTGCGGACGAAATTGCCCATGAGCAGATGGAACCGGGGACAATCTGTTATAAACGTCTGCATGAGGCCTTTGGTGGCTATGACATCTGGCGGGATGACGGCAGTATCAACCGTCCGAAGCTGTCACAGTTACTTTTTTCAGATGAGAAAAAGAGGCAGACACTGAATGGAATCGTGCATCCTGCAGTCAAGGAATATATCCTCGGTGAAGTGGAAAAGGAACGGCAAAAAGGTTTCTATGAATATGTCATTCTGGAGGCGGCACTGCTGATTGAAGATCACTATGATACGCTTTGTGATGAATTGTGGTATGTCTATGCAGATGAACAGACCCGGAAAAAACGATTGATGGCAGACCGGGGATACAGCGAGCAGAAGGTGGAACAGATTTTCGCTGCGCAACTTTCGGACGAGACATACAGGAAATATTGCCGGGTGGTGATTGACAATAGCCGGGATGAACAGTACGTATTAGAACAGATAAAGCAACTATACGGGAGTGAGGAGAAACAATATGGACACACGCAGAGAAGACAATAGAGGCCTTGTGTTTGGTCTTGATATCGGAACCCGCAACGTTGTCGGAACGGTGGGTTATCGGGATGAAAATGAGACCTTTAATGTCATTGCCCAGTATTGTAAGGAGCACGATACACGCGCAATGCTGGACGGACAGATCCACGATATCGGTAAGGTGGGAAAAACGATCCAGGTCGTGAAGGAAAAACTGGAGGAGATGATCGAACAGCCTTTGACAGAGGTCTGTATTGCAGCTGCAGGTCGTGTGTTAAAGACAGTGACGACACATGTGGATTATGAGTATCCGGAGGAAACGATCGTGACCGGTGAGATGATCCATACGCTGGAGCTGCTTGGCGTGGAGCAGGCACAGAATATTCTGAGGGAGCAGAATGATACAAAGTATCGTTTTTACTGTGTGGGATATTCTGTCGTAAAGTATTACATTAATGACGAGATCTACTCCAATCTGGAGGGACATAAGGCAGATGTTATTTCCATCGATATCATTGTGACATTTTTACCGGAAGATGTTGTGGATGGTCTGTATGCGGCTGTGGCGATCGCTGGTCTGGAGGTCGCAAATCTGACGTTGGAGCCGATCGCGGCGATCAATGTGGCGATTCCGGAGCATTTCCGCATGTTGAACATCGGACTGGTGGATGTGGGTGCAGGTACATCCGATATCTGTATCACAAAGGACGGAAGCATTACCGCTTATGGCATGATCCCGTATGCGGGAGATGAGATCACAGAGGTCATTGTCCAGCATTATCTGGTGGATTTTAATATGGCAGAGCACATCAAACGCGCCTCAACCGTGGACAATGAGGTGGAGTTCGAAGATATTATGAGCATCACACACCGCGTTCCCTCCAAGGAGGTATGGGATCTGGTTGCTCCGGTTGTCGATAAGCTGGCAAAGGGCGTTGCGGAAAAGATCATTGACTTAAACGGTGATAAGTCTGTCAGTGCGACATTTGTTGTCGGCGGCGGCGGAAAGGTGCATGGTTTTGTGGAACGGCTGGCCGAGGAGCTGAACATCCCTTCGGAGCGTGTGGCACTGCGGGGAGAGGAAGTGCTGAAAACCATCAATTTCCTGCAGCCGGATATTGAGAAAGATCCGCTGATCGTCACGCCGGTCGGTATCTGTCTCAATTATTATGACCAGAAAAACAATTTTATTATGGTGCGTTTCAACGGTGAGCGCATTAAACTATACGATAACAGTCGTCTGACGATCGTCGATGCGGCATTGCAGGCGGGATTTCCGAACGAATATCTGTTTCCGCGCAGAGGGCAGGCAATCAATTTTACCGTCAACGGCAAGCAGCGCATGATCCGTGGAGAGGCGGGCGAATCTTCGACAGTCAGACTCAATGGCAGAGAAGTCAACATAAACACACCGCTGGAGCCGAACTGTGAGATTGAGATCATTCCGTCTACAGTGGGAGAAAATGCGGTTTATACGATCGAACGGCTGGATGAGTACACATCCGAAACAATTACGTTTGAGGTCAATCATAAAATGGTGACCTGCCCGCGATTTGTTCTTGTAAACGGCAGTCTGGAACCGCCGACCTATCATATCAAGGATGGTGACCGGATCGACGTTTGTAATTATTATACCGTGGCACAGTTGGCAGAATTCATGGATGTCGAGATCGACACGGATCAGGAGATTCTGGTGAACAATCGCGAGGAGTCGATGGATGCACAGATCTACGAGAATTTCAGTGTAGACTGGACCGTACTTTCTTATCGCACGGCGAAGGAGGACGTGGAAGCGCAACCGGAGCCGGAAACAGCTGAAATGGAGCAGGAACCGGAAACAGTGGAAGCGCAACCGGAGCCGGAAACAGCTGAAGTGGAGCAGGAACCGGAAACAGCGGAAATACAGCCGGAGACGGAAATTGCCGAAACGCTGCCGGAGGCAGTTGCCGAAGCAGAATCTGTGCCTGAGAACGCCGCCACAGAGATGAACGCAGCGCCGGAAGAAAAGAAAGATCCGGTTGATCGTTCCGTTTTTGTCAACGGTGAATTGATCGTCATGCATGGCAAACCGGAATATGTGTTTATTGATGTGTTCGATTATATTGATTTTGATCTGTCTGATTCAAGGGGGCGTGCGATCATTACAACGGTGAATGATAAGAATGCATTTTATACACAGACCCTGGATGAGGGTGACGAGATCGTGATCCGCTGGGAAGAAAGTTAAGGGCGGTGCAAGAGGATGAGATTATGTAGTATCGCCAGCGGCAGCAGCGGTAATTGTATTCTGGCAGGTTCGGACAACAGTCATATTCTGATCGATGCAGGTATCAGCGGAAAACGAATCAAAGAAGGTCTGGAACAGCTTGGCATCAAGCCGGAGGAGACGAACGGCATTTTTGTCACCCATGAACATATGGATCATATTCAAGGGCTCGGAGTGATGTCGAGACGCCATGGAATTCCGATCTATGCGACGGAGAAAACGATCCGTGCGATCAAGCGGTGCGGTTCGGTGGGTGAGATCGATGAGGGGCTGTTTCATGTTGTGCATCCGGATGAACCGTTGACAGTGGGAGACCTGTCGGTGGAACCGATCCATGTTTCACACGACGCGGCTGATCCGGTGATGTATATCGTTCGCCATGGTAACCGTTCGGCAGCAGTTGTGACGGATCTTGGAAAATATGATCATTATTTGATAGACAAACTGCAGGGTGTTCATGTATTATTGTTAGAAGCGAATCATGATGTGCGGATGCTGGAGATGGGTTCTTACCCGTATCCGTTAAAGCAGCGCATCTTAAGTGAGCGCGGTCATCTGTCCAATGAGGCATCGGGCAGGTTTTTGGGCGAGCTTTTGCACGATCGGTTTGAGGCGGTTGTTTTAGGGCATCTCTCAAAAGAGAACAATTACGAAAAACTTGCCTATGAAACGGTGCGTTTAGAGGTGACACTGGGCGACAATCCATATAAAGGATCAGATTTCCCTATGTATGTCGCCAAGCGGGATGAGCCGTCTCATTGCATTTACTGGTAACAATTATTTTAGGAGGATAAAGATAAAATGGAAAATGGAAACAACAAGACGATCATTACGGTGCTGGGTCATGATACGGTAGGTATTATCGCAAAGGTATGTACCTATCTCGCTGAAAACAACATCAATGTCCTTGATATTTCACAGACGATCGTTTCCGGCTATTTCAACATGATGATGATCGTAGACATGACCGGTGCAAAGGTGCCTTTTGCAGATTGTGCAGCCGCTCTTGAACAGCTTGGTGAGCAGATCGGCGTTGCGATCAAGTGTCAGAAAGAAGAAATTTTTGAAAAAATGCACCGCATTTAACAAAGGAGACAAGTCATGATCAATATATGGGAGGTCGAGGAGACCAATAAGATGATCGAGCAGGAAAATCTGGACGTCCGCACGATCACGCTCGGTATCAGTCTGATGGACTGTATCGATTCTGATTTAGAGCAGTTGAACAAGAAAATATATGATAAGATAACTACTACAGCTAAGGATCTGGTGTCCGTGGGAGAGCAGATTGAAAAGGAGTACTGTATTCCAATCGTAAATAAGCGAATTTCCGTGACACCGATCGCACTGGTTGGCTCTGCAGCGTGCAAGACACCGGAGGATTTTGTGACGATCGCAAAGACGCTGGATCGGGCAGCAAAAGAGGTGGGTGTCAACTTCCTTGGAGGATATTCCGCTCTGGTGAGCAAAGGCATGACGCGGGGCGAGGAGCTTCTGATCCGCTCGATTCCGCAGGCGCTGGCGCAGACGGATGTGGTGTGCAGCTCTGTGAATGTTGGTTCTACCAAGACCGGTATTAACATGGATGCAGTAAGACTGATGGGTGAGATGATCACCGCGACCGCGGAGGCTACGAAGGATGGTGGCGTGAACGGTTGTGCGAAACTGGTCGTATTCTGCAATGCTCCCGATGACAATCCCTTTATGGCAGGCGCATTCCATGGTGTGACCGAAGCGGATGCCATCATCAATGTCGGAGTCAGTGGCCCCGGCGTGATGCGTACTGCCCTCACAAAGGTGCGCGGGGAGAATTTTGAGGTGCTTTGTGAGACGATCAAAAAGACTGCGTTTAAGATCACACGTGTCGGGCAGCTTGTGGCGCAGGAGGCATCCAGACGTCTTGGTATTCCGTTTGGTATTATTGATCTGTCCTTGGCGCCGACACCGGCCATCGGAGACAGTGTGGCAGATGTTTTGCAGGAGATCGGTCTGGAGTATGCGGGTGCGCCCGGTACGACGGCTGCGCTTGCAATGTTAAATGATCAGGTGAAAAAGGGCGGTGTCATGGCATCCTCTTATGTGGGAGGCTTGAGTGGTGCGTTTATTCCGGTCAGCGAAGATCAGGGCATGATCAATGCGGCAACGGTCGGCGCACTCACGGTTGAAAAACTGGAGGCGATGACCTGTGTCTGCTCGGTCGGACTGGATATGATCGCAATTCCCGGTGATACAAAGCCGACGACGATCGCGGGTATTATCGCCGACGAGATGGCCATCGGCATGGTCAATCAGAAGACGACGGCAGCCAGACTGATCCCGTGTCCCGGTAAGAAGGTGGGAGATACGGTAGAGTTCGGAGGACTGCTGGGACATGCACCGGTGATGCCGGTAAATCCTTATTCCTGTGATGCATTTGTAAATCGTACCGGACGGATTCCGGCACCGATTCACTCATTTAAAAATTAAAAGAGTAAAACCAAAGGAGGAAATTATGCAAATCGAAGCGTTAAGCAGTAAGTTATCAGAGAACAGCTATCCCGGCAGAGGTATCGTGATCGGACGTTCGGCTGACGGAAAATATGCCGTGACCGCATACTTTATCATGGGCCGCAGCGTAAACAGCAGAAACCGTGTGTTCGTGGAGGATGGTGAGGGCATCCGCACCCAGGCATTTGATCCGTCAAAGCTTAGTGATCCGAGCCTCATTATCTATGCGCCGGTGCGCGTGCTTGGCAACAAGACGATCGTGACCAACGGCGATCAGACCGATACGGTCTATGAGCTGATGGACAAGCAGCAGACCTTTGAACAGTCACTGCGCACGAGAGAGTTTGAGCCGGACGGGCCGAACTTCACACCGCGTATTTCCGGTATTATGCATGTGGAAAACGGAAACTATAACTATGCGATGTCCATTTTAAAGAGCAATAATGGTGATCCGGATTCCTGCAACCGCTACACATTTGCATATGAGAATCCGAAAGCAGGCGAAGGACGTTTTATCCATACTTATATGAGTGACGGCGATCCGCTTCCCAGCTTTGAGGGCGAGCCGGAATGGGTAAAGATCGAGGGAGACATTGACAGCTTTACCAATATGATCTGGGATAATTTAAATGAGGACAACAAGGTTTCTTTGTTTGTGAGATACATTGATATCGCAACCGGAAAATATGAGTCCAGAATCGTAAATAAAAATGTATAAGGAGAATGATCATGAATGAACTGGAATTAAAATATGGCTGTAATCCCAACCAGAAGCCTTCACGTATTTATATTGAGGACGGATCTGAACTGCCGATCACCGTTTTGAACGGAAAACCGGGATATATCAATTTCCTGGATGCCTTCAACGGATGGCAGCTTGTCAGCGAGTTGAAGAAGGCGACCGGACTTCCGGCGGCCACTTCTTTTAAGCATGTGTCACCTGCGGGCGCAGCAGTTGGCCAGCCTTTAAGCGAGGTGGAGCGCAAGATCTACTGGGTGGATGATATGGATATCGAGTTTACTCCGCTTGCAAACGCATATGCGAGAGCAAGAGGTGCAGACCGCATGTCTTCCTTCGGAGACTTCATCGCTTTGTCTGATGTGTGTGATGTGGCTACTGCCAGCATCATTAAGCGCGAGGTATCCGACGGTGTCATCGCACCGGGCTATGAGCCGGAGGCGCTGGAGATTCTGAAGGCAAAGAAAAAAGGCAATTACAATGTCATTCAGATCAATGAGAACTATGTACCGAAGGCATTGGAGCGCAAGGAGGTATACGGCATTACCTTCGAGCAGGGAAGAAATGAGCTGGTCATTGATGATGACTTTTTCGCAAACATCGTAACGGAGAACAAGGAACTGCCGGAGCAGGCAAAGATCGACCTTGCCATTTCCATGATCACATTGAAATATACGCAGTCCAACTCTGTGTGCTATGTAAAGGGCGGACAGGCGATCGGTATCGGCGCAGGACAGCAGTCACGTATCCACTGTACGAGACTGGCAGGTCAGAAAGCTGATAATTGGTGGCTGCGTCAGAATCCGAAGGTATTAAACCTGCCGTTCAAGGACTCCATCGGACGTGCGGATCGCGACAACGCGATCGATCTGTACATCGGTGAAGAGTACATGGATCTGCTTGCTGACGGCATCTGGGAGAATACTTTTACCGAGAAGCCTGAAGTATTTACCGCAGAGGAAAAGCGTGCATGGCTGGATCAGAATACGGATGTGGCACTTGGCTCCGACGCATTCTTCCCCTTTGGTGACAACATTGAGCGCGCACACAAGAGCGGTGTGAAATATGTGGCAGAGCCCGGTGGATCTATTCGTGACGACCATGTGATCGCAACGTGTAACAAATACGGTATGGTGATGAGCTTTACAGGACTTCGTTTGTTCCATCACTAATACAAAGTAAGGATATTTGATAATGTATGAATTGCTGAAAGAGGAGGGGCGTGCCAAGCGCGGTGTGTTTCATACCGTGCACGGCGACATCCAGACTCCTGTATTTATGAATGTCGGTACGGTGGCTGCCATCAAGGGAGCTGTCTCCACCGAGGATCTGAAACAACTGAAAACACAGGTGCAGTTGTCCAACACCTATCATCTGCACGTGCGTACCGGTGATGAAACGATCAAGGAGCTGGGGGGACTGCACAAATTTATGGTGTGGGACAGACCAATCCTCACAGACAGCGGGGGATTTCAGGTGTTTTCGCTGGCGGGACTTCGCAAGATCAAAGAGGAAGGTGTGCATTTCAACTCTCACATTGACGGACGGAAGATTTTTATGGGTCCGGAGGAGAGTATGCAGATCCAGTCCAATCTCGGTTCGACGATCGCAATGGCGTTTGATGAGTGTCCGCCGGCACTTGCCGAGCGAAGCTATGTGGAAAATTCCGTGGCGCGCACCACGCGCTGGTTGATGCGTTGTAAGGATAAAATGGCGGAGTTGAACAGCAGAGAGGACACGATCAACAAACATCAGATGCTCTTTGGTATTAATCAGGGAGCTGTCTATGATGATATCCGGATTGATCATGCAAAGCGCATCTCTGAGCTGGATCTGGATGGTTATGCCATCGGCGGTCTTGCTGTCGGAGAGAGCCATGAACAGATGTACCACATCCTGGATGTGACTGTTCCGCATCTGCCGCGGAAAAAGCCGACTTATCTCATGGGTGTCGGAACCCCTGCAAACATTTTGGAGGGTGTGGAGCGCGGCGTGGACTTTTTTGACTGTGTTTATCCGACTCGAAACGGACGGCACGGACATGCCTATACGAATGAAGGAAAGATCAATCTTTTAAACCAGAAGTTTGAGAAAGATATGCGCCCGATCGAGGAGGGGTGTGGATGCCCGGCTTGTCAGAAGTATTCCAGAGCCTATGTGAGACATCTGCTCAAGGCAAAGGAGATGCTTGGCATGCGGCTGCTTGTCATGCATAACCTTTACTTCTATAACAATATGATGGAAGAGATCCGGGATGCGCTTGACGAAGGCAGATTTGCTTCCTATAAGTCAGAGAAGCTCTATACGATGAGTCAGAACGAGATCCATCATAAGCATCTTTAAATTTGTACTTGATGTTATTGACACTTTCATGTATTATTGTACTAGTGTTTTTTTACACCGAAACAGAAATTAGGAGGAATAACTATGATTTTAGCAAATCAGGCAGCCGGTGGCGTAGCCGGAATGGTACTTTGGATCGTCATTTTGATCGCTTTTATGTACTTCTTCATGATTCGCCCCCAGAAGAAAGAGCAACAGCAGAAAAACGCGATGCTTCAGGCATTAGAGATTGGAGATACGGTACTTACGACCAGCGGATTCTATGGAACGATCATTGATATGTCAGAGGACACAGTGATCATTGAGTTTGGTAACAATAAGAACTGCCGTATTCCGATGCAGCGTGCGGCTATCTCAGCAGTGGAGAAGCCGGAGGATGCAGCAAAGGCTGTAGAGGAAAAGAAGGACAAGAAGGATACAAAAAAATAAGTAAATAGGGTGGGGCGTATACAAAATTTTGGTATACGCCTTTCTCTGCATATAAGCGGAAAGGGAAAAAGATGAATTTTCATGTAGGAGTGATCGCCGGTGACGGTATCGGGCCGGAGGTCGTTGCAGAAGCAAAAAAAGTATTGGATACGATCGGAAAAAAATATGAACACAGCTTTACATACGAGGAGATCCTGATGGGTGGCTGTTCCATTGATGCAACCGGTGTGCCTCTGACGGATGAGGCGATCGCACAGGCAAAGGGCAGTGATGCCGTGCTGATGGGATCGATCGGCGGAAATACAGCGACATCGCCGTGGTATAAACTGCCGCCGAATCTTCGCCCGGAGGCGGGACTGTTAAAGCTGCGCAAATCGTTGAATCTGTTTGCAAATCTGCGTCCTGCATATCTGTATGAGGAGTTGAAAGAGGCATGTCCGCTGCGGGATGATATCATTGGTGACGGGTTTGATATGATGATCATGCGTGAGCTGACCGGTGGTCTTTACTTTGGTGACCGTGTGACGGAGGAGCGCGACGGCGTGATGACTGCAGTGGATACACTGACTTACAACGAAAATGAGATCCGCCGCATTGCAATCCGCGGTTTTGATATCGCAATGAAACGCCGCAAAAAAGTGACGAGTGTGGATAAGGCAAATGTGCTGGATTCTTCCCGGTTGTGGAGAAAGATCGTGGAGGAGGTCGCAAAGGATTATCCGGAAGTAACCTATGAGCACATGCTGGTGGATAACTGTGCAATGCAGCTGGTGAAAGATCCGAAACAGTTTGATGTCATTCTGACAGAGAATATGTTTGGAGACATTTTATCTGATGAGGCGAGCATGGTGACCGGTTCTATCGGAATGCTTTCGTCCGCAAGTTTAAACGACACAAAGTTTGGTCTGTACGAGCCCAGCGGCGGTTCTGCACCGGATATTGCGGGAAAGGGTATCGCAAATCCCATCGCGACTATCTTAAGTGCAGCGATGATGCTGCGCTACAGCTTCGATCTGGATGCAGAGGCGGATGCCGTGGAAGCTGCAGTAAAGCAGGTATTAAAGGATGGCTACCACACGATCGACATTATGCCGCAGGAAGATGACAAAAAAGCGACTGTGACACAGGTGGGCACCGCTCAGATGGGTGATCTGATCTGTGAGAGAATATAAAAAACAGAAAAGAGGAGAAAAAAATGATAAGTGATAACGCACGCGCCGGTATGCAGCAGGCACCGGCAAGAAGCCTTTTTAATGCATTGGGATTTACACAGGAAGAATTAAAAAAGCCTATGGTCGGCATCGTGAGTTCATACAACGAGATCGTACCGGGACATATGAATATCGATAAGATCGTTGACGCTGTAAAGCTTGGCGTTGCAGAGGCAGGCGGCGTACCGGTTGTTTTCCCTGCGATCGCAGTCTGCGACGGTATTGCGATGGGACATATCGGTATGAAATACTCTCTCGTTACCCGTGACCTGATCGCGGATTCTACTGAGTGTATGGCAATTGCCCATCAGTTTGATGCACTGGTCATGGTGCCCAACTGTGACAAGAACGTGCCGGGACTTCTGATGGCGGCAGCACGTCTCAATATCCCGACCGTATTCGTATCCGGCGGCCCGATGCTGGCAGGACATGTCAAAGGACAGAAGCGCAGCCTTTCTTCTATGTTTGAGGCTGTGGGAAGCTATGCGGCAGGCACGATGACCGAGGAGGATGTGACCGAGTTTGAGAACAAGGTATGTCCGACCTGTGGATCCTGCTCCGGCATGTACACTGCAAACTCCATGAACTGTCTGACGGAGGCTCTGGGCATGGGTCTTTCCGGAAACGGGACGATCCCCGCAGTTTACTCCGAGCGTATCAAGCTTGCAAAGCACGCAGGAATGGCTGTTATGGAGCTTGTCCGCAAAAATATCCGTCCCCGTGACATTATGACAAAAGAGTCTATCATCAATGCACTGACTGTAGATATGGCGCTGGGATGCTCGACCAACAGTATGTTGCATCTGCCTGCGATCGCACATGAGATCGGCTTTGATTTTGATATCTCCTATGCAAACCCGATCAGCGAGAAGACACCGAACCTGTGCCATCTGGCACCGGCAGGCCCTACATATATGGAAGATCTGAACGAGGCCGGCGGTGTGTACGCTGTCATGAAAGAATTGGCAGATATCGGGCTTTTGAACACAGAATGTATGACAGTTACCGGACAGACGATCGGGGAAAATATCAAAAATGCGGTTAACCGCAATCCGGAGGTCATCCGTACCGTGGATAATCCCTACAGCAAGACCGGCGGTCTCGCCGTATTAAAGGGCAATCTGGCACCGGACGGATCGGTTGTCAAGCGTTCCGCAGTTGTAGAGGAGATGCTTGTGCATGAAGGCCCTGCACGTGTATTTGATTGTGAGGAGGATGCCATTGCAGCTATCAAAGGCGGCAAGATCGTCAGCGGTGATGTCGTTGTGATCCGTTACGAGGGACCGAAGGGTGGTCCCGGTATGCGCGAGATGTTAAATCCGACCTCTGCCATCGCAGGTATGGGTCTCGGATCTTCCGTTGCGCTGATCACAGACGGACGTTTCTCAGGCGCGAGCCGTGGTGCGTCAATCGGACACGTTTCACCGGAAGCGGCAGTCGGAGGTCCGATCGCGCTTGTCGAGGAGGGCGATATCATCAGCATCAACATTCCGGAAATGAAACTGGAGTTAAAGGTCTCTGACGAGGAACTGGCAGCAAGAAAAGCAAAATGGCAGCCCAGAGAGCCGAAGGTAACGACCGGTTATCTGGCGCGCTACGAGAAGATGGTTACCTCAGGAAACCGCGGTGCGATCTTGGAGATCAAGTAATACTTAGTAAAGGGGAAGAAACATGCAGCTCACAGGCGCAGAGATCATCATAGAGTGTTTAAAGGAGCAGGGCGTGGATACGGTATTCGGCTATCCGGGCGGTGCGATCTTAAATGTATATGATGAGTTATATAAGCATAGTGATGAAATCAGACATATTCTGACCTCCCATGAACAGGGGGCAAGCCATGCGGCGGACGGTTATGCGAGAAGCACCGGCAAGGTCGGTGTGTGCCTTGCGACCTCCGGACCGGGTGCAACCAATCTGGTCACCGGTATTGCAACGGCTTATATGGATTCTGTCCCGATGGTTGCGATCACCTGTAATGTGGGTGTTTCGCTGCTCGGTAAGGACAGCTTTCAGGAAATTGATATTACCGGTGTGACAATGCCGATCACAAAACACAACTTTATTGTCAAGGATGTCAGCGATCTGGCAGCAACGATCCGACGTGCATTTTCGATTGCAAAGAAAGGCAGACCGGGACCGGTACTTGTGGATGTACCCAAGGATGTGACCGCAAATAAAACGGATTACGAGTCGGTTACGATAGAACAGACACCGCGCAGTGCACATCCGATCTCGGAGAAGGAGATCGAGACGGCAATTTCGTATATGAAAAAGGCGAAAAAACCGTATATTTTTGTGGGCGGAGGTGCTGTGATCTCAGGTGCGTCCGAGGAACTGAAAAGATTCGTGTCGCTGATGCAGGCACCGGTCTGTGATTCCCTTATGGGAAAAGGCGCATTTGACGGCACAGATCCGCTCTATACTGGAATGCTTGGAATGCACGGCACAAAGGTGTCAAATTTCGGGGTCAGTGAATGTGATCTGCTCGTTGTTGTCGGGGCGCGCTTTTCTGACCGCGTGATCGGAAATGCAAACAAATTTGCGCGCAAGGCAAAGATCATACAGATCGATATCGATGCGGCAGAGGTTAATAAAAATATTCCTGTGACCGCCAGTGTCATCGGTGATGCAAAAGAGATACTGTCAAAACTCAACGATCAGTTAGAGCAGCAGGATCACAGCGAGTGGTTGGAATATATTGCCGGACTCAAGGAAAAATATCCGCTGAAATATGCAGATACCGGACTGAGCGGTCCGTATATGATGGAACAGATCTACAAGCAGACGAAAGGTGATGCGATCATCGTCACAGAAGTTGGGCAGCACCAGATGTGGGCAGCGCAGTATTATAAATATAGCAAGCCCCGCACGCTTCTGACCTCCGGTGGTCTGGGCACGATGGGTTACGGACTGGGCGCTGCGATCGGCGCACAGGTAGCGAATCCCGATAAGCAGGTTGTAAACTTTGCCGGTGACGGATGCTTCCGCATGAATATGAATGAGATCGCTACGGCGGCGAGACAGAAGCTGCCTCTCATAGAGGTGATCGTAAACAACCATGTACTCGGCATGGTGCGCCAGTGGCAGGACCTGTTTTACAATCAGCATTATTCCGCAACCGTGCTGGATGACGGTGTGGATTACGTGAAGCTTGCAGAGGCGATGGGTGCAACCGGACTTCGCGCGACGACCAGAGAAGAATTTGATGAAGCCTTTGCAAAGGCGCTTGCGACACCGGGACCGGTGGTGATTGATGCAATTATCGACTGTGATGACAAGGTATGGCCGATGGTGGCACCGGGCGCGCCGATCAGCGAAGCATTTACCGGTGAGGATCTGAAAAACAAGACAAATTAGAATTTTAATTACGAGGAGGATATTACAATGAGCAGAGTATACAATTTTTCTGCAGGACCGGCAGTATTACCGGAGGAAGTGTTAAAGGAAGCAGCAGACGAGATGCTTGACTATAAGGGCTGCGGAATGTCCGTTATGGAGATGTCACATCGTTCCAAGGTGTATGACCAGATCATCAAGGAGGCAGAGGCGGATATCCGTGATCTGATGAACATTCCCGATAATTATAAAGTGCTGTTTTTACAGGGCGGTGCATCTCAGCAGTTTGCAGCAATCCCTATGAATCTGATGAAAAATAAGAAGGCAGGATATATCATTACCGGACAGTGGGCAAAGAAGGCTTATCAGGAGGCAAAGATGTATGGTGAGGCAGTAGAGCTGGCATCTTCCGCAGATGAGACATTTTCCTACATTCCGGATTGCTCTGATCTGCCGATCACGGATGATATGGATTATGTATATATCTGTGAGAACAATACGATCTATGGAACCAAGTATAAGACACTGCCGAACACCAAGGGCGTGGATCTGGTAGCGGATGTATCTTCCTGCTTCTTATCTGAGCCTGTTGATGTGTCAAAGTATGCTGTGATCTACGGCGGCGTACAGAAGAATGTAGGACCTGCAGGTGTTGTGATCGCGATCATCCGCGAGGATCTGATCCGTGATGATGTTCTGCCGGGAACGCCGACCATGTTAAAATATAAGACACAGGCAGACAACGACAGCCTTTACAATACACCTCCCTGCTATGGTATCTACATCTGCGGAAAAGTGTTCAAGTGGATCAAGAAGATGGGTGGTCTGCAGGCAATGAAGGAGCACAATGAGAAAAAGGCAAAGATCCTCTATGATTTTCTGGATCAGAGTAAACTGTTCAAGGGAACTGTCCGCAAGGAAGATCGTTCTCTGATGAATGTGCCGTTCGTGACAGGAGATGCGGATCTGGATGCAAAGTTTGTCGCAGAGGCAAAGGCAGCGGGCTTTGAGAACCTGAAAGGACACCGTACCGTCGGCGGTATGCGTGCATCTATCTACAATGCAATGCCGATCGAGGGTGTGGAGAAGCTGGTTGCGTTTATGAAGAAGTTTGAGGAGGAAAATGCTTAAAATGTTTAATTATACTTGTTTAAATCCGATCGCAGGTGTGGGACTTGACCTGCTGACCGAAGATTACAAAAAAGTGGAGGAGTTAAAGGATGCGCAGGCAGTGCTTGTGCGCTCTGCATCCATGCATGAGCTGGAACTTCCCGATTCTTTGGAGGCAGTGGCAAGAGCCGGTGCCGGAGTCAACAACATCCCGTTAGACAAATGTGCAGAAAAAGGTATCGTTGTGTTTAATACACCCGGTGCCAATGCAAACGGTGTGAAAGAGCTTGTATTTGCAGGCATGCTACTGGCAGCCCGTGACGTGGTCGGAGGCATCAACTGGTGTGCTTCCGAGGCAGACAATGCAGATATTGCAAAGATAGCTGAGAAGCAGAAAAAGAATTTCGCCGGTACAGAGCTTGCCGGCAAAAAGCTGGGTGTCATCGGACTTGGTGCGATCGGTATCAAGGTTGCAAACACTGCAAGACATTTTGGCATGGAAGTATACGGCTATGATCCCTATATCTCTGTCAACGCTGCATGGAGTTTATCACGTGATGTCAAGCATATCAGCGATCTGGAGACGATCTATAAGGAGTGTGATTACATTACCGTACATGTGCCGCTTATGGATGCCACAAAGAAGATGATCGGTGCAGAGGCGATCGCCATGATGAAGCCTACCGCAGTTGTATTAAACTTCGCCAGAGATCTGCTCGTAGACGAGGAGGCAATGGTAAAGGCGCTTGCAGAGGGCAAGATCCGCAAGTACGTATCCGATTTCCCGAATCCGACTACAGTTGGCAAGCCGGGATGTATCGTAAGCCCGCATCTTGGAGCTTCCACCGAGGAGTCTGAGGACAACTGTGCAGTGATGGCAGTGCAGGAGATCCGTGATTATATGGAGAACGGAAACATTAAGAATTCTGTTAACTATCCGAACTGTGATATGGGTGTCTGCCAGACCGCAGGCCGTGTCGCATTCCTTCACAAGAATGAGAAGGGTACGATCGGAAGCTTCACTGCATTGCTTGGCGATGCCGGTGTAAATATCGACAACATGTCAAACAAGAGTAAGGGTGACTATGCATATACGATGATGGATGTGGATGCACCTGTTCCCGTAGATGTGATCGAGAAAATGTGCGCACTTCCCGGTGTGTTCAAGGCAAGGGTGATCAAATAATGGCAAATATCAGACCTTTCCGGGCGATTCGCCCGATTCCTGACAAAGCGGCGGCGATCGCCGCTTTGCCTTATGATGTGTACAACAGACAGGAGGCAAAGGAGGCTGTCAAAGGCAATCCGGACTCCTTCTTAAATATCGACCGGGCAGAGACGCAGTTTGATGATTCCGTCGATACCTATGCGGAGTGCGTCTATGAGAAAGCGCATGATCTGCTCTGGGAGAAGATTGAAAAAGGAGATTTCCTGCGGGAGGATGCCCCCTGCTATTATATTTATGAGCTGACGATGGACGGGCGTGTGCAGACCGGTATCGTGGCATGTGCTTCCATCGATGACTATGAAAATCAGGTCATCAAAAAGCATGAAAATACGAGAGCTGACAAGGAGGCTGACCGTATTCATCACGTGGACAGCTGCAATGCGCAGACTGGTCCGATCTTTCTTGCTTACCGCGCAAATGCGGTGATACGTGAGATCGTTGCAAAGACCAAACAGACAGCGGCTGTGTATGATTTTACGTCGGAGGACGGCATCAGACACCGCGTGTGGGTGACCAATGCAGAAGATGACATCCTTGCGATCCGCGGGGCATTTGACAGCATCGGCGAGATTTATATTGCAGACGGGCATCACCGTGCGGCGTCTGCGGTTAAAGTAGGGCTGAAACGCAGAGCGGAGCATCCCGATTATGACGGTTCCGAGGAATTTAACTATTTCCTGTCTGTATTATTCCCGGATGAGGAGCTGATGATCATGGACTACAACCGTGTGGTGAAGGATCTGAACGGACTTTCCGGCGAAGCATTTCTGGAAAAGGTACAGGAACTCTTTGTCGTGAAGCAGGTGGCAAAGGAAGACAGAAAACCCGGTAAAAAAGGTGATTTTTCCCTGTATCTGAACGGAAACTGGTATCTTTGCACAATCAGGGAGGCTGACCGCAGCACAGATCCCGTGAAGGGACTGGATGTGTCTTTACTGCAGGAGATGCTGCTGGCACCGGTGCTGGGCATCGGTGATCCGAAGACTGATAAGCGCATTGACTTTGTGGGTGGCATCCGAGGGCTGGATGAACTGGAGCGGCGCTGCAGTGCGGACGGTGACTGCGTCTGTGCATTTGCCATGTATCCCACAGATATTCAGGAGCTGTTTGCAGTGGCCGATGCAGGGCTTTTGATGCCGCCGAAATCAACGTGGTTTGAGCCAAAGCTGCGCAGTGGTCTGTTTATTCACGAGATTTAACAGGAGTATGTCTATGCTGACGATTGAGACAGAAGATCTGTCTATTTTGGAAACATATTTAAGAAAACTGGGACCTTCGCTGATCAATTTTGCGCTGTCTGTGATCGGTGCTGTCATTGTCTATGCGATCGGAGTGCGGATCATTAAATGGCTGCGCAGGTTGTTAAAGAAGGTGCTCAGTCGCCATAATGTAGATGAGGGTGTGCAGCAGTTTTTGGATGCGATTGCCAAGGTTGCGGGTTATTTTGTGCTGATCCTAATGATCCTGGGATTTTTCGGAGTAACGACAGCATCCGTTGTAGCAGTGCTCGGGTCCGCCGGATTGACACTTGGTTTGGCTCTACAGGGAAGTCTCTCCAACTTTGCGGGAGGTGTACTGATCTTGCTGCTGAAGCCGTTTACGGTAGGCGATTATATCATTGACGGCACAGGAAACAATGAGGGTGAAGTCAAAGAAATTTCGATTTTTTATACAACGCTTCAGACCGCGGAACAGAAACTGATCGTGATTCCCAATGGCACACTTGCAAATAACAGTATTACGAATCTGACCAAGAGCGGTGTCCGCAGGCTGGATATTCTGGTGGATATCGCCTATGATGCCGATCTGCAGCGGGCAAAACAGGTGCTCCGGCAGGTGGCAGAGCATTCGACACACCGTATGCAGAGTGAACCGGTGGAGATACTTGTCTGGGAACTTGCGGAGAGCAGCATCAAACTGGCGGTGCGTGTCTGGACAACACCGGATGAATACTGGGATGAGAAGTGGGAGCTGAATGAACAGATCAAGCTGGCGCTGGATGAGGCAGGCATTGAGATTGCGTTCCCACAGCTGGATGTGCATGTTAGATAAAAAAATGAAGTTTTGAACAAAAAGAATTGACAAATTTACCAAAACATGCTATGTTGAGTAAGGAATTTAAAAAAGCTGCACCTAAAAAGGTCGTGAAATTCCAAGCAATATCTAATTGAGTTTAGGAGGAAGTATTATGCAGCAGGGAACTGTAAAGTGGTTTAATGCAAAAAAAGGCTACGGATTTATTTCTGATGAAGCCGGCAACGAAGTATTTGTTCATTTTTCAGCACTGAATATGGACGGCTTCAAGGAATTGAAGGATGGCGAGAAAGTTGAGTTCGAAGTTGTAGAGGGAGAAAAAGGACCTCAGGCAGCAAACGTTACCAGACTTTCATAATTTGCCACAATATTTTGTTTTGCAGACGAAAACAGTCATTCCGCGATGGGATGACTGTTTTTTTGCTTTTTTTCGTGACTGAAAAGTGTTATACTATTATAATTATTGGAAATATTGGAATAATTGAAATAATGGCAAAAAGAATTTGGAGGACACAGGATTGAACAGCAGACAGATATCAGAATTGAACGCTTATGAAGTGATCCGTGAAGAGCAGTTGACGGATCTTGGTTCAAAGGGAACACTTCTTCGGCATAAAAAGAGCGGTGCGAAGGTGGCACTGGTTGAGAATGATGATGAGAATAAAGTATTTTATATCGCATTCCGCACGCCCGTGGATGACTCCACCGGAGTTCCCCACATCATCGAGCATACCGTGTTATGCGGTTCAGATGAATTTCCGGTCAAGGATCCATTTGTGGAACTGGCAAAGGGATCGCTGAACACTTTTTTAAATGCGATGACCTATCCGGATAAGACAATATATCCCGTGGCAAGTTGCAACGACAAGGATTTTCAGAATCTGATGCACGTGTATCTGGACGCGGTTTTCCATCCGAATATATACAAATATGAGGAGATCTTTTTACAGGAGGGCTGGCATTATGAATTGGAGGATGTGAATGCGCCGATCACATTAAACGGTGTCGTGTACAACGAGATGAAGGGCGCGTTTTCCTCTCCGGAGGGTGTACTTGACCGTGTGATCCTGAATTCGCTGTTTCCCGATACGACTTATGCAAATGAGTCCGGCGGTGATCCTGAGGTGATCCCGGAACTCAGCTATGAGCAGTATCTGGACTTTCACAGACGTTACTATCATCCGAGCAATTCCTACATTTATCTGTATGGAGATATGGATATGGCAGAAAAGCTTGCATGGATCGACGAACACTATCTGTCACAGTATGAGAAGCAGCCGGTTGACTCCGAGATCCGGAGGCAACAGCCGTTTACAGCGCCGATAGAGATCACAAAGGACTATCCGATCGCCAGCAGCGAGTCTATGGAGGATAACGCATATCTGGCATACAACGCAGCTGTGGATACGGTGTTGAACAAGGAATATTATCTTGCCTTTGATGTGCTGGATTACGCGCTGCTGGGCGCACCGGGAGCACCGTTGAAGCAGGCGCTGCTGGATGCAGGGATCGGCAAAGATATTATGAGTTCGTACGACAATTCTACCTATCAGCCCATCTTTTCCATTGTGGCAAAAAGTGCGAACACGGCAGACAAGGAACGATTCGTACAGGTGATCCACGAGACATTGAAAAAGCAGGTCGAGGGCGGTATCAGTAAAAAAGCACTTCTGGCAGGTATTAACAGTGCAGAGTTTAAGTATCGTGAGGCAGACTTCGGCTCCTATCCGAAAGGGCTGATCTACGGTCTGCAGTGTATGGACAGCTGGCTTTACGATGAGAGTGAGCCTTTTATGCATCTCGAGGCGGGAGAGACATTTGCGTTCCTGCGTGAGCAGGCGGAGAGCGGAAGCGGATATTTTGAGGAACTGGTAAAAAAGTGGCTGCTTGACAATTCGCATGCATCAATTGTGATGATCAGTCCGAAAAAGGGACTGACGGCAGAAAATGATAAAGCTTTGGAGAAAAAGCTGGCAGACTATAAGGCAACATTGAGTGAAGCAGAGCTTCAGGCTCTTGTGGAGCGCACAGCAAAGCTGAAGGAATACCAGGCTGAGCCTTCTCCCAAAGAGGATCTGGAGAAGATCCCGCTTCTGACCCGGGCGGACATGAAGAAGGAGGCAGCTCATTTTTACAATGAGGAGTGCAGCATGGCGGGACTGCCGGTCGTGCACCACGATATCGCCACAAACGGTATTTATTATGTGGATCTTCTGTTCGGTCTGAACCATCTGTCCGCGGATGACCTGCCGTATCTGGGTGTGCTGAAGGCAGTGCTTGGTTATATGGATACCGCCAATTACAGCTACAGTGAACTCGCCAATGAGATCAATCTGTACACCGGAGGCATCTCTTCCGCACTGAATGTTTTTGTGGATGCAAAGGACGAAAACAGATTGGATGCGCGATATGAGGTCTGTGTCAAGGTGCTTGCACCACAGCTTTCCAAGGCGATGGAACTGGTCCGGGAGATATTGTGCAGCACAGATCTGTCTGATGAGAAGCGTCTGTATGAGATCCTTGCACAGGTGAAATCCAGACTGGAGATGAGTATGACAACTGCCGGACATGCGGTTTCGGCGGTACGTGCAATGTCCTATTTTTCACCGGCGGGCTATTTCAATGATGCAGTAGGCGGTGTGGAATTGTATCGTCTGATCTCAGATCTGGAATGCAACTTTAAGGAGCGTGTGGGATCACTCCGCGAAAAGCTTGCAGAGTTGATCAAAAATGTGTTTGTGACAGAGCATCTGATCGTGAGCGAGACGGTAGAAGCAGCCGGACGTGATGCGCTTGCACCGGAGCTTGAAAAACTAAAGGCAGTTCTTCCCGAAAAAGCAGAACAGGAAGATGCGCTGACGATACATTGTGAGAAGAAGAATGAGGGATTCAAGGATGCAGCGCAGATTCAGTATGTATCCAGAAGCGGTAATTTTAAAAAGGCAGGATTCGCGTATACGGGTGCACTTCGGATTCTGAAGACCATCATGAACTATGACTATCTGTGGCTGAACATCCGCGTGCAGGGCGGAGCTTACGGCTGCATGAGCGGTTTCTCTCGCAATGGAGATTCCTATCTATCTTCTTACAGGGATCCGAACCTGAGAAAAACAAATGAGGTATTTGACGGAATTCCGGCGTATCTGCATGACTTTGACGCAGATGAGCGGGATATGACGAAATATATCATCGGTACGGTCAGTGCGCTTGACGCGCCTTTGACACCTGCTACAAAGGGTATCCGTTCTATGAGCGCATACCTGTCGGGAGTGATAGATGCGGATGCACAGAAAGAGCGCGATGAGGTATTGCAGGCTACTCCGGCAGATATACGTGCGTTGGAGCCGCTGGTGGAGTGTGTATTGTCAGACGACTGCCTGTGCGTGATCGGTAATGAAGACACACTGACAAAGGATGAAGACATGTTTTTACATTTGGAGGATCTGTTTTAATGAACAATGAGAAGAAGCAATTAAAATCCGGCTTTGTGACGATCATCGGAAGACCGAACGTCGGAAAGTCAACCATGATGAACTATCTGATCGGACAGAAGATCGCGATCACATCCAACAAGCCGCAGACGACCCGCAACCGGATACAGACCGTTTATACGGATCCGGAGCGGGGGCAGGTGGTCTTTCTCGATACACCCGGTATTCACAAGGCAAAAAATAAGCTCGGCGAGTACATGGTCAATGTTGCGGAGCATACGCTCAGTGAGGTGGACCTGATCCTGTGGCTGGTGGAGCCGACAAATTTTGTCGGAGCAGGAGAGCAGCATATTGCGGAGGTCTTGAAGAAAGTAAATACACCGGTGATCCTGGTCATCAATAAGATCGATATGGTGGAGAAAAAGGAGCAGCTCCTGGAATACATAGATACCTATCGGAAAATCTATGATTTTGCGGAGATCATTCCGGCCTGTGCGCTGCGCGGACAGGGCATGGACGATGTGAGAGACACCATTTTCAAGTATCTGCCTTACGGTCCGATGTTTTACGATGAGGACACGATCACTGATCAGCCGGAGCGCCAGATCGTGGCGGAACTGATCCGGGAGAAAGCACTGCATGCACTGAGTGATGAGATCCCGCACGGCATTGCAGTGACGATCGAGCGCATGAAGGACCGCCGTGGTCAGAACCTCGTGGATATCGATGCGACGATCATCTGTGAGCGCGATTCCCACAAGGGCATCATCATTGGAAAAGGCGGCAGCATGCTCAAAAAGATCGGTACGAATGCCCGTTACGAGATTGAGCGGCTGTTAGACTGCAAGGTGAATCTTAAGCTGTGGGTCAAGGTAAAAAAGGATTGGCGCGACAGCGATATTCTGCTGAAGAATTTTGGATACAAAGAGGAAAACTAACTGTTTCGGATTTTCCACTTTTTATCTCGTATGCTTCCTCTGACAAGCGCATATTCTAGTATTGGAAAAGTCATTTTCTACAATACTAAAAACAGGGGGAAGGTACATTGTCAGATGAAAAATGGAACCGGTTTGCGGCAACCGGAAGTGTACGGGATTATCTGGAGTACCGTGCCTGCACACATGAGACGAATGGGGCAGACCGGTGTGTGATGAGAGAGGAACGAGAACATGGGGCAGACCATCCTGTTGAATGGAATGGTACTCTCCGCAATGCCCATTGGGGATTACGATAAGCGGCTGGTTGTGCTCACAAAGGAGCGCGGCAAGATCACGGTCTTTGCCAGAGGAGCAAGGCGTCCGAATAGTTCGCTGCTGGCAGCGACCAACCCCTTTGCATTTGGAGAGTTTGAACTGTTTGAGGGAAAAACTGCATATAACGCCTGCAAGATCAGTGTGAAAAATTATTTTCGTGAACTGACGGAGGACATTGAGAATGCATATTATGGATTCTATTTTCTGGAACTGGCAGATTATTACGCGGTGGAGAACATGGAAGCCAAGGATATGTGCAATCTTTTGTATGCCTCCCTGCGGGCACTCACAAAGCCGGTGTTTTCAAACCGGCTTGTCCGTCGTATTTACGAGCTTCGGATGCTGGTGCTGGGCGGAGAGTATCCGAACCTGTTCAGCTGTGTCTCCTGCGGTGCAAAGGAGGAATTGACCACCTTTCATGTCAGGCGCGGAGGAATGCTATGCAGCGCCTGTGGTGCGATCCACGGAGGAATACCGGTGGATGCATCCACGCTCTATACGATGCAGTATATCGTTTCCACGCCATTGGAGCGTCTTTACAGCTTTCAGGTGAAGGAGGAAGTGCTCTTGTGTCTGGAACGGATCATGAATGAGTATATGGATCGCTACATAGACCGGGACTTTCATTCGCTGGAGCTGCTGAATTTACTATTATAATAAAAATCCCGTTGAAATAAGTGACAGGAAATAGTATAATAAAACGGACTTTGAGACCTGATGGAGGAGAACGTATGAGAAAAACAGTACAGATTGGACTGATCAGTGCCTTGGCGGTTACGTTGCTGACCGGATGCGGTGCAGAGTTTTCCGCAGACAAGGATACCGTCTATGTACAAAAGAAGGGAACCGTCAAGGGTGCAAATGTTGCAGACTTTGACAAGGATTATTACGACGAGACAGAGTTGTCGGATTTCATCACGGATACCGTGGATACATATGTGGCAAAAGCAGGGGACGGAACTGTTGTGATTCAGGAGTTTGGCGTAGAGAACGGTGTGGCTCACGTATATCTGGATTATGCAGGGGCAGAGGATTATGCAGAATTTAACGGTGTAGAGTTCTATGCGGGAACTGTTCTGGATGCGAAAGCAGATGGCTATGACATTCCGAATGCATTTACCGCTGTGACGGACAAGGAAACCACCTGGGATGCAGAGGGAAACAAGATCGTGATCGTTGGACAGCAGACACAGGTACAGGTGGACGGAACGATCCTGTTTGTTTCTGAGAACGCTTCCGTGACAGGAAAGAACACGGCAGACGTTACATATGATATTCTGGACGAGGAAGCGCAGCCCGCTTATATTGTATATAAATAGAATTAAAATATATCATAAAATGAGAGAGGATAACAGATATGGAAAAGACAATGGACAAGATTGTTGCCCTGGCAAAAGCAAGGAGCTGAAAAACAATGTCAAGAAAGCATGGTGGCAGAAGTTCGTGCAGGAAAATCCCTACAACGTAGGTGTGGACTGTGCGATCCTCATGAACCCGCAGACATGGGTCGCTTCCGGACATCTGGGCGGCTTTTCAGACCCGCTGATGGATTGTAAGGAGTGCCACGAGCGTTTCCGTGCGGACAAGATCATTGAGGATTATGCGCAGGAAAATGGTATTACATTAGAGGATTCTGTTGACGGCTGGTCACAGGAGCAGATGATGAACTTCATTGAAGAACACAATGTTCCCTGTCCGACCTGCGGAAAACATAACTTTACCGATATCCGTCAGTTCAACCTGATGTTCAAGACGTTCCAGGGTGTTACCGAGGATGCAAAGAACACCGTATACTTAAGACCGGAGACCGCGCAGGGTATTTTCGTAAACTTTAAGAATGTACAGCGTACTTCACGCAAGAAAGTACCCTTCGGCATCTGCCAGATCGGAAAGTCTTTCCGAAACGAGATCACACCCGGAAACTTTACCTTCCGTACCAGAGAGTTTGAACAGATGGAACTGGAGTTCTTCTGTGAGCCCGGAACAGATCTTGAGTGGTTCCAGTACTGGAGAGGCTTCTGCCGCGACTGGCTCTTAAGTCTCGGCATGAAGGAGGAAGAGCTGCGTCTGCGTGATCATGATCCCGCAGAGCTGGCATTCTATAGCAAAGCGACGACAGACTTCGAGTTCCTGTTCCCCTTCGGATGGGGAGAACTCTGGGGTATTGCAGATCGTACCGACTACGACCTGACCCAGCATCAGAACACATCCGGACAGGACATGAGCTACTTTGACGATACAAAGAATGAGAAATACATTCCTTATGTCATCGAGCCGTCATTGGGTGCAGACCGCGTGGTATTGGCATTCCTGTGTGCAGCCTACGACGAGGAGAACATCGGAACCGAGGAGAAGCCGGATATGCGTACCGTACTTCATTTCCATCCGGCACTTGCACCGGTAAAGATCGGTGTGCTGCCGCTTTCCAAGAAGCTCAATGAGGGTGCAGAGAAGGTATTCACACAACTTTCCAAGAAGTATAACTGTGAGTTTGATGATCGCGGAAATATCGGAAAGCGTTATCGTCGTCAGGATGAGATCGGAACACCGTTCTGTGTAACCTATGATTTTGATTCCGAGGAAGACGGAGCAGTGACCGTACGTTTCCGTGACTCTATGGAGCAGGTTCGTGTGAAGATCGATGAACTGGATGCGTTCTTTGCAGATAAGTTTGATTTCTAACATGAAAAATGATGCCCGCAGTGTGTGCGATGTGAATCGCATGTGCTACGGGCATTCTTTAAAATTTTCTCTTGCGAAATAGAAATTTTATGGTAGAATAATTTATGTGCGACCATTTTTCTTTTACATATACTGGAAGGGTTCGCTCATTGCGTGTTGTAGCGGCTGTCTTAGGACAGGCTGCATGACATATTTTCACACTCAATATTATATTTTTTAGGAGGAATGTCAAAATGGCAAACAAATGGGTTTACATGTTCAGCGAAGGCGACATGAGCATGCGTAATCTTCTTGGCGGAAAAGGTGCAAACCTTGCTGAGATGACAAGCATCGGACTCCCTGTTCCCCAGGGATTCACGATCACAACCGAGGCTTGTACGCAGTACTACGAGGACGGACGTAAGATCAACGACGAGATCATGGCACAGGCTATGGAAGGCGTTAAGAAGATGGAAGAGATCAACGGCAAGAAGTTCGGCGATCTGAAGAATCCTTTATTAGTATCTGTTCGTTCCGGAGCAAGAGCTTCTATGCCCGGTATGATGGACACCATCCTGAACCTTGGATTAAATGATGAGGTAGTTGCAGCTATGATCGCTGGTAATCCCGATCCTGCATTTGAGCGTTTCGTATATGACTCATACAGACGTTTCATTCAGATGTTCTCTGACGTCGTAATGGAAGTTGGTAAGAAGTACTTCGAGCAGCTCATTGACAAGATGAAAGAGGAGAAGGGTGTACAGTTCGACGTAGAGCTGACTGCTGCTGACTTAAAGGAGCTGGCTGAGCAGTTCAAGGCTGAGTACAAGAACCAGTTAGGTACAGATTTCCCTTCAGACCCTGTAGAGCAGTTGAAGCTTGCAATCGAGGCTGTATTCCGTTCATGGGACAACCCTCGTGCAAATGTATACCGTCGTGACAACGATATCCCTTATTCTTGGGGAACCGCTGTAAACGTAATGCCCATGGTATTCGGTAACTTAAATAATGAGTCCGGTACCGGTGTTGCATTTACCCGTGATCCCGCTACAGGCGAGAAGAAGCTGATGGGTGAGTTCCTGATCAACGCACAGGGCGAGGACGTAGTAGCAGGTGTTCGTACACCTATGCCGATCGCTCAGATGGAGCAGGAGTTCCCGGAGGCATATGCAGAGTTCATCAAGGTTTGTGAGACACTTGAGAACCATTACCATGATATGCAGGATATGGAGTTCACCGTTGAGAACAAGAAACTGTTCATGCTTCAGTGCCGTAACGGAAAGAGAACTGCTCCGGCTGCATTAAAGATCGCTTGTGATCTGGTAGACGAAGGACATAAGACCGAGGAAGAGGCAGTTGCAATGATCGATCCTCGTAACTTAGATACACTGTTACATCCCCAGTTCGATGCTGCTGCATTAAAGGCTGCAACACCGATTGGAAAGGGACTTGGCGCTTCTCCGGGAGCTGCTTGTGGTAAGGTTGTATTTACCGCTGACGATGCAGTTGCTTGGAACGAGCGTGGAGAGAAGGTTGTTCTTGTTCGTCTTGAGACCTCTCCCGAGGATATTACCGGTATGAAGGCTGCTCAGGGTATCCTGACAGTTCGTGGTGGTATGACTTCTCACGCAGCCGTAGTTGCCCGTGGTATGGGTACCTGCTGTGTATCCGGATGTGGCGACATCAATATGGATGAGGAGAACAAGCAGTTCACCTTGGCTGGACAGACATTTACTGAAGGATCAGAGATTTCTATCGATGGTACAACCGGTAACATCTACGCAGGAATCATTCCTACCGTTGATGCTCAGATTGCCGGTGAGTTCGGCCGTGTAATGGCTTGGGCTGACAAGTATCGTACATTAAAGGTTCGTACAAACGCTGATACACCTGCAGACGCTAAGAAGGCTCGCGAGCTGGGCGCAGAGGGTATCGGACTTTGCCGTACCGAGCATATGTTCTTCGAGGAAGACAGAATTGCTGCTTTCCGTGAGATGATCTGTGCTGATACTGTTGAGGAGCGCGAGGCTGCTCTTGATAAGATCCTTCCTTATCAGCAGGGAGACTTCAAGGCACTTTACGAAGCACTGGAGGGATGCCCGGTTACGATCCGTTTCCTGGATCCTCCGCTTCATGAGTTCGTTCCTACCGAGGAAGAGGATATTAAGAAGTTGGCAGACGCACAGGGCAAGAGCGTTGATGATATCAAGGCTATCATTGCTTCTCTGCACGAGTTCAACCCGATGATGGGTCATCGTGGATGCCGTCTGGCTGTTACTTATCCTGAGATCGCAAAGATGCAGACAAAGGCTGTTATCCGTGCGGCTATCGAGGTTCAGAAGGAGCATGCTGATTGGAACGTAAAACCTGAGATTATGATTCCGTTAGTATGTGAGATCAAAGAGTTGAAGTATGTAAAGAAGGTTGTTGTTGAGACTGCTGACGCAGAGATCGCTGCTGCCGGTGTTAAGTTAGAGTACGAGGTAGGTACTATGATCGAGATCCCTCGTGCAGCTCTGACTGCTGACGAGATCGCTACTGAGGCTGATTTCTTCTGCTTCGGTACCAACGACCTGACTCAGATGACATTTGGACTCTCTCGTGATGATGCCGGTAAGTTCTTAGATGCTTACTATGATAACAAGATCTTCGAGAACGATCCGTTTGCTAAGTTAGACCAGACCGGTGTTGGCAAGCTGATGGAGATGGCTATCAAGCTTGGTAAGCCTGTAAATCCGAAGCTTCACGTTGGTATCTGTGGAGAGCACGGTGGAGATCCTTCTTCCGTAGAGTTCTGCCACAAGATTGGTCTTGACTATGTATCATGCTCACCGTTCCGTGTGCCGATCGCACGCTTGGCGGCTGCGCAAGCAGCAATTGCGAATAAGTAATTGTTCTTAAGAATCTAATAAGAATCTTTCATCAGCCCCGCATTTTATGCGGGGCTGATGTTCAATTTAGTCATTTTTTTACCCGGAGGGGAGCATGCTTTATGAGAGTGTGAATCGAAGGTGATGGGATGCATGAGGTAAAAGCAAAAGGAATCCTTTCTGCGCAAAATGGAATGAACATATACAGAGGCTGTACGCACGGCTGCATTTATTGTGATGCCAGAAGCACCTGCTATCAGATGGATCATGTATTTGAGGATATTGAGGTAAAAATAAACGCGCCGGAATTGCTGGAGCAGGCACTGCGCAAGAAGCGGAAAAAGTGTATGATCGGCACGGGAGCCATGAGTGATCCATATCTGCATCTGGAAAAGGAATTGCAGTTGACAAGACGTTGTCTGGAACTGATCGATGAATATGGTTTTGGGCTGGCTATTCAGACAAAATCAGACATGATCCTGCGGGATCTGGATCTGCTCAAAAGAATTAATCAAAAAACAAAGTGTGTGGTGCAGATGACTTTAACAACCTATGATGAAAAGCTGTGCCGGATACTGGAGCCCCATGTCTGTACGACAGCCAGAAGGATAGAAGTACTGAACATTTTAAAAGAGGAGGGAATCCCGACAATTGTCTGGATGACACCAATTTTGCCGTTTATTAATGATACAGAGGAAAATATCCGGGGATTGCTGGATGAATGCCGGAAAGCAGGTGTATACGGTATCATAACCTTTGGTATTGGTGTGACGCTCCGGGATGGAGACCGGCAGTATTTCTATCGGAAACTGGACGAGCATTTCCCAGGGATGAAGGAGCGATATGTCCAAACCTACGGGAATTCCTATGAACTGCCTGTGCCAAAGGAAAAAGAACTGATGAAACTGGTGCGTCAGGAGTGTGAAAAGAATGGTATCGAATGGCAGGCAGAAGTACTGTTTGAATATATGCATCGATTTGAGGACAAACAGGCGGGAGAACAATTATCTTTATTTGATGGATAGATCACTCCGGTTTTATACCGGATTCTACTATCAGCCCAGAGTTTAAGGAGACGAACGATGAATGATTTAAAACTAACAGATCTGATCAGTAATCACATTATCATTGAACTTCAAAAAATGGTTATTTCTAAGAATGGAATTGAAACGGGACTATGTTGTTCAGACGGTAGTTATATTACTTCATCCTGTACGGTCAATCCGTTTTGTGAGCAGTATATCAAGAAAACTCCGGAAGGAAAACGTCGATGTGATGCGTGTGATCGTGAAAATGCAGTACGTTGTTGTGATACGGGAAAAGCATCTGCATACATCTGTCATGCAGGACTGGTGGATATTTCTGCGCCTGTTTTGGTGGAAGGGAAGCAATACGGATTTATCGTCGCCGGTCAGGTTACTACAAAGGAACTTACAAGAGAACAAACGGATGGGATCGCAGATGAGCTTGGAATTGACAAAAATGCATTATTCGAAGCTTCCAAAACAATCCCGGTTGTTTCGCAGGCACAGATTGATCAGGCCGTAGAAGATGCAGAACGAATCTCAAATATCATTGCCGAAATAGCATCCAATAAACTTCAGGTTTTGAGAGCGAATCAGGAAATAGAAACAGCTGCAAAGATGAAGTCGGATTTTCTGGCAAATATGAGTCATGAAATCCGGACTCCAATGAATGCGATTGTCGGAATGGCAGAAATGGCTCTGCGAGAGACCGATTTAGAAATGGTTAAAACGCATGTCCGCCAGATAAAAAGGTCCAGCGGAATGTTGCTCACCATTATCAATGATATTCTGGATTTTTCAAAGATTGAATCCGGCAAAATGGAAATTAATATGAATGAATATAGTCCGATGCAGATCATAGATGATATTGTTCATATACTGCAAACCCGTATGAAAGGGAAAAAGGTTGCCTTGATCGTGGATGTGGATCCAAATCTGCCGGGAAAGCTGATGGGTGATGAGATCCGTATTAAGCAGATTATTACGAATATCGCCAATAATGCAATTAAATTCACAAATGAAGGAGAAGTAAATATTTGTGTGAATTGC
>SFRL01000101.1 GCA_004562765.1 bacterium | reverse complement strand
ATGGTACTGTAATTCTGTACGGCAACAAGATTATCAAGTAATCATGGAACTATCCGGAGAAATTCCGGTGAAGCTTCTTTGCAAGACAATGGGCATCCAGAGGAGCAGTTTCTACGCTTGGAAAAAACATCTTTCTCAGCCGTCGGGCAAAGAAAAGCGCCTTTTGAGCAACGTCCTGCTGTTCCAGGAGTACCATTGGAAGTATCCATCGCACGGCTATCGCTGGCTGAACGCCAAGATACGGTTGGACAAAGAGATTGTCCTGTCCGATCCCTATGCCCACAAATGCTGTAGGATTGCGGGAATCAAGAGCAAATCCAAGCACTACAGGTACAAGAAGGCTGGCGATCCAGCGCGGATATTTCCCAACCTGCTCATGTCTGAAATGCAGATCGATGGGCCAATGCAGTGCATCGTGAGTGATATGACCGCTTTTTATGTGAAAGGCATCTACCATGAACTGACTCTTTATATGGATCTATGGAACAATGAGATTGTCAGTCATTCCCTCTCTGCAAAACGCGGTGATCGCATGACTTACATCAGCGGACTGGAAAATCTGATTGAGTGGCAAAAACGGCATCCGGAGCACCAAATGGTTCTCCATTCTGACCAGGGATCGGTCTACGCCTCCAAAGCCTACAACGAGCTATTGCCCATGTACGGCATCACCCGATCCATGTCACGTGCCGGGACCCCCACAGACAATGCCGCTATGGAGTCCATCAATGGATGGATCAAGGCGGAGCTGTTCATGGACTTGCATGTGACCGGCGAGAAACCGGTCAAGGAGGAGGTGGATGACTACATTCTTTTCTTCAATGAACAGAGGCCAGCCTATTCCTTAGGCTACCTGACGCCGAAGCAGTATCGGGAACGTCACACGCCCATCTGCTGATCTCGTCTGCATTATCGATGGCATGGTTTGTCTAACAAGCTTGAAGGATGTCAGAAAAGTTGATGAATCTTGTACATCGATTCGTTTTTTATGCCTGATTTTTTTAGTTTTGTGTCCAATTTTTGTTGACAAGTGCAAGTGACTGCATCTTTGATTGTATGAAGTGATGTATTAGTAATGGCAATAAGAGTGCTAATTGCTGATGATCACGCTCTATTGAGCCAATACGACCCGTTGAATTTGGCGGGTCGTTCAACAGATAGTAGGAGGTTATTATGAAGAAATTTTGTTTTTTGTTTTTGATAATCTGTGGCTTGATGGTTTTCTGCCTTCAGGATTGTCAAGCGCGGCAGAAATTAAATCTTGCTGATCTGGAAAATAAATATAACGCCGTGATTGGTGTTTACGCCGTTGACATGGAGAATGGAAAAAAAATTTGCTACAAACCTGATACGCGTTTTTCCTACTGCTCGACACACAAAGTTTTTACGGCTGCAGAATTGCTAAGACAAAAAAATACCTCCGATTTGAATGAAATTCGTAAGTTTTCGGCGGAAGATATTTTGTCCTACGCGCCAATCACCAAAGACCATGTTGCTGATGGCATGACGCTGGCGGAAATTTGTTCGGCATCGCTCAGGTGGAGTGACAACACGGCGGCAAATTTAATTTTGCAGGAGATCGGCGGCGTGGAAAATTTCAAGGTGGCACTTAAAAATATTGGCGACAAAACTACCAAACCTGCGCGAAATGAACCTGAACTTAATCTTTTCAATCCAAAAGATAATCGTGATACTAGCACGCCGAGACAGATGGTAAAAAATTTGCAAGTCTATATATTCGGCGATATTTTGAGCGACGACAAGAAAAAACTGCTGATTGATTGGATGAGCGACAATTCCATAACCGACACGCTTATCAAGGCAGAAACTCCGCAAGGTTGGAAAGTTATCGACAAGAGCGGTTCAGGCGATTATGGGGCGCGGAATGATATTGCCGTGATTTATCCGCCCAATCGCAAACCCATTGTCATGGCGATAATGTCGCGCCGCACGGAAAAAAATGCAAAATCTGACGACGCTATGATTGCGGAGGCGGCAAAACGAATTTTTGATAATTTAGTATTTTAAAGGGGCTTGATAGCATCGGTATTGCCGATGGGCAGAGAGGGCCATCACGCAAAAATATTTCGCCAAACATTTATATCTCACTCAAACTTCGCACACCTGAAACCCTTACTATTATATCATATTCCGATTTTCTTCATCAAAAATACGGCAGAGAATCCTGCGTTTCCTCTTGGATTCTCTGCCGTAATCCTTTTTTCCTGCTTATGCTCTGATTTCCGTCCCGTCCTTGAAGGTCACCCGGATATCGTCTTTGCTGTACACTGTGATGAAATCCACCAGGCTGCCCCACAGCCGGGCATCGAACTCCTTAATGAGATCCTGATTCCTAAGCTCCTTGATGAAGCTGTCCATCTGACGGCTCCGGGCCTTGCGATACTGGATGGCTTCACAGGTCTTGTCGTACTGCGTCTTCGCTGCTTCATACCGACTGACCAGTTCGTTGTAGTTCCGGTCATAATCATCCTGGTTCTGCGCGACCCTGGCGTTCTCGGCTATGAGCTGCTGTATCTTGTCGGCCAGCAGGTTCAAATCTGTGCTTATCCTGTCCCGCTCCTCTTCCAAGTCTTCTGTGTCAGTGAGCCGTTCCTTCAGCAGTGTGATGCTGTCAAGTACGTCCGCTTTGTTTTCGATGAGCTGATTGACGGCCCGGACGAAGGCTTCCTTGATATCATCCTCTGTCAGATGTGGTGTCTTGCAATGGCTCTTGAACTTATCGTTGCATCGGTAGATGGTTCTGCGGTACTTGTCGGTCGAATGCCAGACCTTGGCCCCGTACCAGCCTCCGCACTGGCCGCACTTGATTTTGCTGGAGAAGATGGATACGCCGCTGTAACGTCCCCTGCCTTCACGCCGCCGCTTGATTTCTTCCTGTACCCAGTCGAAGACCTGCGGGCTGATGATGGCTTCGTGGTTATTTTCCACATAGTACTGCGGCACTTCCCCTTCATTCGCTTTCGTTTCTTTGGTCAGGAAGTTGACGGTGAACCGCTTCTGCAGCAGGGCATCGCCCTTGTATTTCTCATTTGTCAGGATGCTCTCTACCGTCCCCGGATACCAGCGTTTCTTTCTTGCCGGAGTTTCCAGCCCTCTGGAAGTCAGCTCCCTGGCAATGGAGTGGAAGGTATACCCGTCCAGGAACAAGCGGTAAATCAGTTTCACCGTCTTGGCCTGTTCCCGGTTGACGACCAGATTCCCGTC
>SFRL01000100.1 GCA_004562765.1 bacterium | reverse complement strand
TGAACGCATCATCCCCCGCTCCGTCGATTTTCTGAAATACCATCTGAAAAACGGCAGTAAAAGAAGCGGCGTGCCGCCGATCCGCATCCACGACATCCGCCACTCCCATGTCTCCCTGCTCATCAATCAGGGCTTCACGGCAGTCGCCATCGCGGAGCGCGTCGGGCACAAACACATTTCCACCACCATGAATGTCTACGCGCACCTCTTTCCGAACCGGCAGGAGATGCTCGTGCAGGCACTGGAAAAGATGCACGACGGGACATTCTGTCCGGAGCCTGTGCCTCTGGCTGACAGGCACTGACAGGATGGCGCCGGGCTGATGCGAAATCCCCGGGGCGGCGCAAGACCCGACAATGACTTTTGCAAAAGGAGAACTCACATGTCACAAAACAGCACCAAACATCCCGCTCCGGCCATCCCGGAGACCATTCCGGCGGACATCACGTTTGCCGATTTTTACCGGATCTATCTGCATGACATGGAGCTGCGCTTAAAGCCTGCCTCCCTGTCGTCCAAGCAGCACATTTTTTCCGAAAAGATCCTGCCGTTCTTTGGCCCGCTGCCCATGAAGGGCATCACCACACAGCATGTCCGCAAGTGGCAGTCCGTCATTCTCCGGCAGAACTACAGCCCCACTTACCAGCAGCTGATCGACTTTCAGCTGTCCGCGATGATGAACTACGCCGAGCGCTACTATGATTTTCCCAATCCCTGCCCGAAGGCAGGACATATCGGCGGGTCTGCCGGAAAGAAACTCAGTGTCTGGACACTGGAGGAATACGAGCAGTTTATCAGCCATTTTTCTTCTGATACGGAAGCTTTCACCGCCTTTGAGATCCTCTACTGGACCGGCATGCGCCAAGGCGAGCTGCTGGCGCTGACCCCGAAGGATATTGACCGGACGCGCCGGGTGATCCACATCACAAAATCGTACACGCAGATCGACGGGAAGGACATCATCACCACCCCGAAGACCCAGAAAAGTATACGTGATGTCGGGATCCCTCAGTTTCTGCTGGACGAGATCCTGGTCTACATCCGCATGAAGCATATCAGCCCGGACAGCCGGCTGTTTGAGCGGACGCGCCACTATCTGTTCTTCAAGCTGAGGGTGGGCTGCAAGGCAACCGGTGTCCGCCAGATCCGCACGCATGATATCCGCCACTCGCATGTTTCCCTGCTCATCAACGCAGGCTTCTCGGCACTGGACATCGCGGAGCGCGTCGGACACAAGTCTGTATCGACCACACTTGATGTGTATGCACACCTGTTTCCCGACCAGCAGCAGATGCTCATCGATCGCTTAGAGGAACTGCACCTGGAGGGTGAGGAATCGGAGGCAAGCATCGGATAGCTGATTTTTCCAGCAATAACAGTTTTTGGGGAAGTGAGCTGCGTAACACTAAAGTAGTAGTAAAAGAGGAAGAAAAGGCACTCGCTATCACAGCTGTACAGTCTGGTAGCAACACTGTTACTCTTACATCCACACAGGATATCGAAGCTAAGACTCTTGTTGTAAAGAAGGGCTCCAGCGAAGTAAAAGTAACAAAGAAAGAGTTTACCCAGGATGGAAAGAGCGCAACTCTTACTTTTGAGAACAAGATCGTTGCTGCTGAATACACCGTGACAGTTGGCGATGCAGAAGCATCTACCACATTCAAGGGTGAGCTGAGCAAGCTTGATTCTATCGAGTTTACTTCTGATTACGCAATTGTTAAAGGAGAACTCGGATCTACTAATGAAGCATACACATATTATGTCGCAAAGAATCAGTGGAAAGAGGATATCACAAATTCTACAAGCCTGGTTGCTAACTCGTCAGCGACAAATACAGTGGCTGCAAAAGGAAAGATCACGTTTACTTTTGGATCAGTTCTTACAGCTGCAAGCTTAAATGATCCTCTGACTGTTGTTGTGTATGATTCAACAACCGCTGTATCAAACCAGAAGACTTTAACCATTACCAACAAAGCACTTGTGGGAACAATTGAGCCCTATGGTACCAATGGTATCTACAATGCAAACGGAAAAACACTCGCTGTAACAGATAAGTATACTGAGAGCTTCTACTATTTATTCCGTGCACAGGATCAGTATGGCAATTATCTGGATGATCCTAGTTATTTGACGAATGCAAATGGATTTTATCCCAGCTATACAGCAGGTTTGACAAATCTTGGAATTGGCAGCCTGACAACTAAGGTTGTAGACGGTGTTACTTACTTTGCTTATCCATTGATCACGAACACTGGTTTAAAAGCTGGTACGGCTACATTGATCCTTGTTGCCGGTGGTTCTGGAAAGTCAGTAAATGCGCAGATCGAAGTATCAGCAGGAAACACAGTTGAAACAATCACAGTTACTGCTCCTACAACAGTTGCATTGGGTGACAACGATGTTGCATTTGACTATGTTGCTCTTGACAAGGACGGCAATGAGGTTACCTCTTATGCCCAGTTATCAAAGGTTAAGGTTGATCCGCAGGGCACACCTGCAACTTATGGATTCTACTGGACCAAGAAAGATGGAAAGGCTGTTCTCTGCTACAATACAAACAGAACCGGCACTACTCTTCCTGCAACAATCGATACCACAGTAGGTCAGGTAGTAACAGCTACATTCTTAACAGAAACTTACAAGTCTTCAATTGTTACTTTCAACGTAAAGCAGGCAAGATATCCGGCAGAAATTGTTGGTTTAGCAGATAATGTTGCTAATGCTCAGCTTGTTGGACGTACTTTCGAGCTGAAGGCTGGCGATTTCAAGGTATATGACCAGTATGGCGACAAGTTTGATATCAAGAATAAGCCTTATGGTATTAAAGCCGAGCTGAAGATTGGTAATGCATTTGTTGCTAACGGTACTTATGGATCTCCTGCATACTACAAACAGGATTCCAGCAGTTCAGTTACTGCTCCTGCATACGCTTCAAATGATCTAGCGATTTCACAGTCTGCTTCAGGAAAGGCTACAAGCTTTAACCTTAAAGCAGTAAACCCTGGTGAGTCCACTTACGAGTTCAGCTTAGTAGCACGTGGTACTTCAAGTTATACAGATTTATCTAGTACTTTGGATGGAACTACAAAGAATATCACAAAGCTTGGTTCAAAGAAGATTTCCTTCACCGCTTCAACTTCCAGCAAGTTTGTAAGCTATGAAGTAACCGGTCCCGAGTTACTGTATGTAACAGACGATAAGGATCTTGACGGAACTCATACCGATTATGGTACTCCTTCAGAGTTTGAGCCTTCCATTAAAGTATACGGAATTGACAATACCGGTGCAAAGGTTCAGTTAACAACTTCTGATTACAAGATT
>SFRL01000099.1 GCA_004562765.1 bacterium | reverse complement strand
GTAGCGGATGCTCTCTCTTTGGAGCTTTGCAGAAAGGTTGGATACGCTGTCCGACCAGTCGTGTTCCTCCGCCAGTCTGTCCACAACCTCCTGCATGGTGAATCCGGCACGGACGATCTGTGCCTTGATTTCGTTTCGTACATTACTCATATTGAAAAACCTCCATAATTTTGTTCATGAAAAAGCGAAGCAACTGCGCCCATTGGCGTGTCCGCTTCGCTGTACCGTGTAATATCTGATTTTCATAAAATGCGATAGAAATACCGCCTGTGATGTCCTGCCCATAAGCGACCCTATCCCATTTCACTGTTTTGTTTGCTTTGGTCTGAAACAGTGAAAACAGCCATATTTTCACAAAGACTGTTCACTGTCCAGAGAAGCACTGTTTCGCAAAATAATTTCGTCCTGCGGTAAAAAATTTTGCTGTTTCCATTACCTTTGATTTTCCATCCCTCAAAACAAGGGTGCTGCGAATGCTTCCACGGCAGTAAAACGACAGTAAGCAAAAAATACGTGTACCAAGTGTACGGTTGACACTCGGCTCCATCCGGTACGGATGGTACACGTATTTCTGAGTTACTGCTGTTTTCACAGAAACGGTCTTTGCAGAAGCTCGATACCCACAAACCCTCTGGCAAAGCGCCCGCCGCCGATGTTGACCTTGTTGGTGTATTCAAGGTTATATCGGCTCTCATTCTGTTTCAGGAAGGAACAGAAGCTCTTTTGAGAAAGGCTGTTCAAAGCGTTATCATCACACCACTGCTTATAAACAGCGTACAGATTTTTGGAGCTTGCTTCATAATCCGCACGGAAGCGGATATATCCCTCGGAAGCCAGAAAGTCAATGATGTTGTTTCCGTCCGAAACGGCATCGTTCAGATTGTCCAAAGCCGACTGGCTCAGAGTAAAATGAAAATCATTTGCAATCAATCGGTGCAGTCCCTCCAATGCCCAGAGGAAAATGCCCTCCGCTTCGGCAGCCATCTTTTCTGCAATATAGGGATCGTCTTTTCTGTTTGGGTCTTTCTCCTTGGTTGTCAGAATGATCTGCCTACGGAAGAAACCAACACTCCGGTCATGGAGGGCTTGCAGAACACCGTTTCCAAGTCCGATGAACCGCACATACAAATCTCCCTGATAGCTTTGCTGTCGCTTTCTCTCCAAATCCATAGGCAGCTCTGCGGTGATAATTGCCTTGATGTTGTTGGTCTGGGGAAGTGCTTCCAGCTTCATATCATCATCCAGCATCAAAAGCTCATGTTCCAGATCAGCACGGGCGAAGTTGCTGGTCTCCACCTTTGCCACGCTTCCGGTTTTCATGTTGGTTCCCAACAGCGCACGAAGAACAACGCCGATCCGGCTCTTGCCTTCGCCGCCCTTTCCAGTGAGCATGAGCATCTTCTGCCCTTTGGTTGAGGGAATGAAGCAATAGCCGATAAATTCCTGCAAGGTCAAAATGTCCTCCGGCTCCAAAAGCTGGGACAAAAAATGCAGCCATATCACAGGCTGCGGAGCGTCTGGCGCATAGGCAACTGGTAAGCGATTGCGACAGTAATCTTTTTCCGTACTGAATGTGCCATCCAAATGATAGGTGCCGTTTGCCACATGGATGCGGTCTTGATACAGGAGAAGATCATCGGCACAGCATTCCATTCGCATTACATCCAGCAGATTTGTGACCCTTTTTGCAATGTTGCTGGTCACATAGGGCTTGATACGATCATAGATTTCTTTTTTCAGCCTGTTTTCATCGTTCACAATGCCATTGACTGTAAAAAAAGTTCCGTTTACCGTAATCATGGGATAGTCCCTGAGAAATTCTTCACAGAAAATGACTTCGTTGATTGATTTCCCGTCAAACCATACCGCAATATCAGCGGACGGGTTCTGTGCTGCTTCTTTGCTCATGGTGCAGTTCCTCCTTTTTCTTTCGTGCTACATAGTCCTGAAGGAAAGCAACCTTGCCCTCCTTCATCAGCCCGTCCACCAGTGCAACCCGTTCTTCCAAAGTGCCTACGGTCAGAATGTCCGCCAGATATTCGATGTGGTCGAGCATCTGACAGGCTTCCACAAACCGGTCATCCAGCTTGTCCTCCGGTGTTTTGGGTGCATACCGCACTTTCCAATCTTCCAGCAGATGCAGATAATCCGTCAGCACCCGGAAGCAGAGCATTTCATCCTCCCGGAACTGACGGATATGGGGGCGTTTTGTCTTGTGTGGAGCTGCCACGGCTTGTCCCGGCTCGGTGCTGATGCCGAAGTCCTCCGCCAGTCTTTGCGCCGCTTCGAAGTTGCTGAGATCAAACAGCTTTGCCACAAAGTCGATCACATCTCCTTTGGCTCCGCAGCCGAAGCAATAGAAATAGTCCTCGTTCAGCTTCAAGCTGGGATGCCTGTCATTGTGGAACGGACAGCAAGCCATACCGTTTCGGTTGACCCGCAGCCCGTAGTGTTCGGCAGCTTGTCTGACTGGGACAGCCGCCTTGATGGTTTCATAGATTGTCATTGAAAATCCTCCATTTCATAGTTTTGAAAAAGAAAAACACCCGCCGGGTGGCAGGTGCTTCGCTCCTTCTACTATGGTTATGCCAGATTTCGCAAAAAACAGGCTAATCGGAGGACAACCCTGTTTCAAAAAACAGGACAGCAGTAGATTTCTTCACATTTGGATGATATAATGATGGGAAAAGGAAAACAGGACAGGAGGACGAATATGAATCAGAAATTAATGACGCTGGATTTCTGGCAGGATACGGTCATCTACGAAGCGAAAACGCTGCCCACCGGCACACTTGCCTGTGATGCGCTGAATGTATCCGCCGATACACTTGCCCGGATGAACGAGCAGTGCGACAAAATCAATCTGCTTCTGGGGAAGCTGAACGACGCACAGGACGCTTCGGCATTGTTTCCTATGGTAAGAGAAGCTGCGCTGACGATGCTTGATATTCTCAGCGTTACCCCTCCGTTTTCCTATATGGACATTCCAAAGCACCGGGAACGGATTCAGACGGTCTTTACTGCGGAGAACGCACAAAAATATGTAGAGTTCGCAATAAAGGCAACAACCAATTCATTGCCTTTTGAGGAAGTCCCCATGTATGCGGATGCCATGATGCTTCAACGCTACACGGCAGTTTTCGGGCATCTGGCGTACTCCCTTGGTGAGTATCAAAAGGCTATGCTTGATTTTGCTGAAAAAACGGATGGAAATGAAGCAGATCGTACAGCAGAAGGATTTGCAAAGCTGTTTGGTACCTGTTTTCCACCGGAGTTCTCCGTTACGGAGGGCAATGCCTGGATGGCTGCATCCAATAACTCTGTCCAGTATGTTTCTGCGCTCCGTCCCGGCTATGATGTGCCGATGCTGGTCAAGCGGATGCACTTCCTTACTTTTGTGGGGATGTTCCGTACGGACTTGTTTGAGGGTCTGTGCGTGGGT
>SFRL01000019.1 GCA_004562765.1 bacterium | reverse complement strand
GGTGTGTAACTCTGTGGCATAATGTGTACCTCTTTTCTTTATGAGATTGATTATATCTTATTAGCCACTCCTGTTACAACATTAGTATAGCACTTCAGGGGTATGATACAGCCATCAAAACAAAAAGCAAACAATGAAAGGATGAAAGAAAAATGAGTGAGTACAAATTAAAGACAGGTAAGATCGGAGAAAAGGTGGTAGAAGCTTATCAGAAAATTGAGGATGCAGTGGTAAGCGGCTATAAGAGAATCGAGGAAGGTTTTGTGGATACTTTTCTTGAAAAAGTGGAGGAGGATGAGTAAAATGAAAAAAAGTAATTTTGTGGCAATGATCTTGGGAACAATCAGTTGTATTTTCTTTGCACTGGGTATGTGCATGGCGATGATCGAAGAGTGGAATGCGTTCAAACCCGGAATTGTAGTAGGTTGTGTTGGTCTTGTGTTTGCATTGATCACTGTTATCGTTTGGAGAAAGATGGAAAACAAGGCTCCGATCAAGATTACAGGTAAGGCAGTACTTACAGTAGTGATCGGTGTGATCGGTGCATTGGCATTGGGAGTTGGCATGTGCTTCTGTATGGTATGGAACAATATGGTTCCGGGTATCATCATTGGACTTGTAGGAATTATCGTATTGTTGTGTCTGATCCCTCTTTGCAAGGGCTTAAAATGAAAGGGCGTAATATGAGAGCAGCAATTTATAATGGACAAAAAAATATCTTGATGACAGAGCTTGAGACACCGCAGGCCGGTGATAATGACATTGTGGTACGCAATCTGTATTCCAGTATTTGCGGAACGGATGTGGCTGTTTATATGCATGGTCCTAATACGGGACACCGGGTTACAGTGGGTGGGGAGTTTGGACATGAAATGGTTTCCGAAGTTGTTCAAGTCGGAAAGAATGTAAAGGATATCCGCGTTGGAGACCGAGTATATCCTTATCCCAGACTTGCCAAAGGTGATCCGAAACGTGCGGGAACTGTAGGCGGTTTCTCGGAATATGTGTTGATTCCGAATGCCAGGCTGAATGAGCAGGTGTATCCGGTAAGTGACAGTATCACATCAAGGGTGGCAAGTCTGATAGAACCATTTACCGTGGGCTGTCGTGCTGCCAGGCGATCCATGCCGGGTCAAGGCGAGAAAGCAATCGTATTCGGGGCAGGAACGATAGGAATTGCAGCGGCCATAGCATTAAAGTATTTTGGCTGTGAAAAAGTGATGATCTGTGACCATTCAGACTTTCGACTGGAAAAGGCGAAAAAATTAGGTTTTGCGGTTTGCAATAACGGAAAAGAGAATTTAAAGAGTCAGGCAGTAGAATACTTTGGCGAAGCACCTTCTCTAAAAGGAATGACTGCTGATGTGGATATTTATATCGACGCAGCTGGTCCAGAGAGCATTTTAGAATTGTATCAGGAGATGGGAAAGATTGAGAGCCGTATGGTGGTTGTTGCGGTTCTTGCAGGAAAGCGTCCGGTGGATATCTTGTCCATGACTTTTGCACAGCATGCCCTGATTGGTTCCGGTGGATATTTACCGGAAGATGTGCGGGATGTCATGAAGATCATGAAAAGTGGAACATGGGACATTGAATCCATTATCACACATGAATATCCATGGGAGGAATTGCCGCAGGCGATCGAAAAAGCAGAACAAGTAAATGAAGCATTAAATGTAGTGATCCGTTTTTAGGCGGTTTTCCGGTATAATGCAGTAATTGTGTCAAAACTGTCACTTTTTTGAAAGAATCTGGAAAGAATGATGTATTATAGTAGTGTATGTAAGAAGGAAACTTTTACATACACTATTTTTTTTGGAGGATACTATGCAGATCTTACAGACAACAGATTTAAAAAAGTATTATGGCAGCGGCGACACGATGGTCCGCGCACTGGACGGGGTCAATCTGTCCGTGGAGGATGGTGAATTTGCGGCGATCGTCGGGACGAGCGGCAGTGGAAAATCAACACTGTTACATATGCTCGGCGGACTTGACCGTCCGACAGATGGAAAAGTACTGGTGGAGGGAAAAGATATTTTTTCGCTGGGTGATGATGAACTTACCATCTTTCGCAGGCGCAAGATCGGCTTTGTGTTTCAGAGCTATAATCTCGTTCCGGTGCTCAACGTCTACGAGAATATCGTGCTTCCCATCGAGCTGGACGGAAACCGGGTGGACCGCGCCCATATCGAGCACATTATAGAGACGCTTGGTCTGCAGGAGAAAAAAGAGAGCCTGCCCAGCCAGCTCTCCGGCGGACAGCAGCAGCGCGTGGCGATCGCCCGGGCACTTGCTTCAAAGCCCGCGATCATTCTCGCGGATGAGCCGACCGGAAACCTCGACAGCCGCACGAGTCTGGATGTGATGGGATTGTTGAAGGTGACGAGTGAGCAGTTTTCCCAGACGATCGTCATGATCACGCACAATGAGGAGATCGCGCAGATGGCAGACCGCATCATCCGCATTGAGGACGGAAGAATCGCAGGTGATCACAATGCTTAATGTCAATAATAAGAAGGCGATCCGTAAGCTTTCTATCCGTTCATTGAGAAGCAGCAAAACACGAAATATCATCGCCGTGGTTGCCATCATCCTGACGGCGGTGCTCTTTACGAGTGTGTTTTCTGTCGGCATGAGTGCCATCGATTCCACGCAGCAATCGACGATGCGTCAGGTGGGGACCAGTGCGCACGCGGGTTTTAAATTTCTGACCTGGCAGCAGTATGAAAAGCTGCTGGAGGACCCGAAGATCCGGGATATTTCCTATAATATCATCATCGGAACTGCGGAAAATGAAGCACTGAAAAAGACTTATACTGAGATCCGTTACACGGAAGAAAAATCCGCTAAGTGGGGATTTTGTGAGCCCACGACCGGAACGCTTCCGGTAGAAAAGATGGATGTCGCTACAAGCACGAAGGTGCTGGATGCGCTGGGGCTTCCCCATGAGCTCGGTGTGCAGGTGCCGTTGGAATTTACTGCAAACGGTAAAAAATATAGCGAAGTTTTTACACTGTGCGGTTTCTGGGAGCAGGACAGTGTAGCGATGGCAAATGAGGCATTTTTGTCAAGGGAATACTGTGATGAGGTGGCTCCCGTCTGGCAGACAGGCAGGGAAAAGGATTTTGATCAGACGAGATTCAGCGGTTCAGTCAATCCGTCCCTTTATTTTTCTCATTCCTGGGATCTGGAAAAGCAGGTGCAGGAGTTGAAGGAGCGCTGTGGGTTTGATAGCTCTGTCAACGAGGGTATCAACTGGGCATATGCCTCCGCAACGGTGGATGCCGGTACGATCGCAATACTTGTAAGTGTACTGTTTGTTATCATGCTGTCCGGCTATCTGATCATTTACAACATTTTTTATATCTCGGTCAGCAACGAGATCCGTTACTATGGACTGCTCAAGACGATCGGAACGACAAACCGGCAGCTGCGGCGGATCGTGCGCCGTCAGGCACTGCTGCTCAGTGCGATCGGTATTCCGGCGGGGCTGGTACTCGGTTATCTGTGCTCCATGTGGCTCGTTCCGTTGGTGATGCGTGTATCTGCATTCCGGGATACCTTTGTCGTTTCCGCGAACCCGGTTATTTTCGTGGGAAGCGCCGTATTTACGCTGGTTACAGTGTGGGTGAGCTGTATTCGCCCTTGTCGTTTTGTGAGTCGTATTTCACCGGTTGATGCAGTGCGCTACACAGAGCAGACAGGTATGGGAAAGAAAAAAAGCAGGAAGAGCAGAGCGGTGCATCCCTTATCCATGGCGTATGCCAATGTCCGGCGGACACCAAAAAAGACGGCAGCCGTCATTCTTTCCCTGTCTCTGTCGCTCATTCTGCTGAACGGAACAGTGACCATCGTGAGCGGTTTTGACATGGATAAATATGTAAAAAATTCGATCGTGTCTGATTTTTATATGACGGATGCGACACTCACAAATCCGTCGATCTTTTCGGGTATTTTGGATGGGGTTTCACCGGAGTTGGTGGAAGAAGTGAAAAAACTGGATGGCGTGACAGACAGTGGCTGTGTTTACATGGAGGAATACGAGCACAAGCTGGATGAGCCTGCACTCACGCGAGCAAAAAACAATCTGGAGGAGTTCATAGAACTTGTTCACTATCAGGACATTATCGAGCAGTCGCGACAGATGTTGGATGAAGGTCTGATCGATTCCCATCTGTACGGTATTGATTCGTTTGTCATTGATAAAATGGAGCTTGTGGAGGGCAAAATCGATCCGGAGAAATTTGCCACCGGTAATTATGTGGTGGCGACGACTCTGCTGGACACCGGAGAAGGAAAATTCTATGACATCGGCGACAAGGTGACGATCGATTTCGGCAATGGTAAATCAAAGGAGTACGAGGTGCTGGCGCTGGGTAATATCCCCTACGCGCTCTCGCCGCAGCACAGTCACATGTTCGAAGTGTATTTTACGTTGCCGGCGGATGAATTCGTCCGCCAGACCGGGACTGCCGGGGCGATGAAGCTGGCATTTGATGCCGCTCCTGACCGTTACAACGAGGTGGAGCAGTGGGTGCAGGATTATTGTGAGACTGTGGATCCAAATATGGATTATCGTTCCAAGGGTACTTATGTGGAGGAATTTAAGGAGACGCAGCAGATGTTTCTGATGGTGGGGTGCAGTATGAGTGTGATCCTGGCATTGATCGGAATTCTGAACTTTGTCAACGCCGTCATCACATCCATCCAGACGCGCCGCCGGGAGTTTGCTGTCCTGCAGTCCGTCGGCATGACCGGAAAACAGCTTCGTCTCATGCTGGTGGGAGAGGGGCTTTGCTACATCGGCGGCACAGCGCTCTTTACACTGACTCTGGGCAGCCTGCTGGGCTATGTACTGATCTATGCGATCGCAAACCAGATGTGGTTTTTTACCTATCACTTTGTGATCGCCCCGGTACTTCTCGTCCTTCCGGTACTGTTTGTTTTGGCAGTGCTCATTCCGTCGGTCTGCTACCGGCAGATGGGAAAAAGGAGTGTGGTGGAGCGGCTGCGTTTACATTAAAAATATACCCGAAAGGGTATAAAGAACAAAGTGAATATAAAAATATACCCTTTCGGTGATATTTTTAAGTTATATACTTGACTTTATACCCGAAAGGGTGTATTGTGACGATATGAGTACAATTGGAGAATATATAAAGCAAAAGAGAAAAGAAATAGGTTTGACACAGGAAGAATTTGCGATGCGGTCCGGTTTGGGGTTGCGTTTCGTTCGTGAACTGGAGCAGGGCAAGGAAACCGTACGTTTGGATAAGGTGAATCAGGCATTAAGTATGTTCGGCAAGGAAGCTGTGCCGGGAGATCGAAAGGAGCTGTAATATATGTCCGAATATCGAAAAGGGTATGTATATATTCAAAACCATTATGCGGGTATCATCGAAGAAACAGAAGATGGATACTCATTCTCTTACACATCGGAATATTTACAGCGCCCCGATGCTGTTGCAGCAAGTATTACATTGCCACTCCGGGATGATGCATATGAGGCAACGATCCTTTTCCCTTTTTTTGATGGATTGATTCCGGAGGGCTGGCTACTTGATGTAGTCAGTCATAATTGGAAAATAAATGCAAACGATCGTTTTGGACTGCTTTTGCTTGCGTGCAAAGATTGTATAGGAGATGTCTGCATTCGAAACGAGGTGATGATAGAATGAACTGCCTGTGCTGTGGAAAACAGATTCCCAATTCTGCTACTGAATCAGAAAAACAGTGGAGATGGCATAAAAGGTGTGTCAAAGCATTCTTTCATACAGAGGAACTGCCGGCACTGAATATTACGCGGGAACGATTGGTGACTCTTACGAATGAAACGGTTAATAAAGGATTGACGGTGCCGGGCGTTCAAAAAAAATTGTCACTTCATTTATCTACGGAAGGGGTGTCCAGACTGACAATTGTTGATTATCCGACCGGTTATATCTTAAAGCCTCAGACAGAGGACTATGATTTTATGCCTGAATATGAGGATCTGGCGATGCGTTTAGCAGAGTTATGCGGAATCCAGACAGTTCCACATGCTTTGATCCAAATGAATGAGAGTTATGCATATATTACCAGACGCATTGATCGAGAGATAACAGATCAGGCTGTTTCGCAGTATGCCATGGAGGATTTCTGCCAGCTATCCAATCGTCTGACTCAGGATAAGTACAAGGGTTCCTATGAAAGCTGTGGACGGATCGTTCGTAAATATTCCGTTGCCTGTGGTTTTGATCTTTCTGAATTGTTTTTGCGTGTGATATTTTCGTTTGTAATCGGAAATTCAGATATGCATTTGAAGAATTTTTCACTTCGGGAAACGCAACCGGGCAATCGAAGGTTCCGTTTGTCGGAGGCTTATGATATGCTGCCTGTCAATGTCATTGTTCCGGAGGACACAGAGCAGCTTGCACTCACCTTAAATGGAAAAAAACGCAACATTCACAGAAAAGATTTTCGGCTTTTTGCAGAAGCAAGTGGTATCCCACTCAAAGCAGCAGATCATATGATGGATAAGATTTGTTCTCTTGAGGATAAGTTGTTTGCACAAACGTTGCAGTCGTATTTGCCGGATCAACAAAAAGAGAAGGTTTGCAAATTGATTTCGCATCGAATGGAACAGTTGAAATAGTGAGCGGCGAATGCTGATCGTGATCGGTTTTGTCACGATATCATGTGCCGGTTCTGTACACGATATAAGGAGGAAGAAACGATGAATTTATTAGAGGCTATCGAGGTGAGACACAGGGCGTTTCACATAAATTCAGGTATCAGCGAAAGCCGGTATGGGATTTTATACGAAACTTGACCTCGGAATCGTGAAATATCACTTCGAAATAGGCGCAGGCGACCATCATTTTGAATGGGTGCTATAATAAGAAACAATACAATAGATATTTATTTCAAAAAGTGCTTTACTTTTTGAAATAATCACCATATAATTTGAATTATATTTCAAAAAAGGAGACTATTGATGAATCGCTCAGGAGAATGGATCAATAATTTGACAGGCGATGCACAGTACCGATCTTTCAAGCCTGCTGGATTACCGCCGGATCCGGTACTGGACATCAGCAGTAACATGGTGAAAAAACTGGTTGAAGCGAATCGGGAATTGGTAAAGCTGGATACGGCATCAAAACTGATACCCAATGTAGAACTTTTTATTTCCATGTATGTCCGAAAAGAAGCTCTTATTTCTTCGCAGATTGAAGGAACTCAATGTACATTGGATGATGTGCTTGATCCGGAATTGGATCATAACACGAATCTTGATGTTATTGATGTCATAAATTACGTTGACGCTTGTTTCTATGCGCTTGAAAGAATAAAGGAACTTCCTCTGTGTGGCCGACTATTTAGAGAAGTGCATGAAAGGCTGTTATCCGGTGTGCGTGGACAGGAGAAAAATCCCGGAGAATTCAGAAAGTCTCAGAACTGGATCGGGGCTGCAAATTGTTCTTTATCCGAAGCCAGGTATATACCGCCCAACGTAGAGGATATGAACCGTGCGATGTCAGATTTGGAGAAGTATATGAATGAGGGTGATGATTACGACCCTTTGATCAGAATTGCATTGATTCATTACCAATTTGAAACGATTCATCCTTTTTTAGATGGTAATGGTCGTGTTGGACGATTAATCACATTATTATATTTAATGGAGCAGGGACTTTTAGATAAGCCGGTGATATATATATCATACTTTCTGAAAAAAAATCAAATAGAATACTATGATCGCATTTCAGAGGTAAGACGAAGTGGTAACTATGAACAATGGGTGACTTTTTTTCTTGAGGCAGTATCGGCAGCGGCAAAAGATTCTCTTTTGACAATACATGCATTGTCAGAGCTTCATGAGAAAAATACAGAAAGGTTACCGAAAGCAACCCGGAAAAAAGATAACTTAAGAGCTCTTTTTGACTATATTGAACAATATCCGATCATAGATATCAAAAAAACAGCAAGTTCATTACAATTGAGCTATAATACGGTATCTGCCGCAGTAAATAAATTAGTGGAACTTGGAATACTAAGGGAAACAACCAATGCTTCAAGAAATCGTGTGTTTGCATATGAGGAGTATCTTAAAATTTTAAGAAAAGATACTTGATGTAAGAAACCCGCATCGCCGTTTGTGCGATGCGGGTTTTCTGTGCCCGTTGGGTAATATGTTTCGAAAGAAAAGCCAATCTTAGTAGTTCTCTGCGTGAACTTCGAAGTAGCTCTGGGGATGATTGCAGACAGGGCATTTGTCGGGGGCATTGGTTCCCACAACGATGTGTCCGCAGTTTCTGCACTCCCATACCTTTACTTCGCTCTTGGCAAAGACAGCAGCAGTCTCCACATTCTTTAAGAGTGCACGATAGCGCTCCTCATGATGCTTCTCAATCTCGCCTACCGCACGGAATTTTGCAGCCAGCTCAGGGAAACCTTCCTCCTCAGCGGTCTTTGCGAAGCCTTCATACATATCGGTCCACTCGTAGTTCTCGCCGTCAGCAGCAGCGCCCAGGTTCTGTGCGGTGTCACCGATGCCGTTCAGCTCCTTGAACCACATCTTTGCGTGCTCCTTCTCGTTGTCAGCAGTCTTTAAGAAGAGAGAAGAGATCTGCTCATAGCCCTCTTTCTTAGCTACAGATGCAAAATAGGTATATTTATTTCTTGCCTGTGACTCTCCGGCAAAGGCTGCCTCCAGATTCTTCTCGGTCTGGGTTCCTGCGTACTTGTTTGCGGGCTTGGACTCTGCGATCTTCTCAAATGCAGATGCAGGCTGCTTGCACATCGGGCAGGTAAAATCTGCCGGAAGCTCCTCTCCTTCATAAATATAACCACATACCTTACATTTCCACTGTGCCATTTTTTTGTCTCCTTTCATGTTTAAAATCATACTTTTATCTTCATAAAGTGTATGCAGCATTTTTTCAGCCATCTCGCTGAGCGGTTTGCCGTAAAACTCCTCGTAGATCTGTTTGATCGACGGGTTTTCATGGCTTTTCCGTAAGGTCATTTCCGCGTCTTTTTTGTAGAGACTGGCGATGCGTGCTTTGCGTACCTCATCAGCGTCTTTTAACAGATCCTTCGGCTGTCCGCCGCCGCCGATACATCCGCCGGGGCAGGTCATGACCTCTATAAAATGATATTGTTTGTCACCCTGTTTCATGCGCTCGATCATCTTTCGCGCATTGGCAGTTCCGTAAACGACCGCCACATTCACTTCCAGATCTCCGATCTTTAAGGAAGCCTCGCGGATGCCTTCATAGCCGCGCACCGGCTGCAGATCATAGAGCTGCGCGGGTGCTTCTTCTCCGGTGATATACTCATAGGCGGTGCGGAGCGCTGCCTCCATGACACCTCCGGTATTTCCGAAGATCACGGCTGCACCGGATGCTTCACCCATGAGATTGTCGTAAGCGGAATCGGACAGGGAAGCAAAATCAATGCCTTCCTCTTTTGCCCACAATGCAAGTTCACGGGTAGTAAGTACAAAATCCATGTCCCGCATATTCGGATCGTCATAATAGTCACCGGCATCGTGCATCTCCGGTCTGCGGATCTCAAATTTTTTGGCGGTGCAGGGTGTCAGCGCCACGTTGACGATCTTTGTGGGATCAAGTCCCATTTTCTTTGCAAAATACGTCTTGATCGTCGGACCCTGCATACCGATCGGGCTCTTTGCGGTAGAGAGATTGGGGATCAGCTCCGGATAATACATTTCCGTAAATTTGATCCAGGCAGGGCAGCAGCTGGTAAACTGCGGAAGCGGTGCCGTTCCTTTGGTAACGCGCTCGATCAGCTCACTTGCCTCCTCGACGATCGTGAGGTCTGCCGCAAAATTGGTATCCAGCACATAGTTGACACCCAGCTTGCGGAGCAGTGCCACCATTTTACCCTCCACGAATTCACCGGCATCCATCCCGAACTCTTCACCGAGCGCAGCCCGGACGGAAGGAGAAGTGCTCACGATCACGATCTGATCCGGATCCTTTACCGCCTCACGGATATCCGGGTATTCATACCGCTCCGTGATACTGCTTGGCGGACATACGTTGGCGCATTGTCCGCAGTGAATGCAGACAGCTTCTCCGTTTGTCTGCTCCAGTGTGTAAGTGCCGTGCACGCCGATGTCCTGTGTGCAGACATTTTTACACATACCGCATTTGATACATTTGTCTTCATCTCTGATGATGCTGGGATTGTCAGGCTCGATCGGAACTCTGACATCCAAAGGCAGATGTTTCATTGTTTATCACCCCCATTTTCTTTTGTTAAGCATTCCGTACAGATGTAGTTGATCTTCAGGTCGTAGGAGATCATCGGAACGCCAATCTGTTTCTGTAATTTTTCAGTCAGATCCTCCAATGTGATATCTGATAATTTGCCGCACTTTTTACATACGAGATGGTCATGGCGGACAGTCTTGTCATAGCGGTCCGGGCAGCCCTCGACGCAGACCTTTCGGATCAGGCCCTGCTCATAAAGGGAGGATAGATTATTATAGACCGTGGCAAGTACTGCCTTTTCATTCTTTTCCCGCAGGCGCAGATAGATCTGTTCTGCCGTTAAGTGCTCTGTGGAATTGTTGATGATCTCTAAAATGTAGCGTGCATTTTTTGTCATAGCAATCCTCGCATGTCATCGGTAAAACGTTCGGGTCAACTGGAAAATTAGAATGATTCTAAAAATATAATAGCATAAATTGGAAAAATACGCAATTAATTTTTATACCGGATTTTTATAATTTTTTGAAATGATTGCCAGTTTTGCATGATTTCCGCCCAGATTTTCCGAGGAATGACAAATAAAGAGAAAATATGTTAAAATGAGCCTTGCGGAGAATGTACTGGAAACAGTAGAAAGGGTACTTGATGTTAGAACATGAAGAAACAACTATTTGATATTGCTGTCTGTGATGACGTACAGACAGATCGAGAAGAGACCGCACAGTTGACAGAGGAGATCTGCAAGGCGGAAGGGATCATCCCAAGGATCGCGCGATTTGAACGTGCAGAAGCTTTGCTGGAGGCCATACAAGGTGGTGAACATTTTGCGCTTTTACTGATCGATGTATTGCTGCCGGGCCTGGACGGCATGGAGCTTGCGCGGGTACTGCGCGGGCAGAATGAACAGGCATCCATCGTATTTATATCCTGCAATCGGGAGATGGCATTGCAGGGCTATGAAGTGTCGGCGGCCCGCTATCTGGCAAAGCCACTGGATCCGGAGAAGTTAAAGGAAGCTATCTTGTTCTGCTACGGGCAGTACCAAAAGGAGCGGGAACTGCTATTGCCGGTGGGCGGCAGTATGAGAAGGATCGCGCCCAGAGATATCTATTATGTTGAGATCATGGGCAGAAAGTGCAGGATCAGACTGGAACAGGAGGAATGCGATGTCAGCCTTTCCATGTCGGAACTGGAAGAGCTGCTCCCGGAGCATGATTTTATCCGCTGCCATCAGAGCTTTCTGGTGAATTGGCACCATGTGCAGAGTCTGCGGACGGATGCGATCGAGCTGACAGACAAACGGATGGTTCCGGTCAGTAAGCATCGTGTGAAACAGGTGCGGCAGGCATTTGTGGATTATATGAAGATGTAGAAAACTATGAAACCTCCCAATATTCGCAAGGCGGGATCGTTTTGCGAATGTTGGGAGGTTTCTGCGTCGTGATATCCTACAGCGGAAGGATCACCGTCACCTGATAAGTCGTCTCAGATTCCTCGATGGAAAGCGTATGCTCCCCAAAACGGCTCATGATCTGACGGATGATCTTCACCCCATACCCATGCTTTTGCGTGGGAATTTTTTTCGTTTTGTTGTCCGAAGCCGCTCTGGAATTTTCACAGGTAAATACAAAATACTGATCCTTGCAGTGGAGATCCAGCCGGATGAAGGGCTCACTGATTCCGGGAGCGGAGGCAGCAGAAATGGCATTGTCCAGAATGTTTGCCACCAGGCAGCACAGCTCGGGATCGGAGAGCGGCAGCTGTGCGGGCGCTTCGGCGCGGACGATCTCTATTGAAATATCCTTGGAAATATCTTTGGAAATGCCTTTGAAACTGCCTTTTTCGGCTATCGCATGGAGCTTTCCGTTCAAGAGAATGTTCAGTGTTTGGTTTTCGGTGGATATGACGGGACGTACATCTTCCACCTGTCCGATCAGCTCGTCCAGATAATTTTCGATCCGCTCCGGGGCATCTTTTGCCATCTGACGCAGCAGAGAATAGTGCTTCATGGTATCGTGACGGATCATCATCACTTCCTGTGACTGTCGGCGCAGGTTCTCATAGCTTTCCATGGCAAGCTCGTTTCGGGCAGTCAGGACCGCCAGCTCTGTGCGGCGCTCCGACTCGCGGTCAAACAGCTCCATCACCACGGCGGCCAGACCGGAGATCAGCACGAGATTCCAGAGTAGCTTTAAGGTGGCATTTGGAACGTGCGTGATGGTATCGCCCTGTAACCTTCGAAGGACAGTGGAAATGTACTCCGGATAGAGGGGAATGCACGACAAAAGGAACAACGCATAGCCGCCGGTCAGGAGCAGCGCAGTCTTCGAAAGATAGCTGAAGAACCGGTCACCCTTTTTCCAGAGCAGGAAAGCACAGGTCAGCGCGGCAAGCAGCGTGACAAAACCGGTATACTGGGGCAGATTTATAAAAAACATATATTGATCGCCGCTTGGATTCAGTTTCCCGAGCTGTGTCAAAAGAAAGAGCAGTGTGGCGCAACACTGGATCGCGGTGCATGACAGATACAGCGGGCGCAGATGCTTCGCCTGCAGGGCAAGAAAGAGCAGCAGAATGCCTACAGACAGGTGAAAGCTCGTCCACACCAGATCAAAGGAGGTGACTCCGATATAGCGGGCGGTAAAATCTGCCTTTGCCAAAAGATTGCAGATCTGCATCAGGATCGCCAGCGCAAACACGGGAAGCTGTAGGGAGATGTTTCCGGCGGTGGCATTTCGGATCAATGCCGCCAGCAAAAGCAACTCCAGTGCAAACAGTAATGCCACGGGGAGCATGATCCCGGAAGCGGATGCGATCAGGCCGCTCTCATAGGCATAGCCGCAGTATAGACGTACATTGCAGGGCCACACCGTGATCTCGTCAGATTCCACCTCGGAAAAGGCAGAGCTGGACTGGGCAATGGTCAGCGTCTGACCGAGATAATCCGGCGGCAGGGAGATGGTGATCGTCTCCAACCGGTCCCATTCCAGATTGGAAAGCGCTACGTAACCGATCCGGTTATCCTGCTGCGGATCGTCGGTGTAGATCAGGGTGTCACCTAAAAACACGCTGAAGGTCTGATTGACAGAGCCGATCTGCAGCGTCGGGCTGTCCAGCTCCTCCGTCAGCGTGCGGGAATAGTAAAAGGTCTGGCCCAGATGATCGGCACCGAGATATCCGCCGGCGCCATCCGGGGTCAGCTCCGTGACGTTTCCTGCCTCGTTGGTGTAGACCGTCCAGCCCTTATTTCCTTCCCATTCCTGACCATCCTGGGGAGCCAGGGACAGGTCATAGGAGGCATCCTCCATGGGCCTGGTATAATAAAAAACTGCCAGAGCAGACGGGATGCCCAGCAGGATGGACAGTACAACCGCAAAGATCGTGATCGGTAACTTCTTCGTTTCTTTTCGCATTTCTTTTCGAATTTCTTTTCTCATTCGTAAACCTCCGTTTGTCAGATTGCATTCAGTATAGCAATGTTCTTTTTTGACTGTCAATAGTGCCTTTGTCACCTGCTTGCATTTGCCAAATAGTTTTGTTGTATTTTTGATTCATTTTCAAGTTTTCATTTGAAAGAAAATCAGCTATACTAACAGTAAGTGACTGGCATCGCATTTTTTTGCAGGAGGTGGAGCATGAAAAGAACAGTTGCGATCGGAATACAGGATTTTGAACAGCTGATTACAAATGACTATTTTTATATTGACAAGACGGATTTTATCCGGGAATGGTGGGGCAGTGATGACGGGAATTACCCGCGTGAGTAAGGAATCCATCTTCTCTGACCTCAACAATCTGGAGGTCATTACCACGACTTCCGATAAGTATGCCACAGCCTTTGGATTTACTGAGGAAGAGGTATTTGCTGCCCTTGACGCGTGCGGCTACAATGATAAAAAGGAGGCCGTAAAGCACTGGTATGACGGCTTTATTTTCGGAAAGCACAGGGATATCTACAATCCGTGGTCTATATTAAATTTTCTGGCAAAGGGAAAAATCGCGACCTACTGGGCGAACACGAGCAGTAACAGCCTGGTAAGCAAGCTCATCCGGGAGGGAAATAAAAGGGTCAAAACGACCTTTGAAGCCTTGCTGCGGGGAGAAACCATTGCGTGTCCCATCGATGAGCAGATCGTGTATAATCAGTTAGACAGCAGTGAAGGAGCCATCTGGAGTCTACTGCTTGCCAGCGGATATCTCAAAGTGTTAAAGGCGGAAGAAAAGTCGGTGGCAGGAAGGCAGACCATGTATGAGCTGGAGCTTACAAATGAAGAAGTGAAAGACATGTTTTATGGTATGGTGCAGGGCTGGTTTGAAGAACCGAACGGGAGTTATAATGATTTTGTGGAAGCCCTGCTGCAGGGAGACCTGGATGCCATGAACGAATATATGAACCGGATGACGCTGCTGATGTTCAGCAGCTTTGACACCGGAACGATACCGTCCAAATCTCAGCCGGAGCGTTTTTACCATGGCTTTGTGCTGGGACTGATGGTAGACCTTGCAGACCGGTATGTGGTCACCTCCAATCAGGAGAGCGGCTTTGGAAGATATGATGTGATGCTGGAACCAAGAGACAAAAACGATGATGCGATGATTCTTGAATTTAAGGTATTTAATCCGAGAAGAGAGACCTCACTGGAGGACACCGTACAGTCTGCCTTCGCACAGATCGAGGAAAAGCAGTATGAAGCAGCCCTGATCGCCCGGGGCATCCCGGCAGAGCATATCCGAAAGTACGGCTTTGCATTTGAGGGGAAACAGGTGCTGATCGGTTGATGGAAGTGAAGACAGGTATGAGAGGAGTGCCAAAAGCTGTTAGTGGCTTAGGCGCTCCTTTTTTGTCGGATTTTTGCCCGATTTTGCGCAAAAAAGAAAAACGAAAAAGGGATGTGATACTATATCAAGGAATATACAAAATGGCGGTAGTGAATGCTTATGAAAACAAATAAAACAAAAAAACAGGAGAAAAACGTATGGAACCATATTTGATCACGCCGGAATCACTGGCTGTGCTGGGGGCACTGATCCCCAGGGAATATCAGGAAGAGATTGTTACAGGCGATCTGATCGGAATCGTGATGGAAGACCTCGGACATGATCATGAGATCGTCGCAGTCGTGTTGCTCCGGGAGCGCAACGGCTGGATGGAGATCGTCTGGATCTGCCTGACGGATGCCTACCGCGGGATGTATGTTGTGGAGGATGTCATCCGGTATTGTGTCGAGACAGCACGTAAAAACGGAAAGGCGTGGGGCGTATTTGCGAACCTTCCGACCGGAGGCAGACTGGAAGAGGTGATGCGGGAAGCATTCCAATTTGAGGGATTTTCTTTCGTCCCGGTGGATCACCATTGCTACACGACGACCTTTGGAGCGATGCGAAAGCAGCCGCATTTTGAGCGCCTGCTGCAGGGGAAACCGGCTAAGAATACCGTTTTTTTGGAACGTGCGGATGAACTGTTAAGGAAACGGCTCTCGGCTGCCGTACAAAACAGCATTGAACCGGTGCCGCTTGCGTTGCCGATTGATTTTTCGCGTTATGACCAGCGGCTCAGCTGTATCCACAGACAGGATGCCACTACGCCGGACGCATTTCTACTGCTGGCAAGGCAGCAGGATCACCTGACCGTGGAATGTATGTGGTCAGAAAACCCGAAGGTGCTGCCTGCGCTGCTGGGAAGTGTAGTGAGAAAGGCGCAGGAGTTCTGTGCAGATGATACGCAGATCGTTGTGCCGACAGTCACGGAAAGATCCGCAGAGCTGGCAAGGAAGCTGTTTCCGGACGCAGAGCCGCTGCAGGGCATGCAGGCAAGATTATTTTTCACATCGGATAAGGAGGAAACGTTATGGGAGGCAATGTAAATTCTGTATGGGCAGAGCATAAGGAGCTGAAACAGCACATCATCAAGATGGAGGATCAGGTCAGAAAGACTCATCTTCAGGCGAAGGATATCTATCAGCCTATTTTGGATCATACGAAGAATATAGTCATACCTGTATTAAGGGCGACTCAAATGATGGGTCTATCTGAACTGAGACAGTATCATATGGAGAGGGCTGAAAAGAATCTGGATGTGGAAGTGGAGAAAGATATGTACCTGCCTGACTACATGTCCACATTGAACGAAGAATCCAAAAAAAAGAGCGTTCGTGAGAAAGAGGCCACAGCGCGGCTGGGGGAGGGACATAGTTATTTTTCGCAGTCTCCGCAGGAATTGTTGGAGGCAAAAGAGCGCGCTGTGAATGAGACGGAAGAAGAATTTAGGAGTCATCATATTACCGGGGTTTCCGGGGATGAGTTTGCCCCTGATCCGGAAAGTGGAAATATGATTACATCCGTAGAGCAGCTTTGGCGTGTGAGGAGAACCATCGAAAACGGAATTAAAGATCAACAGAATGTCAGGCAGACGTCGCGGGACAGAGCGGCTCTGATGGAGGCGGAGTGCAAGATTGATATGTTTACGGATGTACTTCAGCATCTGGATGATGCGATCCACCTTTTATATCAGGCAAATGGCGTAGATGAAAAGACAGGTAAACGTGTGGGCAGCATAAAAAAGAAGCAGGCGCAGAAGCAGTTTGCCCTTGCGATGGAAGCCTATCGTGACAGTGTAAAAAATTCGAGAGAAAATGAGAAAAAGCGGATCATCAGTCGCGTGGAGAACAGTGCTGCCTTTAAGGAACACTTGAATATTGTAGAACATGCTAGTCTGGTGGAAGCCCAACATTTAGAAGAGAAAATGAGTACCGATGAACAAAATTTATCAGATGATGAGGAACTTTATTTTCCCAGCAAGATTGCGGTAGCAAATAGATATCGGGATGCAGTCGTGGAACTGCGCGATATGATCAGAGAGAATCAGACGAACTATGCACAGAATAAGGAGGTTGTTGATAAACTATATCAGGAATTCTGGCAGATGCTGAAGGAGCGGACAAGGCTTGCGAACAGAAGAGCTGCATTTGCCGATGCATTCCACGATATCTATGGTGATGTTTACAAACCAGTTGTATGGGATGCAGTTAATTATGTGACACGTGATACCGGAGAGGATCACGCATTGGACGTATGGTCGCTTCAGATTGTAACGGCAATGAAATATTTTTTGAAAAAAAAAGAGCCGACAGAGACTCGATATCGTCTGTTTTTGTATGATCACTGTGGTGTCTCATTAGGCGGCATCGATCAAATGTACGAACGGGCGCAGCGGGTGGTTCGTCTGCAGGAGGAGGGCAAGACAGATGAACAGATCGCCGATATGATGTATGCGGAGGAACAGACAGAGAGATCCCTTCAGGCAGAGGAAAATGTCAGGACTGAGTTAGAGCAGCGCAAAGCGCGCATTCGTCAGGAAGGCGGTAACCCGGATGAGGATGCGGAGGTACAGCAAAAGGAGAAGCTTTTGCTGGTTTTGAGTAAGCATGCCTTTCAGGTAGATGAAGGACATCCGGAGCATATTATCGACAGAGAGGTTTTATTTTCAGATCAATCTGAGGTGGAACATTATATTTTAAAGCAAGAGATGTTTCATAAGATATTCACAGATCCTCAGGACAATGCAGCAAAAAGAAGGATCGTCGGTGAGGACGGTAAGGAAAAGTGGATTACGCGTTTCAAGATTTCAGGCATAACGCGGGACATTATTTCGAATATATCTTCGATAGAGAACCCCGGTGACTGTGGCATGGAAAAAGCGTATCATTATCTGGATAACATCGTGATCATTTCAAGGCAGGAAAAGAGCGTGGTGGCAGAGGAGGAATACGCAAAAGCGCAGGCAGAGATCGACCAGTTGATCCAAAGCGGAGAGATCAAAAGCGAAGAAAGGGAAGCCAGACTGGAGGAACGAAAGAAGGAGCGCTACGAAGAGCGGCTTGTGCAGGCACTGGAGGAGGAAATAGTGATGGAGCGGCAGGAAAAGGAGCGGATAGAAACTTATATACAGGAAAAGAATCTGAGGGGGCTTCCGGAATGGCCTACCATGGAGGAACTGGCACATTGGCGTAAGCTGACACATCCGCTCTTTGAAAAGATTCAGGGGTTGAGCTATCGAATGGACAATCTGTTTATGGGAACACTGTTCGAACAGCTTCCTGTACAGATGCAGAAGGAGATTCTGGAACTGCATGCATTTTATGGAGGTGTGGAAGAACTAGCAACATGCGTTCTGAATCTTTATACGAACAGAGCGCAGGGATTGCCGGGTGAACCATTGAAAAGTTTAGAGCAGTATACGGACGAGAAACGGGAATCTGATCAACGGGCACTCCGAAATAAGGCTGCACGAGCTTCTGCTGCGTAGGGGGCTTCATGATTGAGTCGTTATACTGATTTCTCAAAAAAAGAAGAAATTTCCAGGTTGACAATCTTAAAAAAACTGTATAATATGTCATTAGAAGGTAACTTCTCGAGAAGCAGACTCGTAAAAATGTTTTCGTCTGTGAAGTGCGAGCCGTGATGGAAAGCGGTGAACATGGAGGCTCACAAAGGTGGCAACTTACCATAATCCATCTAGCGAAAGCGAAAGAAAGTTGTATATTTGATCATTAAGCCTTGCAGTTTTGCAAGGCTTTTTACTTACCGTATGAATGTAGTGGAGTTACATATGGATAAAATTCAACAGTGTGCACAAAATTTTCTTCGTCTTGTTTCTACAACTAAATATGTGTTTCATGTTGCAAAACGAGGTGTGAAAGTTTTGACCTTGGATTTTGAGTTGAAAGATTTTCATCACCTGGCTGGATTGCAATATTTAGATGATATAAATATTCCGAAAAATAAGAAGAAAACGATTGCGTGGATTCTTTCTGAAAAACATCCCATTACGGACGCGTATTTAGCTGGCAGTGAACATTATAAAGGCAAAGAAAATGATGAGAAGGATATTGAGGAACGTATTTCTGAATTTAGACATATAGAACAATATTTGGATGTAGATAATTTTATCCGAATATATTCATCCAAAGATGGCCCTCAAAATAATTCTATGATTCGATGCGATTACATTATTGAGAGCAAGTTACAACATTCCAGTAAGGTTGTGTATATTTTCTTAAAGCATAGAAAAGGATTTGATTCACCTTGTTGTATTGTTTCATTTGGCGTTAAGAAAAATACTGCATATGGAGGACAGAATTTGTATTGGATGTTGAAAGATAAGATTGTTTCCGGGAATAGATTTACAATATATCAACACCCAAATTATTCTGATGAACAGTAAAAGGAAAACGACAGTGGAATCGTTTGAAAATAAAAAAGTTTTCATTTTCCGGAAAATCCGCTATACTATCAGTAAGTGATCGGTATAGCGGATTTTTTGCAGGAGGGAGCATATGGCAAGAACAGTTGCGATCGGGATACAGGATTATGAACAGCTGATTACAAATGACTATTTTTATATTGACAAGACGGATTTTATCCGGGAATGGTGGGAAAGCGGGGACAGTGTTACCCTGCTCACCAGACCGCGGAGATTTGGAAAAACGCTGAATATGAGCATGCTGGAGAAATTTTTCTCCGTGGAGTATGCAGGCAGAGGGGATCTGTTCGAGAGATTGTCCATCTGGCAGGAAGAAAAGTACCGTGCGCTGCAGGGGACATATCCGGTGATCAGTCTGTCCTTTGCGAATGTGAAGGAACAGGATTATCAGACAACACGGAAAAAGATTTGTCAGCTGATCACAAAGCTGTATGCAGAAAACGCATTTTTGCTGGACAGCGGAATCCTTTACGAAACAGACAGAAACTATTTCAAACGTATTGCAGAGGATATGGATGATAGTGATGCTACTCTGGCATTGTATCAGTTATCGGATTTTTTGTACCGTTATTATGGCAAAAAGGTCATCATCCTTCTGGATGAGTATGATACGCCCATGCAGGAGGCGTATGTACAGGGGTTTTGGGATGAGTTAGTTTCTTTCACAAGAAGCCTTTTCAATTCCACGTTCAAGACGAATCCGTATCTGGAGCGGGGTATCATGACCGGAATCACCCGTGTGAGTAAGGAGTCCATCTTCTCTGACCTCAACAATTTGGAGGTCGTTACCACGACTTCCGATAAGTATGCCACTGCCTTTGGATTTACTGAGGAAGAGGTATTTGCCGCCCTTGACGAGTGTGGTTACAGTGATAAAAAGGAGGCCGTGAAGCACTGGTATGATGGGTTTATTTTCGGAGAACACAGGGATATCTACAATCCGTGGTCTATATTAAATTTTCTGGCAAAGGGAAGAATCGCGACCTACTGGGCGAACACCAGCAGTAACAGCCTGGTGAGTAAGCTGATCCGTGAGGGAGACCGGCGGGTAAAGACCACATTTGAGAAGCTGCTGCGGGGAGAGACCGTTGTGTGCCCCATTGATGAACAGATCGTATATAACCAGTTGGATGGAAATGAGGCGGCCATCTGGAGTCTGCTTCTTGCGAGCGGTTATCTGAAGGTACTGGACAGGGAAGATCAGCTGTATATTACAGTTGGCAGACGACCCAATTATGAACTTGCGCTTACCAACTACGAAGTAAGATGCATGTTCCTTGCTATGGTGCAGGACTGGTTTAATCCTGCGAAGGGGGACTATAACGACTTTGTGGAGGCTTTGTTAACCGACAATGTGGATGCGATGAATGAGTATATGAACCGGATGACGCTACTGATGTTCAGTAGCTTTGACACCGGAACGATACCTTCCAAATCTCAGCCGGAGCGTTTTTACCATGGCTTTGTGCTGGGACTGATGGTAGACCTTGCAGACCGGTATGTGGTCACCTCCAATCAGGAAAGCGGCTTTGGAAGATATGATGTGATGCTGGAACCAAAAGACAAAAACGATGCTGCTATGATTCTTGAATTTAAGGTATTTAATCCGAGAAGAGAGACCTCACTGGAGGACACCGTACAGTCTGCTCTCGCACAGATCGAAGAAAAGCAGTATGAAGCAGCCCTGATCGCCCGGGGCATCCCGGCAGAGCATATCCGCAGGTATGGGTTTGCCTTTGAGGGGAAACAGGTGCTGATCGGGTGATATGTTCATGCCCATTTTTGTATGATTTTTACCTGATTTTGCAAAAAAACTGTAATTTAAAAACAGATAAGTTATGCTGTTTCTGTTGCAGAATCTGCAAAAGACAGGTGAAAGGAGACAAAACAGAATGAAAAAAGAACATAAAAACGCAATCAGAAGGGCTGTGCTGTTTGGCTGCCTGATCGGTGCTGTGTTACTGACGGCATGTGGAAAGGAGCAGAAGAAGGATGTTTCTTCCATCACGATCGACGATCTGATCGCAGCCAATACCAGAGAGGCACTTCTTGGCAAATATGATGTCGTTCGTGTAAAGAGGGCGATAGACGGGGAGGAAGAAGCGGACCGGTATTATACAAAAGATGATTACTACGATGATATTGCCAAAATGGAGACAGAAGACCCGGATATCTATTTTATGAAATACCTCAATCAGCACGGCGAGAGCTACCGCTATTATTACGATGCTGATGGAACTGTGCAGCTGGCTTATGAGTGGTATGCAATGTCCGAGGACGAGGCCAAGACAGAAAAGTGGGATGCGTCATCTGCGGATATTATCATTTCAAAAGAAGCGACAAAGCAGGAGAAGATCATGTCCGCTACGGACAATGAGGACGGAACACTGACGATCACGACAGAGCTCGGGCTCGATGGACTTCAAATGGCAATGGGTGAAGTCGACGAGGACTGGGAAAAATTACAGATCGTATATGTTTTGGATGCAGAAACGTTGGAGATTCAGAGCATGGATGAGACGATCTGCCTGACAGACGGAAGTGAGGGGACGACTTCTCATCTGGAAATGGAAACGAATGTGAAGGAACCGGAAGCGATGGGTCAGATGATCGATGAGGCTGCAAAGCTGCAGAAAGACACTCCTGAGAATCCTCGTACGATTACTGTCATCTATGACCCGGGGACAGAGGAGGAATATGAGATTTCTTTCACGTTCGATCGTGCATACAGAGTAATGCCTTACATAAGGAACGGATATCAGATGTATCTGGATCCCGATGGAAAAGAACCCTATGCAGGCGGCGACGGAGCCAGCGATTTGACCATGTATGGTCTGAAACAGTAGGAAGAACATAACGATGAAACAAACGGAAACGATCAGGAAAAAAATCAGGAAGAAGATCAGGACAACAGGTTCACTGATCCTGCTTGCTGCACTGACATGTAGTCTGATGTCATGTGGCAGTCAGGAGAATGCAAAAAAGGATGACGGCAAGTATCACGTAGGAATCTGTCAATGGGAACAGCATGCGGCACTGGATGAGGCAACCAGGGGCTTTCAGGAGGCATTGACCGATAAACTGGGTGAGGAGGTCACATTTGATGTGCAGATCGCGCAGGGCAGCACCCAGGATTGTCAGGAAATATTAAACGGTTTTGTATCGGATGAAGCGGATCTGATCATGGCAAATGCGACATCGGCTTTAGTGGCTGCCTCACAGGCGACGAACACGATTCCAATCGTGGCGACCTCCATTACGGATTACGGAACGGCATTGAATATGCGGGAATGGACCGGGGCATCCGGTATCAATGTGACAGGAACCTCGGATCTGGCACCGATAGAGAGCCAGGCAGATATGATCCTGGAGCTTGTCCCGGAGGCGGAAAAGGTCGGTATTCTGTATTGTTCCGCTGAGACAAATTCTATTTATCAGGCACAGAAGATGAGCTCCATTCTCACGGATAAGGGGATACCGATCGGAACCTATACGATAGCAGATAAGACGGAGCTTGAGAAAACAGCGCAGAAAGCGGCAGCAGAATGTGATGTGCTCTATATCCCGACTGATAACACGATCGCATCCCAGGCGGATATTTTGAAGGATATTCTGATCTCTGCAAAGGTTCCGATGATCGCAGGGGAGGAAGGCCTGTGTGAGGCAGGAATTGCTACCTTGTCCATCAGCTATTATGATATCGGTTATACCGCAGGTGAGATGGCATATGAGATCCTTGCGGAGGGAAAAGCTCCGGGTGAGATCGAAGTGCGCTACGCGGAAAACGTTACTAAGAAATACAATCCTAAGAACTGTGAAGCGTTGGGAATTACGGTTCCGGATGATTATGAAGCACTGTAATGATTGAAAGATACCGAAGTGTATAATAAAAAGCGTCAGGTGGAGCGGTGAGAGATGTTTGAGCGGAAAAACAGTGGGGCGAAGAAAAATCTCACAAAGAGGGGTGACGAACCAACAAGGAAGACATCGAAAACTGACAGGACTGCTGCGGAGTCCCATATCGGTAAAAGGACTCGTCTGCGGGTTACTGTAGTGCTCATCCTTGCCATGTTTCTGGTTTTGTTCTTTTGTGACAAGATGCTCACAGATCTGGGTGAAACCCGTATGTCTAAAGAGGTAGGCGCCTATCATTCAAAACTGGTCGAATGGATGGAGGACAGAAAGACCATATTGGAGATGTTCTGTTATTCCATAGCTTCACAGCCGGAATTGCTGGAGGACCGTTCACGGATGGTCGATTATCTGAACGATGTCGCCGAAAATTATCCTGAGATCTCTCTGGCATATATAGGAAATCCGGATACGACCTGGAAGGTGATCATGAACAATGGCTGGGTGCCGGGTGAGGATTACATTCTGCAGGCTTACCCGTGGTATGCGGATACCATGAGTGACAGTGACAGCTTTGCTATTTCCAACCCTTACTATGACACACAGGAAAAGAGATACTATCTGACTTTTTCCAGAAGAGTGTACGGAAAAGATGGTACGTTTCTGGGGGTATTTGCGATCGACTTCAGTCTGGATAAATTGACGGAGGTCATGCAGAATACTTATTCCGAGGATGGTTATGCGTTCCTGATCAGCAATAATGGCATTATCATGAATCATCCGAATGAGGAATACGAGCTTTCCGGAAACAGATCCGTGAATGTTCAGACACTGAATTATGAGAAGGTTTATTCAAAAAATTCGAAGATTGGCGTTTTAAAGGATTATGACGGAAAATATAAGGCGTGCATCTCGGAACACGATGACTTTTCCAGCTTTACGATCATGGTGGTAAAGGACTGGTGGACAATTTATGGAAGGATCGTATTTTACAAAGTAGCCTTTTTACTGCTGTTTGGCGTATGTATTTTTGCCGTCAGACATCTCATTCGCAGACTTCTGGTATGGCAGCAGTCGGTAAATGTGCGCTTAAAGGATGCGGCGAACGAAGCAGTGCAGGCGACACAGGCAAAATCCCAATTTCTGGCACAGATGAGCCATGAGATCCGCACGCCGATCAATGCGGTCCTCGGCATGAACGAAATGATCCTCCGCGAAAGTGAGGATGAAGATATTTGTGAATATGCAGAAAATATCCAGAGTGCAGGAAAGACGTTATTGGCGTTGATCAACAGTATCCTTGATTTTTCCAAGATCGAAGACGGAAAAATGGAGATCATTCCGGCACAGTACGATACACTGAATCTGATCAGTGATCTGGTAAATATGATCTCCGATAAAGCGGAGAAGAAAGATCTGCTGCTGGATCTGCAGATCGATGAAAAACTTCCCTATACCCTGTATGGCGATGATGTAAGGATCCGGCAGATCATTGCCAACCTGCTGACGAATGCAGTGAAATATACAAAAGAAGGGAAAGTGACTCTGGTCATTCAAAGACAGGATGTGGCAGATGAGCCGGAAGATATGATCCTCCATGTGGAGGTGATCGACACCGGCATCGGTATTCGTCAGGAAGATATGGGCAGGCTCTTTGAATCCTTCCAGCGACTGGATGAGGAAAAGAATCACAATGTCGAGGGAACCGGATTGGGAATATCCATTGTGCAGAGTCTGCTGAAAATGATGGGAAGCTCTCTGGAGGTGGAGAGTGAGTACGGCAAAGGTTCCAGATTTTACTTTGACTTAAAACAGAGAATCGTGGATCAAACGCCGGTTGGGGACAAGGTTACGCAGAAGGATAAAATGAAAAAAGAGGAGCGGGGATATCTCTACGCCCCGGATGCAGAGCTTTTGATCGTTGACGATAATCAGATGAATCTGAAAGTGGCGGTAGGATTGTTAAAGCGCTGCGGCATCAAAGTTGATACGGCATTGAGTGGTATGGAATCCATCAGAATGGTGGAGAACAAGCAGTATGATATTATATTTATGGATCACATGATGCCGGAGATGGACGGTGTCGAGACCATGAAGGCTTTGAAGAAAGGCGGATCCCTGTCGGTCAATACAAAGATCATTGCAATGACTGCCAATGCAATTGCAGGTGCGAAAGAGCAATATCTGGCAGAGGGCTTTGATGATTATCTATCAAAGCCGATTGCAGTTGACGAGTTAGAAAAGACATTGGCAGAATATCTTCCTGCGGAAAAGGTGAGCTTTAAAAATAAAGAAAAAAAGAAGGACGATCTGCCTGAGGCAGTGGCGCATCAGCCGACAGAACATGAGGCGGAAGAGCAGAAGACAGCTGAGCCGGAGGTAATAGAGTTCGTGGAGTCGTTCCCGGATCCGACGGACGAGGATTCTTTCACGCAGGAGGAATTACAGGCTTTTGCTACAGAGGTACCGGAGCTGAATGTGAAAACGGGACTGCTCTATTGTGCTGAGAGTAAGATGTTTTACTTAGAGATGCTGGGTGAATTTGTGAACGGCACAAAGGACGAGGATCTGACAGGATTTCTTCAGAAAGAGGACTGGGATAATTACCGGATCGCGGTACATGCGTTGAAGAGTAATGCAAAAACGATCGGTGCAATGGAACTTTCTGAGGAAGCAAGGCTGCAGGAAATGGCAGCAAAGGAAAACCGTACAGAGGATGTAGCAGCCAATCATCAGGCATTGGCGGAGCATTACAAAAATCTGCAAAGCAGGATCCGCAAGGTGCTGGGCTGAAAAAAGAAGTGGCGACAGTAACGTCGCCACTTCTTTTTTTCTCTTTTTTATGCAGGAAATCTATGCATTTGCCATCTCGGCCAGTTCTTTCAGCATCTTCGGAAGCTCGGCATCCATGTTCTCATCGGAAAACTGGCAGGTGCCGACTTTTTTATGTCCACCGCCGTGGTACTTGAGCATCAGACTGCCCACATCAAGTGTGGCTGTGCGATTTAAGATGCTGTAGCCCACGGCCGCAGAACAGCCCTTTCCGCCGCGTCCGCTGACGATCCATGCGGAAATGTTCTGCTCCGGATACATGCTGTAGATCATGAAGCGGTTGCCGGAGTAGATGGGATCCACATTCCGCAGATCGGAGACCAGCAGATTGCCGGCTGTAATGGTGTGTTCCTTTACCATCGCCACAAACTTTTCCGTCTGCTCGAAATATGTATCGATACGTTCTTTCACGTCAGGCATTGCCAGAATCTCATCAGTGGTCATCGTGCGGCATGCATCGATAAGTTTTTCCATGAGCTGATAATTGGAGATCGTGAAGTTGCGCCAGCGCCCGAGACCGGTACGGGGATCCATCAGGAAGCCGATCAGGATCCAGCCGGTGGGGTTCTGAACTTCGTCGATGGTGAGATTGCCGGAATCTACCTTATCCACGGCCTCCATCATATCATCAAACTGGGGAAAGCGTTCCTTTCCGCCGTAATATTCGTAAATAATGCGTGCACAGGAAGGGGTGATGCGGCTTTCTCCCTTGTATTTGCCCTCCAGCTGCAGACGCTCATGCTCGCTGGAGTGATGGTCAAACCATAATCCGCAGCCCTCTACAAAGGGAACGTTTGCCAGACAGTCGTTTTCATTCACCTCAACCAGTCCGTCTTGTAAGTCCTTAGGATGCGCAAACTTCCAGCTATCGATAATGCCTGCTTCCTTTAACAGCGCGCCGCAGGCAAGTCCGTCAAAATCAGATCTTGTGATCAGTCTCATAAATTTTCTCCTTCCGTAGCAATGTTGCAGCTGTTTTTTTTTCACAACTGTACTACTTCTATTATAATAAGAATGCATATGGATTTTCAACCCATTTTCTGTTGTTTTCAGTTTTTTTAAAAAATGTGAAGACATATCACAGGCAGATGCGTTATATTGATTAGCAGGCAGAAAAAAGGAAAGTTGGTGATGGGCATCGAAAGGGAATTGGATATAGAAGCGTATTTTTCATATCTGCTGCAGCAGTATGAAAAGCTGGTCTACAGTATTTGTTATCGGACCTGCGGAAATCCTTTTGATGCGCAGGATCTGACACAGGATACGTTCCTGGCGGTTTATAAGCATCTGGGAACCTTCGACCGGCAATATGAGCGGGCGTGGATCTGTCGGATCGCCAGCAACAAGGCAATCGACTACATGAAGAGCAAGAAGCGTCTGGAGGAGTGCAAGGACGAGGAATTCTTTACGGAGGTTGTGGATTCCGGAGAAGGTCCGGAGGATGCTTACATACAAAAGGAGGCAAAAGAGCTGGTATTATCTGTCTGCAATCAGCTGAAAAGTCCTTATCGTGAAGTCGCATATGAGCATTTTTATCTGGAAAAACCCATGACAGAGATCGCTGCTGAGCAGGATGCGAATCTAAAGACTGTCCAGACTCGGGTTTATCGGGCGCGCGCCCAGATACGGAAACTATTGGAGGAAAGGGGAGGAGCATAACATGACAACAGAACTAAAAAATGTACATTTAACAGAACACGATTTTGAAGCGTGGGAGCAGGGCATCCTCTCCGGTACACAGGCGGAGGCATTTCTGACCCATACGGCGAGCTGTCCCCATTGCGGGGATGCATGGTTTGCGTATATGAGCCGCCACACAGAGGCTTTGCCTGAACCGCCGGCATATCTGGCACAGGAGATCACGGAGCGTGTGCATCAGCCGGATGTGGTGATCGCCCGGAAAGCGCACACGACTTCCAAAAAGGTGCAGCTGCTTTTATACAGCCTCAAAGTAGGCGTGGCGCTGGCTGCTTCCATCTATATGTTGTTTGCAATGGATCCACAGATGTTTGATCTGATGGCGAATTTTACGATATTAAAATAGGAGGATGTTTTTATGACAAGGAAGAAAAGAGGTTTTTGGACATTTTGTTTTTCACTGATCCCCGGAGCGGGGGAGATGTATCTCGGCTTTATGAAGCGCGGTCTGAGTATGATGTGTTTGTTTTTAGGCTGGTTTGCATTTTGCGGGGCTACCGGCTTTAACATTGGTATGTGCCTGCTTCCGGTGATGTGGTTCTACAGCTTTTTTCAGGTGCATAATCTGGTGAGCCTGCCGGACGAGGAATTTTATCAGCAGGAGGATGACTATATCTTCCTGCATATGGATAAAATCGTCGGCGTGGACAAATGGGAACGCGGAAAAGTGAAATTTATCGCGGCAGCATTGATCTTTATCGGTGGCTATACGATCGTGAGCACGGTATGGAGATCCTTCTGGAATTCCCTTCCTGACTGGCTGTACAATGATCTTTATGTTGTAAGGGATGGCGTACCGCGCATCGCGATCTCTCTGATCCTGATCGCTTTCGGTGTCTATCTGATCCGAGGAAAGAAGGAGAAGCTGGACAAAGAGGAATCAAAGGAGGACTGATGGTATGAAACAAACGAGACGTGTCGGCAGCCTGACCTGCGGTGTTGCGATGGTGGGATTTGGCGTGATGTTTCTGCTGAACACCCTGTTTGGACTGATCGATTATACGGCAATCTTTTCCCTCTGGCCGCTGCTTCTCATCTGTCTTGGTGCGGAGATGCTGATCTCCAATATGAAGTACAGTGATACGGAGCGTTTTACCCTCGTCTACGACAAAGGTGCCATCGTGCTGACGATCCTGGTGACGATCTTTGCGGTGGGCATGGGCATCACGGACTATTGTATCCAGTGTGTGGCAAAGTACGGAAATATGTGTATATAAAACAAAACGGTGTACTCTGCGATGGCGGGCTGCACCGTTTTTATGTGTTATCGTGCAGGGTAAACTGATTTTTCTCAAATGACAATAAGCCCTCATCGCGCATCTTGCAAAGCTCATTGGACATGGAGCTTCTGTCCACGGACAGAAAATCCGCCAGCTGCTGCCGGTTAAAAGGGATCACAAAGCTGGCGCTGTTCTGACGCTTTGCTTCTTCTGATAAATAGGAGATCAGCTTCGCTCGTGTAGAACGCTTGGATATATGACCAAGCTTTTGCACGAGCTTTCTGTTTTTCTCGGAAATGGTAAAAAACATATTTTGCACGACTGTGGCATGAAACCGACAGGCGGAGGAGCAGGTTGTGATGATGCGTTTGACATCAAAGAAAATGACCACACTGTCCGCGATGGCCACCACGTCATTGAGAACTGCGCCGCTCTCGGGCGCAACGTATGCTTCGCCAAAGATCTCGCCAACGGAGATACGGCCAAGGATGCTGCGATTTCCCCAGTAATCATCCTTCTGGATGTGAAGCGCCCCTTCCACCAGAACGATGATGTCGCTCAGATGCTCTCCTTCACGCAGTACATATTCACCTTTTCTGCATTTGCATAATCTCGCATTCAGACAGGCTAGCATGGATGAGATCTCGTCATCGCCTACGCCTGCAAAAAGCTGTGTTCTTTTTAAGACTGGAATATATTTCTCCATAAAAATCTCCTATTGTTGTAAATACAACTGAATTGTTGGAATTAATGTAATATAGTTATGTCACGAAGTCAATCAAATATTCGATAAAGGAGCGAAATATTTATGATCAGAAAAATAATAAAAATTGATGAAGAAGCTTGTATCGGTTGTGGTGCCTGCGCATCTGCCTGCCATGAGGGAGCTATTGAGATGGTGGATGGAAAAGCAAAGCTGATGCGTGAGGATTACTGTGACGGTCTGGGAGACTGTCTGCCTGCCTGTCCCGTGGATGCGATCTCTTTTGAGGAGCGGGAGGCGCCTGCGTATGATGAGGCAGCCGTGATGGCAGCGAAGGCAAAGAAAGAAGAACAGTCGCTTCCCTGCGGCTGCCCCGGCACACAGTCAAAGGAGATCAGGCGGGAGCGTTGTGAGAGTATGGATGCTCCCGTTGCAGCCAGTCAGTTGTCACAATGGCCGGTACAGATCAAGCTGGTGCCTGTGAATGCACCATATTTCAATGGTGCAGATCTATTGATAGCTGCCGATTGCACAGCCTATGCTTACGGTGATTTTCATAACAGATTTATCCGCAACCGCATCACCCTTGTCGGATGTCCGAAGCTGGACGAGGTCGATTATGCAGCAAAACTCACGGAGATCATCAGAGGTAATGACATCAAGAGTGTCACCGTGGTGCGTATGGAGGTGCCCTGCTGCGGTGGTATTGAAAATGCGGTAAAACGTGCGCTGCAGGCAAGCGGAAAGATGATTCCGTGGAGTGTGGTGATCATTTCTACGGATGGAAGGATCATAAATTAAGAAGGATGCTTCTTGGGCCGGCATATTTGCGCAGGTGCTTGTAGGAGCATATTTGAATGATAGAATATGGAGGAATAAAGAAATGGCAAATCAAATGTTTTGTTTTCAATGTGAGCAGACTGCGGGCTGCAAAGGATGTACCGGGGCAGCCGGTGTCTGCGGGAAAAAGGCTGATACCGCAAAGCTTCAGGATCAGCTGACAGGGGCACTGATCGGACTGGCAAGATCTACAGAGAGCAATGTGCATCTGGTGACGGAAGCCACGGATCGATTAGTGATCGAAGGACTTTTTACAACACTGACAAATGTGAATTTTAATAGTGAAACGATCCAAATGTTGATCGATCGCGTAGAAGCGGAAAAGGAGCGGATGGTGCCGGGCTGTTTCGCCTGCGGTGCATCGTGCGGCCGGAATGATGATTATGACATGGAGGAGTTGTGGGGCTCTGACGAGGATATCCGATCCCTGAAATCATTGATCCTGTTCGGCATCCGTGGAATGGCGGCATATACCTATCACGCACAGGTGCTCGGTTATCGTGATGCAGATGTAAACCGCTTTTTCTACAAGGCGCTCTTTGCAGTCGGTGCAAAGGATTGGGGGATGAATGAGTTGCTCCCCATCGTGATGGAGGTCGGCGGGATCAACCTGAAATGTATGGCGCTTCTTGACAAGGCCAACACCGAAACCTATGGTAACCCGGTGCCGACTGAGGTGAGTCTCACGGTAGAAAAAGGTCCGTTTATCGTTATCACTGGCCACGACCTGTATGATCTGAAGCAGCTTTTGGAGCAGACAAAGGACAAAGGAATCAATATCTATACCCACGGAGAGATGCTTCCGGCACATGCCTATCCTGAACTGAAAAAGTATACCCATCTGAAAGGAAATTTCGGAACCGCATGGCACAATCAGCAGAAAGAGTTTGCGGATCTTCCGGCACCTGTACTCTTTACAACGAATTGTCTGATGCCGCCCAAGGCAAGCTATGAGGATCGGGTATTCACGACCGAGGTGGTGTCTTATCCCGGTATGGTTCACATTGGCGAGGACAAGGATTTTACACCCGTCATCGAAAAGGCACTTGCGCTTGGCGGTTATCCGGAGGATATGCGGTTCACGGGCATCAATGGCGGAGAAAAGGTGATGACCGGTTTTGCACATGGGGCGGTGCTTTCGGTTGCCGATACGGTGGTTGATGCGGTGAAAACAGGTGCGATCCGGCATTTCTTCCTCGTGGGCGGTTGTGACGGTGCAAGAACGGGGCGCAGTTACTACACTGAATTTGTAAAGCAGACACCCTCTGACAGTGTCATTCTCACCCTTGCCTGCGGGAAATACCGATTTAACGATCTTGATCTCGGCACCATCGGCGGATTGCCCCGCATCATGGATATGGGACAGTGTAACGATGCCTACAGTGCCATCAAGGTTGCGGTTGCTCTCGCCGAAGCCTTTGAATGCGGCGTGAACGATCTACCGCTTTCCATGGTGCTCTCATGGTATGAGCAGAAGGCAGTCTGCATCCTGCTGACACTGCTTCATCTGGGTATCAAAAATATCCTGCTGGGACCGTCACTCCCTGCATTTATCTCTCCTAATGTGTTGAACTTTTTGGTGGAGAATTATCAGATCGCACCGATCACGACACCGGAGGAGGATCTGAAAAAAATACTCGGCTAAAACTTGATTTTTTCGCGGACATGAGCTAACGTATCTTTAGATATGCTTAAGGGGGCGTTGGTTGTGGAAACGAAAAAATATGAAATTGACATGGTGAACGGTCCCATCTTGAAAAAGATGCTGCTGTTCACCATTCCTTTAATGTGCTCCAGCATTTTACAGCTGCTGTTCAATGCGGCGGATATTGTGGTGGTGGGGCGCTTTGCCGGGGACAATTCACTGGCTGCAGTCGGCAGCAATACGGCGCTGATCAATCTGATGACAAATGTGTTTCTGGGATTGTCTGTCGGCGGAAATGTGCTGGCTGCCAGAGATTATGGTGCGGGCAATGACGCAGAACTGAGCAAGACGGTTCACACTGCCATGATGCTCAGCCTGATCAGCGGCGTGATCCTGACGATCGTGGGAGTGGTCTTTGCACCCCAGCTGCTGGAACTGATGCAGACACCGGAAAACATTCTGCCCTTGGCATCGCTTTATCTGCGGATCTATTTTCTCGGGATGACAGCGATGATGATCTACAATTTCGGAAGCGCGCTGCTGCGCTCCGTCGGAGATACGAAGCGTCCGTTATATTACCTGACGACAGCAGGTATCATCAATGTGATCCTCAATATGATCTTTGTGATCGCATTGGATATGGATGTGGCAGGTGTCGGACTGGCGACAGTGATCTCGCAGTGTATCTCAGCCTTTCTGGTGGTGCGCTGCATGATGTGTGAACAGGGCGGGATCCGTTTGATCCCCGGAAAACTGCGCATATATAAAGAAAAATTGATACAGATCGTGTGCGTGGGACTTCCGGCAGGCTTTCAGGGGGCGGTTTTCTCGCTGTCCAATGTGGTCATCCAGTCGTCCGTCAATATCTTCGGGGAGGTCGTTGTGGCCGGTAACTCTGCGGCGATGAATCTGGAGGGCTTTGTGTATGTGGCAATGAACGCGTTCCATCAGGCGGCGATCTCCTTTACAAGCCAGAATGTAGGTGCCGGAAAAAGAGAGCGCATCGGAAAGATCCTGCTCACTGCCGAGGGTTGTGTGATCGTGACCGGCGTTGTGTTTGGATGGCTGATGTACGGTTTTGGACGTCCGTTACTCCATATCTATTCGAGCAGCCCGGCTGTGATCGAGGCGGGAATGGTGCGCATGGCGATCATTTTGCTTCCGTATGCGCTTTGTGGTATGATGGATGTAGTGGTAGGCGTGCTGCGCGGCATGGGTTATTCCGTCGGACCGATGTTCATTTCTCTCGTGGGGGCCTGTGGGTTGCGTCTTGTGTGGATCGCGACGATCTTTCAGGTTCCGCAGTTTCACAAGATTTCGACCGTGTATCTGTCCTATCCGATCACGTGGACGATCACACTGCTGGCACAGTTGTGTCTTTACATTTATGCACAGAAAAAAGGAAAGGGAGCGAGATAACTGTGAGGGAACGGAACAGTTACGCGACAGGTGTCTATGCGAACCATTGACGAGGATATTAAAAATCAAAAATATAAGACTGCATATCTGCTCTATGGGGAGGAGGCTTATCTGAAAAAGCAGTACAAGGATAAGTTGAAAAGTGCCCTCTGGACAGAGGGAGATACGATGAACGCCGCATTTTATCAGGGGAAAGACACAAATCCGAAGGAGTTGATCGATCTGGGGGAGACGATGCCTTTTTTTGCGGATCACCGGCTGATCATGGTGGAGGATTCCGGTTTTTTCAAGAGCGGTGCGGAGGAACTGGCAGAATATATGGCACAGATTCCGGAGACGACGACCTTTGTGTTTGTGGAATCGGATGTGGATAAGCGCAGTAAGATGTTCAAGGCACTGAAGGATCACGGAAAGATCGTGGAGTTTGCCGCGCAGAATCAGGAGCTTTTGACGCGCTGGATGCTGGGACGGTTGAAGCGGGAAAACAAGAACATCACAAAGGCCGCCATGCAGGAGTTTTTCGACCGCGTGGGCATGGATATGGGTACCCTCGACCGGGAGATGGAAAAGCTGATCTGTTACTGTCTGGACAAGGATGTCATTGAACTTCCGGATGTGGAAGCAGTCTGTCCGCAGGCGGTCACCAATAAGATCTTTGACATGGTGAGTGCGATCATCGAGTGCCGCAGAAAGGATGCGCTGGAAATGTATTATGACCTTCTGGCGCTCAAAGAGCCGCCGATGCGCATTCTGTTTCTCATTACCAGGCAGTACAATATTCTGTTGCAACTCAAGGATCTGAAGCGCAAGGGTACAAACAACAGCGCAATGGCGAAAGCGGCAGGTATTCCGCCCTTTGCCGTGAGTCGTTCCCTCGGACAGGCATCGCGTTTGTCTATCGACAGTATCAAAAAGATACTGAGCTACAGTGTGGAGATGGAGACTGCGGTGAAGACCGGTCAGATGAATGAGCAGATCGCGGTGGAACTGGTCATCATGGAGGCCAGCAGAGAGCGGGAGTATAGATAGAAACAAAAAAGTCCGGCGAGGGTGAACTCTTACCGGACTTGTATTTGTGGGTTAATGTAAAATTTATATGCTTCGACCAGCTGATTAAGCCATCTTGTTGACAGCCTTTGTCAGACGGGAAATCTTTCTGGAAGAAGTATTTTTGTGATAAACACCTTTGGAAGTAGCTTTGCTGATCTCACCGATAGCAGCCTTTAAAGCCTCGGTAGCAGCAGCCTGATCCTTAGCAGCGATCGCAGCGTCTACTTTCTTGATAGATGTCTTTACTTTAGATCTGATTGCTTTATTTCTTGCAGCTTTCTTCTCAGTTACAAGAATTCTCTTCTTAGCAGATTTAATGTTTGCCAAAACCGTACACCTCCGTTTTCCTAATATATTTGTAGTCTCATGCTGCATCAGAGCCGGACACGGACGTATCTGATGTACGCACACTAGATAATAATAACGATTTGATTTCGTTCTGTCAATACATAAAAAGAGATTTTTGGCAAAAACTATTAAAAAATGTATTGCGGAGGATCATTATGTACGAGATCAGAACAGATTTGGCACTGGAAGCGCGGGAAAAGTATGAGCAGGACAACGTAGAGATCAAGGGCGTACGACTGGAAAAGGAAAAGATGTACGAGGACATCCAGATCACGACCATGGTCATAGAGACCGAAAACGGTGCGCGCAGCATGGGAAGACCGAAGGGCAACTACATCACCATTGAGGCGGCCAGCATGGATGATGAGGATGACCACTATCACCGGATGATCAGCGAGCAGCTGGCGCGCATCATCAAACGGCTGGCGCCGAAGGGCAAGCAGCTCTCAGCGCTTGTGGTGGGTCTGGGCAACCGTGAGGTGACTTCGGATTCACTGGGCCCGAAGGTGGCGGACCATCTTTTTATCACGAGGCATATGATGCGTGAATTTGGAGATGATGTTTTTGGAAAAAAACAGAAGCGTGTCAGTGCCATCGTGCCCGGTGTCATGGCGCAGACCGGAATGGAAAGCAGTGAGATCATCCGTGGGATCCTGCGCGAGACACAGCCGGATTTTGTCATTGCGGTGGATGCGCTTGCCGCCCGTAGCACAAGGCGGCTGAATCGCACCATACAGGTCACGGATACCGGTATTCACCCCGGTTCCGGTGTGGGTAACCACAGACATCCCCTGACACAGGAGGCACTTGGCATTCCGGTGCTGGCGATCGGAATACCGACGGTCGTTGACGCAGCTACCATCGTGAACGATACGATGAACAATCTGCTGGAGGCCCTGGCAGAGCATGCACCCTACGGAAGAATGCGAAGCTCCTACCGCTCGCTGGATGAGGTGGAGCAGTATGAACTGGTGCGTGAGCTTTTGGCACCGCACTTAAATACACTGTATGTGACTTCAAAGGACATTGACGCGTCTGTGAACCGGCTGAGCAGTACGATCTCCGATGCCATTAATCTGGCGCTCCAGGAATAAAATGTAGTCATAAATGGGACAACTCCTGCATAGAATCTATTGTTAGGGAGGTAATGCAGGTGCGGCATGTCTTGATAGAAACGAAAAAGAATGAAAAAAGGAGAAGGATAGGAGCATTTTTTATCCTTCTTTTTTGTGTTTGTGCAGCTTTCCTGACAGCACAGATACAGTTGCATGGGGAAAACAAAACAGGGGAGCAGTCATTTGCAGCGTATGCAGGCGTGAAAGCGCAGGAGAGTATTTATCAAAATGTACTGGATTATTACCTGCCGATCATAAACTGCGAAAGACCGGTGGAACGCTCGGTCTCTCAGATACTGACGGACGCAGTTATGGAGTGCTTTCCGGTCTATACATATGCAGCGCAGGAGGGAGAGGTCGCTGCTACCGAGAGCGAGTTTGAAGCCGAACTTGAACAGCAGCTGGCTGAACAGCTACAGGAAGAAAACGAAGCGTGGTATGCGGACGAGAGCGGTGCGGATGCATCCGAGAGTGATCAGACGAATGATCTGTTGAGACAGACTTTGTTTAACCAGATGCAGGGAAATGATACGGCGGGAAGCGCAGAACGTTCCCTTTTTTCTTATGCAACAAAAAAAGCCGTAAAACTGGATCTGGAGGAGTTGAAAGATTATCAGACACTGGTCAAAAAGCACTATTGCATTGACGGAACGACCGGGAGCAACAGCAGTCAGCTCAATCTGGAGAAACTGCTGAAAAAGAATATGAAGCTGAAAGAGGATGTGGACGGACCTCAGATATTGATCTATCATACGCATTCTCTGGAGGGTTATCGTGATTCCGCAGACGGTGATCTGGACGAATCTGTTGTGGGACTGGGAGATTATCTGACGGAGATACTGACCGAGCGATACGGTTTCCAGGTATTTCATGACCGGAGCACATACGATTCGGATCGTGATCGCGCATATGGCGTGGCAGGACCTCATCTGCAACAGATCTTAAAGGACAATCCGACCATTGAGGTGGTCATCGATCTGCATCGGGATGGTGTCGGGAATGACACCTATCTTTTAACCGAAGTGAATGATACGGTCATGGCTCCGGTCATGTTTTTTAACGGACTCAGCTATACGAACAAGAATGGGGCACTCACGTCGCTGAAAAATCCGAATCTGCAGACCAATCTTGCCTTTTCGCTTCAGATGGAGCTGCTGGCCAGTGAGTATTATCCGGGCTTCAGCCGGGGGATCTATTTGAAGGGGCTTCGTTATAACATGCACTATTGTCCCAAATCGCTGCTGGTGGAGGTGGGTGCGCAGACAAATTCCCTGCAGGAGGCAATGAACGCGATGCCTCCGCTGGCGGATATCTTAAACCGCGTGCTGAGCGGAGAAAAACCGTGAGAAGGTACATATTGCAGTTTGAATAATTCGTGCGTTTATGGTATGATTAAAAAATCAGTAGTATCTGCAACAGGGCGCAAAGGAGTTGCAATTATGACGGAAAGAGATTATAATCTGCCAGACGGCGAACGACAAGATGAACCTGATAGGAAATTTACCGATGATATAGAGAAATTTGTGCACGCGCTGGCGGAATCGGATCATTCCGATATAGTAGCGGGCAAGGCATTTGGGCTGATCGCGGACACGTATCGTATCGGAAAGGTATGCATGAAATTTTCGACTCCGCCTACTCCTTTTACAAAGGATGGAGACAGGAGGGAGTTTGTCTTGTTTTCTTCCGCTGCGGAGAATGACACACAGATCGGCTATGATCGGGAATTTCATACCGGAGAGGGAGGGCGCGTGGAATATGCCCTTTACCGTACAAAGGGAACAGACGCTTTTTCGGAAGAAGAAAAGAGAATGCTGGATGTGATCATGGAGATCCTGTTCTTTCACTGCGGAAGATGGCGGCTGATCAATCAGGTGAAAAAAATCGCGCACACGGACAGCCTGACGGGACTTCCGAATTCGGGCGGTTTTCTGACCTATGTGGACGAGCTGCTGGCAAAGAACCAGTTGACCCAATATAATGCCTATTATTTTAATCTGACCCGCTTTAGTCTGGTGAATAAACAATTTGGCACGAAGGAAACGGATACGATCATTGCGCGGTATTCGAAGGCGCTGATGGATCATCTGGAAGAGGGAGAATGCATCGGAAGGCTGGGCGGTGACAATTTTGTGGCACTGATCAGGAAAGAACACACAGATGCATTCCTGGAAATGCTTTCGGGGTTGGAAACCTATGGAATGTTGGGTGGACGAAAGATACCGGTTGTGATCAGTGCAGTGGCGGGTGGATTGATCATTGATGAGTCGGTGACAAATTGCGGGATGGTGATCGGCGAATGTGCGATGGCGTTGAATGTTGCCAGGCATGTGGATAAGAAGCCGTACGTCTTTGTTTCCGAAGAGGTCAGACAGCAGATCTATCGCGAAAAGCAGATCGCGGGCGGATTTATGGAAGCGCTGCAAAATGGAGCTTTTAGGGCTTATTATCAGCCGAAGGTGGAAACGGATTCCTACCGTATCGTGGGAGCAGAGGCATTGGCACGGCTGGAATATGAAGGAAAACTTGTCCCGCCCATGGAATTTGTCCCGGTGCTGGAGAGAAACGGCATGGTCTGTGCGCTGGATTTCTATATATTAGAACAGGTTTGTAAGGATATCCGGGGATGGCTGCGGGAAGGAATAGAACCTGTGCGGGTTTCCGTGAATCTTTCCAGAAAGCATCTGACAAACCCTCATTTATGTGAGGATATCATGAGTATCATTGGCAAATATGAGCTGGAGAGCAAATATATTGAGCTGGAGCTGACGGAAACGGTGGAAGAGTCCGAGACGAACCGGATCATCAGCTTCATGAAACAGATGAAACAGCATCAGGTGGCATTGTCCATCGATGACTTTGGAACGGGCTATTCTTCACTGAATCTTTTGCGTTCGTTTCCGGTGGATGTACTGAAGCTGGATCGGACTTTCATGAGTAGTATGGAGGAGACAGATCGGATCGTGTTGTCAAACATCGTCCGAATGGCGGCAGATCTCCACATGGACGTGGTGGCGGAAGGCGTGGAAAACTGGCAGCAGGTGGACTATCTGAAACAGATCGCCTGCAATGTGGTTCAGGGATTTTTGTTTGACAAACCATTGCCGAAAACGGTCTTTGAGGAAAAACTCAAAGCCGGAAAATATGAGATTGAATAAACGGAGTACATATGCGAAAATTTTACAGAGTGATCATAGCGGGTGCACTGGCAGTGACGATGATGCTTGCACCGGCAGACATGGCGGCAGCAAAGACGGTTGCTGTGGTACAGACAGCAGATGGGGAGCAGTCTGTCACATATTACGATATCAGCTTTGATGCAAATAAGGGAAAAAAGGTAAAGACCACACTGACCCTTTCCTATAAAGATACATATGGCAAACTGCCGAAGACAACCAGAACTGGTTATAAGTTCCTGGGCTGGTTCACGAAAAAGACCGGCGGCACGAAGGTGACAGCCAAGACTGTATTCAAGGGAAAAAATGATCAGATCCTGTATGCGCACTGGAAAAAGATCGTGACGGAGGAGCCGCAGACATCCGAGAATCCTCCGGCGGAAGAAACGCCGCAGCAGGAAGTACCGCAGACGCTGGATACGGAACCGGTTCTGCCGGAAGTAAAAAGTGCGCTGGTAAATTATGCGTCGAATACGAAAACGGATTATAAACAAAATAATTACAGCGCTTTCCTCGTGTTGAAGAACTTCAAGCCGGAATATCTGTACTGCCAGTATGATTACGATCGTTTTATCGGCAGCAACGGAAAAAATGTCGGGTGTACGGCAACAGCGGACGCAATGCTGGCATCCATTTACATGGACAAGCCCTTCAGTCCGAATGATGAAGGCTGGATCTCCGGCGTGGGTGCCACCTGGACGAATTCGGTGGTGACAGACGGCAGTAAAGCATACTCCGTCAAGCAGCAGTGTCAGGCGGTCTATGACTATCTCTGCGAGGGAAAACCGGTGCTGATCCGTGTGATCGGGCATTCCGTGACGGCGATCGGTGTGCGAAAGGGCGTGGACAGATCGATGATCACACCTGCGGATATACTGATCGCGGATCCGACAGACGCAAAGGTAAAATGCGCCAATGAGATGGGCTATCGTGTCATGACAGATGCCAACGGCTGGGGACTTCGGATCCCGAAGTCAAGCCTGCCGGCAAACTAGAAACGTAATAACAGGAGAGAAATTTTCATTATGATTGATCAGAGTAAGATTCGAAACTTTTGTATTGTGGCACATATTGATCACGGAAAATCCACACTGGCAGACCGTATCATCGAAAAAACCGGTCTGCTTACCAGCCGTGAGATGCAGAGCCAGGTGCTGGACAACATGGATCTGGAACGCGAACGAGGCATTACGATCAAATCCCAGGCAGTGCGTATTGTATACAAGGCACAGGATGGAGAGGAATATATTTTTAACCTGATCGATACACCGGGACATGTGGACTTTACCTATGAGGTTTCCCGCTCGCTGGCAGCATGTGACGGTGCGATCCTCGTGGTGGACGCGGCACAGGGCATTGAGGCTCAGACACTGGCAAATGTGTATCTGGCGCTTGATCATGATCTGGAGGTATTTCCGGTCATCAACAAGATCGATCTGCCCAGCGCAAGACCGGATTTCGTGGCGAATGAGATCGAGGATGTGATCGGGATCGAGGCGCAGGACGCACCCCGCATCTCGGCAAAGACCGGAGAAAATATCGAGGATGTTCTGGAGGCGATCGTGCACAAGCTGCCCGCGCCGACCGGTGATCCTTCAGCACCGCTGCAGGCGCTGATCTTTGACTCGCTCTATGATTCCTATAAGGGTGTCATTGTCTTCTGCCGGATCAAAGAGGGCACGATCAAGCCGGGAATGACGATGCTCATGATGGCGACCGGAGCGAAGGCAGAGGTGGTGGAGGTCGGATATTTCGGAGCCGGACAGTTTATTCCATGTGACGAACTTCAGGCCGGTATGGTAGGATATATCACGGCTTCCCTGAAAAATGTAAAAGATACCCGCGTGGGTGATACAGTGACGGACGCAAACCGTCCGTGTGCAGAACCGCTGCCGGGCTATAAGAAAGTAAATCCGATGGTTTACTGCGGACTTTATCCCGCCGACAGTGCCAAATATCCGGATCTTCGTGATGCGCTGGAAAAGCTGCAGCTCAACGATGCGTCGCTTCAGTTTGAACCGGAGACATCTGTGGCGCTGGGATTTGGTTTCCGCTGTGGTTTCCTGGGACTGCTTCATCTGGAGATCATTCAGGAGCGTCTGGAACGCGAGTACAATCTGGATCTGGTGACGACTGCTCCGGGCGTTATTTATAAGGTACACAAGACGGACGGAGAAGTGATTGATCTGACCAATCCTTCCAATCTTCCGGATCCTTCGGAGATCGAGTATATGGAAGAACCCTTTGTCTCTGCTGAGATCATGGTGACCAGTGAATTTATCGGCTCGATCATGGACCTGTGTCAGGAACGCCGGGGTGTATATATCAGCATGGAATACATTGAGGAGACCCGTGCAGTGCTCAAATACGATCTACCGCTCAACGAGATCATCTATGATTTCTTTGATGCGCTGAAATCACGCTCGCGTGGATATGCTTCCTTCGATTATGAGATGAAGGGTTATGTGCGTTCCGATCTGGTGAAACTGGATATTCTGATCAACCACGAGCCGGTGGATGCTCTGTCCTTTATCGTCTTTGCAGGAACTGCATATGAGCGTGGCAGACGGATGTGCGAGCGGCTAAAGGAAGAGATACCGAGACATTTGTTTGAGATTCCCATTCAGGCAGCCGTTGGCAGTAAGATCATTGCCCGCGAGACCGTTAAGGCGGTGCGCAAGGATGTGCTGGCAAAATGTTACGGCGGCGACATTACCCGTAAGAAAAAGTTGCTGGAGAAGCAGAAAGAGGGTAAAAAGCGTATGCGTCAGGTGGGCAATGTAGAGATCCCGCAGGAAGCGTTCATGAGCGTGTTGAAGTTGGATGAAGGAAAGTAAGTAGTATGTGAGGAACGAACAATTATGGAACTCTATATCCATATTCCGTTTTGCGTAAGAAAATGTGCCTACTGTGACTTCCTGTCCGCACCGGCGGATCAGGACACGATCGGGCGCTATATGGAATGTCTGGAGAAGCAGCTTGTGAGGCAGGCTGCTTCTTTTAAAAATAGAGTGATCGATACGGTCTTTATCGGCGGGGGAACGCCGACGATCCTGCGCATCGAGCAGTTGTCTCGCCTGCTGGCGGCAGTACAGGAGCATTTTGCGCTGGCGGCCGGTGCGGAGATCACGGTTGAGGCAAATCCCGGTACGATCACGGCAGGAAAAGCGCGGGCCCTTGCGGACGGGGGCGTGAACCGGGTAAGTCTGGGCTTGCAGTCCGCATCAGAGCGGGAACTGCGTCTGTTGGGGCGCATCCATACTTACGATGATTTTCTGCGCAGCTATGGTCTGGTGCGGGAGGCGGGGATCCGTAACGTGAATGTGGATCTGATGAGTGCGCTGCCGGGTCAGACGATCACTTCCTATGAAAAGACACTGCATCAGGTGCTATCACTGCACCCGGAACATATTTCCGCGTACAGCCTCATCATTGAGGAGGGCACGCCCTTTTATGAACAGTATCGGGCGGACGAAAAGCTGCGTGATGAGGGAGAAGAGCCGCATGTGCTGCCGAGCGAGGAGAGTGAGCGCGCCATGTATGAGCTGACCGGGGCACTGCTGGCGGATTACGGTTATGAGCGTTATGAAATATCCAACTATGCGAAGGCGGGATTTTCATGTCGTCATAATATCGGTTACTGGACCGGCGAGGAGTATCTGGGTCTGGGACTTGGCGCTTCTTCTTATATAGAAGAAAACCGTTTTTGCAATACGACGGATCTGCGTGCGTATCTGGAAGAGGATTTTGCCCCCCGCGAAGTCCAGCATCTGTCAAAGGCTGACCGCATGGCAGAGTTCTTTTATTTGGGGCTTCGCATGACAGCAGGGGTTGCAAAGGCAGAGTTTGTGCGTCGCTTCGGGTTGAGCGCAGAGGCAGTCTACGGCGATGTGCTGAAAGAACTGACCGCTCAGGAATTGCTCGCTGATACCGGAACACATTACCGGCTGACACCCTACGGGCGGGATGTGAGCAACCAGGTGCTGTATCGGTTTCTGTGAGCTGCGCAGACACCGGCGTGTGGCTCGGTGTGGAATAAGTGAATTGTCTATAGTCTACTTAATCAGTATAAAAACAAAGATTAAGTAGACTATAACTGGATATACGGTTGATTTCTTGGAAAAATGGTGGTAAACTTTTCTTAAAGATATGAAAAAATAGAGATTAAGAAGAGTATAGGAGAAAACATGCTTGTAGGACGTAAAAGAGAAATAGAATTGCTAAATCATGTATTACAAGACGACAGCTCACATTTTGTAGCGGTCTACGGGCGCAGGAGAGTGGGCAAAACGTTTTTGATCCGGGAGACCTGTGGTTACCGGTTCACGTTTCAACACGCAGGTTTGTCGGAAGGCGGGATGAAGGAGCAGCTGTTTGCATTTGTTTCCTCGCTGAAAGATGCCGGTTATCAATTGGAACACAAGCCCTCCAATTGGCTGGAGGCTTTTGAGGGACTGAAGGATGTGATCAGGCAGTCGCATGAGAAAAGAAAGGTTGTATTCATTGATGAATTGTCCTGGATGGATACACAAAAATGTGATCTGATGGTCGCATTAGAAAATTTTTGGAATGGTTTTGCGTCAGCCAGAAAAGATGTTGTGCTGATCGTATGTGCATCCGCTACGTCGTGGATGCTTTCAAAGGTGGTCCACAATAAAGGCGGATTGTATAACCGCCTGACAGAGCAGATCAATCTGAAACCTTTTACCTTGCGAGAGTGTGAAGAATATGTTCAGTCTGCCGGGATGGCATTTAACCGGAATCAGATCCTTCAATATTATATGATCTTCGGAGGTGTGCCTTTTTATTGGGGATTTTTAAAGAAAGGGCTGAGTCTGTCACAGAATATTGACCACGTGCTGTTTTCCAAGGATGCCCCCCTGCGGGACGAATTTAAGTATTTGTATGCATCCGTATTTAAAAAGCCGGAAACCTATGTCAGGATCATTGAAACACTTGGCACGAAAAAAGCAGGAATGACAAGAGAAGAGCTGATCGAAGGTTCGGGAATCCCTAATTCCGGTGACCTGACGACAAAACTGGGAGAACTGGAAAGCTGTGGCTTTATCAGACGGTATTACGCATTTGGAATGAAGAAAAAACATGCGGTATATCAGTTGATCGATTGTTTTACGTTATTCCATTTTCAATTTTTAAAGAATGACCCTACGGATGAACATTTCTGGTCGAATCAGATCAACACACCTATGGTGAACACATGGATGGGGCTTGCGTTTGAGCGGGTCTGCATGGAGCATATTGACCAGATAAAAATGAAGCTTGGGATTTCGGGCGTGCTGACGGAAGTGAATTCATGGTATTGTAAGGCGGATCCTGATAAGGGAATATTTGGTTCGCAAATAGATCTGTTGATAACCAGAAAAGATCAGGTGATCAATTTATGTGAAATGAAGTATTCCGGATCTGAATATACCATTACGGAAAAAGTGGACAGAAGTATTCGGAACAAGATCAATGACTTGGTGCTGAAAACAGGGACAAAATATGCGATCTACCCGACATTGATCACCACGTATGGAATGGTTGACAACTCGTATGCAAAGAATGTTCAGTCAGTGATCGTGCTGGATGATCTGTTTGCATAGTAATCATGCGGAATATTGGAAAGAGAAGGAGTACAGATTATGTTAGAAACAGGAATCAAAGGAACAAAAACCGTAATCGTAAACGAGAGTAATACCGCAAAAACGATGGGCAGCGGGACACTGGAAGTGTTTGCCACGCCCGCGCTGATCGCGCTCATGGAGGAGACCTGCTGGCGAAGTGTGGCAGGTGAGTTGGAAGAGGGCTGCGGAACGGTTGGCACGCTGTTGGAGATCAGGCACACTGCTCCGACCCCTGTAGGCATGGAAGTAACCTGTGAGTCCACCTTGGTAGAAGTGGACGGACGGCGTCTTGTGTTTGAAGTGACTGCAAGTGATGCGAAGGGCGTGGTAGGCGAAGGAAAGCACGAGCGATTCATTATTCAGAATGAGAAATTTCAGGCAAAAGCGAATGCTAAAAAGGATGCATAAGGATATACAAAGCACCCTGCAATCTGTACATGCTGCAGATCGCAGGGTATTTTTTCAATTTCATATTTTTTCATAAATTAAGTGTTGACATTATGATGCGGCAGTGCTATCTTAGTTACAGAAACGATTAGCACTCCTTTTTGATGAGTGCTAATAACACCCCCGAAAATCAGAGGTGAATCCATGGAGCACTTAGACGAGAGAAAAACAAAAATTTTAAAGGCAATCATTCAGACATATCTGGAGACCGGTGAACCGGTTGGTTCCCGTACCATCTCCAAATACACGGATCTGAACCTGAGTTCCGCAACGATCCGCAATGAGATGTCCGATCTGGAGGAACTTGGCTACATCGTTCAGCCGCATACTTCCGCCGGTCGAATCCCTTCCGACAAGGGCTATCGCTTTTATGTAGATAATCTGATGGAGGAAAAGGACCGCGAAGTATCCGAGATGAAGGATTTCGTTATCGAGCGGACCGAGAAGATGGAGCAGGTGCTGAAGCAGGTGGTAAAGATGCTGGCAACAAATACGAATTATGCCACAATGATCACCGCACCTCAGTATCAGCAGGGCAAGCTGAAATTCATTCAGCTCTCACAGGTGGATGAGGAGCAGCTTCTGGCAGTGATCGTGCTGGAGGGAAACATCGTAAAGAACAAGATCATCCGTACCGATCTGAGCGGGCTGGACAATGAACAGATTCTGAAGCTGAATTTGTTGTTAAACACAAGCCTGAACGGACTGGCATTGAATCAGATCAATCTCGCAACCATTGCCAAGCTAAAAGAACAGGCAGGTATTCACAGCGAGATCGTGAGCAAGGTATTGGATGCGATCGCCGAATCCGTTTCCGAGGATGAGGATCTGGAAATCTACACCAGCGGCGCTACAAACATTTTCAAATATCCCGAGTTGGCAGATTCTTCCCGTGCACAGGAACTGATCTCTGCATTTGAGGAAAAACAGCAATTAGTCAGTCTCGTGAATGATACGCTCTCCGATGAGGAAAATACCGGTATTCAGGTATATATTGGCAGTGAGTCACCGGTACAGACGATGAAAGATTGCAGTGTTGTAACTGCCACTTATGAGCTTGGCGAGGGCATGAAGGGTACGATCGGAATCATCGGCCCGAAGCGTATGGATTACGAAAACGTAGTTGATAATCTGAAAACATTGAAAAATCAGTTGGACGGTATATTTAAAAAGCCGCCTGAGCAAAAATAGAAATATCAGTATATATAGAAATGGAAGGTGACTGCAAATGGCAGAAGAAAAAACAACAGTGGAACAGGAAACAGAAGCAGAAGACACTGTTTTAGACGAACAGACCGGACAGCCCACTCCTGAGGAAGCTGCCGGAGAATCGGAAACGGTGGCTGAAGAAGCATCTGCCGGGGAGGCGGAAGCAACTGCTGAAAACGAGGAAACAGCTGCTGAACAGGACGGCGGGGAGCCGGAAGAGGCGCAGGCTTCAAAGGGTGAGAAAAAGAGTCCTTTCAAGAAAAAGGACAAGAAAAAGGATAAGCGTGATGAGCGCATTGAGGAACTGACCGATCAGGTGAAGCGCCAGATGGCGGAGTTTGAAAACTTCCGTAAGCGTACCGAGAAGGAAAAGACCCAGATGTATGAGGTCGGTGCAAAGAGTATTATTGAGAAGATTCTTCCGGTTGTGGATAATTTCGAGCGCGGACTTGCAGCTGTCCCCGAAGAACAGAAAAACGATGCGTTTGTGGACGGTATGGATAAGATCTACAAGCAGATGATGACTGTATTTGCCGAGTTGGATGTGAAACCCATCGAGGCAGTCGGCAAGGAATTTGACCCCGAGTATCACAACGCAGTCATGCAGGTGGAGAGCGAGGAGTATGAATCCGGCATCGTGGCACAGGAACTGCAGAAGGGCTACATGTACCGGGATTCAGTCGTACGCCACAGTATGGTAGCGGTCGTACAGTAAAAAAACAGGTAATAAAACATTTTTTATATATCAAGTAGGAGGAAAACATCATGAGCAAAATTATTGGTATTGATTTAGGAACAACAAACAGCTGTGTAGCTGTTATGGAAGGTGGAAAGCCCACCGTTATCGCAAATCAGGAAGGAGCAAGAACAACACCGTCTATCGTGGCATTCACAAAGACCGGTGAGCGTCTGGTCGGTGAGCCTGCAAAGCGTCAGGCAGTTACCAACGCAGAGAAGACCATCTCCTCTATCAAGAGACACATGGGAACTGATTACAAGAAAGCCATTGACGACAAGAACTACAGCCCGCAGCAGATCTCCGCAATGATCCTGCAGAAGTTAAAGGCTGATGCAGAGAGCTACTTAGGTGAGTCTGTAACTGAGGCAGTTATCACGGTTCCTGCATATTTCAATGATGCACAGCGTCAGGCAACCAAGGATGCCGGAAAGATCGCCGGACTGGATGTAAAGCGTATCATCAACGAGCCCACCGCAGCAGCGCTTGCTTATGGTCTGGACAATGAGAAAGAGCAGAAGATCATGGTATACGATTTAGGCGGTGGTACATTTGATGTATCTATCATTGAGATCGGTGACGGTGTCATCGAGGTATTATCTACCAACGGTGATACTCGTTTAGGAGGAGACGATTTCGATAATCGTATTACCCAGTGGATGATCGATGAGTTTAAAAAAGCAGAGGGCGTAGACCTCTCTAACGATAAGATGGCTCTGCAGCGTCTGAAAGAGGCAGCAGAGAAGGCTAAGAAGGAACTTTCTTCCGCAACTACAACCAATATCAACCTGCCGTTCATCACTGCAACCGCAGAGGGACCGAAGCACTTTGATATGAATCTCACCAGAGCAAAATTTGATGAGCTGACACATGACTTAGTAGAGAAGACAGCCATCCCGGTACAGAACGCCATGAAGGATGCGGGTCTTACAAACGCTGACCTCGGTCAGGTACTGTTAGTTGGTGGATCTACACGTATCCCTGCTGTACAGGAGAAGGTAAAACAGTTGACCGGCAAAGAACCCAGCAAGAGCTTGAATCCCGATGAGTGTGTAGCCATCGGTGCATCTATTCAGGGTGGTAAGCTGGCAGGAGATGCCGGCGCAGGCGAGATCTTACTGCTGGATGTTACTCCGTTGTCACTGTCTATCGAGACCATGGGTGGTGTCGCTACCAGACTGATCGAGCGTAATACGACAATTCCCACCAAGAAGAGTCAGATCTTCTCAACTGCAGCAGATAACCAGACTGCCGTAGATATCAATGTCGTACAGGGTGAGCGTCAGTTTGCAAGAGATAACAAGTCTCTCGGACAGTTCCGTCTGGATGGTATTCCTCCGGCACGCCGTGGCGTTCCCCAGATCGAGGTTACCTTCGATATCGATGCAAACGGTATCGTAAATGTATCCGCAAAGGATCTTGGAACCGGTAAGGAGCAGCATATTACGATCACCGCAGGCTCTAATATGTCTGATGATGAGATCGAGAAGGCAGTGAAGGAAGCTGCTGAGTATGAGGCACAGGATAAGAAGCGTAAAGAGGCGATCGACGCCAGAAATGATGCGGATTCTTTCGTTTTCCAGACACAGCAGGCACTGGATCAGGTAGGCGACAAGCTGGATGCTGCTGACAAGTCTGCAGTAGAGGCAGATCTGAACGCATTGAAGGCATTGGTTGATGCAAATCCTGAGGCTGAGAATATGTCTGAGTCTACAGTCAATGAGATGAAGGCAGCAAAAGAGAAACTGATGGAGAGCGCACAGAAGGTATTCGCAAAGATGTACGAGGGCGCACAGGCAGCCGGTGCAGGTCCGGATATGGGTACAGGCGCAGGTCCTGACATGGGAGCAGGTGCATCTTCTGCAGATGACGATGTCGTAGACGCAGACTTCAAGGAAGTATAATCATGGCAGACAAGAGAGATTATTACGAGGTTCTCGGCGTTGACAGAAACGCCGATGACGCGACGCTAAAAAAAGCATACCGCGTACTTGCCAAAAAATATCACCCGGATACAAATCCGGGTGATAAAGAGGCAGAGGCAAAGTTTAAGGAGGCTTCTGAGGCGTATGCAATCCTGAGTGATCCGGATAAGAGACGCCAGTATGACCAGTTTGGTCACGCTGCTTTTGACGGCAGCGCCGGAGGCGGAGGCTTTGATTTTAATGATATGGGAGATATCTTCGGCAGCTTTGGGGATATTTTTGGAGATCTTTTTGGCGGCGGCTTTGGAGGCAGCAGGCGCGCGAACAACGGTCCGATGAAAGGGGCGAATGTCCGCACGCAGGTGCGCATTACCTTTGAGGAAGCCGTATTCGGCTGTAAAAAAGAGATCGATATGGTACTTAAGGACGAATGTCCTGACTGCCATGGAACCGGAGCAAAGCCCGGAACCAGCCCGGAGACATGTACAAAGTGCGGCGGCCGAGGACAGGTGCGCATGACGCAGCAGTCTCTGTTCGGCGTTGTACAGAATATCACGACCTGCCCGGATTGTAACGGAAGCGGTAAGGTAGTCAGGGAGAAATGTCCGGGCTGCCGCGGTACCGGATATCTGAACAATCGCAAGAAGATCGAGGTCAGCATCCCTGCCGGAATTGATAACGGACAGAGCGTTCGTATTCGTGAGAAAGGTGAACCTGGCGTAAACGGTGGACCCAGAGGGGATCTGCTTGTTGAGGTGATCGTCAGTGCACATCCGTTTTTACAGAGACGCGATATGGATCTGTATTCCACCGCGCCGATCTCCTATGCGCAGGCAGCACTGGGTGGCGAGGTGCGTATCGGTACGGTAGACGGTGATGTGATCTATGAGGTAAAACCGGGCACACAGACAGATACACGCATTCGTTTGAAAGGAAAGGGCGTTCCGTCACTGCGTAATTCCAACATACGCGGTGATCAGTACGTTACTCTGGTTGTGCAGGTGCCGACCGGCTTGAACAGCACGGCAAAGGAGCTGCTTCGTCAGTTCGATGCGGAGACCGGAAATTCTCTTGCAAATCAGAACGGAGCTGCAGACGGCGACTCAAAACCGAAAAAGAAAGGCTTTGGCCGGAAAAAATAGTGGATAACATTGGGCTCCGGACACGGAGCAGTGAATAAAGTAAACGTATTCTATCAAGATATTGTAGCAAAAAAATTTTTTTAGTTTTTTTGTCGCAATATCTTGATTTTTTTTAAAGGTTGTCGATATACTGGATAGAAACATTCGATTTGGTTTATTTTCAAAGGAGTGATTGCCTATGTCTATGCAGACAGCCGTGCCTCAGACACAGGATGATATCATGGCTTTCCAGCAATGGTATTTTAAGAAAACGATAGAGATAGAGCGTGATAAGCGCAAGCTGGAGGATGATAAGCGACGCTTGGAGATGCAGCGGGAAAAACTGGAGCGTGACCGAAAGGATTTTTGCAGGCAGAAAGATGCGGATGCCAAGTTTCGTGCACAGGAGGAGTATGTGCTGCGGATGAAGCAGCAGGTGCTGGAAGATGAGCTCAGAAAGCTGGCTGACGAGAAACAGCATCTGGAGCGCAAACGTGAATTTTATGACCGTGTCAGACAGTATCAGCAAAAGCAGGAGCCGACTCCCCGGGAAAACCCTTCGGTTGTAAAGGGTGAACTTTTCTTTATCGGTGTACAGAGCGAGATCGCATTGAAAAAGCGTTATAAGGATCTTGTCAGGATCTATCATCCCGACAATATGTGCGGCGATACGGAAACGCTGCAGGAGATCAATCGGGAGTATGACAGACTCCGCACCGTGTTTGCAGCCTGCTGATCCCATTGCCGTAGGCAATTATAAATGGTTTTTTCGCATAAAACCGGCGGTTGCAACCGCCGGTTGACAAATTTCATAGTGAATTTGGTGGTTGTCAACTGCCCTTTTAGGTTATAAAATAAGGTATAATCTGAAAGGTGGTTGACAATTATGCGTTTATCGGAAAAGATCATGAATCTGAGAAAAAAATCCGGCTGGTCTCAGGAGGAACTGGCAGATCGCCTCGGGATCTCCAGACAGTCGGTGTCAAAATGGGAAACAGGGGAGAGTGTGCCGGATATCGACAAGATCATCCGCATGAGTGAGTTGTGGAATGTGAGTACGGACTATCTTCTGAAAGAGGAAGAAGTATTGGAGGAAGTGGTTGCACCGGAGGCTGAGGAGAAACGAAACGGAGATACATACCGGGAGTTTTCCGGAGACTTTGGACGGAATGATCAAGATGCGCAGAATACATCGGAGCGCAGACGGCAGGTGTCGCATGAGGAAGTTACAGATTTCCTGACGTTGAGCAGAGAGGCTGCACCGCGCATCGCGACCGGTGTGCTCCTGTGCATTTTGAGTCCGGTGTGCTTGCTGCTCATGAGTGTGCTGTCAGAAAAGAGTGCTGTTTTTGGCAACGTGGCACTGATACCTGAAAATGCAGCAGGAGCAATCGGGCTTGTGGTGCTTCTTGTTCTGGTAGCGATCGCTGTTGCAGTGTTCATTACGACCGGAATGCGTCTATCGAAATATGAATACATGGAAAAAGAATGGCTGGAGATCCCGGAGGATGTGATCAGAATGGTTGCTGACGAAAAAGAGAATTTTGCAGTGACGTTCCGCTACAGCATCACGATCGGTGTCGTGCTGTGTATTGTCGGCGTGATCCCGTTGGTGGCGTTGTCGATCTTTACGCAGGAGGATCTTTTTTTGGTCATCGGTGTATGCGTGCTGCTTGTATTTGTTGCGGTTGGTGTATTTCTGATCATACATGCAGGAATGATTCATGCGTCTTATGATAAGCTGTTACAGACTGGAGATTATACGCCGGGCAAGAAAAAGGCAGAAAAACTCTCCGGCGCATACTGGAGCATTGTCGTTGCAATTTATCTTGGCTATAGCTTTTTGACCGGAAACTGGGGGATCTCATGGATCATCTTCCCGGTGGCGGGTGTGCTGTTCGGAGCGATCAGCGCTGTATTGGGTGCCATTTTCCGCTGAGCGGCAAACAATCGGAAATGGTAATTTGTACTTATAAAAACGCAAAGTGTATGTGTGCCCCGGCTTGTAAAAAGCCGGGGTTTTTGGTATGATAAAGTATATGACTGCATATGCACAGGGAGATGCAAATGAACATGAACTTTCACCGGATGAGAACAAAAAGAAGATGGATAATTTCAATTATTTTCATGATGATCTTTTTTGCCGTACCGTTGCAGACGCTGGCCGCACAGGCTGAAACTGCGCATGAAACGGCAACTGCCGGACGCGTGCTTTTTCTCAGCTCTTATTCCTATGGATGGGATACGGTGCAGATCCAGATCGAGGGGATCAAGGAAGGGATCGGCAGTGATATAGAGCTGGATTATGAGTTTATGGATACAAAGCGCGTGGATGACGAGGAGAGCCGCAGGCTGTTTACGGAGGGGCTGGCATACCGCATGTCAAAGGTAGAGCCCTATGATGTGATCATTGTCGGGGATGACGCGGCACTGCAGTTCGCAATGGATCATGCGGATGATCTTTTTGCAGATATTCCGGTGATCTTTGAGGGAATCAATAGCGATGAACTTGCGAAGGAGGCGGCGCAGTCACCGCTTGTCACGGGCGTGATGGAAATACTGTCCTTTGAAAAGAACATTGAGCTTGCAAAAACCTTTTATCCGGATGCACAAAAAGTGGTGGCGATTCTTGACGATACCGTTACCGGTGAGGCAAATCGAAAAATACTTTACGCACAGCAGGAAAAGTATCCGGAACTGGAATTTTCGGAGATCAATACTTCGCAGCTCACTACAGAGGAACTGCGCGCCTCGATCGCTGCGGTCAGCACGGACTCCATCCTGCTCTATGTTGTGATGACAGAGGATGCCAGTGGAAGGCACTACACAAATGCCCAGTCAATCGCGCTGATCGCGAAGTATGCGCAGGTTCCGGCGTTCCGTATGGTGGACGGAGGAATCGGAAACGGGCTGCTGGGTGGAAATATCGTGTCCATGGAGTTGTCCGGAAAACTGGCTGCGCAAATGGCAAAGGAGATCGTTGAAGGCAAGAACCCCGCGGAATTTGATGTGATCGAGGACAGCCCGAATGTCTACTGTATCGATGAAGCTGTCATGCGCAAGTTCGATCTGGATCTTTCGCTGATCCCGGAGGGAGCACAGATCGTCAATCATCAGCCGACTTTTATGGAACGCTACAAAGAACTGGTCATTCCGGGTTTGTTGGTGATCTGTGTGCTGCTTTTGATCGTACTGCTGATCAGTCTGGACAATCTCAGAAAGGGCAAACTTGCAAAACAGCTTGAGATCGAGCAGATCAATCTGATACAGGCAAACAGCCATGACAAGCTCACCGGTATCCGCAATCGTGCCAAGCTGGAGGAGGATATCGAACGCTATACTGACAGAGGCATGCTCCGCGCTGCATTTATGATCGATATTGACGACTTTAAAAGTATTAACGATAACTATGGACACCGGGTGGGGGATGATGCGCTGCGCCAGGTTGCAGTGCGCTTACACGCATTGAAAAAAGATGAACTGATCGCCTATCGCTATGCGGGAGATGAGTTCATTGCGCTGCTTCGTTCGTGGAATACAGATGATATTCATACCTGTGCAAAAAAATGCATGGATATTTTTGAAGAGCCTTTTGAACTGGGAACTGCCCGTCTGCAGATATCCGGAAGTATGGGAATCGCCTTCTATGAGAGAGGCATGGATGCAAAAACATTGATCGGGTGCGCGGATGAGGCGATGTACCGGGCAAAAAAGAGCGGTAAAAACGGTTATATGATCTATGACATTGCGAAAATGGGAAATGATGAAGGAGAGATGGATTCATGAAGTGGAACAGTTATACGATAGAGACAACAACAGCGGCGGAGGATCTGATCGTTGCGATGCTGGACGAGCTGGGCATTGAGGGTGCGATGATCGAAAACCATGTGCCGCTGACGAAGGAGGAGATCGGTGAGATGTTCATCGACTTTCCACCGGAGCTTGGGGAGGATGACGGAAGCAGCAAGGTGACCTTTTATCTGGATGCGGATGAGTCAACGACTGAGGAGCGGGAAGCGCTTTTGAAAAAGGTCATGCTGGCATTGGAGGAACAGAAGCAGTATGCGGATATCGGACCGGCGACGATCACGGCCGGACAGACCGAAGATATTGACTGGATCAACAACTGGAAAAAGTTTTTCAGCTCTTTCTATCTGGACGATATTCTGATCAAACCGACATGGGAGGAATTGAAACCGGAGGATGAGGGAAAAGTTATGATCGAGATCGATCCCGGCATCTCCTTCGGAACCGGAAAACATGAGACGACACAGCTTTGCATCCGTCAGCTGCGTAAGTATATGAAGGATGGCGACCGCGTGCTCGATGTGGGCTGCGGCAGCGGAATCCTGTCTATTGTGGCACTGAAACTTGGCGCCGGCAGCGTAGTGGGTACAGATATCGACGAGGCATGTCTGACTTCTACCTATGAAAATTTTGAGGTGAATCATCTGGCGAAGGAACTGGGCACCTTTTACTGCGGCAATCTGATCGATGACGAGGATCTGCAGGCGACAGTCGGCGGTGGGTATGATATCGTGGTGGCAAACATTCTGGCGGATGTCATCATTCCGATGGCACCGGTGATCCCTGCACGAATGAAATCCGGCGGTATCTTTATCACATCCGGAATCATCGATTTTAAAGAAAAGGAAGTGGCAGCTGCCATCGAGGCTGCCGGGCTTTCAATCGTAGAGATCAATCACCAGGGTGAGTGGGTGAACATTACTGCCCGTAAGAATTAGAAAATGGGCTGTGCCAAAGAAAAGATGAGGCGCAGCCGGAGGAATGGAATGTATCAGTTTTTTGTAGAAGATGATCAGATCGGGGAAGATTCGATCCAAATTATCGGCTCCGATGTGAATCATATCAAGAATGTGCTGCGCATGAAGCCGGGCGAGCATGTGCGCATCAGCAATCAGAGCGGCAGGGATTTTTTGTGCAGCGTGGAGACACTTTCTGACGACGAGGTGACACTGCACATCGAAAAAAAAGATATCCCGGGAACGGAGCTTCCGGCGAAGATCTATCTGTTTCAGGGGATCCCTAAAGGGGAACGCATGGAGACTGTCATAGAGAAGACCGTTGAACTGGGCGTGTATGAGATCATACCGGTGGCGATGAAATATTGTGTGGTGAAGCTGGATGAAAAGAAAGCCGAAAAAAAGGTGGCACGCTGGCAGGAGATCGCCCGCAGTGCGGCAAAGCAGTCCAAGCGCAGTATCATACCAAAGATCCATCCGCTCATGAGTTTTAAAGAGGCGGCGGAGTATGCCATGCAGTGTGACAGGCGGTTGGTTCCCTATGAAAATGAGGAGGGGATAGCGGCGACGGCAAAAGCCTTTGAGGGGCTGGCAGATGTCGGTTCCATCAGTGTGTTTATCGGTCCTGAGGGCGGATTTGCGAAGGAGGAGATCAACGCTTTGCGGGCAGACTCTCAGGTGATCTCGCTGGGCAAGCGGATCTTGCGTACGGATACAGCGTCTATCACGATGTTGTCCATGCTCATGATGCATCTGGAGATGGCTCAATCAACAACAGAATAATAGAGGAATTTATCATATGGAAGCATATTTTGACAATTCGGCAACGACACGCTGCTCGGACGCAGCGGTGGCGCTTATGCAGCAGGTGCTGCTGGAGGACTACGGAAATCCGTCTTCCCTGCATATGAAAGGCGTTGTCGCAGAAAAATATATAAAAACTGCCACGGAGCAGATCGCACGGATACTTAAGGTCGCGGAAAAAGAGATCATTTTCACATCAGGCGGTACGGAGAGTAACAATCTGGCATTGATCGGTGTGGCGCTTGCAAATCAGCGGACGGGAAAGCATATCATCACGACTTCCATCGAGCATGCCTCCGTCTACAATCCGCTGATCTTTCTGGAGGAGCAGGGATTTGAGGTAACGTATCTCCCGGTAGACGCACAGGGTATGATCTCGCTGGAAGCGTTGGCAGAAGCTGTGCGCGAGGACACGATCCTTGTGTCTTTGATGCATGTGAACAATGAGATCGGTACCATCGAACCGATCGAGGACGCGGCAAAGCTCATTCATGAGAAGAATCCAAAGACACTGATCCATATCGACGCGATCCAGTCTTTCGGAAAGCTTCGCATCTATCCGAAACGTATGGGAATCGATCTTCTGTCTGTGAGTGGACACAAGATCCACGGACCGAAGGGCATCGGATTTTTGTATGTAAAGGATAAAACAAAGATCAAACCCATCATCTATGGCGGGGGACAACAGAAAAACATGCGCTCCGGAACGGAAAATGTTGCCGGCATCGCAGGACTTGGCGCTGCGGCAGAGGAGTTATATCAGGATTTTGATGAGAAGATCGAGCGTCTGTATGAGCTGCGGGAGTATCTGGTTGCGGGGATGCAGGAACTGGAGGGAACGACCGTCAACGGTGCGGACGGACGGGATGCCGCGCCTCACATCGTCAGTGTCAGCTTTGCGGGGATCCGTGCAGAGGTGCTGCTGCATGCATTGGAGGAGCGGGGCATCTATGTGTCCACCGGCTCGGCGTGTTCATCCAACCACCCGGCGATCTCCGGCACGTTGAAAGCGATCGGTGTCAAACCGGAGCTGCTGGATTCCACGGTGCGCTTTTCACTTTCCGTGGAGAGTACACGCGATGAGGCAGATTATGTGCTGGAACAGCTGGCAGAGCTTCTGCCGATGCTGCGCAGATTCAGAAGACATTGACAGTTCCGGCTGACGATGACAGCAGGCTGTATGATATCGTGATAGTGTCAAATGACCTATGAAAAACTGAGACGAAGAAAAAAGGCTCAGATGAACCTTGAAAACTGTAGATATTTTAAGTTTTGGTAGCTTACCGC
>SFRL01000054.1 GCA_004562765.1 bacterium | reverse complement strand
TATCCTCATTCGGTGCACGAAAAAAGGATGTACCGATCATTTTCGGTACATCCTTTTTCCATTATCTAACAGTTTCTATATAAATATTGAAATACTACTCACCCCAATAGTCCAGCGTCTCCTGTGGTGTTGTCACAATGCCAAACAGCTGCCTCATAAAATCTTCTCGCTCGTTAAATATTTCCAGAATCAATATCATTTCATCCGTGATACGGTATATAAAATAATTATGCTCTATGAAAAGTACATAATAATCGCAATCCAAACCGTACTGGTTTCTCATTGAAGAACCCATCTCCGGAAATTGTTTCAATTTTGCTATTGTCTTGGAAATATGTTCAGAAAACTTATCGGCCCGTTCTTTTCCGTAGCGATCTTTAATATCTTCTTTTATTGCTTTGCGCTTATTCAAAGCAATCTCTGAGTATACCACTTTTTTCTGTATCATATTTTTGCCAGCTCTTCCTCAACTTCCTCCTCAGAATAGTATCCATGCTCCTGTACGGATCTCTCGGCTGCATTCATTTTATCCATAAAGGTTTGAAACGCTCGCTCCTTTTTACTATTTGTATCAAGAAGTTGCTGCACAAAGCTCTCTACCATATCATAACTCTCTTGAGGTAACAAATTTATTTTTTGTGTAAGTTCTGCAGTTATCATAATATCTACCTCCTTCTCTGTTGATATTATACTCTCTTCATCCAAATTTGTACACTCCTTTTACATCATGGTGACCGCGTAAATTTACTTTCGGATTTAGTGGGATAGAGTTCACCCCTTTGACGTTAGAATTAAGTATTAGAATCAGTAGATGAACTAAATATACACTTTTCCATATCCTTTTTCAAGAGCCGCCCTAAAGACAGACTCCTGCTTAACCCTCTTGTTTGCTCCTTAGCCGGAAGGATTATGTCTGTCAAGGGCTTGCCGCACAGCGGTGCTTTGCACCCTTGACAGACATAATCTTTCCGGCTTCTTTATAATCAAGAGGGCTAAGCATCAGACTGCTTTTTATAAAAGCATACCTCCCAATATAGCCTTGAATGGTGCAAGTTTCTTTATTTCATCATCCATGCTATGCGTCATACTTTCTACGTATTTCCCGATTTCACTATGAAGATTTTTTTCGCTTCTTATGATTTCCGCTGAAAGCAGTATCTGGTCTTCCATTCCAGCGGCTTTAGGCTGTTCTTTCTCCTGATACCTTACCAGTTCCAGCATATCCCCTCCATTGAGATAGTATGCCCTCAGTTCTGTCATTTTTGATGCTCCTACAACACTCCAGCCCATTGGTCTGGTGCTCATTCTGGATGATAATACATGATATACATGGCCTTCCGTACTACTTCCAATCACGCCTTCTTCATGACGCAGGCGGACTCTTGCTGCAGTCCAGTTATTCAGGATATAGTCACGGCTGTCATTGATCCTTCTTTCTCCTGTTTCCAGGTTCTTTAAAGCTCCCTTCAAACGCTCTGTTATTGCAGTAAATTCTTTCTTATCATTTTTTCTGAGTGCACGGTATATTTCGTTTCTTGCATCTTCGGTTGAATCCAGCATATGGCTCGTCAGCTTGGTCACATATTTCTGAAGATGGAATTCATCCAATACGTATGTGATTCCCCCGATGCGCCTTGGCCCCGCCTGGATCCACGTTCCTCCATCCGCATTCAGATATATTTTCTTAACCTTGAACAAATCATAGTGGTTGTTTATCCAGTTGAATATTTCATCCCAGAACAGGTCATTTCCTTTTCCGCTGCATACGCGGCAGAAGTAGTGGGGATTGATCAGTTCCCATCTCTTGGAGTTCCGTTCTTCCTCTGTTCCCTCATTTATTATACTTTCCGGTTTCAGTCCTTCGTGCACATACACAAGTTTGGATATCACACAGTTGTTCTTACGACCATTTTCACTTCTTTCCAGATCACCTTTCTGATTATTGAACTGCAGAGAAATGTGATCCTCGTCAGCCTCAATATAGAGGTAGTCCACCACCTTTTTCTTTTCCGGTTTTGAATCATCCACAGGGAAATTCAGTGCATGGATCTTTTCCATTACCGCTTGTTTGCTGACATTGTCCTCTATGCTTGCCGCTTCACCTCCGCGGCGGTATGAAGTCTGTACCGCTTCTTCAAGAAGGTTTGCAACTGCATCTTCCGTAAATCTTTCATGTTTCTCTAAGCCCATTAACCGGTCAAGAAGATATGTGCTTTTTCCGGTTTCTTTATCTACATAGAGTGTTTTCTTAAAGCAGACCGTTCCTAATGACGTGATCAGCTGCTTTTCACTGTGACGTTCCACGTTCCAGTGATTCTTTCTCACGACGCTCTGACCGATGAGCTTATCCGTATCTTCCAGACATTCCTGAATTATCCTAAGTCCCAGTTTGTGTATCTCATCTGTCACTCCACGGACAAGTTCCGCCATCTTGGTAGGATCATTCATGAAATCTGTCTCAAGTTTTTCAAAAATCTTGATGCTATTTTCTTCAAAATATTTTATACTGTTAATCATAGAGGACTCCTTACTTTGTTTTGTATTTGTTTGGTCACTAATACTTTATCACAAAGTTGAGTCCTCTATCTATTTTTATAAATCCGAATAAAACTTTACGCTAGCACATCATGGTGTCCACGACGTGCAGGTTCAAGTCCTGTTATCCGCATCTCCAGAACCTGCCACCGGCAGCTTCTTACGAATGCATGGCAACGAAAAAAGAGGATGTACCGATCATTTTCGGTACATCCTTTTTATTATCATTTTTTATGATTTTCTCCGGTCCAGATCGCGCGAAGCGCTGTAATATGCCGCCTTGTCATCATACATGCGCCGGTCTGCCTCCGACAGCAACCGGTCGATCCCGACCTTACTGTCCGGTCTCCATACGGTGCCGACAGCCATGACCACCTCGTACTCCGGCATAATTTGCCTCAGTTCGGCGACTTTCTTATTCAACGCATCCTCCGAAATGCCCGGACACAACGCCAGCAGTTCATCTCCACCGATACGAAACAGACCACGCGCACCAAACACCTGCTCCAAACTGTCGCAGGCACGCAGAATCAAACGGTCTCCTGCCGCGTGCCCCTGCGAGTCATTGACCCGTTTCAACCCGGTGATATCGCAATATACAACTCCGATGCTCTCGTCCTGGCACACACCTGCCACAAACTCATCCATCGCAAAACGATTACCCAGCTGTGTCAGCTGATCCCTATAGCTCATATTCCGTAATTGTTTTACCAGTTCACGCCTTTTGAGCGAAGCGATAATAAAGTGTGCCATGATCTGCAGCATCGTCTCCGTATAGTCAAGCGCACCTTTCGGCGGATTATCCACCCCATAAAAACCTATGATCTTTTTGTCGTCATAGAGCGGAACTACCACCAGAGAATGAATATCCTGACGCTTCAGATTCTCATACTGCAAAGGGTCACTCTCACGGATATCCTCCAGATCATGGATCATGATATTTTTGTCTTCGCGAAAATTACGGTACCAGTTCGCACATACCTCCGCAGGAAGATCCTGCAGCATATCCTTTGCAGGCATCACGCCCTTTGCCACCCACTCGTAGGTGTTGTCATCGTTGCCCTTTGCGTTTCGCTCAAAAATATAGGTTCGTTCACCCTTTAACGCATTTCCGAGATATTCCAGAATGACCTCCAGCGACTGGTCGGGTGTCTCCGCCTGCAGTGCCACGCGCAAGCCCTCGTTCGCCAACGCCTCCATTTTCTGATAGCTGTCGATCATACGACTCTGCTGCTTCTGTGCAGTGCTGTCAACTGCCAGTTCCATCCGAAGACGCCTGCCCTCAGCCTCAATCATGGTATCCTTTAACTCAAAATGCTTGCCAACAAGGGGATTGTAATAACTCCATTCCTTAAAATATCCCGGCATCAGTTCTTTATTATTGCAGAGAGCACACGGGGCTTTGCTGCCCTGGATCAGTTCGTAACATTTCCTGCCGGCCAGATCCTCCATGGATTTAAAATCATACATTTCCCTGGCCTTTTTATTCATATACAGCAGTTCATAAGTGTCCATGTCGGCAACATAGACCAGCTCATTCATATTTTCAAAAAATTCCCAGATCTTTTGCATTTTGTACCTCGATGAATCGTTTCTTTTGTATAGCTTTTGGTATTATAACATAAAATTGCGGATAAAACACATTTTATTTCAAAAACTGCTATACCGGTCTCTTGTCGATCAGTATAGCAGCTTTTTTATTTTACACTCACTTTACAGTGACCTTGATCCTCTTGTACACGCCATTCTGCGCATAAACGTAGATATAGCAGGTACCTTTCTTCTTTGCTTTGATGACACCTTTGCTGTTTACCGTCGCAACCTTTTTGTTCGTAGACTCATACTTGATCTTGGCATGCTTCTGGATCGGCTTGCCATTTGTTACCTGTACCGCCTGAAGCTTAAAGGTCTTGCCTTTCTTCAAGGCGACGCTGCTCTTGTTGACTTTGACTGCCTTTGCATTGCCATACTTGCCGCCAGAGGTAGTGGCATGGATCGCCTTGGACTTCGCCAGCCATACCTTCTTTCCGTTCACCAGTTTGTAAGCCTTGATATAATATTTGTAGTAGGTGCCGGATTTCAGCTTTTTATTTGTGTATGTGATCTTTGAGCCGTTCTTGATGACTGCGATCTTTTTAAACTTATAGGTCTTATTCTTGGTGTTACACTGTGCACAGTAGATCACATAGCCATCTGCATCAGCGACCTGCTTCCAGCTCACCTTCACTGCAGTTTTGGTCGCCTTTGCCTCTGTGAGCGGCAGCTTGTGGAAGGTTCTGTCAACGGTGATGTTTGTATTGCCGCCATCCTCGGGTTCTTCCGGCACATCCGGTTTCGGCTCTTCGGGTTTCGGCTTCTCGGGCTTCACACTTCCGCCACCTCCACCATCCGCCGGTCTCTCCGGCGTATCCGGTGTGTCCGGTGTGCCCGGCGTATCCGGCGTCTGAGGCGTATCCGGTGTCGGATTCTCATATACGACCGCGTAGGTAGAGAACTTATTTGCACGCAGGTACAGATAACCGGCATCCTTATCGGCATAGAAGCCCTCCGGAGAATCAGACCCTTTTATGACATCCCCAGCTCGCTGCACCATCTTATCCACCGTTTTGGCACCATATTCATTTTCATGTTCCCGATAAACATACAGTGTCTTTCCATTATTGAGCAGCTGCTTCATCAGATCATCCATCGGAACTGCGATCAACAGCGTCTGGAGTGTATCATTGATCGGCGTAACCACACGGCTTGTATCCTGATATGTCTCCACCAATTCTGCTGTCAGGTTCAGAGACATTGCGATAGCCGCATCAGGGACTGCTTCCTTCACAGATTGAGCCTTAAGAATATTCTTTTGTTCGCTCTCTTCAGACTTCTCTGCGATCAGGTTCAGTGACAAAGTAGCTCCTTCTCCAGCATTATTTACATTCCAGATCGCATTCTTTATGATATCCGCCGATGGTCCTGATTCTTCCTCCGCCTTTTGGTATACCTCTTTCAGATGATCCACTGCTACCTTCGGTGCATCTTCTTTCACCACCACCCTGGTCTGCTTTTCAGCCTTTACTACAATGACGCCGAGTGGAACTGTCTCTTCCTCTTTGACAGTAACCATTTTTGTCACCTGATACTGCGTCTCATTATCAATGACTACCAGATTGTATTCTCCATCCGGTAATCCGGTGAATTTAAATTCGTCCCCGTTGCTTACATCATATAGGACTGCTATGGAAGTACTTCCCTCATTCAGAGACACCGTAAATGTCTTATACCGATCATTAGGATCTATATGATCCGGATCATCTTCTGTGCTGATCTTACCTGTGATCTCTCCCTTCGGCGGCTCCTTTTCCTTAACCGGCATCAGAAACGCGATCGGATCCGATGCTTTTTCTGTACCATTATCATCCTTTACGAACAGACGCACTTCATACTCCGTCCCGGGCGTTAATCCGGACAATTCAGTATCGGTGAAATTCATTTGTTGTGCGCTTACCTTATCACCTGATAAGGACATACCGGCGGACCATGTTTTCCAGCTGCCGCTTCCTGCCACACGGTACTCATAATGTGCATTTTTATCCTGCACCGGAGTAATTCCCCACGTCACAAAGCTGTCAAGCTGCACTGCATGATAATTGCTGATTTCTCCGTCGTCCAGATAAAATCTCTGAATCATCATTGTCGGTGCCAGAGGGATCTCACGGACTGCTGTTACCTGAATGGTAATATGGGTTGTTATATTGCTGATTGTATAAACTCCACCACTCGGTGTCAGTTCTGTTTTCACCACTTCGCCCGATGCGCCCGGCTCGTAATAAAAGACTTTCATATTTTCCCCATTATAAGCCGAGCTGATCTCAATGGTAAATCTGTAATCCTCTCCGTATTTCACCTGATCGGAGGCGCTCAACGTGTGGTAGGTCACACCTGCTACTGCTTTCTTCGTAACCGCACAGATCTGGTCCTCCCATTTTGCATAGAAGGTCAGATTTCCGGTCATTCCGGCAGGAATCGCATCATAACGTGTTCCATCCAGTGTAGAAGACAGATACCAGCCTTTAAATACATAACCGGTCCTCGTCACAGTCTCCGGAAGTTCTACTTTCTCTGTTTCGCTAAAGGTGTACGCTGTAGTTACGCTGCCTGAAATAACACCTCCATTTGTATGATATTCAATCTGATAAGTATTGCGTGTCCATTTTGCGTAAAGGGTCACATCTTTTCTGGTTCTCGCAGGAATACTTGTAACTGCTGCCGTAGAACAATCGGATTTCTCATACCATCCCTCAAATGTGTATCCGTTTCGGACAGGTGTTACCAGGCTGGACAATCCGGATGTTTCCAAAAATACATAGGGTGTCTCAGCCGGCAGACCGCTCTCGATGTCCTCACCTGCCAATACATCACCGTCAGCATATTTGTAGGTAACAGTATGACTGACAGGTTCTGCTCCAATGGAGATCAGCACATTGCCCAGCTTTCCAAGCAATTTCAGGTCCACTGTGACAACGATCGAGGTTTTATCCGCTGTCATCTCATAGGTCTGAACAACTACGCCATTCACAGAGACATAAATTAATTTTTCATTAAATGTTGTACCTGTTGCCGGTGAAACTGTGATCGTTCTTGGATCATCATATCCGATCGTGTTTCTATACGCATCTCCGGACACCTTCACATCTACCGTACCCGCTTTAACGATCTTGTACTCATACGCGGTCATTTCCCAATGTGCATACAGCACTGCAGTCTCACCGTCTGCTCCTGTAAAGTAACGATTGTCCGCGTCATCGGTGAGCGTTCCGTCTGCTCCGATGTAGCATACACCGTCTGTCAGACCGGTATAATAACCAAGGAATGTGTATCCTGTTCTGGACGGAAGTTCGACCGGATCAGAAGTTGCACTCAGCAAACCACCGGCCGGATCATAATATCCATGTCCATAACTCTCGGAAATATAATTTTTGTCTGTCTGAAGCGTTCCGCCGTTCGCATCCAGTGTAACCTTGATATACTTGCTGCTATAAATTGCAGTCAGCGTCACATCTGTTTCCAAATTTTCATACTGTCCGCTCCATCCGCCTGAACTGTAACCGGTACGGGCAGGAACTTCTATTGCAGACGGTGTCACACTGCCGCCCCATACAGTTTCCTGCGTAGCCACTGTCGCGATTCCGTTCTCTGTCTCTGCCTGATAGGTTGCCACCAGCTTGCGACCCGGATGTACGGTTAACGTAACCGCAGGCGAAGCTTCTGCATTCTGACTTTCTGCATAGCGTACTTCATAATCTCCGGCTTCCAGATCTCTCGGACCGTTTTTCGATAAAATATCTACGGTGATGGCCGACCAGGAAACTGCACCGACTTTCCGGTATTCCATCTCCGTTGTCAATCCGCTCAGAGGTCCGTCTTTCTTGCCTTCGATCGTCTCATCGACCGCTTTTACCTTTGCTGTGTCCGGTTTTTCATAGACACCCCTTGCGATAGTCACCTCTATCGGTTCGCTTTCCAGTGCCGTATAATTCGCGGTACCGGTCACATACGCCTGTACCTGATAGGTTCCGGCATTCGTCGGTGCCGTATTTGACCATTCTGCACTCTCATCTGCACGGTAACGATACTTCACAGCACCAAATTTTGCTGCAGCGGAAGGTGCCAGCTTTGTTCCGTATGTCACATCCGCGCAAGTCAGAGGACTCGTAAATGTATTTGTCGCCTTTGTGATCTGATACGGGATCTTCATGGCGGCTCCGCTGACGATCACGCCGTCACGTTCCGGCCATTCATAATATTCGTACGCCGCATCTGATAAGGTCAGTTCCACATAATAGGTTCCGACATCAGTTCCACCTTCATTGGTAACTGTAAAACGTTCATCCTCTGCCAAAGCAAATTCCGGCTTCTGGGGTTCGCCTGTGTATACCAGCGCACTGGCGGAAACGATCTCCAACAGGCTCTTTCCATAGTTCGGATCGTTCGGATCCGTAGTAGTATCCTTGAGTAAATCCGGATCTGCCGGAGCTTTCACACGCCATACAGCATACAGGGTCTGCATCTCATCCTGCGTGGTCGTAAAATGCTCATTCAGCTTCTGTCCCGGTGTATATTCCGGCTCTGTGGCATCTGCATTTTTTGCCCAGCCTTTAAAGATCGCGCCCGGGCTGGTCAGTGTACCAATATCTGCCAGCGTCAGTGCATCCTTATAGGACACGGTCTGTACATAGCTTCCGTCCTCCTGCTTTTCGCCCAGAGACGGCGCACCTTCTGCTCCCTGAATCTCGTATTTGATCTGATAAGACACAGGGTTTGCTTTTGCGGTAATGACGATCGGTCCGCGAATCTTCTCTGCTTTTATTGTAATCTCACCGGTCTCGGAATCATAAGTATATCCAATACCTGCTAAAACCGGCACGCCATTGATCGTAACAGAAATACTGTTCGGCAGCAAATATCCGGTATCCGCTTTGATCGTCGCTGTCCAATCATTGTTACAATTTGCTTTATCGGCACCAAACTTTGATTCTGATCCTTCCTGTACTTCCGATACATGTGAGGATTCTGCTGACAAGGTGATATCCGTGGTGCTCTTGCTGGAGATCGTACATGTCGGCGTATCAGCCGTCATAGAAACTCCCCGCTCTGCATCCTCCCATGTGATCCGGCAGAAATAAGTCTGTGCATCAATCGCGGGATTCCATTCGAGATCAAGCGTAGAACCGGTCTCTCCAATCATCATCTGCTCCACACCTTGATCATCTATTTTGTACCACTGATAGGTACATACTCCGCCTGATTGTGCATCCATTCTCGCCTGCAGTTCAAATGTCTCATCAATGCCAAGTATTTTCTCTGTCGCAGAGATATCGGCACCAAACTGATAGTAAACTCTTCCGGTATCACTGATGATCAGCTTTCCATCTGTATCACTGAGCTTGCCATCTGTTTGTTTTGAATGCATCCAGATCGTGCCATCCAACTCCAAGCCACTGCTGCTTTCTGCAACAGTCACTGTTGTCGTATCTGATACTTCCAGCAACTTTCCTTCCGGAATCCACAAGGATGCTCCATCGGACAATGTCAGATCGTGTTCCAGTGTGATATCCTCACCCATCTGTATACCATCCAGATGTACAGACGCTGATTCCAGCAACTGCTCTTCTGTGGTAACATAAACATACACAACCTGATGAAGACCCGTCACCTTTTCAATCGCAGTTACCTGTGGTTTGAATGTAATGGTTTCTCCATCCAGAACATCTGTAATCTGTCCGTCCGGTTCCACATATCGATATGCCAAAACATATCCGTTACCGGTATTTGTTACTGTACCATAAGTCGTATCTAATGTTGCCGTTGCTGTCAACGAGAGCACCCCGGCGTTTGTGATCGTACCGGTATTACTCATGGACGCACTCTTGCCGCCCATACTCTGCAGTGTGATCGTTGCTCCTGCTCCATTACTGATCATACCGGCATTTTCGATACGGGCGGCTTTGCCACCATCTGCCTTCGCTGTCAGCGTACCGTTATTGAGCAGCTGCGCACTGTCTGAATTCGTCAATGCTGTCTCTTCGCTCAGATCCAGCGTTCCGTTGTTGGTCAGTTTACCCTGATTGTCCAGTGTTCCATTCACTGTCAGAGAATATCCCTGCTGAATCGTCAGTTCTGCGGCTGCTACATTCGTAAATGTTCCTTCATCACTGTCGATCTCTGACGGGTTCAAAATCGTTCCCTGATTTTCAATCGCTCCCCAAAGTCTTGCGCCTGTGACTGTAGAACCGGCTGCGATCGTTCCAAAACCGATGGTTCCACTTCCTGTCACATCACAGCCGATCGTCCCTGACTCAGAAGCTTCACCGTCAGCAGACTGATCGATCACTCCCTTTGCTTCATTTACAATCTCAGCGTTCGAACCGGCTTTGCTGATGCTTCCGTTATTTTTGATGATACCACGGTTTGTAATTGTTACACCGTCATTTAATATCAGCGTCTGTCCCGCTTTGATCACAAGCTTCGTTGCCGAATTCAGTTCAGCCGAAGTTGTCACATGTACGCTTGCATCAGCTTTCACGATACTTACTGTGACTTCACCATACTTGTTTGCGGCTTCCTCTAAGGCCTGATCCATCGTGCCATATTCGGTCACCTGGCTGCCATTTGCCTCATAAGTCCACTTTGCTTCACAGTCTGCATTTGCGATCCAGACTGCTTTTAAGGTAACTGCATGATCCGGCATGATAAAGGTATCTTTTGCCTTATAGACCGTCTCATCATCATCGCGCTTCCATCCGGCGAAATTATAGCCTTCTCCTGTTTCTCCAGCCTTTGTCAGCCGTTGGCTCGTAACGGTCACTTCTGCACCGGCACGTACCAGATAGGGTGCTACGAGGGTCTGGCCCTCATCTTCACCATCTCCATCATAGGATACGGTGTAATACTTTACATCTGCCGTCTTATTTGCAGAACTAACCACAAAATCGGCACCTGTATCCGCACCATCTCTGTAGATGTCATATGTACCTGCCCCGCGGATCTGTGACTGATAGCTATTCAGCCCTGTGTCAAATTCAAAGCTTGCAACGATGGCGCCGTCTGCCACCAATGTAATTGCCGCATTCGAAACAACTTCGTCATCTTCTTTCAGATTCAGCGTCAATCCATAATAGTCAATCGTTGCCGTATTGTTTCCAGGCTGGAATTTTACGGTCCTGCCTGTATTCTCACTTCCAAACCAAACCTGATACACTGTGTCTGAAGCCGGCTGAACGGTACTGTATATTCCGGTTTCCGTCCATGTCAGCGGAATGCTGCTTCTGCCGGGTGCCTTCAAAGTCACTCCGGATTTCTCATCGACCGGTTCTCCATTTCTGGTCACATTTACGGTGACTGTGTAATAGTCAATCGTATGCTTGCGCTCGGAAGATGTAAATCTTGCATCCTGTCCGCTATCTGCACCATCTACATAGATGTCATAACTTGTAGTCGCATCCAGCTGTCCTCTGACGCTGTAATTTCCGGATGCACCGTTCACTGCAAGGACTGTATCGCCGGACTTCAGCTCCACTTTACCAATGTAGGAAGGCGCGCCGTCTTTTCTGGTGGTCACCTCCACATCATAATAATCCTGCAATGCGTTTCTACCCCTGGATGTGAAGCTGACTGCCTGACCGGTTTGCTCGTCATCAACATATACCTGATAAACGGTCGGATCCTCTACAGAAACAATTTCAAAAATACCGGAATCCTTTTCGGTCTCTGTCAATGACAGTTCCGTCTCACCTGATCTCAAGATCACCGGTCCGACTTCTGACAATGCATCATTACGTTTTGTCTGAACCTGAATCGTATAGTAGGACAACTCCTGTGTGTCTCCGCCAACCAGTGTAATGCTCTTTCCGCTGTCTTCGCCATTCACATAAATGTGGTATTCACTGTCATCTTCGAGCCACAGATAAGAATAGGTTCCGTCTTCGTTATCGGTCAGATAATGAATGATCTCGTGATCATCCGCATCTGTACGGCGCAGCTGAACGTCCGCGCCGGTCAAAAGCACATCATCCTTTGAAACCGTAACCTCTGCGGTTGCCAATTCGATCTCTTCGTTACTGTCCGATTTTACGGTCTTTCCTGTGTCTCTTCCATTGATATAGATCTTTGCTGTACCGATACTTCCCTTGGAATAATAGCCGTAAGCACCGGTATCATCACTGGCGCAGACATAAGATTTCATTTCCGAACCACTGCCGGAGCGCAGTTCTACGCGGTCTACCTGAGCAGGCTTTCCGTTGATCAGTGTATAGACCTGTGTATGATCGTAGTCCTCCGGTGTTCCGGGTTCCTCGATTTCTCCCGTCTCCGGATTTCTCACTGGGAAGGTATGTGCCGGAATCGTCAAAAGTTCGGAATCCGCACGGGTTCCCTTGATCGGTGTCCACTTTGCATAGTATTTCTTGTTTCCAAAATTCGCAGGATAGATGGTCTTGATCTGATCCGTTGTAAAGGTATCATTCAGATACCATCCTTCAAAAATATAATCCTGATTATTTATTGACTTATTGACATCCGACGGCAGATCATATTGATCTCCATAGGTGTATTCTGTCTTTGTGATTTCTGGATCTCCCGGCAGCGTACCGCCATTTGTCTCATAAGTGATCGTATAAGTCGTACGCTTCCACCGGGCATACAATACATGACCATCCTCCGGTTTCGTCCATGTCGCAGATGTCGGCTTTCCATCCTTTTCATAATACTGCGTGTTCGAAGGATCGATGGCTGCGTCATCTACGTCATCGGCGACTACCTGCTCATAATATCCCAAAAATGTATAGCCCACGCGCTGTGGGATTGTAATCCCTGTCGGCATCGTCTTGTCAAAAGTCGCCGTGATCTCTGTGGTTCCTGTTGTATTTTGCTCTTTGTTATTTGATCCGTCAGAATCAGTCACTTCGCCCAACTCATCCGTATTGTTTCGTTTAAGCAATACTTTATACTGATTCGGGGTCCACTGTGCATAGATGGTTGTATCTCCTGCCACATTCCACCGACCGGTCGCCTGAAATTTTTCACCAACCGGCGCATCCGGCAGATATTTGACATATTCGCGTCCTGAGCCATCCGCTTTCTCATTGTATCCGGCAAAGGTATATCCCACACGGGTCGGTTCTGACCAACCCTCTGAACAATTTACCGGATATCCCAAAGATACCTCGGAGTTGGTAGCGGAAATACTGGCACCTTGAGGTTCTGTACTTCCTGTTCCTTTGTTATTATCCGGGGTCACCCGATAAGTAAATTCGGTTGGATAAGGTGGAGTCGCGTCATTCAAATCTCCAATAGATGTCGATGATCTACCGGATACGGTTACGGCTGAACCTTTTTTTACCGTGCCATCGCCCCCTTTGGAACCCTGACCTCCACCAGAACCTCCAGAACCTCCGGTTTTATAATTACTACCTGTGATTGTAGAAGAACCGGTTGCTCCGGAACTGCCACCTGATGACCCACCAGATCCACCATTTCCAGGAAGAATATATGTGTTATCCTTACTGTAATTTGTTGCACCAGAACCGCCTCCGGCTCCACCGCCACCACCGGCTCCACCGGCTCCGATTCCAGACGCTGCACTGGCAGCTCCACCGCCACCGCCTCCGCCTCCTCCTGCGGCAAAATATGTATTTGTCCATTTATATTGGGCATTCCCGCCCGCGCCTCCACCAGAGCCGGATGATCCGGAACTTCCCCCGGAAGCATCTACTTTTACTGCACCATACAAGAGCAGTGTTCCTGCGGATGCAGAACTCGATCCGGAACTACCGTCTGACCCTCCATTCGCGCCCGCATGATCTTGTTCATTACAATCATATGTCACCCCTGAGCCGCCAGTACCACCATCTCCTCCGGCAGCTCCGGCAGTACCGATTCCGGCGCCACCACCGCTGGCTCCTCTGCCTCCATTACCTCCATCGCCACCTCTAAATTGATCAGGATCATGATAGATTGCTCCGCTACCGCCGCTAGTTCCATTGCCGGCACTCGCACCAGCGCCACCAGTCACTTTCAGCGTTCCTTCTCCGGTGACATATAAGGTTCTTCCACTAGGAAGATAGATACCCGGCTGTCCGCCATATGAATTGCTGGATGCATACCCGCCCTTTACGGTCAGCGTACAATCCTTTGCAATATAGATGTATGCAGTTGAGCCTACGATTAACCCCGCTTGATTCGCGCCTCCGGTAATTGTGATATTCGTCTCTACACAATATATCCTGTCAGATTTGAGAGTCTGATTCGCTGTAGCCGTTAGTGCTTCTTTTGGAAGCCCGTTTGATGCTGCCTGCACGGTCGTTGCAGGCATTGCCGGAGCGAGTCCCAGTACCAGACTGAGCGTCAGTACCAGAGCCAGCATCTGTTTTGCTATCTGATAAATCTTATTTTTTCTCATGCTACTGTCGCTCCTTTCTAATTATTGCTAGTCTGATTGTTTTCCAGCGTATCCTCACGCTCTGATACGAGATTTGTATCTCCGTATACCATCACGGATACATTGGCATCTGCTGCCGGGTCTACGACCTTCAGTACCATATTTCGCAGGATCTTCTGTGCCGTTGCAACGGAAACCGGTCCTGCACAATTGATCTTATCTACTTCATCATAGAAACGAAGCGTGATCTTTCCATCACCGTTTTTCTCAATAGAATCCGTACGCAATACTCCTTCCGGCAATTCCAGCTGATTCACCGTCGCATTATGGAAATAGATCACAACGGTATTCATCACCTTGCCGGTATTCGGATATCCATGGATCACCAGGTTCGGCAAGCGGAAATAATCACCGTCTCCGTCGACAATGCCGTTTTCGTCACATTTTACATAATCACCGATCGTGACGGACGGACGCACCCATTTTGCATACAGATCCAGTGTTCCTGTCACCGGCGTTGCAAAATCGTATTCCTCATAACCCTTCGTATCCTTTGCCCATGTCAGGAAGGTATAGCCTGACTGGTAAGGGCTGGTGGCAGGTGATGCAAACTCGCCCTCCCGGATGATCTGTTTTGCAGTGATCACATCTGTCTGTGTACCCACATTTTTGTGGAAGTTCACCGTATAATAGTCTACCGTCGCAGACGGTGTTTCCGCTGTGATCTGAATTCCTACATTCGGATCTGAATTAGATCCGCTGACATTCAGATCATAATCGCCTTGCTCGATACCGGATAAACTATAGGTTCCATTTCCCTGATTTGCCAGAGTATATTTGATCACACCTTCCTGCATCAAGACGCAGGTAGCACCCTTTGTCCATGGAGAATTATCCTTTGTCAATGTAACAGTAGCCTTCATGTAATCCAGTGTGATGTCACGTTTGTCATCCTCTGTCATGCAGATCTTACCGCTAGTAAGTTTTCCGTTGACATAGACATCATACGTCTCACTATCTTCGGTGAAGAGCATCGTCTGATAGGTCATTGATCCCTCATCATAATTCATAAGAACAGACTCTGCACCCTTTTGAATGGTTACAGTCTGTCCGGTCCAGTTTTCTCCTCCATTACTCAGATGTACCTTTGCCCAACCATAGGCCACCGTGGCTTGGCGCTCTTCCAGAACAGCACTGGAAATCACCGTAACACCTGTGCTTTCATTGTTTACATAGATATCATATTCATTCGACCGGCTGGTCATAAGCGGTACGACCGCCTGGTATGCTTCCGCATCCCCGTTATACTTTGCAAGATAATACAGTTCGCCATTTTGATAAAGGGATACCGCCCGGTCAGACAAGCTCTCTCCATCGACTTCTACCCGTATGGATGCCGTGTAATATTTTGCCTGTCCCATGCGGCCATCCAGAGTTGCCATCACCGTCGTATCAAATGCAACTCCATCTACCCACACCTCGTAGGTATCTCCCTGCATGATGCCCTTCTGAAGGACAAGTCCTGTGTATGTCTGTGAGTCTGCATTATATTTCAGAGAAGTCTTTGTCTGATAATTCTGCACCAGACCGACGCTTTTGTCACTCACAACCTCATCATCAACGGTCACACCGATACTCATCGTGTAGAAGCGAAGATCCTCATTTAATGTATCCTGATTTGCAAGGATCGTCTTCTCTGTATTTTCTCCATCTACATAGATGGAATAAACTTCATTTCCCTTCGGAACATATCCGTAGTAAATGCCATCCTTTTCTGTCAATTCCGTCGGGCGGCTTTCACTGTCTCTGACTATGATCTGCCGTCCGGTGGCATATGCATCCCCTTCTCTATCATCTACCAGAACCTTGAAATTGATCCGGCATAACGGTACGACTGTTGCAGCCTTTCCGTCTCCGGAATTTGTTCCGCCTGTCGGTGTCGTCACGTTCGCTGTGGATGACAGATACAGCTTGCCGCCGTCTCCGCCCGTTCCCTGAGCGCCGCCCTGTGCTGCAGGTTCGACTTCATTTTCGGCAGCACGGCCACCGATTCCACCGGCTCCACCGGATGTTGCTGTTCCATTCTTTCCGGTTGAATCCTCCCAGCCGGTTGTTACAACCGTTCCGGTCGATGCCACATACCATGCTCCGTCACTTCCACCGCCGCCGCCACCGCCGCCGGCTCCGGAACCTCCGATATTCGCTGTCACTCCGGCCGCACCACCGCCACCGCCGGTGCCTCCTGCACCTACGCCAAGGAAGATCGCATTTGAGGTCCAGAACAGTTTTGCAGATTCGCTGTATAACAGGTTATAGTTATAGTGTCCGACATCACTGCTGTGTCCCTGATTCCGCTCGCCCGCTTTTCCGACTTTTCCTGATGTTCCTGCCGTTGCCTGTACGGTAATATTGTCTAACACATAGACTTCGCCCATGGTCTGACCATTATCGCCGTCAGATCCGCTACTGCCGTTATAACTTGGCCTGGTACTCTTCGGCTCAACGACATCTGCCTTTCCACCGGCACCATTTCCGCCGTCTCCTCCGTCCGTGCCTGCTCCGCCAATGCCTGCCCCACCGGCTGCCCCACCGGAACCGCCTGATCCGCCGGCTCCGCTCCATACGGATGCTTTATTCTTACCGATCAGCCAGCCATAAGCCCAGCCACCGCCAAATCCGGTCAGACCATCCGCTGCGTCATAGCCGTTTCCGCCTTTTGCGATCAGCGTGCCTTCCCCTTTGAGGGTCAAGGTACTGCCCTTGGGTACCGTGACACCTGCTGTCGCCGGACTCTTCATTACATAGGATTTTCCGAACAATTCCCACTCCCAATACCGTGCATTTTGTCCCGTTGCAGTGACTGTAGCACCCTGATCGATGATCAGTGTGACATCTGCATCCTTTTTGATCACGAGTCCACTGGAATAGTTGAGATTGCTGCTAATGTGATACACGCCTGTATCCAGCTCCGTTGGCCATGAAGAATATAATTTAATCTCTCCTGTCTCCGCAGCACTCACGGTCAGGCTGCCTGCCAAGAGTGCCAGCACGATCATCACTGATGCGATCTTTTTCTTATGTACGCTCATCCTTTTCATCATATTGTAAAAGCTCTCCTTTCCCCAAAAAACACCTGAAAAAGTGCAGACTTTGCCTTTATAATTATTAATATTATAGAAAAACCGGCGTTAAAAAACCGTTAATTCTACTCACCGTAAATTTCGAAAACTTGCACAAATTTTTTTCGTTTTTTTGTGAAATTTGTCGAAAAAGCGCGAAAAATACCCATTCGTTTCGTATTCAATATATTATACAAAACGAATGGGTACGATTTGGATACTATGAAGTTTATATCCGCTAATCTTCATGATGATACTTACAAGAATAAATAATCAAATTTTGGTTACTATCCGTATTATAGACTAATCTATGCTCATCTGTAATGCGTCTGCTACAGGCTTTGCGGTACTTTAATGGTTCGGGCTTACCAATGCCATCTAAAAGCCCATTGCGCTCAATATCTTTAATAAGCTCATTGATACGCTTTACCATTTTTTATCTTCCCTCTGCCAATCGGTATACTGTCCCCATGCAGTAGGAGTAAATACTATATTCATTTATTCGGATTCCTCCAGTTCTGCAATGGTCTTTGTAATAAATCCACCTGCTTCGGCTTCTGCCATAGATTTATCTATCATAGCAAGATAATCAGCATTTCTCTTAGCTTTCATCATTTCGTTGTATTCACACTCAGACAGCATGACAACATTTTCATTTTTGGGTCTTGATATAATCAAAGTTTCTCCATTAAAAACCTTATCACACAAACTCTTAAAATTGTCTCTAACATCCATGCTCTTTACAGCCAACATAAAGCGCTCCTTTCCGTACTTTAAATCGTACGTTTTTTCGTACTTATATTGTATATTATCATTATTCCCAAGTCAACATTATTGATACGTATCTAAAGAATATTATTTTTCTTCTCTTTTCCCTTCAAAAATAGCCGATGATGAAAACAAAGGCTTCCTTTCTTTTTCCAAAAATACAATTTAATGCCATACCAACGCACTTTGCATTCGTATAGCAGTTTTTGATTCAGAATAAAACCTCTATTTCTCTCTTAGATTTTTCGGCGCGTCTCCCCACTGCGCCTGTAATATGCATCCTTATCCGCATACATCCGTTTATCGGCCAGATCTTTCATCTCATCAAAGGTAAGGTCCGGATGCTCTTTGCACACGACCACTCCCTTTGAAACCGAGAGCGTACACGGATAGCTGCATTTTGCACTGCTGATCAGTCGTTCCAGTGTCTGAAGCACGTCTCTTTGCTTCTCCTCACTGCATGTAAGCAGTGCCACAAATTCATCACCGCCGATCCGGTATGCCTTTCCAAGCTCACCCAACGCTGTCTGCATGCATTTTGCAGCTTCAATGATCAGTTCGTCACCTGCCAGATGTCCGTACGTATCATTGGCAGTCTTTAATCCATTCACATCCATCATCAGGATGCTAATCTTACTTATCATACCTTGTTCCCGGATGTTTGAACAGTCTTCTTCAAAGGCACGGCGATTGAAAAGTCCGGTCATATCGTCTGTCAATGAGATTTTTCTTCTTTCGGTCAGCTCTTTGAACGCTTTCCGTTCACGGATAGACATCACGAAAAAAACGATTCCCATCATCAAAAGTCCGATCACGAAGATGATGACACTCGCGGTTGTGATCTCAAACACGTTGATCTTATCCGGATTCAGATCCTCTACAACCAGATACCAGTCCAGATCCTCCATGTACTTTGTCATACGGCTGGAAGCGAAACCGGCCTCATATACGAATTCATCAGAACCGATCCGATCCAAACCGGAGATCTCCAGATGATCCTGTTCAATACGTGCTGGATCAGAGTCAACCTGAATGAGTCCATCCTGATCGATCAGATCAATCTTCAGGTTATATTTGATCTCATATCTTTTTAAAAGCCTCTGCAGATCTTTCATCTCAACGCCAGCGCCGCATACACCCAAAAGGCTTCCATTTTCATCCAGAATCTCATGATTTACAAACACCGATAAAGCCCACTGATTTGCCTCATCCGTATCCACATTCAGATTAAATGTCTTGTTGCTCTCTAGAAATTCTTTATACCAGATATCATGAGGATCCTGTTCCAC
>SFRL01000018.1 GCA_004562765.1 bacterium | reverse complement strand
CAAGGCTTCCTATCGCAAGACCAATGGTTTTGATAACATCGATGGTGCCAACTACGATCTCGCCCTCTGGGTTGCTTATTACAACTTCCTAAGACCCCATAAACACAACAACTATAAAGTCTTAAACGAAGTAGAAATGTTGTCGCAGTCTGACACAATGCCGGACAAATGGAAACTGCTGATCTTCCTTGGTCAGAAGACAATCCTGAACTTACAGAACGGCGAAGCCGCTAACTGTTCTTAGATTCCAAGCCCGAGGTAATAAACCAGCCACCGCAAAGCGGCATGCCCTTGATGGCACGAAAAAGAACTGCTACACTGCTGTGAATGACGGAGAATTACTAACTGCGGTAAGCTACCAAAACTTAAAATATCTACAGTTTTCAAGGTTCATCTGAGCCTTTTTTCTTCGTCTCAGTTTTTCATAGGTCATTTGACACTATCACCAGCGTCTTTGCCAGTGCCATGACTTTGTTGCAGCATTCCTTGTACTCATTCTCCGGCACGGAGTCCGCAACGATGCCGGCGCCGGCCTGCAGATAAACGTTCTTTCCTTTTTTCACCATCGTTCGGATCGTGATACAAAAATCCATGTTGCCGCCAAAGTCAATATATCCGGTTGCGCCTCCGTACAGACCGCGGCGCTGTGTTTCCAGCTCATCGATGATCTCCATTGCCCGGATCTTTGGTGCCCCGGAAAGTGTTCCCGCCGGCAAGAAGCTTGACACGAGATCCAGCGGATGAAACTCCCCTTTCTTTCTGCCCTCCACCATGGATACGATATGCATCACGTGCGAGTAATTCAGCACCTCCATGAATCTGGTCACCTTGACCGTTCCAAACTCTGAGATCCGTCCCATATCGTTGCGGGCAAGATCCACAAGCATCACGTGTTCGGCGCGTTCCTTCTCATCCTGCAGGAGATCATCCTTGAGCAGCGCATCCTCCTGTGCGTCCGCTCCTCTGGGACGCGTGCCTGCGATCGGACAGGTAAATACGTGGTCATCCTGCTGTTTGACGATCATCTCCGGCGAGCTACCGATAACTTCAAAATCACCGTAGTTGAAATAATACAGATACGGCGAAGGATTCAGTTCACGCAGCTCCTTGTACAACTCAAAGCCCTCCTGTCCGGTCTCGATCGTCCAACGCTGGGATAACACAGTCTGGAACACATGTCCCTCACGGATGTAATGTCTGATCTTTTCCACCTTTTCGCTGTACTGTTCCAGTGTATCGGACTGAGCGATGATCTTTCCGTCATGATGAAAGTTCTTTCTGATGGGTTCGCTTCCTGCAGCACGGCATGTGGTGATCATCTCATTTGCAAGCGCAAGCGCCCTCATCTTTCCGTCATCGTTGTCCTCCTCCAGAACGATGGCGGTCAATGTTTCCGCCACATGATCGACCAGTACGAAATGTGTCATGAGCATCATCTGCACCGTCTCAATGCCGATCGTATCAGGATTGTCATCGGGAAGTGTTTCGGTATATCGGACAAAATCATAACCGAGGTTTCCCACCAGGCCGCCGGTGAAGGCCAGCTCCTGATTATCCTTTCGGATCTCAAAGCTGCTGTAGTACTCCTTCAGCAGTTCACACGGATTGCCCTCCAATACTTCCTCCGTTCCGTCTGCCTTCGTGATCACCAGTGAATTGCCCCTTGAGGTGATGATCTCCTCCGGCTCCGGTCCGAAAAATGTATAGCGGTCATAGTTTTTATCGTAGGACTCCAGCAGAAATCCCTTTTTCTTTCCCACCAGCTTTTCATACATATTGATCGGTGTCTCATTGACGATGCTGACTGTCTTTTTGTAAAGGCGTAAAACTCGTTTTTGCATGTTTTTGATCTCCCTTCTCATTTCAAAATAACAAAAAATCCCTGACGCGAAGAATGTTCGCGTCAGGGACGATGTTTACCGTGGTGCCACCCTTTTTCAAAAGTATCCTATGGCTTTTAAAAAACAAAAAGCTGATATTCCAATCGGAATATCAGCCACCAATTCTACTTTTCTCTATCCGATACGGAGAGCCTTACTCTCGATATCTTTCCTCTGTAACGTGAGGACACGGCATCCGCTACTAAACTTCGCTTTGCATCTCGCAAACCCATTCCCGAAAAACTATCTCGCCGTTTCCCACCATCCCGGCTCTCTGTGCAGAATCGAATTACGGTACTCCTTTTGGTCATCGATTTTGTTTATTTGCTTTTCTGATTGAGTCAAAGTTACTACTCCTGTCAACATTTGTCAAGACCAAAATTCCATTTTTTTGACAACTGTACACAACGCATCGCGTTACACGGTCCAAAACATCAGCCCTCCGGCTGCAGCTCCTGCATCAGATCGTGTACGGACATCATCTGTTTAATGCGTCCCACATTCGCGCCGCAGAAGATCAGACCGTGGTCGAGATCACCTTTGACTGCATTGACCAGCGCCTTTGTGATGCAGTAAGGCACCTTTGCGGGATTGCAGTGCTCCAGACATTGGTAGCATCTCGTGATCGGCTCCTTCTTCTCCTCCACCTGCTGCATAAAGACATTGTGCAGCACGCGCCCCGGCATGCCCACCGGACTCTGCACGATCTCAAGATCCTCCTCATCCGCCCAGATGTACGCATCCTTATATGCCTCGGACGCATCACACTCATAGGTTGCCACAAAACGGCTTGCCACCTGCACGCCCTCCGCGCCCAGCGACAGGGCATGAGCCACATCTTTGCTGTCAAAAACACCGCCTGCCATGATGACCGGAATATGCTTTTCATGCTTATCACCGAACTCCTTCGCGCATGTGATGATACGCCGGATCTCGTCATCGTACTGCTCCGGGGTGATCTCAGCCAGCTGCTCTCTGGAAAAGCCCAGGTGTCCGCCTGCCTTCGGTCCTTCCACGATGATCAGGTCCGGCAGACAGTCGTATTTCTTCTCCCACATTTTTAAGATAATACGGGCAGCCTTTTCAGAGGACACGATCGGAATTCCTCGATCGCAGAGCGCACAATACCCGGCAGATCCACGGGAAGTCCCGCACCACAGATGATGACATCCGCTTTTGCCTTGACCGCTTCCTTTACATGTTCCTTATAATTCTTTAACGCCACCATGATGTTGACGCCGACCAGTCCGGCACCCTGCGCCAGTTCTTTTGCACGCGCGATCGCTTGGACGGCTCCACAAATGCCTCATACATCGGTTTCACCGTCGCTTCATACTGATCCAGAATGGAGGTGACACTGCGCGCACGCTCCACCGTATCTCTGCGGATACGGCGCATCAGACGCTCGTCTGCATCGGCATCTACAAAGATCTTTGCGTCCATCAGTTCACGGAGCTCCTTATTTTCCAGGATCAGAAAACCCTCAATGATGATCAGCTTTTTCGGCTCAATATGCTCGGTCTGATCGGAACGGTTGTGGATCGTATAGTCATAGACCGGAATATCCACCGCCTGCCCCCTGATCAGCTTTCGCACATCCTCCACCATACGTTCTGTATCGAACGCACTGGGATGATCATAGTTGAGCCGAGAACGCGCCTCGTAATCCATGTCATCATGCGCCTTGTAATAGCTGTCATGTCCCAGCACCACAATGTCCTCTCCAAAATATTCCTGTATCTTTTTTACGATCGTCGTCTTGCCGGAAGCAGAACCTCCTGCAACACCGATCACATGAATCTTGTTCATCTTTTCCCCCTACGTATTCTCCGGTCTGCTCACAATGATCGACCAGCTGTTGAACAGAGCAAGCAGCAACGATACTACAATAATGGAAGTTTTGTTTGCCACTACTTTCGTCGTGTGCGAATCCACCACGAAAAGCCCGACGGAAGTGGCAAATGTTGCCAGCGCAACATACATTATGACCGCCTGCCACTTTCGAAGTACCTTTTTGTCATAACAAAGTACCTTGGGAATCGCCTCTGCTGCCAGACTGATCGGCCATGAAATGATCGCACCAATGACAAAAAAACCGATCACACTGCGCACGGAGCTGTACTGAAAGCCGAAAACGCGCATGATCTCACCACCAAACACACACAACAGAGCGAGCACTCCGATAAATAAACAAACCGCCACCAGAAAAACAGCCAGACTGTCCAAAACATCCTTTAAAATCCTCTTATTTCCATGCATATTCATCACTCCCTCTTGCCATCATAACACAATTCCTCATTTTTTTAAACCAAGAAAATTTGCATTCAAAATAAATATAGGATATAATAGAAAGCGTTTTATGTCAACAATATTGAGGAGGAACATGTTATGGCTTGGTACGATGAAGCAATCTTTTATCATATTTACCCGTTAGGATTGTGTGATGCACCCAAAGAAAATACCTATGCAGCACCGGTACACCGGTTGAATGAGGCACTCCCCTGGATCGATCATATCAAAAAGATCGGCTGCAACGCGATCTATATCGGACCGCTCTTTGAGTCAGTGGGACACGGTTATGAGACCACTGATTACAAGAAGCTCGACAGCCGTCTGGGCGACAACGCAGATCTGGCAAACTTTGTGAAGGAATGCCACAAACAGGACATCAAGGTGATCTTTGACGGCGTATTTAACCATGTAGGCCGCGACTTTTTTGCATTTAAAGACCTGCAGGCAAACCGGGAGAATTCCCTTTACCGCGACTGGTTCTGCAATGTAAATTTCGGAGGAAACAACGAGTACAACGACGGCTTCTGCTATGAGAACTGGGGCGGCTACAATCTGCTCGTCAAGCTGAATCAGCACAATCCGGATGTAAAGAATTATATCAGCGATGTGATCCGGTTCTGGGTCAGCGAATTTGACGTGGACGGCATCCGTCTGGACGCCGCCGATGTGTTGGATTTTGACTATATGCACATGCTGCGCGCAATAGCAAACGAGGTAAAGCCGGACTTCTGGCTCATGGGCGAGGTCATTCACGGCGATTACACCCGCTGGGTCAACGGCGATACCCTGCATGCAGTTACAAACTACGCACTGCACAAAGCACTCTACTCCGGTCACAATGACCACAACTATTTCGAGATCGCTCACACCGTCAAGCGTCTCTACGAGATGGGCGGCAACCGTCCCGACGGTCTGAAGCTGTACAATTTCGTGGACAATCACGACGTGGAGCGCATCTATACAAAGCTGAACAATAAGGCACTTTTTACCCCCGTGCATGTACTGCTTTACACGCTGCCCGGTGTGCCTTCCATCTACTACGGCTCTGAATTTGGTATTGAGGGAAGAAAAGAGAAATTTTCTGACGCATCCCTTCGTCCTGCCTTAAAATATGAGGATTATGCAGATTCGTTAGAAACAAATTCATTTACAAAGCTGATCGCGGCACTTGGCAAAGCCCGCCAGAGTTCTCCCGAACTCTCCTACGGCTCTTACCGCGAGCTGGTGCTGACAAACCGCCAGTACGCTTTTGCAAGAGAACTCAATGGAAGATCTGCTCTTGTTGCAGTAAATAATGATGATAATTCCGCCGATTTCCATCTGGCTGCATCCGGATGTTCTTCTTACGTAGGTGCACTCTCCGGAAATCGCGTGAATGTAGAAAACGGACAGATCCATGTCACAGTCGGTGCCAATTCCGGCGAGATCTGGCTGCCGGTAACAGATACATCCACAAATACTACGGAAAAAGAGCCTGTTGTTTTAAATGTCAGTGATGCAGTTGCAGATATCCCTGCCGGCAATGCTCAGGCAGAAGTACCGGTGGAAACTGCAGCTCCCGCTGATCAGGCGGCATCTGCCCCGGCTGAGACTCCAGCTCCTGAACCCCAGCCCGCAGCAGCACCGGTTTCCGATGCTGATCGTGACGCTTTTGAGCGCGGAAAGATCGCCGGTCTGCAGGAAGCGATCCTCGCCATCATGGAAAAGAACGGTCCGGTCACCGACCAGATGCGAAGAGATGTTGAGAACAATGTTTATCATGACTCTCTGGTCAACTGGGTCAAGAGCTTCCGCTAATGAACTGAATAACACTTACCAAAAACGAGATACATGTTTCTGCGATTTTGCCCGACCGAGCTTGACTCGGCAGAGGGCAATCGAGCAGAAAATGTATCTCGTTTTCTAATATCTGTTCTCTAATATTCTTTCACAAATAATTTTAGTTCTTAGTCAGCGTCCTTCCAGACGATCTCAGCCTCCTTGAAGCCTTTCTTCTCTTTCTGCTTCACGATCAGGCGGATCCAGATGCCGCTTGTAAATACCAGCAGTGACACGATCCATCCGGCGATCAGCTCTGCCCATACGGTATATCCGTATACACCATTCTGTACGACAAACAGATTGTACATATTCCAGCAAAACAGAACGATCAATAAGATCGGTGAAACATACTTGATGGAAATGTGGAACCACTTTGCAGACATCTTGAAGCCGGTTGTGTTGCGGTTGATCTCCTTCACGACCTTATCCGTGCTAAAGCACCAGCCGACAGCGATACATTCCAGCACACCGATCAGGATCAGGTTGATCTGGTTCGTCCAGTTATCTACGATATCCAACCATGCCAGACCTGCACGTGTTGCGTAAAGCAGAGAGATCACTGCTGCCACACAGCAGATCGCACGAGTCATCTTCTTGTGGTCTGCGTGGAACTTATCAGCCAACGAAGTGGATACACCCTCTACGATAGAGAACGCAGAGTCGATGGCAAGCGTCACGAGCATCAGATAGAAAATGATACCGAACAACGCGTTAAACCAGCCCACACTCGTCAGATTGACGATCGCCTGAGGATAGATGATAAACGCAGTTGCAATACCGGATGCTGACATGTTGTCAAGCATGCCGACACCACCCATTGTGGAGAACATTACAATACCGGACAAAATGCTGACTGCTGCATCACCCACAGCGATGATCGTACAGTCCACTGCAACATTGGAATCCTCCTCCAGATATGAGCCGTATGCAAACATGATCGCCATACAGATGGACAGGCTGTAGAATACCTGACCGATCGCATCGATCCAGAGGCTGGGATCCTTAAGTGCAACCATCTGAGGGATAAAAAATCTTGCAAGACCTTCTCCTGCACCGGACATCGTACATCCCTTAACTGCCATGATCAGCAGTAAGATGATCGGTAAAAATACGGTATATTTTACAACCTTTCCGACAGAATGCGCGCCGTCACGGATACAGTAATACATGAGCAGCCATGCCACCACCAGCGCGATCAGCACCGGAATCGGAATTGCCCAGTCAGACAATGTATGAGGTACATCCCATGTCGTCTGTGTCAGAGCAGCAAAAACGCCACTTGCCGCCTCGGAATCCCCGGTCATACCCACAAACTTTAATGCGCCAAAGATCATCATCAGCACCCATGCAAATACAACCGAATAGTAGGTAACGATGACAAACGCATTTGCAGTCGCAGACCAGCCGACAAACTCCATCTTTTTGTTGACACCACGCATACACTCGCCCGCGCCCTTATGTAACTTTCTCGCGATACTGACTTCCATCATCAGAAGCGGCACGCCCATCACAAACATTGCCACCAGATATACGAGCAAGAATGTTCCGCCGCCATGCTTTGCAGCAAGTCCCGGGAATCTCCATGCGTTGCCAAGTCCTACAGCTGAGCCGATCGCAGCAAGAATAAATGTGCCACGGGTCGCCCATGTGCTTCGTTTCTTTTCACCCATTACTAACACTCCTTTTTAATTTTTTCGTAAAATGACATTTAATTATACCACGATTTCTATAGCCTTCGCAACAATTCAGGCAAATCTTTTAATTTTCTTACTTCATGATCTGCAGGTATTTCCGGTACAGCAGGTTCTCCCTTCGGGTTAAACCAGATCGTACGCACGCCGGCATTGATGCCGCCCCTGATATCCGATGTCAAAGAATCTCCTACGATGACCGCACATGCAGGATCAAAATCCGGAATCTTTTCAAAGGCAAGATCAAAAAAACGCCGGCTCGGTTTTTCCGCACCCAATACCTCAGAGATAAAAATGCCTGCAAAATAGCGTCCGATACCTGATTTTTTCAATCTTCCCTCCTGCACGGACAGATTTCCGTTTGAGACGAGAAACATACGGTACTTTCCGTTTAATTCCTCCAAAAGTTCCGGCGCGCCATCCATATAATGAAAGTCCTCCGCCAGCCGCTCATGGTATGTCTTTGCCGCCTGCCCTGCCTTCTCCGGCCCATATCCAAGCTCCTCAAACAACAGTTCAAACCGTCGCAGCTTCACCTGTGCGCGGGTGATCTCTCCCAGTTCCAGTGCCTTCCACTGAGCCTTGTTGATCTCGCTGTAGCGGGCACAAACTGCGTCATCCAGCGAAATATTCAATGACGCGAAGGTCTTTTCCAACGCCACGCGCTCATCCGCGTGAAAATCAAACAATGTGTCATCCAGATCAAACAGAATATCTTTCACCATTCCCATTCCCTCCTGAAAGTAACTCGTCCAGCACCGCCAGCCCTTCCGACAATTCCTCCTCTGACAGTCCGCCAAAACCAAGCAACAATGTCACCGGATCTTTTTGCGCCGTACCTCTGATCCGGTAACCGCTCATGCCGTAAACGCGCACACCGCGCTCCAATGCCTTTTCTAAAAACTCTGCCTCGCTGCGCGCACCGTCCACCTCAACGACCAGATGCAATCCTGCATTTTCTCCCCGGACCCGACGTACCCAGGATCTCTTTTTCAACTCTTTCAGCAGAAAATCGTGCTTTGCCTTATAGACCCTCCGCATCCGGTTTAAATGCCGTTCAAAATCACCCGTCTCCAAAAATCGGCGTACTGCCAGCTGCTGCCCGGTGGGCACAGTTGAAGAATAGAAATCAAACTGCCTGTGGAAGCACTCGCTCAGGTGTCTGGGCAGTACCATATAACTCATGCGCAGCCCCGGTGAAATGCTTTTTGAAAACGTTCCGAAATAGATCACACAGTCCTTCTGATCCCGGCTCTGCAGAGATGGAATCGGCTTTCCCACATAGCGAAACTCACTGTCATGGTCATCCTCGATAATGTAACGTCCCTCGGCCCCTGCTGCCCAGTCTAACAGTTCCTGCCTGCGTCCCAGCGGCATGACGGTTCCCATCGGAAACTGGTGGGAAGGCATGACATAGACTACATCTGCCGTGCTCGCATCCAGCGCGCTGCAGAGAAGTCCCTCCTCATCCATCATCCCTACACGCACTTTGCAGCCCACATGCCGGAATACCTCATACGCCTGCATGTAGGTAGGGTTTTCCATGACCACCGAAAGATTACCGCCCAATATCTGTACCAGAAGCATCAGCAGATACTCGTTTCCGGCACCGACCAGTATCTGATCCGGCGTACAGTGAACACCGCGCGCCCGATAGAGATAGGTGGCGATCGTTTCCCGCAGTCCCGGGTCTCCCGCCGCTTCCCGCGCCGTCAAAAGATCCGTCGTTTCCTCCATCACTTCCCGGTTTCTCTTTTTCCAGCTGTTGTACGGAAAATGTGCGGTATCTATGGCGAAAGGTGAAAAATCAATACGGACATCCGCTTGTTCCCCCTTCTGCTGCGGCTGTGGATCCCAATGCTTTTCACCGTCCGAAATGCCGGAGATCAGATTGCTCAGATCGCACACAAAAAAGCCGCTCCCCGCTCTCGCCTGAATGTATCCTTCGGACACCAGCTGCTCATAAGCGAGATCTACCGTAAAGCGGCTCACATTCAGATTTGCTGCCAATAAACGAGTGGACGGTAATTTTTCCCCAAAGGAAATCTTACCGTCCTCAATATCCCGCTTGATCGCCAGATAGATCTGTTCATATAAAGGTGTTTTCCCGGATTGCAGCGCAATCATCAGTTCTTTCATACTGTTCGTTCCTTGACCTGATCTGTTATTTTTTCTTTTCTTTCAGCTTTTTGATGATCTCATCCTTAAGTTCCAGCGCACGGTCTTTTACATTTCTGGAAGCGGAGGATGTGGTCAGTACGGAACCGATCAGCTTTGCCGATACCTCCAGTTTTCCGAAATAGAATGCCATATACGCAATAATATACTCCAGTGTCGGCTGATTGAGTCCGGCGATGGGGAACATCTCATTCATCATCGCCCTCTGAAATCCCTCAAAGGCAGCCAGATAATGCTCATCCGCCTGCATTTTGCAGTCCGCGATCTCCGTATTTCGCAATTCCTCGATTGAGATCGTCTCTGCCTCCTTCTGCTTTTCACGGTACAGCCATGCCATCAGCAGATGCAGATAGGACTTTTCACCGTCCTTTGCCATCTTTGCCTCCGCACTCTGCAGTGCCAGGGTATGCATGCGGATCGCCTGATCGTAAGTATAGCTGGTCCAGCCGCTGCGGTCCTCCGGCAGAAAATGTACGCACACCTGCTCCTTGATGTTGTTGATCTGCCTCGGTGCAATGTGCGAAAATGCATTGTGCATCGCACTGTAGCCGCAGTTCGGGCAGGAACAGATCCCGTATTTGAGCGTATCAATATTCTCGAACCGCGGACGCAGATCCGCATCGGATCCGATACGACGGGCACGATTGGACTTTAAGATCTTGGTCGTAAAAGGCTTGTCACACACCACGCAGGTCATCTTTTTGTCAAAGATATATTCCTCCTCCGTGTGCTGGTTTTCAGTCATCCCCATGATAATTTCCTCCTTCTACTCTTGTTTCGGCAGCTTAAAGGAGCTCTTTAACGATACGATACGGTTAAATACCGGCGCTCCCTCTCTGGAATCCTTATAATCTGCACAGAAAAATCCGTTGCGGACAAACTGGAAGCTGTCATACGCCTTTGCCTCTGCCAGAGCAGGCTCTACATAGCAGTCGTCCAGCACGGTCAGCGAGTTGGGATTTAAATTCAGACTGCCGTCCTCATTGTAAACCCCCAGATCCTCATCCACGATGTTCTCATACAAGCGGACTGTCACCTTCTTTGCAGTCGGCGCTGCCACCCAGTGGATCGTACCCTTTACCTTTCGGCCGTCCGGACTGTTTCCCCCCTTGGATGCCGGATCATAAGTACAGTGGATCTCGGTGATCTTTCCGTCAGCGTCCTTCTTAAAATCCACACATTTTACAAAATAGGCATTCATCAGGCGCACTTCATTTCCGGGGAACAGACGGAAATATTTCTTCGGCGGCTCCTCCATGAAATCCTCGCGCTCAATATACAATTCTCTTGCAAAGGGAACCTCACGGCCGCCCAGCGCTTCATTTTCCTGATTGTTGGGCACCGTGATCATCTCGATCTCACCCTCGGGATAATTGTCGATGATCAGTTTGACCGGATCCAGGATCGCCATCATACGCGGGCGTTTTGCTTTCAGATCCTCCCGGATACAATATTCTAATGCTGCGTAATCCGCGATAGAATTCGCCTTGGATACGCCGCACATATCCACAAACATACGGATCGATTCCGGTGTGAATCCACGTCTACGCAGTCCGGAAATGGACACGAGTCTCGGATCGTCCCATCCGTCTACAATGCCATCCTCTACAAGCTTTTTGATGTAACGCTTACCGGTGACCACGTTCTTCAGATACATTTTCGCAAACTCGATCTGCTTCGGCGGTTTCTCATATTCCAGTTCACGCACGACCCAGTCGTAGAGCGGTCTGTGATCCTCAAACTCCAGTGTACACAGGGAATGGGTCACGCCCTCGATCGCATCCTCAATGGGATGCGCAAAATCATACATCGGATAAATGCACCAGGTATCTCCGGTGTTGTGATGTGTCATGTGTGCCACGCGGTAAATGACCGGATCACGCATGTTCATGTTGGGTGATGCCATGTCGATCTTCGCGCGCAGAACCTTGGATCCATCCTCAAACTTACCGTTTTTCATATCTTCAAACAGCGCCAGATTTTCTTCGATACTGCGATCTGAACTGGGATCCTTTTTGCCCGGTTCCTCCAGCGTGCCACGATATTCCCGGATCTCCTCCGCCGACAGATCGGAGACATAAGCCTTGCCCTTCTTGATCAGCTTGATCGCTGCCTCATACATCTGCGGAAAATAATCGGATGCGAAAAAGAGACGATCCTCCCAGTCCGCTCCCAGCCACTTCACATCCGCCTTGATGGACTCCACGAACTCGGATTTTTCCTTGGTGGGATTTGTATCGTCAAAACGCATGTTGAATTTGCCGCCGTACTTCTGTGCCATTCCATAATTTAAAAGAATAGACTTGGCATGTCCGATATGCAGATATCCGTTGGGTTCCGGCGGGAAACGGGTGCAGACCGCATCACATTTGCCCTCTGCCAGATCCTCCTCGATGATTCGCTCAATAAAATTTTTGGAAACTGTTTCATTCTCCATATAGAATTCCTCCTGAATTTACATCTCCGTTTTGCATGATCACAAAACAAAAATGACCTCTTTTCAGTGTACCGAAAAAAGGTCATTCCGTCAATTGCTTTTACAAAATTCCGACTATATTTAACCTTAACTCCTCTTCACATGCTCATGCGTAAAGAGGTGATCCTGACAGTATTCCAGCCCGCCGTCGCACTTGGAGCAGAACCGGAATTCCAAGGAAGGATCATCCAGATCGGTCCGACCGCACACCGCACATTTATGCTTGTAAAGTGTACCGTCACCCCTGCGCATCTTCGGCGGAGCCGTCTGCGCGCGGAAATCCCGTTTTCGCTTGATCTCCGAGGGCGATACGCGGCGATAATCCCTGGTTGAGAAGAAAAATACGAGAAAATTCATCAGTGACATCACGATCACGATGCGTCCCGTCCAGCCGGTCTGCAGGAAGCTGACACCTACAAGTACTGCATAGAGGATCGCCAGCCACTTGATCTTTACCGGAATGATAAAGTACAGCATCAGCTGCATATCCGGATAACACAACGCAAAGGCGAGGAAAATTGACAGATTGATGTAATAGGTGCTGACCGCATACCCCATCATGTAAGCCTCTGCCACACCAAACGCACGCAGCACGAAAAATGCCACCATCACGCCGACTGCCGTAAACAGGATGCCTCCGAAAATATAAGCATTATACCGGAAAGTCCCCCACGTACGCTCCAGTGCCGTGCCGAGCTGATAGTACAAGAGCATCATAATAATGTAAAAAAAGATGTTGGAGTAGGATGGCGGCATCAACACCCAGGTCACCAGTCTCCAGATCTGTCCATGCATCACCTTTGCCGGATCAAGCATCAGAAACTCCAGGATCGGCAATTTGGTAAACAGCTCCATATAATAAAACATATAGCCGATCGCATAGCCGAAAATCAGCCATTTACTCAGGTTCGGGATCGCGTAGCGCCCGAACTTTCGTTCCAGTTTATTCAGATAATTCATGTTGTTCTCCTTTTTGACACCGGAAGATCCTCCCAGTGCAACATCATATAAAATCCAGTATAAAAATTCCGTTCTGATTTGTCAACTTCCGCATAGATTGTTTATAAAAAGTTTAGATTTGTTTCAGATGAAAGTGTTGTTTTTTGGCGCAAGCTGTCATATAATGTACATTGTTTTAATTTTAAGCAAAAATACATTTAATAGGAAATCATAGAAAAGGATAAACGTATGAGTACAAATCTTTATAAGCTTGGTATCGACATCGGTTCCACAACCGTCAAAGTCGCATTACTGAACGAAAAGGACGAGCTGCTTTTTGCAGACTACAAACGGCATTTCGCAAATATCCGGGAAACGCTGACCGAACTTCTCACAGCAGCGCGCGCGGCGCACGGCGACCTGTCCGTAGCACCCATGATCACCGGTTCCGGCGGTCTGACTCTGGCAAAGCATCTGGACATCCCTTTCGTGCAGGAAGTGATCAGTGTTTCCACCGCACTGACCCATTACGCACCGCAGACGGATGTTGCCATCGAGCTGGGTGGAGAAGATGCGAAGATCATTTATTTTGAAGGCGGAAATGTGGAACAGCGCATGAACGGTATCTGCGCCGGCGGCACCGGTTCCTTCATCGACCAGATGGCTTCCCTTATCCAGACGGATGCAGGCGGTCTGAATGAATACGCAAAAAATTACAAGGCGATCTATCCCATCGCGGCGCGTTGCGGTGTATTTGCCAAGACCGATATCCAGCCTCTCATCAACGAGGGCGCAACCAAGGAAGATCTGTCCGCTTCCATTTTTCAGGCAGTCGTCAACCAGACGATCAGTGGACTTGCCTGTGGCAAGCCGATCCGTGGTCATGTGGCATTCCTCGGCGGCCCTTTACACTTTTTGTCCGAGTTGAAAGCGGCTTTCGTCCGCACATTAAAGCTGGATGACGAGCACACGATCGCACCGGACAACTCCCACCTGTTTGCGGCGATCGGATCCGCGATGAACTACAAGGAGGACAGTGTCACCACACTTGACGCATTGCTTGAGAAACTGACCTCCGAGATACATATGGAGTTTGAGGTGGCACGTATGGAGCCGCTGTTTGACTCCCAGGAAGATTACGATACATTTATGGAGCGTCACAGCAAGCATCACGTGCAGACCGGAAATCTCGCTGATTACAAGGGCAATTGCTATCTCGGCATCGACGCCGGAAGCACCACTACAAAGGTTGCTCTGGTGGGTGAGGACGGCAGCCTTCTGTACTCTTTCTACAGCAACAACAACGGAAGTCCGCTGGCCACTGCCATCCGTTCCATCAAAGAGATCTACGAACAGCTTCCGCAGGATGCACACATCGTCTACTCCTGCTCCACCGGTTACGGTGAAGCGCTGATCAAGGCAGCGCTGCAGCTGGACGAGGGCGAAGTGGAGACGGTTTCCCACTACTATGCAGCGGCATTTTTCAATCCGCAGGTAGACTGTATCCTCGACATCGGCGGACAGGACATGAAATGCATCAAGATCAAGGATCACACCGTCGACAGCGTGCAGCTTAACGAGGCATGCTCCTCCGGCTGCGGTTCTTTTATCGAGACCTTTGCGAAATCCTTAAATTACAGTGTGCAGGACTTTGCTGCCGAGGCACTGTTTGCAAAACACCCCATCGATCTGGGAACACGCTGTACCGTTTTCATGAATTCCAAGGTAAAACAGGCGCAGAAAGAAGGCGCATCCGTCGCAGATATCTCTGCCGGACTTGCATACTCCGTCATCAAAAATGCGCTGTTTAAAGTCATCAAATTGTCCGACCCTTCACAGCTTGGCAAACATGTTGTTGTGCAGGGCGGAACCTTTTACAATAACGCCGTACTCCGCAGCTTTGAGCGCATCTCCGGTGTAGAAGTCGTCCGTCCGGATATCGCTGGTATCATGGGGGCGTTCGGTGCTGCCCTGATCGCACGTGAACGGTTCCATACAAACGGAGACAACGCCTCCTCCATGCTGCCTATAGAAGACATTCTGAATATGCAGTACGATACAAAACTGACACGCTGCCAGGGCTGTACGAACCACTGTCTGCTCACGATCAACCGGTTTGACCACGACCGGCGTTACATCACCGGAAACCGCTGTGAGCGCGGACTCGGCAAGGAGAAAAACAAGGACAACATCCCGAACCTGTTCGAGTTTAAGAATAAGCTGCTCTTTGACTATGAGCCGCTGACCGACGAGGAAGCGCCAAGAGGTACCGTGGGTATTCCCCGCGTATTGAATTTCTATGAAAACTATCCCTTCTGGGCAACATTTTTCAAGGCACTGAAATTCCGCGTGGTTTTAAGCCCGCAGTCCACCAGAGATATTTACGAGATGGGTATCGAATCCATCCCCAGTGAATCCGAATGTTATCCGGCAAAACTGGCACACGGCCACATTGCATGGCTCATCCGGCAGAACGTTGACTGGATCTTCTACCCCTGCATCCCTTATGAGCGCAACGAGTTCCCGGATGCCAACAACCACTACAACTGTCCCATCGTCACCTCCTACGCGGAGAATATCAAGAATAACGTGGACGAGATCACTTCCGGCAATGTCCGGTTTTTAAATCCGTTCCTGACATTTGCAGACAAGAAGGTGCTGTCCGACAAGCTGTGTGAGGTGTTCGGTACCGAATTTTCAATCCCAGCAGAGGAAGTCGCAACAGCCACAACCGCAGCCTGGGCAGAGCTCGTCCGTGTCCGTAACGTCATGCGAAAAAAGGGCGAACAGACCCTGCGCTGGTTGGAAAAGACCGGAAAACACGGTATTGTGCTGGCCGGACGTCCCTACCACGTGGATCCGGAGATCAACCACGGTATTCCGGAGTTGATCAACTCTTATGGCATCGCCGTATTGACGGAGGACTCCATCTCCCATCTCGGCAATGTAGAACGGCCGCTCATCGTCATGGACCAGTGGATGTTCCACTCCAGACTTTACGCAGCAGCAAATTATGTGAAAAAGACAGAAAATCTGGATCTTATCCAGCTGAACTCCTTTGGATGCGGATTGGATGCGGTAACGACCGACTGTGTCAGTGATATTCTGACCAAATCCGGCAAGATCTACACCTGCTTAAAGATCGATGAGGTCAACAACCTCGGTGCTGCGCGCATCCGCGTGCGCTCTCTGCTGGCTGCGATCCGCGTGCGCAAGAACAATCCGAAAGAGCGCACGATCGTTCCCGCAAACCATGACCGCGTGATCTTTACCGAGGAGATGCGTGACAACTACACGATCCTCTGCCCGCAGATGTCACCGGTCCATTTTGAACTGTTGCTGCCCGCATTCCGCTCAGCCGGCTACAATCTGGTGATTCCTGAAGTATCCAGCCAGGAGGCGGTAAACTCCGGACTGCGCTATGTAAACAACGATGCCTGCTATCCGTCCCTGATCGTGGTGGGACAGCTGATGCACGCCATCGAGAGCGGTAACTATGATATGAACAAAACAGCCGTGCTGATCTCTCAGACCGGCGGCGGTTGTCGTGCAAGCAACTATATCGGTTTTTACCGGCGCGCACTGGAAAAAGCCGGTTATCCACAGGTTCCGGTCATCTCCATCAACATGGTCGGACTGGAGAAAAACCCCGGCTTCACCTTCACTCCGAAGCTGGTTCAGCGCGGTCTGTATGCAGCAGTATTCGGCGACATTTTCATGCGCTGTGTCTACGCGACACGCCCCTACGAAAAAGTGCCCGGATCCACAGACAAACTGCACCGCAAGTGGAAAAAGCGTGTGTCGCAGTTTGTGTCTGAGGAGAAAATGCTCTCCCACCGCAAGTTTAACTGGATGTGCCGTCAGATCATCAAGGAATTTGACGAACTGCCCCGCCTGGATATCAAAAAGCCCCGTGTCGGCATTGTCGGCGAGATCCTTGTAAAGTTCCACCCGGAGGCAAACAATCATCTGGCAGAACTTCTGGAATCCGAGGGCGCAGAGCCGGTGGTACCGGATCTGCTGGACTTCCTGCTCTACTGCCTGTACAACAACAAATTCAAGGCAGAGGAACTGGGCATGAGCAAAAAATCCGCACGGAACTCCATGCTGGGCATCAAGGCAATGGAATGGCTGCGCTCCGCAGCGCGCTCGGCTTTTGAGAAGAGTGAGCATTTTGACCCGCCCGCCCACATCGATGATCTGGCAAAATATGCCACACCGATCGTGTCTGTCGGGAACCAGACCGGTGAGGGATGGTTTTTGACCGGTGAGATGATGGAGCTGATCCATTCCGGTGTGAAGAATATCGTCTGCACGCAGCCCTTTGCGTGTCTGCCGAACCATATCGTCGGCAAGGGTGTCATCAAAAAGATCCGCCACGAATACCCTGACGCAAACATCGTTGCCATCGATTACGATCCCGGTGCCAGTGAGGTTAACCAGTTGAACCGTATCAAGCTGATGCTTTCAACGGCTCAGAAAAATCTAAAGAAATAAATACAAGAAAAAAGAGATGCAACGCATCTCTTTTTTCTTGTATTTTTATAAGTGTAATACTCTTTCTTTGATCTCCTGAGTTCTTCCCTGATTCCAGAACTGTGTGCCAATGTAGCCACAGGTACGGCGTGCAACATTCATCTTGCTCTGATCTCGATTGCCGCAGTTAGGGCATTCCCAGACGAGTTTTCCGTGCTTGTCATTGACGATCTTGATCTCGCCGCCAAAACCGCACACCTGACAGTAATCGCTCTTCGTATTCAGCTCGGCATACATGATGTTGTCATAAATGTACTTCATCACAGTCAAAACGGCTTCTATGTTGTTCTGCATATCAGGCACTTCCACGTAGCTGATGGCACCGCCCGGTGACAGTTGCTGGAACTGAGCTTCGAATTTCAACTTGCTGAAAGCATCGATCTGCTCTGTCACATGTACGTGATAACTGTTCGTGATATAGCTCTTATCCGTCACGCCGGGAATCATGCCAAAACGCTTCTGCAGACATTTTGCAAATTTATAGGTAGTGGACTCCAACGGTGTGCCATACACGCTGAAATCAATATTTGTCTCCTGCTTCCAACGGGCACAGGCATCATTCAGATGCTGCATTACCTGAAGCGCAAACGGGGTTGCCTCTGCATCCGTGTGGGACTTTCCGGTCATATATCTGGTACATTCGCACAAGCCTGCATAGCCCAGAGAGATCGTGGAATATCCGTTGTATAACAGCTTATCGATCTTCTCACCCGGTGCCAGACGTGCCAGTGCTCCATGCTGCCAGAGGATCGGTGCCACATCGGAAGGAGTCCCCTTCAGACGATTGTGACGGCACATCAATGCCTTGTAGCACAGCTCCAGACGCTCGTCGAAGATCTTCCAGAACTGATCCATATCGCCGCCGGATGAGCATGCGATATCAACCAGATTCAACGTTACGACGCCCTGATTGAAACGTCCGTAATATTTATGTTTGTTCGGGTCATAGTTGCCTGCATTGGCAATGTTTCCGATTCCTTCATCAGTAAAACGATCCGGTGTCAAAAAGCTGCGGCAGCCCATACAGGTATAGACATCACCCTTTTTCAGCTGTTTCATGATCTTTTCTGAAATGTAATCCGGCACCATCCGCTTTGCCGTACACTCTGCAGCAATCTTTGTCAGATAGAAATACTTGCTATCCTCGTGGATATTGTCCTCCTCCAGCGTATAGATCAGCTTCGGGAATGCCGGTGTGATATAAATACCGCGCTCATTTTTCACGCCGCGGATGCGCTGGTAAAGCATCTCCTCGATGATCATTGCCAGATCATCACGGATCTGTCCCTCCGGTACTTCGTCCAGATACATGAATACAGTCACAAAGGGAGCCTGTCCGTTTGTCGTCATAAGAGAGATCACCTGATACTGGATCATCTGTACGCCCTGTTTGATCTCCTCACGCACGCGCATCTCCGCGATATGATTGATCTTTTCCTCATCAAGCTGAAGCCCCTCTGCCTCGAACTCCTCACGCACCTTCTCACGGTACTTGTCACGGCTGATCTGTACGAAAGGAGCCAGATGTGCCAGAGAAATACTCTGTCCGCCATACTGTGCGCTGGCGATCTGCGCGATACTCTGCGTTGCGATATTACATGCAGTTGCAAAGCTCTTCGGCTTGTCGATCATCGTCTCGCTGATGACCGTGCCGTTCTGCAACATATCTTCCAGATTGACCAGACAGCAGTTGTGCATATGCTGTGCAAAATAATCCGCGTCATGGAAATGGATGATTCCTTTTTCATGTGCCTCGATCACTTCCGGTGGCAGGAGAAAACGTCTGGTGATATCCTTGCTGACCTCACCTGCCATATAATCACGCTGCACACTGTTGACAGTCGGATTCTTGTTGGAATTTTCCTGTTTTACTTCCTCATTATTGCACTCGATCAGGCTTAAGATCTGCTCATCGGTAGAGTTGGATTTACGCACGAGTGCTCTCCGGTAACGGTATGTGATATAATTTCTGGCAACGCCGAAAGCGCGCAGATCCATGATCTGATTCTCTACCAGATCCTGTATCTCCTCCACATTTAATGCACGGTTCATCTCCTCGCAGGTGTTTCGCACATTGTCTGAAATTCGCAGGATCTGTTCCTGTGTCATGCGCTCTGCCGCCGGCACACTCTCGTTTGCCTTCTGCACCGCCGCAATGATCTTTGTGATATCGTAGTCAACCTCTGCACCGCTTCTCTTGATTATCTTCATACCGCTTACTCCTTCAGTCCAGTTTGTATAAAAACGTCGTTAACATGTATTGTACTAGATGTTGTGTTGGGTGTCAACCGAGGATACTAGATATTTTATTTTTCGGCACTTTCAACAAATCGGGGACGGAGCGGCAAATATATACAAAAAGGGCTGTGTTATCACACAGCCCTTACACGTTATAGCGTCCCCTTCGTTGATAAGACGTCCGTGATCCGGGGATCGATCCTTACTGCAGCGTCCAGCGCTTTGGCAAACGCCTTGAACAGTGCCTCCATCATGTGATGGTCATTTTCACCATACAGCACCTTCAGATGGAGATTCATGCCGGCCGCATAGCTGACTGCGTAGAAAAACTCCCGCGCCATCTGTGTGTCCATCCCTCCGACCATCTCACCCTTAAAGGGTGCATCGAATACCAGATATGGTCTTCCGGAAAGGTCGATCGCACACATTGCCAGCGTTTCATCCATCGGAAGCATGCAGCTTCCGTAACGCACGATCCCTTTTTTGTCTCCCAGAGCTTCTTTGATGGCGGTACCAAGCACAATGCCCATATCTTCAATGCTATGGTGGCTGTCCACCTGCACATCACCCTGACACATGGCCTTCAGATCAAATAACCCGTGTCTCGTGAACCCTTCCAGCATGTGATTGAAAAATCCGATGCCGGTATCGATCTCACCTTTTCCGGTTCCGTCCAGTTCCAGTGTCACCCGGATCTTTGTTTCCTTTGTATTACGTTCTATGGTAGCTGTTCGACTCATTTATTAAAATCCACCCTGCTCTGTTCTCTTGATGATATCGTCCTGCAATGATTTGGACAGCGTTGTAAAAAGTGCGCTGTAACCTGCCACGCGGACAACAAGTGTCTTGTAATTCTCCGGATGTTTCTGCGCATCCAGAAGTGTTTCCTTGCTCACGACATTAAACTGCATGTGCATGCCCTTCTCGTCGAAGAACGTACGGATGTAAGAAGAAAACTTCTGTAAACCTTCTTCACCCGCCAATGCTGACGGATGGAACTTCTGGTTGAACAGCGTTCCGTTGGATGCGATACCGTGGTCGATCTTTGCAACAGAATTCGCTGTCGCTGTCGGTCCCTTGATATCTCTGCCCTGCATCGGTCCGACACCGTCCGCTACCGGTGTATTGGCAAGCCTGCCATCCGGTGTCGCTCCGGTCTGTCTGCCGAGCGGAACATTTGCCGATACCGGATAAAGACCTGCCTGATAGATACCACCTCTCGGATTTCTGTAGCGCTCCAACGGCTTCGTGTAAGCATAAGAAACCCGGCGTGCCATTGCATCCGCCTCGTCATCATCATTGCCATACTTCGGCGCTTTGCTGATCAGATCCAGGATCTCATCATAGCGCTTCTGCTTTGCGGCATCCGGTTTCTGATTTGCGATCGTCTCCGCGATGACCTGCACTTCTTTGTCGCCGACCTTCTGTCCGGCTGCCAGCATGGATGATATGATCTGCCCGGAAAGCTCCTCCATGCGCATGGTGCTCAAGCCCTTGCCGAAGTTGTTTTCCAGTGCGTCCTTCATCTCCGCCATCGTCACGGTCTTCTTGTCGTAGACAAGCTCCTTGATCGCCAGCATGGAATCGGCTACGTTTGCAATACCAAAGCCCTGCGGACCGGTAAAGTTATAGATCGCGCCGCCTTCCTGAAGCGATTTTCCGCGTCCGATACAGTCATCGATCATACATGACTGGAACGGCAGCGGCATTCTGGTGGCATGCGCGTTATCAATACAGTTCAGCGCATTGACCATCACTGCAATAAAATAGTTCATCTGCTTTTCATAAGCAGCATAAAAATCTTCAAAAGTTGCAAACTGTGTCACATCACCGGTCTGAGGCCCAACCTTTTCACCATTCTCATAGCCGTTGGAGAATACCATCTCTAACGGACGGCACATGTTGAAGAACGCCGCATCATGCCAGCCGTCGGTTTTTCCTGCCTTCTGCGGCTCCACACATCCGATGATATTGTAAGTACGGGCATCCTCAAGCGTCACACCGCGGCTCATCAATGACGGAATAATGACCTCGTCATTGTAAAATGCAGGAAGTCCGATACCGGTACGCGCTAACCGGGCCGCCTTGATGATAAACGGATCCGGTGTCTTATTCCAGATACGGACAGACAGTGAAGGCTGCGGCAGCATGACATGCATGCTCGCCTCCAGACACATAAAGGACAGATCATTTGTCACATCCAGTCCCTCTTCATTCTGTCCGCCTGCGATCAGATTCTGGAACAGGCTGTAGCCGGCAAACCCATCTGCACTGGCTGCATCACGGCACTTGTTCAGATCGTTCAGCTTGATCCATACACAATCCATCAGCTCCTGTGCAAACTCCCGGGTGATCTTTCCTGCATCGAGATCCTTCTTATAATAAGGATACATATACTGGTCAAAGCGTCCCGGTGAAATGGAATGTCCGCTGGACTCCGTCTGCAGCAGCTCCTGTACAAACCAGAAGGACTGGCATGCCTCATAAAAGCTCTCCGCCGGCTTCGCGGGAACCTTTGCACAGTTCGCTGCGATCGTAAGAAGCTCTGCCTTTCTGGTTGGATCCGTTTCCTTCTCCGCCTCAGCCTTTGCCAGTTCTTCATAACGCTTTGCATATGTAATCGCTGCCTCGCAGCTCATTTTTGCCGCTGAAAGGAATGAATGTCTGGTAGCATAATCCGGTGCACAGAGTGTCAGCTTGTCCAGCTCTGCGTCGATCTTTGCGATGATGCCCTCAAATCCCAGTGCAAGCACTTCCTCATACTTTACGGTAAAATGACCGATACCGTTGTAGAAATAGTTGCCCGGAGTAAAAATATTATGTTTCATGGCAACCAGAGATTCCTCCGCCATCATAGACGTTGCAAGCTCACTGGTCGTCTTTCCCTCCCAATATTTGTATGCCTCATGCAGACGTTTCTTTGTATCATCCGCAATATAAAACGGATCGGCTTCACGGGTTGCTACCGTGTCATATTCCTCTTCCATCCACGCATAAGAATACTCCGGAAACATCTGGCATCCGCGCGGTGCGATCGCATTACTTCCGACGATCAGCTCCAGAGGACGGATCACGATCGGCAGTTTTTCACAGATTGCCTTGAATGCCTTTGCACGTCGCATGATGATCGGTTCATTCTCGGTCTCGCGATAGCTCTCTGTCACGATCTCTGCACGGTCAGCCTCGATCACCGGCATCTTCTCAAACAGATGATCGATCAGTTTCTGAATTCTGGGAGATTTTGCAATCTCTCCATCGTAATACTGTTTCGGCATAATAGTTCCCTCCACATATATAGTTTTATACTTTAGTTTACATTTTTTGTTCCTGTCCTAAAGTATAACACAGTATAAAAGAAAAAACCACATATTTTTCTGTCTTTTTGTGGTTTTTTCTGTTTTGCTGTTGTTTTGGTTTCTATTATTTTTTTGTTTTATGTTCCCTGTCGTATTTCGATATGAGCATCGTCCGCACCCACTGCGGATCATTCCGGTAATGCTGCTGCACGTAACTTGCATACTCCTGTCTCGTCATATCCTGAATTTTTTTCTCGCTGTTCACTGTTTGACATCCCCTTTTTGTTTATTTATTGATCGTGGAGTGATAGCCCTGCGGCTTTCTGACATTGCCCGCCAGCTCCATCTTGGACAGTTCGCTGGACGGCGCATTCTTCAGATCAGCCAACAGCATCTGAAGCATTTCCTCTGCCTTGACCTCATCATAGTCTTCCAGAAGCGCAATGACCTCCTCCGTCACATGATACACATAAGTACCGATATCGTACCGCTGCAGATCCTTGAGCTTCGCAATCGCCTCCTTGCGCTTGAAGTTCGCCAGATCATCCACAGCATAGAGAATACGCACAGAAATCTCGCTTTCTGCGATTGGCAGCGCATTGACCTTTTTTCCGGTGTTCAAACGCTTGTCCAAAAAGTCCACCACACGCTCCATCATCTCAACGGCACTCTCCACATTTTCCTGCTTCAGCTTGCCGAGCACATTGCGGATGCGACCTGACAGTTCCTCATCGATCTGATAATTCAGGACCTCCTCCGTCTTCACGATCGCCTGCTTGATACGCTGATCCTTCATATCCTTTAAAATACCGATCACACGCTGATATAATTCTTCCTCCTCCATCGGGAGCACACCAAGGCGTTTAAACACGCGCTCAATACGCTCGTGCAGATCCTCCGGGTCAAAGGGCTTTGTAATATAATCCATAATTCCGAGCTTTGCACCGTCAATAACAGTTGCTTTATCTTTCTTTGCAGTCAGAAAAATGACCGGTACGGTCACACCGTTTTCCTGTGCACGGATCTCTTTGAGCGTTTCGATACCGTCCATGATCGGCATCTCAACATCCAGCAGGATCAGATCCACCTGCTCTCTATAAAGATACTTTATCGCCCTGCGACCGGAAATCATGGGAATCACTTCATATTTTGATTTTAATTCCTGCTCCAAGGTTGCGAGATTCACGGTATTGTCATCAATCGCAAGTATTCTCATTTTCTCCATGTTTCTTTCTCCTATGTAAGCGCTTCCGATTCAGACCCTTCCGCATTCTTAAGAAAGGTTCTCAGCAAATCTTCAGCGGTGTCGTCATCATACATTTTAAGCCTATTTCGTACATCTTTCAAGCAATCTTTGGCACTTTTTTCAATATTTTCTGACAAAAGTTCCTCTGTCTTCTGCGCGGCAGGTTTTGACCGGAAGTTTTCAATATCATCCAGGATCTCTGCCATCCGCCGATACGTCTCCTGTCCGGACAGAAATTCGCCGTCATCATCCGTATGCTCCGCATCCTCTTCCTTCAGATATCCTTTTGTCTTCAGCACCCGTTCGATCTCATGCAGCAAAAAATTGTACTCAGACAACAGTTTTGCATAGCCGTCCCGGATCAACTGATAGTCGCCTTCCTTGGCAGCAAACTCATGGCTTTTCGCCAGATCCGAAAATTCGAACGCGCCGATATTCGCAGATGCGCTCTTGAGTCCGTGCACCTCGATCTCATAATTCTTAAAATCCTCATTATGTACCAGACGCTCCAGCAGTTCACATTTCCCTGCTCCATCCATATAGTAGAGTTCCAAAAGCTCCAGATAATCCTCCACACCTCCGGTATGAGCACCCATCGCAGCATCCACATCCACACCTGACATGAACAGTTCTGCCCTTCCGGCACGGGAAATCTTCTCCTGCGCCTCTGTCGTTCCCTCTACAGACTGACGCATTTCCTGAGGGATCCACTTACACAGCATCTGATGCAGTTCATTCTTATCCAGCGGCTTCGCGATAAAGTCCTGAAAGCCACTGCTCAGGAACATTTCTCTCGCATTGTTGTAAGCGTTGGCAGACAAGGCAATGATGAGCGGCTTTGTACCGTTTTCACCGCATTCGTTACGAATATGATCGGTCGTTTCAATACCGTCCATCTCCGGCATCATGTGATCCATCAGGATCATGTCATACACATTTTTCTTTACCAGATCGATGGCCTGACGACCGCTCTTTGCCTCATCAACACGGAACTTGTACGGTTCCAGCGCACCGCACGCCACCTTGAGATTGATCTTGTTGTCATCCACTACCAGCACCCGGTAATCCGGCACGATAAACGCCCGGTCAATATCGGCTATAATGTTGTGTTTACGCCACGGCTGCTGTTCGATACTGCGGATATCCGCCACCTTCTGCGGAAAGCAGACGGTAAATACCGTACCTTTTCCCGGCTCACTGGATACCTCCACCGTGCCGTCCATCAGATCCACAAAACGCTTGGTGATCGCAATGCCAAGTCCGATACTCTCCAGATTGTGTTCCTGGCTCTCATCCATACGCTGAAACTGGTCAAACAGACTGTCTGCCTCCTCTTTTGTAAAGCCGCAGCCCGTGTCCTCAAACTGAAAGACCATCAAAACCTGTTTTTCGTTCAGCCACCTGTGTGTCACGGTAAGCTTCACATAACCGCGCTTTGTGTATTTCATGCCAAAGTCAAGAAAATTGCTGATCATCTGGCGGATACGCATCGGGTCACCGATGAGCTGGCAAGGCAGCTTAGGCGAAATATCACGCTTGAGCTGCAGACCTCTGGACGATGCGCTCAGCTTGGCAAGATGCAGCGTTTCCTCCAAAAGCTGCTCCGTGCTGTACTCTTCCTGTTCCAACGTCATCTGTCCTGTTTCCAGTTTGGAAAGACTCAAAATGTCATTGATGACTGCCAGCAGATTTGTGGAAGCATTTTTGATATCACACGCAAAATCATATACTTTTCTTCCACGGCTCTCCTCTATGATCAATTCCGCGAGTCCGACGATCGCGTTCATCGGGGTACGGATCTCATGGGATATGTTCGTAAGGAAATCTGTCTTCACCCGGTTTGCATGCTTTGCCTCTCCCAGCGCATGCAACGCCTCCTGCTCGGCGATCTCTGCCCGTTTTCTGCCGCTGGATATCTCGGCGATATAATTGCACTCCATGGTCCGGTCACTCAGCAGCAGCACATAACCACGGAGCGAATCTCTTGAATCCCGCACTTCAAAGCGTGAGACCTCATAATGCCGGTTTCCGAAATCAACCTCTTTTTTTTCGTATTCTTCAAACAATTCCAGAGGAATGCTGCGCAGACGTTTCACATTGTGATTGATGAGGTTCTGCTCCAGCTCCGGAAAAATACGTTTCGCCGCATGATTGTATGACTTCAACTGCATCGCAGCATCCAAAATGATCACACCCTCATGCAGATTCTCAAAAGCCGTCTGTATGGATGCCGTTTCCGGGTGAAAGCCCTTCTTCCCCCAGAACCACAGCGCAAACAGATCCATGAACAGCATACCTGCAGGACCTGCAATATTATAATGTAGCGGAACGATCTTCATAAAAAACACGACTGACAGTCCAAAGGATCCAAACAGCATCAAAAACATCAGGACCGCCTGTCTGCGAAGACGTGCCACCCACTCTTTACCCAGATAGGAAACGAGCATCAGCACCGCCAGAACAAGCGGAACCAGTTCGCAGCCTAAAATAATAAACATGTGGAGCTGACCATGCTCATAGAGCAACTCATAACTGCCGTTCACAAGCTCATATCGCACGTTTCTGAAGATCAGCTCATGCCAGTTGCTCGTCCACGTAACGACTAACAGGAGCAGATCAAAGAACAGCGTATAGACCCCCATCCACTGAGGCACATGCCTTTTTGCATAATATACAAAAAACAGGCAGATAAAATATCCCATAAAAATGAGACCGGCGTATTCGATCTGAACTGCCAGAAAAGCGGCAGACTTGTCATTTGCCATCAGTTCAAACAGATACCCGATGTTAAGCAGCAATGTCATCGTAAGAAACGAAAGACCGGCTTTTTTCTCTTTTGTACTTTTCCCCTGATTTGTCCACATCAGGATCAGAATTGTAAAAATAACCGCTGCCCACTGCAGCACGATCTCATAACCCACCGCAAACTCCTCTCCCGGACGCAGCCCGTCCCGTCGAAAAACATCCTATTATGAAAGAGTATATCATAAAACCTATGTGAATGCTATCCATTTTCTATTTTTCCACCAAACTGGCATGGTCAATTTTGCAAAAACTGGACATTTCCATCATTCCAGTTTTGTTTTATCATCAGGAAAACCCTATAGGGAATCAAACAAAAAGAAATGAGGTACGAAAATGAATACGAATTCAACAAAAAAATGGGTCGTTGCCGCACTGTTTGCAGCACTGACCTGCATCTGCACAATGATCATCAAGATCCCTACTCCCACAGGCGGATACATCCATCCCGGTGACGGCATGGTTCTGCTGTGCGGCATCATCCTTGGCCCCGGCATGGGTGCACTTGCAGCCGGCATCGGCTCCATGCTCTCTGACCTGTTCAGCGGATACATGGTATGGGTACCGGCCACTCTTATCATCAAAGCACTCACCGCTATGGTGGCAGGTGTGCTGTTCCGCAAGAGCAGCCAGCTTCTTGCCGGAAACAAGGCCGCTTCCACTGTGCGCGTCATCATCGGCGGCATCATCGGTGAGGCGATCATGGTATTTGGTTATTTCTTATTTGAGATCGGTTTGAACGCAGCCTCCAACGGTGGATTTACCGCAGCTGCCATCGCAGGCGGCATCGCCTACTCCGCTGCAGGCATACCTGCCAACATCGTACAGGGTGTCACCGGCATCGTGATCGCATGCGTGCTTCTGCCTATCTTAAGTCAGATCCCCGATGTGCGGACCTGGATCCACGACGGTGCAAAAGCATCCGCATAACAGAATTTACTCCTTGCAAAGTTGTTCAATAACAGCCGGCAGTTCGGAAAATTTTCGGATTGCCGGTACTTTTTTTGCGATCTCCTCCGGCAGTGTGCCGAATCCATAGGCAGCATGAACAAACAGTCCGCCTGCCTCCACGGTTGCATGGTAATCCCCCTCAATATCGCCCACATAGATGGTACGGTCAAGTCCGTTCCGCTCAGCGACAATGCGGATATTTTCTCCCTTTTGCTTTTTGTTGACACCATAGCACTGTATGTCGGAAAACAGCTCACCGAATCCATAGTGTGCCAGAAATGCCTCGATATAACCGCATTGGCAGTTGCTCACGATATACAGCGGATAATTGTGTCTCAGAGCGCGCAGCGTCTCCTCCACTCCCGGATAGAGGGTTGCGCCGTGTATTTCCAGATAATCATTCTCCACCAGCACGCACTCATCCATGAGATCATAGGAAGCCTGCGCTTCCATCTCCGGGAAAAGCGCCCTCGCCAGCTTGTCCATCGGCAGTCCCATGACGCGCGCCAGATCCTGATCCGTCAGCGGCTTCATTCCCTTTTTCGTGATCACCTGATTCCACGCCAGCGCCACCTCTCTGGCAGAATCCCACAAGGTTCCGTCCATATCAAAAATGATTCCGGTTTTCATCCCAGTTTTCCTCCAATGCATAGTCTTTTACCAATTTTATATGTATTTTTTGTGTTTTTCAACCACAAACAGGAAAAATAGTGTATACTGTTAGTTATTGGGTGAGCGGCCAGCAAAAGCTCTGCCCCGACTATCAAACAAAAGGAGAGAAATTATGAGTCAGGCAAAAGTAGATCAGCATAAAAAGCAGAAGGCAAACCGCAAAAAGGAAATGCGCAAGGAAAAACTGGAGCGTACCGCTGTAGGCGTACTCGGAGTCGTGATCGTCGCAGCGATCTGTGTGTGGATCGGCTTCTCCGTCTACGGCAAAGCAACCGGTAGCACAGGCGCAGACGCTGAAAACTCCACTGTAACAGTCAGCACCGATGCCGTGGATGATTATCTGGACGGACTGGACGCGGAAGAATAAAAATAGACTGTCAGTTCCTTTACTGATCGGCATTCGCCAGAACGGGGGCTGACAGTCTTTTTATTTATTACGCTCTCATACTGTATATAATTATGAAATAAAAAACCCCCGAACCCGCTATCTAAAAGCGTTTCCGAGGATTCCTCAAGAGCGATAGACGGGGCTCGAACCCGCGGTCTCGACCTTGGCAAGGTCGCGCGTTACCAACTACGCCACTATCGCATTTCCTATGTTTTTTTCGTGCCGTTCCTTAGCACAGGTATTATAATACCGTATGGTCAGATAAAAGTCAAGCATTAATTTTAAAAAATTTTAATATTTTTTATCTCTGATTCATATATTGAACTAAACACGCAAGGGAGGTGCGATCCAGTGAGCCGTCAGACAAAAATTCTTGTACTTCATATGAAAGAGCTGGTATATACCGCGATCTTTCTTGTGCTGGGTGTCATTCTCGTCGTTCTGCTGGTCACCATGTTCGGCACGGGCAAAAAGGAGGCTCCCATCGCAGAGAGTGCAGCCTACATACCGGGTATTTACACCTCATCCATTGATTTCAAAAACCGGAGTGTGGATGTGCAGGTCATTGTAGACAAAGACCGCATCAAGGACATATCCCTGGTAGATCTGGAGGACAGTGTTGCCGTCATGTACCCGCTGATGGAGCCAACCATCGAGCATCTGCGTGATCAGATCCTCGAACAGCAGTCCTTGGATGGCATCACCTATGAGACCGAGAACCAGTACACCTCGGCAGTCCTGTTAAATGCCATCGACCAGGCATTGAAAAAAGCAGCCCCGTCAGAATAACTGACCGGGCTGCTTTACGTTTACAGGTTTACAAAGATCTCCGTCTCTTTCTTCAGGGAACCTGCAATCTCCTGATTCTCATCCATCTTTCCGGATACACCGTCAATCTCCATCGCCAGCGTCTGCATGCTGACAGCCGTACCGTTGACACCATCCACACCCTCGTCGATCGCGCGGGTAATGGAATCAATAGAGTCCGCAATCTCATTGAAATTCTCGTTCAGACGGTCAGTCTTCTTTACGAAGGTCTCCATCTCATTTTCAATATAAGATGCATTTTCCCGGTATTCCACACCGGCAGTCACGAATGCCTCGTAATCCGGCAGGATAGACTGATTCATATAGGTAACAAGATCCGTTGCCTGTTCTGCCAGATGGTTCACTGCTGCCGTAACTACACTGTTGATCTCCTGAATCCGGTTTGCAGCCTCCTGACTCTCATTTGCAAGGTGGCTGATCTCAGATGCCACCACAGCAAAGCCTTTTCCTGCCTCGCCGGCGCGTGCCGCCTCAATGGACGCATTGAGCGATAACAGATTTGTCTGTGTCGCAATATTTAAAATGTCATCTGTCAGGCTGTTTACCTGGCTGACACTCTCACTCTCCTTGATCGCCTTATTCAATACCTCCAGGATCTCATTAACCTTTCGGCTTGTCTGTTCCATATTTGTCCGGGCAGTGTTCTCCAGGCGGTCTGCATGTGCCTTCATATCCTTCGAATGACCACTGATCTTCGCCGTGCGCTCTGCCATCTCTGCAACCTCGCCCTGTACCGTTGTAGCGCTCTCGTTGATCAGGCCTGCATTTCTTCCGACCTCCGCCATGGTGGCAGCCAGTTCCTCTGTCACGGCAGTCAGCTCCATCACGCTGCTGTTTGATTTCTCCAGACTTTCACTGACCTCTCCCGCGATACCGTTCATCTGCAGCGAACTGTTTGTCACCATGCGCAGGATATTCTGCAGGCGCTCGATGAAGGCATTGATACCACCTCCCAGTGATCCGATCTCATCCTGTCCGTACAGCTTGATACGCTTTGTCAGATCACCCTCTCTGCGGTCAATATCCTGCATGATATCTGCCAGGGATTTCTCGGTCTTCTCCAGCGGTGAAAGCACCTTTTTGTTGATCAGCACAACCGCCAGCAGCAAAAGCAACATGCCGAGCACTGCTGTTGTCAGGTTGATGATAAATGCCTTTCGGTATACCGCTGCCAGTTCTGCACGTGTCTTAGCCGATGCCTCACGCGCGTGGTTCACCAGCGAATTGATGTTCTTGCTCATGGCATTCATGCTGCTCTTTAATTCCGTATTTGCCACGGCAAATGCAGCCTCGTTCTGCGCATCAGCGCTCAACGCCATCATATTTGCAATGGATGCCTTTGCTTTTCCGTAGCTGGACAAGATGCCCTCATAGATTGACGCATCCTGATTGTCTACATAAGTACGGCACGCCACGAATTCTTCATCGAGCTCTGCCTGCTTTTCCCGCACAGAGTTGACCAGTTCAAGCATCGTATCCGAATCTGTCGCCACAATATGGGACAATGCCAGATTATGCATATCCTTCATATCGCTCTGAATGGACGTCAGTTCTGTGATACCCTCCAGATATACATCCGCGATCGTACTTGCTTCCTTATTTACATTTCTCAGACTGACAACAGAAATGAAGTTCGACAATACGATCATCAGACCCATTGCTGCCACCGGAATGATCAGCCAGCCTTTGATACTGGACTTTTTCTGTCGTTTCTGTTGTTTTTTTGATCCTTTTATTTTGTTTGTCTTCTTTACTTTTTCTGATTTAAGCGTGTTTTTCGGTTTTTTCTGCTTCATAACTTCCTCCTGCCTACTGCACGGTTGAACTGGTGATGCCTTCTACCGCTGTATCCAACAATTCCTGAAGGTCCACATGATCCGGATTGCCCGCCGCCAGTGTATTTCCAAGTGTGGTGGAAGCGTCCCAGAAGTTTGCACCCAGACGCTGCAGTTCCGAATACTCCGACTGTGCCAGCACTGCCTGGATCGCTGCCGCCTGCTGGATCTCCGGTGCCTCGGCTGCCTTCAGATTCGAAGGACCCTGACCGCGCATCGCAAAACGCAACTCCTGATTGTCTTGATTGGCAATATAATCAGCAAATTTATGAGCCCACTCCACATGCTCGGAATAAGGGTTGACACCGATCATCTTATAACCAAAATAACATGCCATCTGTACTTTCTGTCCGGCTACTGTATAGCAGGGCAGCTTTGCCGCACCGTAGTTACTGCCCCATGCCTCTTTGATCGCACTCTCATCCCACACACCGCTGACGCATGCGATCACATCACCGCTTTTAATACCGTCAAGCCAGTCTCCTGTACTCTTAAATCCGGGATTTGCCGCGATCTTTAACAATGCCTCTGCCACATCCGTTCCTTTGATCGCCCGGTTTACATTGTTCCAGTCACAGAAATTGGTGACACCATCATCATTCAGTCCCACCTTCAGACCGGTCTGTCCAAAGAAGGAGTACAGATACCAGCCCGAAGACCAGTCCATTGCAAACAGCTTATCGTTTTTTGCCGCGATATCCAGGATGGTATCCAGGTCCTGAATATCTTCCTCGGAAAAATAAGCCTTGTTATAGTACAGGAAATATCCGTTGTCTGCTGTGATCGGATAGCCGTAGATCTTATCATTGATCGTCAGTGCCTCTACAGCCGATTCCAGATTGTTCTCACGGATCTCATCCGGGTTCAAAACCTCCGAAGCAGCACCGCCTGCAGCGATCGTTCGGATATCCCCGTCCGTGGTCGTATAGACATCCGGTGCATTCAATACATCACCCAGCAGATTGGACCGACACTCGCCCTCTACCATGGGCTCCCACTCGATCGTGATCTTTGCCTCAGAAGCATGCTCCGCGATGAAATTGTCCGCGATGGTGGCGATCAGATCCTTGTCCTCCTCACCGGCCCAGATCCGCAGATGTACCTCGCCGTTATCTGCCTCTTTCTCCGATTCCTGTGCGGTATTCTGCACACTGTCTGCCGTCGCATCCGCAGTCTGTCCGCTCCCTGCGCCACAGCCTGACAAGCCGGCCGTCATAAGCGCCGCCGCCATGCACAGAGCATACATGTTTCTCCCCTTCATATTCGTATCCCTATCCTTTCATCATTTTTACAAACCATTTTCCAGCATCCGAGAGATCTGACGACTTCCAGCCGGAGGTTTTGGTACAGTCCGGTTTCAGCAGCGCAGATGTCTCTGATTTGTTGGAAAGATTCCAGATACAGCTGCTGATCTTGTATTTGTCCAACAGCTTCATCCATTTTTTCGCCTCGGTTTTGTTGATCGCACCGGAACCGGATGCATCACAGATCCCGTATTCTGTGACAAAGATCGGCAGACCTGCTTTCGCCGCTGCCTCCACCTTTGCCCGCAGACTGTCTCTGTGGGTATCCGCATAAAAATGAAATGCATACATCAGATTTTTATAGCCGGTGATGGGCGATGCCGCCGCCTGATCCACGTCCTGACTCCACGTAGGCGTTCCTATAATGATTATACCATCTTTATCATAGGTTCGTATCGTTTTTATGACTGATCTCGCATATTTTTTTATCTGTGCCCAGCTTGTCCCGCCGTTGGGTTCATTACAGATCTCATAGATCACATGGTCCGAATCCGCATAGCGCTTTGCCATCGTCTTGAAAAAAACTTTTGCCTGTGACTGGTAGATCGCAGGATCGTTATCGCTCAAAATGTGCCAGTCAATGATCACGTACATGCCGAGTTTTTCCGCCGCATCGACCGCTTCGTAGATCTCTTTACGCAGTTTTTTCTGATTATCCTTGTCCCCGGTGCAATAACCGTTATACTCCGCCGTGTACATGGCGAGCCGCACGACTTCCACACCCCAGTTGTCGCGCATCGTACGCATCGCTTTCTCATTCATATACTGCGGATACCAGGACATACCGTGTGAGCTGACTCCTTTCAGCTGTACTGCCTTTCCGTTTTTTCCCACAAGCTGCGTGCCTTTGACCGACAGTTTTCCGTACTTCTCAAAAGGTGTTTTAGCGGATGATGCCCCCAACAATCCTGCATTCTGCGCGCTTACCTCTCCTGCTTTTACCGAAGCAGCCGGTTGTGCCGCACATCCTACGAGTGCCAGCGCCAGAACCATACATAATCGCTTTCTCCATGTTCGCATATACACATCCTCCTATCGGATCTGTCCATCGCCGTGAATCACATATTTGTAGCTGCACAGCTCCTCCAGTCCCATCGGACCTCTCGCGTGAAGCTTCTGTGTAGAAATACCCATCTCGCAACCGAGACCGAATTCTCCGCCGTCTGTAAACCGTGTGGAGGCATTCACATAAACTGCAGCAGAATCCACCATTCTAGTGAATTTTCTTGCACTTTCCTCATTTTTTGTCAAGATAGACTCACTGTGTCCGGTTGAGTGGGCACTGATGTGCGCGATCGCCTCATCCACTCCGGAAACGACCTTTATTGCAAGGATATAGTCCAGAAATTCCGTGTCAAAATCAGTATCCGATGCCGGTGTTCCCTCTATGATCTGTGCCGCCCGCGCATCCAGCCGCAGCTCCACCGGCTGCTTTCCTGCCGCCGCCCGCACATCCACCAGTCGCTCCTTCAACGCCGGAAGAAATGTTTCTGCCACATCCTCTGCCACCAGACATACCTCCATCGCATTGCAGACGCTGGGACGGCTGGTCTTGGCATTTTCCACGATATCCACCGCGCGATCCAGATCTGCGGAACTGTCCACATAAATATGGCAGATTCCTGTACCGGTCTGGATACAGGGCACCTTTGCATTCTGCACGCAGGCATTGATGAGTCCTGCACCGCCGCGCGGAATGAGCAGATCCACATAACCGACTGCCGCCATCAGCGCGTTTGCGCTGTCATGGGTTGTATCCTCGATCAGACTGACCGCATCCATCGGCAGTTTTTTTGATGCGAGTCCCTGCTTGAGTGCGTGAACGATCGCTGCGCTGGAACGCCATGCCTCCTTGCCGCATCGCAGGATACATGCATTTCCGCTCTTGATCGCCAGCGCCGCCGCATCGCTTGTCACGTTGGGACGGCTCTCATAAATGATCGCCACCACACCCAGCGGACATGCCACACGGTCTATTTTCAATCCGTTCGGTCTGCTGTGACTGTAACGGATCTTTCCCACCGGATCAGGGAGTTCCGCCACCTGACGGATCCCCTCCGCCATATCCGCGATACGCTCCTTTGTCAGACGCAGTCTGTCCTGCATTACCTCTGATATTTTTCCCTCCGCTGCCTTCAAGTCCGCCTCGTTTGCGATCAGTATCGCGTTTGTCTCGGACACCAGCCAGTCCGCCATGGCGCGCAGCGCTGCATTTTTCTTCTGTGTGTCCGCCTGTGCCATCTGCGCCTTTGCACTGCGCGCAGCCTCTAAGATCTCCTGTGTTGTCATCTTTTTCCCTCCCCGATAAATCTGGTGCCGACACGTTTTCCATCCACGATATCATAAAGGATCTCCGGTCTTGCGCCGTTGGCGATGACCATGTCAAAACCCGCCTCGGTCGCAATATGTGCCGCATGCAGTTTAGTTGCCATGCCTCCGGTTCCGAGCGAGGTTCCGCTGCCGCCTGCCAGCGCCTCGATCTGCGGCGTGATCTCCTCCACAATGGATATAAAACGTGCGTTTTTATCCTGACGGGGGTCTGCCGTGTACAGTCCGTCGATGTCTGACAGGATCACCAGCAGGTCGGATCTCACGCATTTTGCAACAATTGCACCCAGTGTATCATTATCTCCCACAGAGATCTCCTCCGTGGCGATCGTATCATTCTCATTGATGATCGGGATCACACCCAGCTCTATGAGCCGGAACAATGTATTTTCCAGATTCTTTCTGCGGTCCTCATGATCAAAATCGGCTCCGGTGAGCAGGATCTGCGCCACCACATGATTGTATTCCGTAAACAGACGGTCGTACGTGTACATCAGCTCACACTGTCCCACCGCCGCTGCCGCCTGTTTGGTAGGCATGTCCGTCGGACGCTCGTTTAAGGGCAGCTTGCCCACACCCATGCCGATGGCTCCGGACGATACGAGCACAACCTCATGTCCCGCATTTTTCAGATCGCTGAGCACCTTTACCAACTCCTCCACATGTCGGATATTCAACCGTCCGGTCGGATATGCCAATGTGGAAGTGCCCACCTTTACTGTAACTCTCATAACCTAAATTCCCCTTTGCAGTCATATTTCAACTGCGTTCCTTTCTTCTATATTACTTTCAGACGCTGTCTGATCTCTCCGATCAGATAGAGCGAGCCGAACACAACGCATTTTTCATTCTCCGGTTGTGCGTGCACCAGTTTTACCAGCTGCGCCGCATCTTTGCACACATCTGCACTGCCGCCCTTCTCCCGTATCAGCAGGCAAAGCTTCTCCGCCGACAAGGCACGCGCACTGTCCGGTGCCAGCGTGTAAATATGTTTTGCCAGTGGCAGGATCAGCTCCACCATTTCCTCATAATCCTTATCTGCCATGACACCCATAAAAAAGGTATACTTCGCCCCGGCTCCAAGCTCACACAGGCTCTGAGCCAGCGCCGTCACACCGTGTACATTATGTGCACCATCCAGAAGCACCCACGGATGCTTACTCACGATCTCCATCCGCCCCTGCCAGCGCGCATCCCGGATTCCCTCCGCGATCGCCTCCTGTGTGATCTGCGGGTAACCTTCCCGCGCCAACAGCTGTGCTGCCTCGATCGCCGCCGCGGCATTCTTTCTCTGATATACACCCGGCATGCCGATCTCATAATTCACATTTTTATAATACCCGGAAGCATCCACGCTGCCGCTCACCCGGTAAGGAACAGCCAGCTCCCGGCAGCGCGCCGTAAGCACATCCAGCGCCTGTGCATCCTGATCCATCAGCACCGCATGGGTTCCATGCTTTAAAATGCCCGCCTTTTCCGATGCGATCGCCTCGATCGTGTCTCCCAGATATTCGGTATGTTCCAGTCCGATTCCGGTGATCACGGAAACGACCGGCGGCGAAATCATATTCGTTGAATCCAGTCTGCCGCCCATGCCGGTCTCTAAGATCACCAGATCGACGTGCTGCTCTTTTAAATATAATACCGCAATTGCAAGGCAATAGTCAAACATTGTCAGATTGATCCCGCGCGAAGCCATCAGCCTGTGATTCACTTCCATCACAGCTCTCCCCCACTGCAGCACCTTTTCCCGGGGAATCTGTGTATGACCGATCTGTATGCGCTCCGTAAATTCCTCTAAATGCGGCGATGTGAACAGTCCCACGCGCAGTCCCGCCTTCCCGCAGATCTCCCGCAGAAATGCCGCCACGGATCCCTTTCCGTTCGTCCCCGCGATATGAACAAAGGATAACCCGCTCTCAGGATGATCCAGCAGCTCCATGGCTGCCGCCGAACATTCAATACCCGGTGCTCTTCCAAATCGTCTGCTTGCACTGATCTTTTCTACCAGTTCCTCATAGAACATCGCATCCACAGCCGAATAGCAGTATCGCTCTGTCTGCACATAATCCAGCCGCGCATCCGTCTCCTCACAACAGTCCGAAAGCTCCTCTGACAGCTGGCATTTAAAGGCGACACCGATGCGCACCAGCTCCGGATGTAATGAAAAATAGCGGTCATAGTAACCCTTTCCGTAACCGCAGCGGGCACCGGACACATCAAATGCCACACCCGGTACCAGAACCGGCGCACCCTTCCAGTCCACCGGCTCACGCCCGTCCATGACCGGTTCCGGAACATGAAAAGCACCTTCCGCCAGTTCCCGGCGGCTCTTCACCTCAAAGAACTCCATGTCTGCTTTTTTTGCTCCCAGCACCCGTGGAAACGCCACACGCTTTCCTGCTGCCCATAAACGATCTGTCAGCTCCCGGATATCCACCTCACTCCCGATCGGCGCATAACAGTAAACTGCCCGGGCTTCCTGAATAAGCGGCATCCGCCACAATGCTTCACATATTTCATGCGAGCGCTTTTCGCGCTCCACTGCTGTCAGTGCGTCTCTTTCCACTCTTTTCTGCCGTCTGATCGCTCCCTTTCCGGTCAATGCTTCCATACGCCTACTCCTTCATCGCAGAACTTATTATTTTTTTTCGCAGCCTGCGATACAACTCACTTGCCTTTTCAACCAACAGACTCAGATAGCGCAAAAGCGGCTCTGTCAGCATTGCAAAAACGATCAGAAGCATCGCGCACTGCTTGGAAATGCTGTTGATGGCGAACAGATGACTGATCTCCATTACACAGAACAGCCAGCCGGCGATCACACCGACCAACATGATCCAGTGACCTTTTGTCATCGGAGACGCGATCTTGTACAGGATCATAAAACCGACGATCGCCACAATGATCGTGCAGGCAGTCGATACATCCGCCGCATTCACTGCAAATTCCCGGCAGAAAATGACCATTGCGCTGACCACCAGAAAATCTGTCAGCCCCGCCGGCAATGCCTTTAAGATCACCTTTGAGAGAAACCTGCCGCGGATCCGCTCTTTGTTAGGCTCCAGTGACATGATAAAGCCCGGAATGCCGATTGTAAACATACTGATCAGTGATATCTGCGCCGGTTCCAGCGGATATTCCAACACCATGCATACGGAGAAAAGCGACAGCAGCATGGAGAAGATATTTTTCACGAGAAAAAGCGATGCCGTCCGCTCAATGTTATTCACAACACGGCGCCCTTCCATCACAACCGCGGGCATCCGCGAAAAATCCGAGTCCATCAGCACGAGCTGAGCCACCTGGGATGCAGCTTCACTGCCGGATGCCATCGCAATACTGCAGTCCGCATCCTTGAGTGCCAGCACATCGTTGACACCGTCTCCGGTCATGGCAACCGTCTCCCCCTGCGCCTTCATCGCACGCACCAGCGCGCGTTTCTGATCGGGTGTCACCCGACCGAACACTACATATTTTGTAGCGGCGTTTGCAAGATCTGCAGGCGTTTTCAATGTAGAGGCGTCAATATAGCGCCCTGCATTCGCTATACCCGCCTGTGCCGCCACTTCTGACACCGTCACCGGATTGTCGCCGGAGATCACACGCACCTGCACACCCTGTCTGGCAAAATACGCGAAGGTCTCCTTTGCACCTTCACGGATCGGATTGGAAAGCAGTACATAGGCGAGCGTCGTTGCCCTGCCCGTCAGCGCTTCTCCATTCAGTTTTCCATCGTATGATGCAAAGACAAGCACACGATAACCTGCGCGCGAGTGTTCCTCGATCATATCCGCCTGCGCCGCATAATCCTCACGCAATACAAATTCCGGCGCGCCCAACACAAAGCAGTCTGCACCAAACTGCGCACCTGAATATTTCGTTTTTGAAGAAAAGCCCTGCACACTGTCCGCGCGTAGTCTGACCGGCGCGTCACTGAAATGCTCCTGCAGTGCCTCCATAGTAATATTGTCCGCTGCCTGTGCGCCTGCAAATGCAGCGAGCCATTCCTCTGACGTTCTGCCGTCAAAGGTATCGAGCATCGGCAGCACCGCATGAACGCTCATGCGCGGCTCCGTGATCGTTCCGGTCTTATCAACACAGAGCACATCGACACGTGCCAGTGTCTCGATACACTTCATATTGTGGATCAGCACATGTCTGGTCGCCAGGCGTGTGGCGCTGACAGCCATCGCCACCGTCGCCATCAGATACAGTCCCTCCGGGATCATTCCGATCACGGAGGCAACCATGCTTGTCACACTGTTTTTCAGGTCGTTGCCGCTGATCACATACTGCTGGACAAACAGGGTGATACCGATCGGGATGATCAGTATGCCAACCGCTTTTACAAGCTTGTCCAGCGCGCGGATCATCTCTGACTGCTCGCCTTCCTTAGACTTGGTCGCCTGCAGCGTAAGCTTGGAAATATAGGAATCCGCACCCACCTGCTCCAGTCTGGCAATACACTCCCCGGACACGATAAAACTGCCGGAAAGGAGTTCATCCCCCGGACGCTTCACGATCTCGTCAGATTCACCGGTCAAGAGTGACTCGTTCACGGAGACACTGCCTCTCTGCACGATGGCATCCGCAGGGATCTGGCAGCCCGCCGACAGGATCACCATGTCGTCCAGCACAAGCTCCTCAGAATCCACCTCCTCACGCATTCCGTCACGCACGGCAGTCACCTTTGCGCGTCCTACCAGCGACAGGTCATCCAGCACCTTTTTCGCGTGCAGCTCCTGTACGATACCAATCACGGAATTTGCCGTGATCACGATCAAAAATGTCAGATCCCGAAAGGATCCTACTGTGATGAGCAGGATCGCGAGGATCAGAAAAATAGCATTAAAATAAGTAAAAACATTCTCTTTGATAATGTCTGATGTCGTCTTTGTCGCGGATGAAACACTCCGGTTCGTCAGTCCTTCTTCCTGTCGCTGCATTACCTGGGTCTGCTGCAGGCCGACGACCGGATCTGTCATAAAACGTTCCACCTGATTTTGGGGCTCCTGCAAAAATATCCACCTTCTTCCATATTGTTTCATTATAAATTTTATACATCAAAAAAGCAAGGCGCGAAGCCCTGCTTTTCCGTTGGTAATTATGAACTTTTTATAAACTTTAGACCGCCAGGATCACACCGCCGTCATTGGCATACATGGAGCTGATGCCGGCGGTATCCACGATCACGATCTTTTTGAAATGCGCCAGCTTCTCAATGCGCTCACGCACGCGTTTTGCCCGTTCCGGACAGTTGCAGTGTGAGATCGCAAGCACCTTTTCCTCACAGTTTTTCGTAACGGCAAGCATTTTCTCCACCATGCTTTCCAGCGCTTTATTCATACCGCGCGCCTGACCAAGCTGCTGGATCGTTCCCAGATCTGTGGAACCCATGACCGGTTTGATGTTCAGCGCAGTCGCCAGCATTGCCTTCAGATTACTCAGACGTCCGTTCTTGCGCAGTGTCTCAAGGCTCTCCAGAACAAAGAATGTGTTCATCTCTGCAATATAGCTGTCCACCTTCTCAACAACCTCTTCAAAAGGCATTCCTGCCTCCTCGAACTCCTGGATCTTCATACCGATCAATGTCTCTCCGATGGAAGCAGACTTGGAATCAAACACATGGATCTGTGTGTGCTTTCCGCCGTTGCCGGTTTCCTGCTGCTCCTCATAAAGCTCCTTTGCAAGCATCGCGCTGTTGTAGGACCCTGACAACTGGGAAGACAGTGTAACCATATAGACATGCTCCGTATCCTCGCCGAAGGCGTCCATAAAACGTGCCGGCGGCGGGCAGGATGATTTCGGGCAGTTGGGACTCTCCTTTACTTTCCGTAAAAACTCCTGCTGGTCAAAGCTTGCATCGTCCAGAATGTGATAATCATCCACATCCAGCTCCAATGCAACATTTTCATAATGCGGATCTTCTTTGAGTGTATCTGTCAGCTCACCGCAGCTGTCAATCACGATCTTATAACGCATGTCTGCCTCCTGCTTTGCAAATCGATTTTATATTAGTATACACAATTCAGAGAAATACATCATATTTTTTCATTTCTTGTATCATGTAGTTTTCATTACTAGATTACAGTAACATAAATATAAACATTTGAAAAGCCCTTTTCTCAAATTTATAAAAAATTCATATTTCGTTAAAAATAGATGGTAAGAATATTGAGGTCCGGATCCTGAACATAATAGATCTGCGAAATACCCACACAGTAATCTGTGATATGCTGCTCATCGATAAAATAGCGCTTTGCCTGCGCAAGCATCTCCCCTTCCGCAAATTTCACGGAAACACTGTCCTTGTTCTTTTCAAAGGCACGGGCGATCTTTGCTCCGATGGCATTCGGATCCCAGCTATCGAAATACAGTTTCTTTTTTATATAATAATTGTTTTCCGTACTGTCACAGGTACTGAGCGGGAAATCAACCTGCGGCTGATGGTTGATCAACAGCTCATCCGATGTGATATTCAGATAGCCGTAGTTGATATTGGCTGCCGCATTTGGGCTCTCCCCCAGAAAATCGGTATTTCCCCAGGTGACATCAATATAATAGTAATCTCCGTCAAGCATTGCCATGTTCCATGCATGGGGCTGCCCCTGCGCAATTCCCGTCACGATCACGCACGGGATCCCCGCCTGTTGCAAAAGATATTGTGTTGCGCACGCATAACCCTGACACACCGTCTTTTTTCCAAGAAAAACACTCAGGATATTCTGATTGTTTTCCGCACCCATGTCATATTCCACATCCCGAATGAGTTTTCGATAAAGCACTTCTGTTTTCTCATAATCGCTCTCGCACTCTGCGAGCCGTTCCAGATAACCGTCTATAACCGGCTGCATCTGCTCCCTGTAATCTGCCACCTCCTCCGGTGTATACGCATAGCTCACGAACAAACTGACCGCACAGGTTTTTCCGAACAGTAAGATCTCTCTGCAAGAGCATTTATCCACCCAGAAGATCTCACCATAATCAGCACAGATGGCATCATAGCACAGCTTCACATCCGACTTGTCTGTCGTCGAAAGGCGTACTTTTTCTTCCATATTCATGATCGCCTCCAGCATCTCATCGTAGACAAGCTGCTGCTTTTCAGTCAGTGTATTATGTACATAGCGGTCTGCAGACACACAGATGACCGGTTCCTTTCCGGATCCAACCCCCGCAAGGTCAATGACATCCGAAAGTTCCTCCTTTCCGCACCCGGCAAAAAGCAGCAGTACTGCAGCCAGCAGCAACACCCTACCTGTTTTTTTTAATTCTTTTATCGTATTCATGAAATCTCCCACCGCGTTTATTTTCGTTTGGTCTGCCGCGGATTTATGTGATATAATAGTGGAAAAGCAGTCATTGGAGTAAACACATGAAAGCATTCTACTTAAAAGATCAGAAGCAATTTATGAACCGGCTCTTAAAAAGTGAGCTGTTTGACCATTTCCTGCTGGCGGAAGCGACGATCCACGGTGCCATCTCTTACAGCGTGGACGGGCATATCAACCGGGAATTTTTTGATGCAGAAGAGCTGTCTGAGCTCACCGCCGGGGGCAGTGAGTATCTTCCCTTTTCTCATTTCCGCCCGATCTGCTATGAACTGATCCGCGGAAAGCACACCCCGCTGTACATGAAATTTGTCTTTCTGCTCTCTCCCGCCAATACGGAAAAGACCCTTGCCTCTGTGGACACCGGTTTCACTGCCGGGGATGTGAGCGGCATTTTTTTGAACCTGACGTTCCGTGACGGTCAGCTGGTGCTCACCACCGGTGTTTCCTATCGTACATTCACTTTGGACCGTTCCTTCGACAATGCCTGGGACACACTGGCAGCGCGTTTTTTGAGCAATCACGGCATTGATTTTGATGTACAGTGATGATCATTCACCGCATCTGTCAGGAATGATCCGATCTGCCGAAAACGTAAAACAGGATTCCGGCAAACACACAGAAATCAGAGCAGTTAAACACGATCTTCTTCAATCGTTGAAAATGTTCTCCGGCATTAACAGAAAAATAATCTGTCACATATCCCCGCTGCATGCGGTCGATCAGATTGCTTGCGCCGCCTCCGATCAGAAGTGCAAGCCCCGTCTTTGCCGCTGTTTCTCCACCGGTCTTCAGCAGATGCCCGTATTCACCCACAGCAATGCCCAGCATCGCACTGTTGATCACGAGTATCAGCTTCGGATTCTTTTTCAGCGCACCGAGCGCAACACCGGGGTTATGAAGCAGTTGCAGCCGGATGCGCCCTCCAAAGAGTTCTTTCGTTTTTCCGCCCGTCAGCTTTTCCTCTGCACATTTCTTGACCGCTCCGTCACCAAGCACGATCGCAAGCGGAATTCCGATCCATCTTTTCATCACATATTTTTCCTTTTCTTCCATTCACTGATCAGCAGTTCGCAGTTTTCCGCATCGAAATCCGCAGCCGACTCCTGCAGCTGTTCCAAAAGTTCTTTTTCTTCTTCGTCAAACTGATACTGTGCAAGCCGTTCGAGAACCGTCCCCATGGCATCCATATCCAGCTCTCCGACCGCCTCCTGCATCGCATCCAACGCCTGCCGCAGCTCGTCACCGGAAACCAGCTTATCACTGTGTTCCTTTTTCTCATGCTCTGCGCACCACGGAGCCAGTATATCCTGATAAGAACGATATTTTTCCAACAGTGCACCGGTCTGCGCATCGATCAGCGCATCATCCCCCGCATTTCCTGCTGCCTCCAGACGTTCAGCTGCATCTGCCAGACGCATGGCGCCGATCTGTCTGGACGCGCTCTTCAGCGCATGCACCTCAACTGTATATGCCTTCCGGTCATGCTGATCCCAGTATTTTTGGATCAATGCACATTTTTTCCCGATCACGCGATAGTATTCCTTCAGAACACTCCGGAACAATTTCTCGCTTCCCAGCTTTGCATATGCCGCCTGCATATCAAGATCGCCGATCTGCGGAAGTTTTATGCGCTCCACCGTCTGTGGCTTGACATCCAGGATCTCTCCTCTCCGCATCTGAAGTTTTTCCTTTGGCAGCCATTTGCGGACTGCATTTACGAGAACCTTCAGTTCCATCGGTTTGGGGACAAAATCGTTCAGCCCTTCCTCCTGGAACATCTGCTGCACACCGTTCACTGCGTTGGCAGTCAGCGCAATGATCGGCAGATCTGCATATTCAGGGAAGCGTCTGCGGATCTCATGTGTTGTCTCCACACCGTCCATCTCCGGCATCATGTGATCCATAAACACAAGATCATACATATTCTGCTGCACCTTTTCAATTGCTTCCCTGCCGCTGAGCGCCGTATCGATCTGCATTTCCAACGGTTCCAAAAGTCCCTTTGTAACTGTCAGATTGATCGCGTTGTCATCCACCACCAGGATCCGCGCCTCCGGTGCCACGAATGTAAAACTCTCAAACTCCGCATCGATCTTTTCTACCGCCTCGTCCAATCTGGAGACATCCGCAGGGGTGGCATCAATGACCTTTTGGGGCAGATCAAACACAAAGGTACTACCCACACCGTAAACGCTCTCCACATGGATGGAACCACCCATCAGTTCCAATAGCTGCTTGGTGATTGTAAGTCCCAGACCGCTGCCCTCGATATTGCGATTTCTCTTGCTGTCCACCTGCTGGAAGGAACTGAATATCTTTTCCAGATTTTCCGACTTGATGCCGCTTCCCGTGTCGGCGATCTCCCCGTGCAGAATGATCTCGTTTTCCCCGCTCTCCCGGACGGAGATCAGCAGCTTTACATGCCCTTTCGGAGTAAATTTGACCGCATTATTTAAAAGGTTGATCAGAATCTGCTGGAAGCGGATACTGTCACCATATAATCTTGTCGGCAGACTCTGGGAAATATCCGTCATAAGCTGCACATTTTTTTCACCGATACGGGTACGGATCATGCTCACAACATTGTGAAGGACCGCAAGCGGCTCGTACTCTGTCTCAACAATGTCCATCTTTCCGGACTCGATCTTGGAAAAGTCCAGAATATCATTGATGATCGCGAGCAGTGAATGTCCGGATGCTTTGATCTGCCGGATGTAAGTTCTCGCGTTCTCTGGCAGGTCCTCGCGCAGAGCAAGCTCCGCCATACCGATCACCGCATTCATCGGCGTACGGATCTCATGACTCATATTTGCCAGAAAATCCGATTTCATACGTGCGGCGCGCTCGATCTCAATATTTGCCATATATGCCTGTAATCCACGGTATGCCATGGTCGAGAGCACATCCGCCATGGAATACAGCGCTTCGGAAGCTTTCTTGACATATTCACGGTCACGTACCTTGACTTTTTTCACCGCCTCCACATACGCATCCGGGTCGATCCCCATGCGCTGCGCATTTGCACGGTAACGTTCCAGATCCGGCGGTTCGGTCAGCACCTGTCCGCCGATAAAGCTCCCCACCATGCGTCCGTCCACCATGATCGGTGCCGCAAAATCCACCAGACCCGCATGGCAGTCATAGATACAGGAATGCCCCGCTGCCAGCGCGATCTCCGCACCGCGTTTGTCACACAGTCCGCAGCGAAACGCTCCGATCTTTGTCGTGCGCGTATATTTCATGCAAAAATCCGTAAAATTTGAGCCGTTTGTGACCGCAACCCCCTCTGCGTCAGTCGTCAGCGCCGCCATGCCTGTCATATCCGAAAAAGCATCCTGCACGCGCTGCAGTGTATCCACGTCGATCAGCTCCGTCAAATATAAATGATCTGCCATTTCATCCCTCACAATGATTCATCCGATTACTCCGTACATTCCCGGTTTCCATGTAAAGATCCGGCTACCCCACGATCTCTTCCACTGTCTTTTTTAACCGGTCACTGTCGATCGGTTTGAGCAGATATCCACGGGGACGCATCGCCAATACAGCCGAAATACGTTCCCGGTCAGACACACCGGTCAGAAAAACAACCGGAATATGCCGAAGCGCCGGATTCTGCAGGATCTTCTCATACACCTCAGCTCCGCTCTGCTCCGGCATCTCATAGTCAAGCAGGATCAGGTCCGTACGCCGGCTTTCCAGAAATTTCAATGCGACCTTTCCGCTGATCGCCGCCGCCACATCGTAGCGATCACCCAGAATATCCTTGATCATCCGCAGCATACTGCTGTCATCGTCCACCACCAGCACGTGACGCCGATCCCCCGGAGCCCGCTGCACCGGCATCGATGCCATCTCCTCCACTGCCTCTGCGGCAGCCGCAAGCAGATCATCCAGAGAGTCCTTTCCCTTCGTTTTCCCAACCGGGTCAGGGGAAAAAACATTCACGGAACCGGCATCGGAACTGCTACCCGGATTGGCGGCCATTTCATCTGTATCAGCCGGCTTCTCTTCTTTTTTAATCATTCTTAACATGGAAATGCTATCCAGATATGAATTGATCTGTCCACCCATCATCTGACAATTGACAGCTCTGCCCCTGCGCACGATGCAGTCAGCCATCCGGGGCATCATACGCTCAAAATCATCACACTTAGTACCGTCACCCGCAACGATCAGCGCACTTCCCCGCTGCTTTAGCTGATCCTTGATCCGCCCAAGCATTGACAGTTCCTCCCGCTTCTCGTCATACACGCAAAGTACCATTGCGTCCGGATCATAATAGTTCAGATGTCCTCTAATATCCTCCTCACAGCTGCTGCAGCTGAGCATTTCAAACTGATACGTCAACTGCGAAAAAAAATCCTTGATCAGTGACTGATTCGCACCAAATAATAAGAGTTTTTTCTTCTCTGCCATCTTCTGTCCTCCCCGCCTTTCCGTCGGCGTTTCATCTCTTTTTTCATTTTAACAGATACCGGAGAAAAAAACTACTGCCAGCTTTCAAGAAAGCCCTGCCAGGATCAAAAAAGTCTGTGTCAGGTTCAGTTTTCCGTATCCCCACTCCCGGTTCGGATAAAGCTGTCCGATATCCTGTACCGCGCCGCGTATAAACTCGCTTTTCACATCCGCAGTATTTGCCGCAGGCAGATTCCCCCGCACGACCGCCCACTCCATAAACATGGCTGCGGCTCCCGCTGTGATCGCCGCACTGCAGGACGTGCCGGTGTGTGCCTGCCCGCCGGCTCCTGTAACATCTACCGCCGGTGCCACAAAGTCCGGCTTGATCGATCCGGTGATCGTATACCCCCTGCCGGATTCCAAAAACAGTGCTCCACTCAGATCGTTGTACCCGCCTACCGTCATCGGTACTCTTGCTGTACTTGGCACGGTCAGCGTCGTATCCGGATTGGCGGCGAGAAAATAAACCGGCGACTCCAGAAATGCGCTGATGGGCAGCCACATATGGAAAGCTCCGTAAATAAAATTCTTCGGAAAGACGAGTATCTTCCAGATTCCTTTCGTCGGTCTGTCAAAACGCAGGTAGATGAGCTGATTGGCACTGCGTGTACCTACGATCCGGTAATCCACAGTCAGCATCGTTCCCTCCAGCACAAACGAATACTCCCGCCTTCCGACCCGTTCTGCCGGAATACGTGAAAGGCGTTCCCCTGCCGGCGAAACAATTGCCACCTCAAAAAGCTGCGGCTCCGCCGACCACATCTCAATGGAAAAACCGCTCATCGCGCGCTCAACATTCACCTCCACCGTCTCTACCGAATCCTTGTCGAAGACCTGGCCATAATAATGATGGCGGGCATTTGCCTCATTCCCTGCCGCCACCGCCACCACACGGCGCCGACGCTGCCCGATGTCATCCAGAAAATTGGACAGATAAGAATTTCCTCCATGTGTACCGTTATTCGTGCCGAGTGCGATCAGAAGCACCAGGGGCTGATTGCGCGCCGTGGCAAGACGGTTCAGATAATCAATGCCGAGCATGACATCATTCTCCTGATAGGCGACCGCCCCATCCGGGATAAAATAGAAGTCGCGCAGATACTGCTTTGCCTCCTTGAGCTTTACAACAGCCAGTTCCGCATAGGGGGCGGCTCCTGAAAATCCGGTCACAGGATCTATCGAACCGGCTGCGATCGACGCAACCGCCGTGCCGTGTCCGACCGGATCATTTTCCGGCACTGTGAGCATCGGATTTTCACTGGTCAGTGCTTCATTGATCATCTCCTGCGTATATTCCTGACCATAAAAATAATCCATCGGCGGCGTTCCGTCCTCCACGGTCTGATCCCAGATAGAAACAATGCGGCTGGAACCGTCCTCATAACGGAATGCCGCATCCTGAAACGAGATCCCGCTGTCCACGATCCCGATCAGCACGCCCTGACCCGTAAGCGCCAGATTCGGCTGATTGCGGATATGCAGGATCCCGCTTGCATCCAGTGCGCGCTCCGACAGTGGTGTCAGACACTTGGGTACTGCGCTGTAGGTATAGGTTCCGAAATTGATCTCCGGCAGCATATCCCTGTTAAAATACCACATCTGGTACGCACCATCCAACTTCATCAGACACTCTGTTTCCGTCATTCCCTCCACAATATCGTCATTGCGTAACATCAGATCATACCAGTCATTCGAGTAGACAGCCTCTCTGCACTGCTGCTCATCCATATTTCAAACTCCCTGTCATTCTCATTATGTTACGATATGCAAAAACCGCCCGGAATGTTCCGGGCGGTAGATCTTATAACACTTTTGATAAAAATTCTTTCGTACGTTCATTCTGGGGATCATTAAAGATCTGCTCCGGGGTCCCCTGCTCCATGATCGTTCCCTCGTCCATGAAAAGCACACGGGTCGCTACCTCTCTGGCAAATCCCATCTCATGGGTGACAACAGCCATCGTCATGCCGTCATTCGCCAGATCCTTCATAACACCCAGCACTTCACCGACCATCTCTGGATCCAGTGCGGAAGTAGGCTCGTCGAACAGCATCATTTTCGGCTTCATCATCAGTGAACGGACGATCGCAATACGCTGTTTCTGTCCTCCGGAAAGCTGACCCGGATAGGCATCCGCCTTCTCTGAAAGGTTGACCAGATTCAGAAGACGCATCGCCTCCTCGTTTGCCTCTTCTTTGCTCATCAGCTTCAGCTCGATCGGAGCAAGCGTCAGATTCTGCATAATAGACAGATGCGGAAACAGATTAAAATGCTGAAAAACCATTCCCATATGCTGCCGGATCTCGTTGATATTGGCTCCCTTTTGTGTAATATCCACACCGTCAAAAATGATCTGACCGCTCGTCGGCTGCTCCAGCAGATTCATGCAGCGCAGAAACGTCGATTTTCCGGAACCGGAAGGACCGATGATCACGACTTTTTCTCCCGGCGCGATGTGCTCATTGATATCAACCAGCACATCATGATCTCCAAAACTCTTATATAAATGATTAACGGTTATCACTTTCGCGCAGCCTCCTTTCCAGTTTGCTCATGATCCATGTAAAGAACATGACGATCGCCAGATAGATCGCCGCCACAACGAGAAGCGGAAGCAGCGCCTCAAAGGTGATGCCACGGATGATATCTCCGCCACGCGTCATCTCATTCAGACCAATGTATCCGCAGATGGATGTCTCCTTGAGCAGCGTGATCATCTCATTGACCAGCGCAGGCAGCACATTTTTGATCGCCTGGGGCAAAATGATCTTCTGCATCGTCTTCGCGTATCCAAGTCCCAGCGAACGACCGGCCTCCATCTGACCTTTGTCAATCGACATGATACCGGAGCGGAAGATCTCCGCTACATACGCGCCGGAATTGATACCGAAGGTCAGCACCGCAACAAGCACCTTGTTCGTACTGCTGGCCAGAAAGACGAAATACATTAAAAGGAGCTGTACCATTGCCGGCGTTCCACGGATCACCGTCAGGTACACACGGCAGACCGCATTCAGGATATTCATGATCAGACCGGGCAGACCGGTCAATCCTTTCTTGTCCATCTGGTCATGGGCGGTACGCACCACTGCCACCAGAATACCGATCACCAGACCGAGCAGCAAGGCAAGCAGCGTGACAATAATCGTCGTGCGAAGACCTTTGACGATGTACATGTAACGCTGATCCTCAATAAAAACGAATATGATTTTTTGTTTTAGTTCATCCAAAGCAGACATACAAGATCCTTTCTCCCGTGAAAAAAAGGCGGGGAAACTATCCCCGCCTCCGAATGCCAATTACTCTGCGGTAATGTATTTGTCCAGAATACTCTGTAACGTACCGTCCTCTTTCAACTCTGCGAGCGCACCGTTGACTGCATCTAACAGCTCGGCATTCTCTTTGTTGATACATGCTGCGTAGTCCTCGGTCACATACTCCGTGTCAAGGATCTTCAGTCCCTCGTTTGCGGCAACAAAGCTCTTTGCGGGCTCATTGTCGATGATAACTGCATCTACCTTGCCCTGTTTGAGTGCCATAACCGCATCCGCACCTTTGTTGTACTGCTCTACGAAATCCTCGCCGTAATCATCTGACGCATAGATATCACCGGTGGTAGAGAGCTGCACACCGATCTTCTTTCCTTCCAGATCATCCACGCTTGCGATATCGGAATCCTCTGTTACGATAACAACCTGAATACCGGTTGCGTATGTATCAGAGAAGTTTACAGACTGCTTTCTCTCATCGGTAACGGTCATACCTGCCAGACCCATATCAGCCTTTCCGGTCTGTACTGCGGTAATGATAGAATCAAACTCCATATCCTCGATCTTCAACTCCAGACCAAGTTTATCTGCGATTGCCTGGGCGATCTCCGCATCAATACCGACGATCTCCTCACCCTGATAATACTCATAAGGCGGGAAATATGCGTTGGTTGCCATTGTAAGTACTCCGTTATTTACGGTCATACCTGCGGCCTCCTTCTTGCCGCATGCACACAGCATGGTAGCTGCCATCACTGCTACCAGTGCGATAGAAAGTATTCTCTTTTTCATGTTGTTTCCTCCTTTTTGCTGCTATTCCTGCAGCACACTTTCATTTTCTAATGCTCGAAAGTATTATACAGTACGATTATGCAAAATACAATGGTAGAAACGCATGAAAATACAACTCTTTCCGTTATTTTTGAATAAAATATCACCAAATTATTTCTTTTATTAACCGTAAATCTCTTATTCTTTTTCCTGCTTCATCCGAAACTTATCATCATACATCTGCCGGTCGGCACGCGAGCAAAGTTTTTGAAACTCCTCTCCTTCCGTGCGATACGCAGCTCCGTAGGCACAGGCATACGGCGTTTTACTCATCTCCGCTCTCATGTCAGACAGTATTTTCTCGATCTCTTTTTCCTCTTTTCCAAAACAGAGCACCATAAATTCATCTCCGCCGGTGCGATAGAGATAACAATTTTTCCCCAGTGCCCGTTGCAGACTATCCGCCAGCGTGCGTATCGCATCGTCGCCCTTTGCGTGACCGTATTCATCATTCCACTGCTTCAGATTGTTCAGGTCAATAGAAATGACTGCACATAAGCCTGCATCATTTTTTTCCGCATCCAGATAAAAACTCCGACGGTTCAGTGCCCCTGTCAACGCATCCCGCTTGAACTGCTGCGTATTCAGATAAAGGTAATAAAATACAAGTGTGACTGCACCCATGGTATTGATCATGCCCTCACATTTTGCGACAGATTCCAGTGTAGTCGCGATCATGAGCATGGCGATCACGACAATGGATATATACATCTCGGATATATTGGATAAACGGTACATCTTATATGTATAGACCAACAGTACGACAAGATAAAATCCGCTCGTCACAAATGCAAAATAGCCAAGTGGGCCACGGATAAACTGATTGTCCGGCGAATACGAGTATGCCAAATCCGTAAACAATGCGGAAAATGCAATGATCGCATTGATCACAAGCGGAAGTGCCAGCCAGTCTGGCTTTTTCTGCTGCGGACTCATCAAACGGATCATGACAAAAACGATCGCCGGTCTCAGACTGTATCCGATCGCAGACATCCAGACACGCAGTGCTGACAAGTGATCCAGCGATGCCGTCCAATATTCCACAGAATCAACCGCCACCAGAACCAGCACGAGCACGCATGACACCAGAAACAGTGATCTGACTCTTTTATGAAAATAATTGTTTGTGATGATAAAGATCAGCAGACATACCGTCAGCATCACCGCTGCATAATCCATCATGATCAGTTCTTTTACCATAGCATCATCCTCCCCAGATAATGTCCCCAAACTGCTCCTGCCTTTTATTTTCCGTTTCCGGAAGGTTCACCTGACTGCCAGCTGTCACTCGGCGAACAGTTCCACGTAATTTCCGTTCCGTCACTGTACGCTACAATGCTGCCCTGTTCGTCGGTGCGGAACACCTTGATGCGCCTTGCGCGCAGATTATTTAAAGTCTGCGCGTGCGGATGTCCGTAGCTGTTTCCCTCCGCGCAGCTGATGACCGCATACTCCGGTGACATTGCATCCAGAAAATCCTCCGTGGAAGACGATCTGCTGCCATGATGCCCCGCCTGGTACACATCCACATCAAGATTCATGCCGTTTTCCAAAATGTCCTGCTCTGCTTCATCCTCACAGTCTCCACTGAACAAAAAGGAATTTTCCCCATAATCCATGATCAGCGCGATACTGCTGTTGTTCGGATCCTCATAAGCAGCGTTTGGGGCAATGATCGTAAATATCGCATCTCCCAGTTCATATTCCGTCCCGACCTCCGGGGTGGAAAAAGTCATGTTCCTGCTCTTCATACTGTCCATGAGCTCACGGTACGTTTTATTGTCTTTCTTGAAATCACTCAGAAAGATCTGTCCGATATCAAACTTGGAAATGATCACGTCCGCACCACCGATATGGTCGCTGTCCGTATGGGTCAAAATAAGATAATCCAGCCGATCCACGCCCTGCTTTTTCAGATAGAGCTGGACTGCTGTGCCCTTATCGTTTTCCCCTGCGTCGATCAGCATCGCATGACCGCCCGCCTTGATCAGTGTCGCATCGCCCTGCCCAACATCGATAAAATGCACTTCCATGCCTGCTGATGTACCATCTGATACCACGCTGTCATCAACAGACTCTTTTCCCCATTGTACGATATTTCCGTTAAAAATACACAAAGCTGCTAACACGCAGACAAACGTCAGCAGTGTCAGCAGCCATTGTTTCTTTTTCTGTTTGCGTTTTCGTGTTTCTTTTTGCTTCATCATACTGCCTCACTCTTATTGTCACTGTTAATTATGACAAAAAATCACGAAATTGCAAGTCTAGTTTATTATTTTGTATAGGGAAGAAGCTCCTCATCCGGCTCCACATCCAGCGACTTGTTGATGATGTTCGTTGCGATCATGATCGTCGCAAAGGCCGTGATCGCCACGATCTGCTCCTCGTTCCAATGCTTCTTTAACTCATCAAACAGCTCCTTCGGAATGTGATTTGCATCATTCACGATCGCTTTTCCGTACTGAATAAGCAGGTTTTCCTCCTCCGTAAAGGCGAAGGTATCAAAGTCAATGTCCAGCTCCTTTAAGATTTTTCTGAAAAACGCGCTGCACAGCAGACACTCATTTTCCTCAGAGATCGCGTAGCAGAAAAAGTTTACTGCACGCTCACCCAAAAATGCCTCTATGGTCTCTTCCAGAGGGAACCACTCCATCAGCGCATGATAGGCAGGGACCGAATGTAACAGCGTCAGCTTCATATTCGTGATCTTCCCATGCTCTTTGATCTGTTTGTCGATCAGCCCTTTTACTTCATCCGAAGCATCCTCATAATTTACCTTTGAAATATATGCCATTGTTTTTTCTCCTTCCCTATCTTGTCAGCAAGCCCGCATCCAGCACAAACTGGCTGCCTGTGATATACCTGGCCTTGTCGCTGGCCAGAAACTTCACACTTTCCACCACGTCCTCTGTCTCGATCCACGGTACCGGAAGCAGATTTCCGGCAGATCGCTCTGCGATCTCCACCGCCGTCGTACCCTCCAGTTCTGCCAATCCGTCATTCATCGGTGTATTCACTCCTGTCGGATGGATCGTGACCACGCGGATCCCATATGGTGCCAGCTCAATTGCCTGTGATCTCGCCAGACCGATCAGCGCATGCTTGGATGCCGCATAATGGCTCATACGATTCATGCCACGCAACCCTGCAATGGACGAATTATAAAGGATCACACCGCTTTTCTGTTCAATCATGTGCGGGATCACATATTTCGACACAAGCCATCCGCCCTTAAAATTAATATCTATCACTGCATCCCACTGCTCTTCCTCCAGTTCATGGGAATATCCGTAAGCTGCAATTCCGGCATTGCTGAACAGAATATCTATTTTCCCGAATGCTTCGATTCCGCGTTCCACTGCCTCTTTCACATCAGCGGCTCTTCGCACATCACCCGCATAAATTACGATGTTTGCACCCAGCGCTTCCACTTCATCCTTCAGTTTTTCCAGATCCTCATTGGAAGAACGGTTGTAAGCGGGATAGGAGATCTTTTCTCCCAGATCAAACGCGATCACATTTGCTCCTTCCGCTGCAAAGGCAAGCGCTACCGCCCGACCCTGTCCTTTTGCCGCTCCTGTAATAAAAATTGTTTTTCCTTCAAACTCTCTTGCCATTTTCTCTCCCTCCAGACCGATTACTCGCGAAATGCCTTTTCAAATGCCTGATCCAGATCCGCGATCAGATCGTCCGCATCTTCCAGACCTACGGATATCCGAAGAAGATTACCCGGAATATCTGCCAGTTCATGGAGCTTCGGCTCCAGCTCACCATGGGTGGTCTCCGGCGGATTTGCGATCAATGTCCGCACATCCCCGATATTTACGTGATAGGACACGATCTCCAGAGACTCAATAAAGGTTTTGATCTGTTCGCGCGTACCTCCAAAGCCAAAGGAAAAGACGGCACCGGCACCATTCGGAAAATACCGGTCTGCCAATTCCTTATAGTTGCTGTCCTTTGCAAAAGGATGTCTTACCCATTCCACTTCTTTCTTATTTTCCAGATATGCAACCAGCTTCTTTGTGGTCGCAACCTGCTTTGTAAGTCTCTCGGACAAAGTGCTGAGCCCCTGTAACACGAGAAACGCATCGAAGGCACCGAGTGTTGCCCCGATAAACTCCAGATAAAATACCCGAAGCGATGATACGAACGGCGAATTCGGAGCAAGCTCGAGAGGAGTTCTCGGATTTCCCTGCAGGTCTCTCATCTTGTAAGACTTTGTATGGAACTGCGGGAAACGCTCTTTGCTGTACACGAAGTCACCTTTTTCCACTACCAGACCCGCGATCGTATTACCGTGGCCGGAAATTCCCTTCGTCGCCGAGTAAACGATAATGTCTGCACCATGCTCGAAGGGCCGGAACAGATACGGGGTAGCCACCGTATTATCAACGACTACCGGTACACCATGTTTATGTGCCACTTCCGCGATCGCCTCAAAATCATACACCTCGATATTCGGATTGCTGATCGATTCTAAATAAATTGCTTTTGTATTTTCATCGATCAATGATTCATATTCACTCACATCATCTCTGTTTTTCACAAATTTTGTGGTAATTCCGAACTTCGGAAAAAAGTGGGTCAACGACTCCTGTGCCGCCCCGTAAAGTGAAGATGCGGATATAATGTTTCCTCCTCCTTCGCCCAACAGAAGCACCGCATAGGTAATGGCAGCCATACCGGATGCAACACCGATCGCAGCAGTTCCGCCGTCAAGCTCTGCGATCCGCTGCTCCAATACACTGACGGTCGGATTGCCAACGCGGGTGTAAATTCCACCGCTCTCGCTTCCCGTCCACAGTCTTCTCGCACGGTCGATATCCCCGAGATCAAATGCTGCCGTCTGATAGATGGGGGTGTTCACCGCATGGAAGTGATCCTCGGATGAATAACCTGCATGAATCCTCTTTGTGTCAAAGCTGTAATTTTTGTTTGCCATATCTATGCCCTCCTCGTTGTACTGTTTTCCTATCTGTTTAATATGTTATGAGGATAACATAGGCTTTCTCTTTTGTAAAATACAAATAAACTGGCACGTGCTATAGCTTTAAACTATAACACGTGCCTCGATCAAATTTAACATAAAATTCAAATATATTTTTAATCGATCAGATCATTCTGGAAGCGCGACAAATGCTCATAAGGAAGGATCAGCCTGCCCCGATACAGACCACATCCGTCATTGATCAGACTGTTGTCCATCGCTGCAAACATATTTACATCCAGCTTGGAAAGATCCAGTTGCTGGAGCTTCATTCCACGCTCATAAGCCTCATCAAAATAGATACATGCTCCCTCCGGTATCGCATCTCTTCTCGCCCGCTCATATTCCTGCTTCTTTTCATAACCAAGATGATTCGCAGCACCGATCTCCGCGATATCATCCATCTGTTTCGTCCGAAGCTGCATTTCCATATAACATCTTGCGCTGTTATCATAAAAAGTAATATGTAAAGAACGGTATCCGTTCGGATTCGCGTTCGTAATATAATCCCTATAATACGGCCTCACCGGATCAACAAGCAGTTCAGACGTACTTTCCTTTACTCCACCGGCGGATTCTGCCGTAAATCCCCGCTCCTCCAAAAATTCCGGCAGTACATTTGCAATCTCATACAAATGCTTCAGTTCCTCTGCTTCCTGATCTTCCGGACGCTCCAGATGACATCTGGGCATAGAGATCACGATCCGGTACGCGATCAGATCCCTAAAACAGTTCAGCCGGCTTTTCAACTCCACCTCGGTAGGAAATTTCCCTGTTTTCATATAGTAATCATAGATGTATTCCACGATATATCCGTTGAATTTTTCTTCCGCCCGGATCAGCGACTTGATCCTTCCCTTAAAGGTGAAAGAGAGATACGGATATTCCGCCACCATATATTTGTAAAACTCACGGATCTTCTGTGACTGTGAAGTAAGGAAATCGTTGTGTTCCAGAAGCTCTTCGATCTGCAAAAGAAAATTGCAATGGACAAGATCGATCTCATTATGCGTCCTCTTTGCTTCCTCGCGAAGATCTGCCATATATCTTTGTAATATTTTCAGCACTGTATCACCGGAATATAAATAGTCATTTAATGTAATCATTTGTACCACCTTTCAAAACTTGTTTTCCACATCTTTCTATGCTAAAATAATAACATAAAAGGAGGGATTTGATATGTATCAATTTACCGAAGATTGCCTGATCGGCATTGAACAGATAGACGAAGAACACCGAAAGTTATTTACCCTGATCAACGAAGCTGCCGAGCTTCCCCCAGAAGCACGCACCCCAAAGACCGTTGCTCAGATCTTATCCCGGCTTTCAGACTACGCCGCCACACATTTCGCCCACGAGGAAGCCTATATGAGTGAACACGATGACCCGGAGCTGCCTCTTCAGCAAAAAGAACACGCGGCATTTACAGCTCATGTTCAGTCACTTGTCAGACAGCCGCTGACAGAAGAAAATGCATCCGCCATGTTGGACGAGATACTGCCCTTCCTGATCCGTTGGCTCTACCGGCATATTTTGAGCAGCGATATGATGATCGGAAAACTCACATCCACAGATCCCTTTGCATTCACTCCCAAATACCATACGGGGATCAAGGAGATCGACGATGAGCACAAACGGTTATTTGACATTATCCGCGAGACAAACGCACTCATCCACAATGACCTGCTCCACGATAAATATGACGAGATCATCCATCTTCTGAATGAACTGCGCGAGTATACAAAAATTCACTTTTCCGATGAGGAAGCCTACATGAAAAAGATCGGTTTTCCGGAGCTGGATGCGCAGATCCGCGCACATACTGCCTTTGTCGACAAGCTCATGAACATAGATCTGGATGAACTGGATGACATTGATGATCACCAGCAGGAATACTTATTGGAACTCATCGATTTCCTTGCGGGCTGGCTCGTCAACCACATCTTAAAAATGGACACGAAGATCGGCGTGTTTGAACGTGAAGCTCATTAACACCACAATATGAAAAACAGTATACTACGATTTGCTCATTTACGCAAAAAATCTTCTATGATCTGTATCATAGAAGATTTTTTCTGCTCAAATCCCCGTTTGCCGGATTGTCGATCAAAGTACCATCCGCCTCAAAACGCGATCCGTGACAGGAACAATCCCACGAATGTTCCGCCGGATTCCACTTTAATGCGCAGCCAAGATGAGGACAGCGCTTTTTTGATATCGTGAGCAGATTGGTGATCGCCTCCCAGCCATTACACAATAGTTGTGGCTTCCACATACTTCTGGCCGGGTCAAACACATCTGCATAGGGATTATCCTTCTCCATGACCAGATCTGAGAGGATCATGGCGGACACCATGGACGTCGTCATTCCCCATTTATTGAAACCGGTTGCCACATAACAATCCGGCATGTGCTTCCCATAGCGTCCGATATATGCCACGCCGTCCAGCGACATGCAGTCCTGCGTTGCCCAGGCATATTTTTGTACGGCACGAGGATAATGATCTCTTGCAAACTCGCGCAGCTGCTGCCAGTTGCCACCGGATTTTCCGGTGCGATGGGAACCGCCGCCCAAAAGAAGCAGATCTCCATAATTTCGAAAGGAAAATCCCCCTTTCTCCGCATCCAGATACATGCCATCCACATCCTCCGCATGCTCCAACGCGATGACATAGGAGCGGTGCTGATACAATTTCAGAAAATACATGCCGTGTTTATTGTCGATCGGAAAATGTGTCGCAAAGATCACTTTCTGAAACACAATATTCCCCTTGTCTGTCACAGCCGTGTGATTTTTAAACTCCTTTACAAACGTATGCTCATAGATATTCAGACCGTGTGCAATCCCTGCGATGAATTTCAGCGGATGGAACTGCCCCTGATCTCCGAAACCGATCGCTCCGGCAGTTGCAAACGGCAGTCCGGTATCCTGCACCAAAATTGTATCATAGCCTATTTTGCGCAGCGCATCAGCTTCTTCCTCCAGTTTTTTACGGTCATTACGCGAGTAGATATAGGAGGTTTTTGTCTCGAAATCACAGGAGATCTGTTTGCAGAGTTCCCTATATTTTTGTACCGCCTGCAGATTTACATCCAGATATTTCCTGGCAGCTTCCTCACCCATCGTCCGCAACAGCTTTGCGTACAGTAATCCGTGCTGAGCCGTGATCTTCGCTGTGGTGTCCTTCGTGATACCGGAACCGATCGTCCGCCCCTCCACCAAGGTATAATCCACGCCCTTTTCCTGCAAAAAGCGGGCGCATAATACGCCCGCCATGCCTCCTCCGATGATCAGCACATCCGTTTTTATGCTGCCCGCCAGACTCTCAAAATGCGGCATATCGCAATGTTCCACCCAAACAGAATTCATAATTCAAGACCTCTTTTTCAATACTTTTTGGGTGTATTATGTGCAGATCACAGCCTAATCATTCAGCGTACAGCACATCTCATACCACTGTTCGCCACCCCATGCAGATGCAGAGATACCATGATTATGGTAACCCATCCTCTCATACATAGCCACCTTTTCCTCCAGGCATGTCAAGATCATCTGCTTGCGCCCTTTTTCCCGCTCAATGTTCTGGTATCTCGTCATGATCTCTCGTGCAAGTCCCTGCCCACGGTACTCCGGAAGCACATCCAGTCCCACCAGCATAACAGTGTTTCCCTGCGGATCATGCAATCCGGCATCCGTAAAAAACTCATCCCTGAAAGATTGCTCATTTGTCGCAATTCCGTTTAAGAACCCTGCCAATTTTCCAGTTTTCTTATCAACTGCCACAAAAAACAGCTCAGGCACTCGCGCGATCCGCCCCCGCATCATTTTCTCGGAACACGCCTCATGCGGCGGGAAACAAATCTGTTCGATCGTCACTGCCTGGTCTGCTTCCTGCGGCAAAATTTGTCGAAACACGAACTGCTCGTCCAAGTTATTTTTTCTTCTGTTGTTCATTCCGTTGCTCATGATATTTTCCTCCTAAAAAAAAGTGGAGCAGTTTTCCTGCTCCTGTATTTTTAATAACAAATTTATGATAGCATACCTTGCATCTATTTGCAAACGCAGCATAATCCGTTTTACTACTGCTCAAGCCCAAACATGATATTAAGCAGTTCTGTTCCGGTTTTCGTCCGAAACACCTTTTCCCGAAAGGTGCAGATATTCTCCGCAGGCAAGCCATCTTCAAATGCGTTGACCAAAAAATCCGCTTCCAGCAGGATCCGGTAATCCATGCCATCCACATCCGTATATGTATGATGATGCGCGATCAGATAGCAGACCCGTTCTGTCTCTTCCTCTGTTACTTCCGGAAAATCTCTCAGCATCTCTCTGGCATAAGCCGGGCCTTCCTGCTCCTGATGCTTTCCGTCGCAACAGCCGTATTTTTCCTCACTCGGGCGAATACCGATATCATGCAGGATGGACGCAATATCAAGTATTTTTCGTGTTTCTACATCCAGCCCCTCTAATATACCAATCGTATGAGCATACTCATACACTTTCATAAAATGGTGGATCCGCTTTGGATCACCTTTATAAAACTCTGTCATTTTCAAGATCAATTGTTCGTTAAGCATTTTTCTTTTACCTCCATAATTATAGTAAAAATGGCGGGAAATTCTTCCCGCCTGCGGTGGTCCAAAGAGCTTACGCCCAGACCAAAACTGTAACGCATTACAGTGACATCATACACATATACTACCACAAGTATTCCTTTTTTCCAATAGATTTTTAGTCTCACAGAGCAAAATGTTTTGTCTCCTCTTCATCCCAATGCAATCTTTTCAATCGTATCTTTCCTGATCTCTTCCCTCAAAACAGATAAATATTCTGAAAATCTCACTCTGTCATCTGCATAGGTTAAATTCAACTCATACTCATTTTCAGACCATGTTGAAATATCAGAAAAGTTATGTTGAATCAATGCTTCTAGACTATCAATAGCCTTATAAATCTTAGCTTCTAAAGTTTGTCTTTCTTCCATTTCTTTATACAGATTTATCATTTCATTCCGAGTGGATTCTGGTAACAATTTTATCCAATCACTAAGAAGCGATTCCTCTCTATCTTCATGTTCCTTTGTTTTTGCAAAAGTAGGAATATCACCCGTAAAACACTCTCCCAAATCATGGATAATGCACATTTGAATTATTTTATTTATATCCGCTTCAGGAAATTCATTTTTCATAAAAAATGCCATCAAAGTCATCATCCAGCTATGCTCAGCAACACTCTCATGACGACCTTTTGATGTATAACAATGTCTAGTTGTATCTTTCAATCGCTCTGCCACGGTTAATGCTTCTAACAGTTCTCTTGCCTCCATAATTTACCTCCACAAATCACGAAAATCCACATACCTGTCATGCGGCATGGCTACTTTCCACAAACTGGAAGTTGTCGAGTTCCATAATTTACAATTAATGTCTCCAAGTTGAAAGATGGAGCGTCCCCCAAACCTTGAATTGGTTTACACTTACTGCTCATATTTCGTTTTCTATGATCCGAGCGGTAATTTTGTTAGTTACTTTTAATTTTAGAACTTGAGTTTACGGCTTGACCTTTCAGTTTATCTTGCCCAAGCAGTAAATTTTCAGATATAGATACTCGTTAGCCCCATATATTTACTGCCTATACACCACAAAGAGGTTTTTAGGCAGTAAACAACTTTATTCAGCAATTTCTCGCTATAAAGAGCTCGGTAAATTCTAATTTATCAATTTCTACAAACTGGAATCTTACGCTA
>SFRL01000098.1 GCA_004562765.1 bacterium | reverse complement strand
AAACATTACGCGAGTAAACTCGCATAAGCGGTTTCCGTTAGTCCGGACAGGCGGTTTCCTGCCTGCCGGACTTGCGGTGTTATCGCACAAGAATATTCAGTTTACGTTGACAACTAAAACAACATGGTGTATATATGTGTATATACACATACACAGACGGAACAAAACTTTGCACGAATGAAAATACGAGGTAAAGGCATGGAACAGACAATGATCAAAACCGAGAACGTATCCAAGAGATTCGGTTCATTTGCATTACAGGACATCCATTTTGAACTTCCGGCAGGTTATATCTGCGGACTGATCGGGGAGAATGGTGTGGGGAAAACCACACTGTTAAACATTCTGGCGGGACTTTATGAGTACGATGGAACGATTTCTATACAGGAGAAGGAGTACCGTACAAATCAGATGGAATTACAGCAGGATATTGGATTTGTGTTTCATGAGGAATGGTTCGATGACTGGGATTCTCTGATCGCAAACAGCAGACATTATGGAAAATATTATAAAAATTATGATGAGACACTGTTAAAGGAATATCTTAAGAGATTCCGGTTGGATGGAAAGAAAAAATATAAGAAACTGTCCAAGGGAGAAAAGCTGAAGTTTGCATTTGCTTTTGCGCTGGCGCATCATCCGAAACTGTTGCTGCTCGATGAGCCGGGGGCGAATTTTGATCAGACCTTCCGTGAAGAATTCCATCATATTTTAAGAGAATTTACCGCGGACGGAACGAAGAGTGTGATCCTCTCGACACATATTACTTCGGATGTGGACCGGTTTGCGGACTATCTGCTGTTGCTTAAGAAAGGCAGACAACTGTTGTATGGCGATATCGAGTCGGTCCGTGATGCATACCGGATGGTGGCAGGTGAGCGTCATGCGTTGAGGGCTTTTGGCGGGCGGCTGGTCTATATGGAGGAGACACCGGTGGGCTGCAGTGCTCTGGTCAAACATGATCACGCGGAGTATGATCGGGCACTTAAGGTGTGGGAGCCGGACACGGAGGAACTGATGTATTATCTGGCGAAAGGAGCGGAGCATGGAAGAGGCAATCAAATATAAGAATGTGATCAGAGAATATTTTCTGGAATATAAGAACCGTGATCAGGTATTGCGAAGTATCTTTTATGTGATCCTGTTTGGTGCATCGTTTTCGCCTTTTGTATTTGGCAGTGCAAAGGAAGGGCTTGGGTATATATGGCTCATATTTCCGATGGCTCTTGCGCTGTTTGCAGCAATCACACATACGAGTGCCCTGCCGACGATGCTGTATCTGGTTCCCGGATCGAAAAAGCTGCGCGAGGAATATATCCGGAGAATGTTAAAGGTTAAGATTGGCCTGCCGCTTGCGTTGTGTGCGGTAATCGATATCATCCTGCTGATCGTGCAGCCGATGATGATAAAAGGCGTGATCCTGCAGCTGGTAACGGTGTTCTTTATGTCCTATTGTGTGGGAATTACAAACGACGGACTGGTCTGGCGGAATAATGCGTCGCGGGCAGCTTATGGGCAGGTAAGTTATTTTAACGGACCGATCACGGTATTCAGTGTGATCGCAAGCTGCGTGATGATTGGCATCTGTTCTTCGGAGATTACGAATGTGGAATTTTGGGTTGCGCTTGTTATTTATCTCATCATTTACGCACCTCTTTCTTATGCGCTTCACAAGCGTTGGGGTGGAATCAGAGAGAAACTCGCCGTCTATGAACTTGCAACGAAGGAGGAGACATGGGACTGGTAATCGTCATTGAACCGCATGGAACGTATGCCATCTACGAGCAGATCGTCAATCAGATCAAGAATCAGATCATATCCGGTGAACTGCAGCCGGACGAGGCGCTGCCGTCCATTCGGGGACTGGCAGCGGATATCGGCGTCAGCGTGATCACGACGAAGCACGCGTATGAGGAACTGGAGCGGGAGGGACTGATCCGTTCCGTTTCCAATAAAGGATTTTATGTGTGCAAATACAACACGGATTATCTGCACGAAAAGCAGCTGATGGAATTGGAAAAACGCCTGCAGGAGTGGATTACGCTTGCAAAACAGGCGGGACTTGGAACTGAGGATATTCGTGAGATGCTGGAGGGATTGCTGTAAGATGGAAGATATTATTTTTTCTGCGAAGCAGGTACAGGGGAAGAAAGCGTTATTTGGCAAAGGCAGGTTCGCTTTGCAAAATGTGGATTTTGAACTTCCAAGTGGATATATTATGGGAATCATCGGGGAAAACGGTGCCGGAAAGACGACATTCTTCCGCTATATTATGGAGGAAAAGAAGCATTATCGCGGCAGCTTTTATCTGGACGGAACCGATATCGCGGAAGATCATGAGTGGTCGATGAACCGGATCGGATTTGTCTCTGAGGAGCGGTTGTTTTTGCGGCAGAAGAGTGCAAGAGAGAATGCAAGGATGCTGGGCAGCTTCTATGATGCCTTTGATATGGATCAGTTTGCTGCGCTGATGGAGCAGATGGATCTTACCACGGCACGGACCGTGGAGAAGATGTCGCGCGGTGAGAATATGAAGTTTCAGCTTGCATTTGCACTCGCACACAAACCGAGGCTTCTTCTTTTAGATGAGCCGACTGCGGGGATGGATCCGATCTTCCGCAAGGAATTTTACAGGTTGCTCCGGCAGCAGTTGGAAGTGCTGGACTGTTCCGTGATCATGTCGTCGCACTTAGAGGATGATATCCGGAAAGAATTTGATTATATCGGACAGTTTGAGCATGGGGAATTTACTTCGTTTTATGAGAATGCATAAGGCGTTGTGGCAGCGAAGGTTATGCGGTGAGACGGCAAGGGTTGAGTGAAGTGCAGAAAGATGTGCTTGAATCGAAACACATGGGTATTATGTGTAAAAGATAGGAGTGTCGAGGATGACGATAGAGGATAAGAAGCAACAGGAAAATTTGAAGAATTTTGACCGGAATTTAAAGGCGAGCACGGACCAGCTGGCATGGTTTTTATACTGGATGTTTGCAGCTGTTGTGCTAGTGTTAGGGATGATGCTGATTTTTGATGGAATATTTTATCGGGATGCGTGGATGATACTGTGCTATGTGTGGATGGTCGTTTTTATGGATAACTATGTATTGGCACCGTATCAATGGAGCAATGAAGCCTTCAGCCGGAGGATGCAAAAATCGGATGCGGTTTCAAAAATACTTCGGTTTGTTCCGGTTTCGGGAAAAAACTACATCCGTGTGAGGATGCAGTATCTTTGGAAGTTTGTGTGGAAATTTGGCGCATTTGCCATGCTGATCGTGATCGGAAGCATGAGCTTTACGCAAAAAATTTCTCTTGTGAGGGTGATGGAAGGTGTTCTTTTATTTTTGACCGGACCGATGCTCATTGGGTATATTGAGTTGAAGGAATCACTTTTTTGCAGATAATAAATTAAACATTACGGCTGGTTACGGTGCTGCTTTCGATATTGTTTCGGAGTGACACCGTTTTTTTGTTTAAGGGCTTTAATAAAGTGACTGCAGTCGGAAAATCCCGTTTCCTGGCTGATATAGTTTAAATCCAGACCTGTAGAAATAAGGAGATCTTCGGCTTTGCACATGCGGATAAATTCGATGTATATTTTTGGAACCAAGCAATGCCATTAAGCCAGTTGTTCGAAGTTTTGTTCGATAGCTCAGTTGTTGTCAAATATCCGATATTTTGAACTCAAAAAGCCAAAAACAGGTATGCC
>SFRL01000053.1 GCA_004562765.1 bacterium | reverse complement strand
GGCTTGAACGAAAGTGAAAGCCAGCGTCTTTAGGCGCTGGCCGGTAACAGAGGCTTATAGCCTCAGAGCAAACCGCCCGTTAGACGGGCGGTGCTGATTATGGAGAAAGTATGAAGGAACTAAGCATATTTGTAGATGAATCCGGTGATTTTGGACAATATGATTTTCGTACGCCATATTATATTCTTTCTATGGTAATGCATGAACAGAATGTAGATATTTCAGATGATTTGAAAGCACTGGAGGGAGAACTTAATAACATTGGATGGTCAAATCATTGTGTACATGCAGGTCCGGTAATACGATCAGAGGAAGAATATCGTGGATATGCAGTAAAGGATAGACAGAAGATTCTGATGAAGATGATGGCATTCATTAGGCACATGGATATTAGCTTTAAATCGATATATATCGAGAAAAAGCACATTGAGGGTTCTGTTGAAGCTGCGGGGAAGCTTAGTAAACAGTTGTCTGCATTTATTCGTGATAATTACAATTACTTTTGCAGTTTTGACGTTATAAAGGTTTATTATGATAATGGACAGATTGAAGTGACCAGAATTTTATCGTCTGTTTTTAACGCGTTGTTGGAGAATGTGGAATTCCGCAAGGTGATTCCAGCAGATTATAGGCTGTTTCAAGTTGCAGATCTCATTTGCACATTAAAACTTACCGAATTGAAAGCAGAAAATTATACATTATCCAAATCGGAATTGTTTTTCTTTGGAGATGAGAGAACACTGAAGAAGAATTATCTTAAACCTTTGGCAAAAAAAGAATTAATATGTAAACATACGAATATGTGAAAAGATTGGGGAAGTACGACAGAAAGCTATCTGGTAACAATTTTTGTATTGCCGGAATATCAGCATTGTGGTATTGGAAGGAAAATCATTGAAACTTTGAAAAAGAAAACAAATACGATTTAAATGGAGAGAAAATAAAACAGAAAAAGGAGATAGTTTCAGATGAAAAAAATCGGATTAGTCGGTGGAACAGGTCCGGAATCTACTCTGATATATTACAAAGAATTGAACAGACGGATCAATGAACGGAGTGGTGGAACTGATTTTCCGGAAATATCCATAGAGAGTCTGAATCTCAATCGTGCACTCAGATATGTAGAAAAGGAGCAATACGAAGAGCTGGCTGCGTATGTATCTCAGGCTATTTTCAATCTGGAAAAGAGTGGCGCACAGGTTATCGCTCTCACAGCGGCTACCATGCATATTATCTATGATATGGTTGCGCAGAATGTAGATATTCCATTCATCAGCATTCCCGAGGCAGCAGCGGAATATGCTGCTTCAAAAGGCTATCATAGGGTTGGACTTTTAGGCACAATCTTTACGATGGAGAAGGATTATCTAAGTAAAGCGTTTATCAGCCGGGGAATTGAGGTCACAGTTCCTGATCCTGCCACGCGTGTGTTGGTAAATGAACGGATTTCAAAAGAATTGGAATATGGAGTGGTGAAAGAGGCTACTGTTGAAGAATTACAAAGTGTGATCCAAAATATGAAAAACGAGCATGGAATAGAGGCGGTCATATTGGGATGTACAGAGCTGCCACTCGCTCTAAATGATGAGAATTCACCGGTTCCGTGCATTGAAATTATGGAAATACATATTGATAGATTAGAGGAGCCGGCTTGTTTTATTCCCGGTTCATATTCCGGAATTCCGTAGGCGTACAGCCTTTGATGATCTTGAACATCCGGATGAAGGATGACAGACTGGAAAAACCGGACTGGAGAGCGGCTTCTGTGATCAATACTTCGGGATCGATCAGGAGCCGTTCTGCATGTTCGATTCTTTTTTTGTTCAGATATTTATAAAAGGAATAGCCGGTAAAATCTTTAAATAGTCTGGTGAAATGATACTTGCTGAATCCGGCAAGATTTGCCGCATCGTCGAGAGACATGTCCTCCGTGCAGTGCTCCTGGATGTATTGGCAGACATAAATGAATTTTGCGGCGTATTCTTTCTGTTTTGTGTGTGTCACCTCGTCCTTAATGCCTTCGCCGGTGTATTTTCTACCGATCAATACGAGCATTTCCAGCAGCTTCGAATAGATGGCGCTGCCGGACAAAATATTGCTGCTGAAATATTCCTTTTGAATCCCACGCATCAGATCATAGAGCTGCCCATGTATATCCGGAGCATTCTCGGGGGTAATATGTAACACGGAAGGAATGCTCGAGAGAACCGCCTCGATTTCCGGGATGTTCTGGAGCATAGAGAGATCTGCCTGAAAGATCAGTCGTTCGCCTCCTGCTTCTTTCATGCTGTGAATAACTCCTGAATTCATGAGAAAAAGATCATGCTCCTGAAGAAGGTGTGCCTCGTTTCTACAGGTAACTTCATAACTGTTCTTCAGGGGGACGATGATCTCCAATGCCGTGTGCCAGTGCTCGGGATATGCCTCACATTCTGTGTTGTCAAAGAGCAGGAACCCTTTGATCTGCTTGTAGTTGACCGTCTCTTTTATTCCGTTCAATGTCTCGATCATAAATAGGATGTCCTTTCATCTTGTCTTAAATCTTGCTATTATTTTATCAAAAATTGCGCTTTTTTGCAAGAAGAAGTAATTAATAATAAAAAATTGCTATATGGAATTGCGGTAATTACAAGAAAAATGAAAAAATGTCGTGCAAAATAGGTTGTTTTATTGTGATAAATATAAATTGAATGAAAAATAAAGCAAAAACAACCAAAAAGAAAACAACAAAAAACAAAAAAATAGTCAATCTATATATAGCAAGTAATATAAATATAGCAATTATTGATATATGACAAGCAACTATTTTAAAGAAACTGGTGGCACAGTTTGCTAAGATTTATTTGTATTCAAAATACAACTAATCTTAAGGGAGGGTTTTTAACTATGAAGAAGAAAGTATTATCAGTTTTACTGAGTGTAGCCATGGTATCTACACTTCTGGTGGGATGCGGAAGCAGTTCTTCAAACTCTGCTCCGGCAGACAGTGCGGCGGGAAATGATGCGGCGGCCGGCGATGATGCGGCAGCAAGCAATGATGCAGCGGCAAGCGGCGAAGTGGAAGAGATCACATGGATGTTCTGGGATGACCTGAATGCAACAGAGGATCTGATCTCTCTAGGTTACAAGGACGTTGTTGAAAGATTTAACAAGGATTATGAGGGAAAATATCATGTAACGCCCATCACCACAAACCTGGAGGAGTATTATACGAAGCTGAATGCACTGGTTGCCTCCAACGAGACACCGGACTGCTTTATTGTCAGCCCCGGACCGAATCTTGACACATATGTAAATCCTGGTGTGACCGCAGATCTGACCGATTATCTGAAGGCAGACGGATGGATCGACACATTCAACGGTGGCGAGGGTGCGTTCTCACAGCAGACTTATGACGGAAAGATATATGCTGTTCCGCTCAATATCGCAGCAGCATGTGTATTCTATAATACAGAAATGTTTGAGAAAGCAGGCATTACCACGATGCCCACTGATTGGAACGGAATGCTCGATGCATGTGAGAAATTACAGGCAGCAGGCTACACCCCGCTTACCATTTCAGCAGGAACCGCATGGTGCTTATCTATGTTAGCCGGATATCTGTGTGATGCGGAGGGCGTAGATTTGGATGCGATCAATGAAGGTACTGCACACTGGACAGATGCAAATGTTGTTTCTGCAACAAACAAGCTTCTTGAGATCTCCAAGTACTTCCAGCCCACAGCAGCCGGAGATACCAATGATGTTGCAACCGCAAACTTCTACAATGAGGAAGCTGCAATGCTGATCCAGGGTTCATGGGCGATTGGACAGATCAACGGTGCAAATCCTGATTTTGAGAGCAAGTGTGGCGTGTTTGCATTCCCCGGAACAGACGGACGGGTCATTGCAAAGTCTGACAGTCTTGCAATGAGCGCAACGACAGAGCACAAAGATGCTGTCATTGCTTTCATGAAGTATTTTACCGATGACACTGCTCAGAAATATACCGCTGAAGTTGGTGGAAAGATTCCTGTAACAACCGTTGAGTATGATGCCGACAAGGCACCCGCACAGCTGGCATATGTCATGGATGTATTCAGCAATGCAAAGTCTACCTTTGGTTTCTACAATGAGTCGCTGGCTTCCACAGAGGCAGGTTCTACTTTTGATGATGCAATGGTTTCCATTTATCTGGGTACTCCGGTAGAGGAAGGCTTGCAGACAGTAGAAGATTTTTATGTAAACAACGTATGGAAATAATATGAGATCATTCGCTGATCCATGAATGGACATTGACTGCGGAACTGGAAACCGGTTCCGCAGTTTCTGGAATAGGGGAGGTTTTTATGGACAAATTATTGAGAAACAAAAAGGCGATTGTGTTCTTTGTTGCGCCGGCTTTTCTGTTATTTACGTTTGTGTTGTTTATTCCAATCTGTCAGTCTGTGTATTATTCACTTTGCAGTTATGATGCACTGACAAAACCGGAATTTATTGGATTAGAAAATTATAAGCAGTTGCTTTTAAATGATAAAACGATGCGCATTGCACTGAAAAACTCATTATTCTTTATGATCTTTTCCTGCGTGTCGCAGCTTATTTTCGGTTTGCTCTTAGCGGCATTTCTGACAAATATCCAAAAGGGAAGAAACTTTTTTAAGAATGTATATTATCTTCCCTGCGTGCTTTCCTCGGCAGCGTTAGGTCTTTTGTGGATGTTCATTTTCAGTCCGAAACTTGGTATCAATCAGATCCTTGCCCAGTGGGGTATTCAAGGTCCGCTGTGGTTGATGGATGTGAAAGGATTTATTAATCTGCCGATGAAGGTCATTGCATTCGTGGCATTGTGGCAATATGTTGGACAGTCAATGATGCTATACATGGCGCAGATATCAGGTATTGACAAGAGTCTGTATGAGGCATCTTATATCGACGGTGCAACGAAAAAGCAGGCGTTTTTCCATATTACACTGCCGTTGATCCGCCCGATGGTGGCTACGGCGATGTCACTGAACTGTATCGGTTCGCTGAAGTTTTTTGACTTGATCTTTAACATGACGGAGGCAGGACCGAATCACCAGACAGAGGTACTGGCGACGCATCTGTATACACAGGGCTTCAAGTATTTCAAATACGGTTATGCCAGTGCGATCGGAGTAGTGCTGTTATTGCTTTGTCTGCTCATGACATTTATCATCAATAAATTTATCAAAGTAGATTCCTACGAGATGTAAATGAGGAAAGGAGATCAGAAAAACAATGAAAAAATCACATAAAAAGATTCATTTGTCGAAAGTAGTGATCTACATATTTTTGAGTTTACTTGCTTTTGTTTATCTGGCACCTCTTGCGTGGATGTTCTTCGTATCCCTGAAGGATAACGCGGAGATCTTCACCTCGCCGTTTGCTCTGCCGCAGCGTGCGCAATGGGAGAATTATACGTTTGCCTGGACAGCCGGATATCTTGGAAAGGCAACCTTGAATTCGACGATCGTCTGTGTGACTGCACTGATCCTCAGTCTGGTCATTGGTTCTATGGCGGCTTTTGCGATCGCAAGAATGCGTTGGAAATTCGCAAAGCTGATGATGACCTATTTTCTGATCGGAATGATGGTGCCGATCCACTGTGTGCTGATCCCGTTGTTTAAGACGTTTTCAAGCATTGGCTTGTATAACAATCTTGCAGGACTCATTCTTCCGTATGTGACATTTTCCTTGCCGATCACGATCTACATCATGGAAGGTTTCTTTGAAAATATGCCGCAGGAGGTCTTTGAGGCAGCCTGTATCGATGGATGTTCCATTTACAAGTGTTTCAGTGCGATCGCAGTACCCCTTTCCAAGACAGGTCTGTTTGTGACCGGACTGATGTCTTTTGTGGCAAACTGGAATGAGCTGTTGCTGGCCATGGTATTTATCTCCGATGATCTGAAAAAGACGCTTCCGGTGTCACTGTCAAAGTTCGTCGGACCGTATAATACGAACTATGTACAGATGTTCGCAGCGATCATTATCGCGATCATCCCTACGATCATCGTATACTGCTGTTTCAGTAATCAGATCGTTGACGGTCTGACCGCAGGAGCGGTAAAGGGTTGATAAATAAAAAGTAAACAGAGGGCTGATCACCTAAAAAGGTGGTCGGCCCTCTGCTTTTTTGTCAGTTATTCTTTACATGCTTATTCTGTGCTTTATCGAATTATCTGCATATTTTCTCAAACAGCTTCCGGCAGGCGTTTTTGCACTTGTGACCAAAGCTCTGACGCATCACGCGGAAGATGCCCCACATGCCGGACTCGACATCCCATCTGAAACTGCCGGAGCGGTAGAGATAGTCGCCGGGGCAGGCGCTGCCGTCTATGAGTTCCATGTCGAAGGTATTTCCGATGCTGACGGCACCCTGCAGGGGAATGATGCGGGAGTGCGGATCATCCGGCTGCTGGCGCCACTCGTGGTCGTGAATGGTGAAGCCGACATTTCTCGGTTTATCTGCTGGCATCATCGTGCGGAAGATTACCCGTTCGTTAGGATACGCCGTAAAAACAGGCGTTGCGGGATCTCCGTGTACACGGCTGCTGAATACCATTGAGCGGCGTTTATCTTTTTGCAGTCTGTTGGCAAAACGTTCGGAACGGTAATTGTAGCCCTTTTCTCCGGTGTCCTCATCGTCGACTTCCTCCCCGTCATCGGTTGCGGTTTTTACCAGTTCGCCATCTTCATCCAGCATGCGGATGCCGTTTTGAATGAGCAGGACGCATTCGCGGAAACTGTCGGTTCCGGGAGCGGTGATCACCGCTTCCTCTTCATATACGGCTTTTGTCAGCGAACAGCTCTTATACCATTTGGCTCCCGGCGGCTCAATGAGAATGGCACCAAACAGACCGTGATAGCGGTGGTTTCGCATGTCACCGAAGGACTGGATGATGCAGGGACCGTACTCCTGATCTGCATACCAGAGATATTTTTTGCTCTCGCCGGCACCCACCGTCTGCTCTCTGTTGTTGTATCCGACATTGATGCCGGAGTCACAGACCGGATCATAGTGCAGGTACTGTGGATTGATGGAAACCCTCATGGACGGTTTGTGCTTCATATCCAACGGAACCTTCGGGTAGTCAAAGTAAGGAACCGGTTTTTTCGGGTCAAACAGGTTGTGCAGTGTTACCTCGATCCACTCACCGGCGTTGGCGCGCAGGATCAGAGGCCTTGGCTTGTAATCTTCATGCATGCAGCGGTCGAGATCCTCCAGCGGAACGAACAGCAGACCGTCCGGATCGTGGTCACCGTGGCAGTTGTAGGGGATATCCCTTTGTACGGCGGCAATTTCATATCTGCGGATCACGGCATCTTTGCCGGGGCACGGCGGCAGCGGCAGGATCCGGTCTTTGCCTTTGCAGAGCGGTTTCAGGCGTTTATCCGGATGCGCATATGCCCGGATGATGCCCCACAGACCGAGCCATGCGTCATCGATTCCACCGAAATAGTAGAGGTAATCACCGGGGCCGTAAGGCTTCGTAACATGGATATTAAATGCCTCGGAAATACCTAATGTCTGGGAGGCGGTATCCGGTGAAAATGCATCGTCGATTTCCTTTTTCCACGTCATGCCCGTCAGGTTAAATGCGTGCTGTTCCTCGTGAGCACCGTCCAGCAGGCGGATCATCAGCTCGTCGCCCGGATAGGTTTCCAGGATTGGTGTCGCCGGGTCGCCGTGCACATAGGAACTGAAAATATATGCCGGATCATCGCCGCATTTCAGGCGTTCGCGCATCGGTTCACAGTGATAGTTGATGCCCATGACGCCCGGATCGTCATGCGAACCGGGAACCTCCGGAGGATTCAACGGTTTTCCGTCCTTGTCAAACAGGAATGCAAAATCGTGCACAAACAGGGCAAATTCCCGGAAAGAGGTACCATCCCTACGCTTGATGACGGCCCGTGTACCGAAGTCCAGCTTTTTCCCACTTCGGATACTGTGGAAGGTAGCTCCGGCTTCCTCGATGATCAGTGCGCCAAACACGCCATGCTGCTGGTGGGAATTGGCAAATAGGTGGTCATGAAAAAATACGGTTTTCAGTTCTGTATTGGCAAAAAATCGCTCGATCAGTGTTTCATAGCGTCTGGCTCCTGCGATGTTGTTCCAACCGTTGGCAGCGCCGTCGGAGACGATCGTGTCGAATTTGACGAGGTGGATATGATATCCGACAATGTCTGTGAGCGTGCGCATCTGGAACGGGCTCTCCTCAATGTATTCCGGGAGGAGATTGGTCAGTCGGATCTCGATACAGTCACCGGCGTTTGCGCGGATGACGAGCGGTTCCACGCGGATCTTACAGCTCTCCACTTTTTTGATATAGGCATCCAGCCCGCCGTGACGCTCCAATTCCTCTTTTAGAACGAAAAATCTTCCTTGGGGATCATGCCAGCCATAGCGGTTATAGGTGACCTTTGCCTGCACAACTGCGATCTCAAACACTTTGACAGGAACGTCTTCATGAGGATAGGGCGGTTTCTCGTTTGGATGACACGGATGACCGTGCTCTTCATCTGCGTGGCACGGACATCCGTGTTTCGCGTCTGTGTGGCAGGGGCAGGTGTCGGTGTAGAGTGCACCCGGCTCAAAGTTTGGAACAAAATTATCCTGTTCCAGATCAGTGGGATCAATCTTGTTCTCTCCGTCTGCGTCCAGAATACCAAGCGGCGGCTGCAGCGGAGCTTCGCCAAACGTTCCGTTGATGAAGTTCGGGTAGCCCGGATGTTTTTTGTCTTTTTTCGGGGGTGCTTTCCGGTCTTTTAACGGCAGTAACGGAGGAATGACCGTTCCGTCCGGCAGGTGTCCGGTGCCATCCTCCAGACGATCGTAAATGCGCCACAGTGTCCACATTCCCTCGTGAAAATGCGGGTAGAGGTGGCAGTGGAAGATCGCATCTCCAATCATGCCGTTCAGGCTGCCCGCACCATGAAGAATGTCGAGCGTATAGCATTCCTGTGGACTGATGGAGATAGAGTCAATGATCGTAGAATTCTGATTATCGCCCTCAAGATGCCACTGGTGGTTGTGAAGATGGAACACATGGGTTTCCTTGATGCCGCCGTGGATCAGACGGATCTTGGAGGGATCACCCACATACGCCTTCAAGATCGGAGGTGCGGGGTCGCCGTACACCCACGAACTCATGGAGATGTCCTCGGCAGAATCTGCCGGGTTGTGGGACAATGGGTGCCGGTTTCTCATCGGCTCTGAGCGGTAGCTGATGCCGGTCGTGGCAGATGGCAGACCGGTGTGATGATCCATCGGCTGATTCCCATCTTTATCCTTCATTTCCAGCTCATCGTGGAAGAAAACGGCGTATTCACGGAATGCGGGATGTGTAGGGTGGTAGATGTCTGCAAACAGACCACTTTCCAGTTCTTTTCCGTTTTCGGGATCGAGCCAGCGCGACTGCGGTGCTTCCACAATGATCGCGCCGAACAGACCGTGTATATTTGTACTGTTTTCGTTACTTGTGGGATCTCCCATATCGTGGAAGATGTAGACTCCCTCACGATTTGCATACCATGTGTAGGTGATCCGGTGGAAGGTAGTGGAATCCTTATTATAGCCGACGTTTGCGCCGTCTGAGGTCTGAACATCATACGCCAGTCCCTGCACATGAATGGACAGCGGGCGGTTCAGGGAGTGGGTAAAAGTAACAACAACGGTATCTCCTTTATTTGCGCGGATGACAAGTGGCTTTACTTCCTCACAGGGCTGGGGTATATCCTGTGAAAAGTTTTTCATGGCACATTCGCGGACGTGCTCGGCATCCTTTTTCAGCACATATAACAGACCGTTGGGGTCGTGGTCGCCATACTTGTTGTACACGATGGGTATCTCTATCGCTTCTATTTCATAAAAGCGCTTTTTTTCGGGTGTGGGATAGCAGCATAATTCCATAGTGATATCCTCCAGGTAATATTATCTGAATTGAAATTGTGTAGGAACAGGATTGTCCTCCCGGTCGCTTAAAATGCGGATATAGTGATTTGCCTCACGCAGTACATGGTCCGCAAGGAGCGGAAGAATGATGGAGGCAATCTTGTTGTCCAGAATGCCTTGTGTACCAGCGGTTTTGAATTCGCGGTACTTCAAAGTCTCAGCCAGCGACAACTCCGTCAGGGAGTGATTGCTCGAAGCATCCATCTTTTCTGACAGTGCCAAGAGCTTTCTGTAATCTCCTGCAAAGTCGTTTGCCGTGTTTACAAGTGCTTCTTCAGACGGATCTAAAAGTCCCCGGATAAAGAGCGCGTGCTCCATCATGATCCGGTTCCAGAAGTCCTCGGTGCCTAATAGCGGCTCGGAGATGTCTGTTCTTCCCTGCTCTAGTTTTGCGATGGTATCGCGGTACAGTCCGGCTTCACGTATGATGTGGCGGATCAAAAGCGGATAATTCGCGGTAAAAAGTGCACCGTTTCCGACGGCCTGCAGGATGCTTTCCTTGAATGTGATCAAACCGTTTAAAAGTTCCAGAGCACGTCGGTTGATCGCTGAAATGGTACGGTTTAATGCGCGGTTTTCTCGGGTGTCAGTGCCTGCGCGCAGATTCTGTTCCGCTGCGGTGAGACGGCTGTTGATCGGAATACCGCTCAAACGCTGCGTTTTCCGCTCGGCGGGAATCGTAAAGTCGGTTGTCAGCTCATCGGAGCTGAGGATCCTGCCGTTGACATTGCCGTTTGCAATCCGAATGACATCAGAGAGAAGCTCCTCGAACTGCCTGCGGAACCGATCGGCTGTCTGGATCCAGTCAATGTCCTTGCAGGAGAAGCCTGCCTGGAGAAAGAGCGCGTGCTCCTTCATGATCCTCGCAAAAAATAAATGGGTTTCTATTGATAAAGACGCATAATTTTTCATGGTTGCTCATACCTTTTAGTTTATTGTTTTTATAGTATATGCGGGGATGTGTGGGCGGTGTGAATGCAAAAAGAGGATGAAGAGAAAAATAGATTGACAAATATCTATATGATGTTATAATAAGTTCATGATAACACATTGATAGATTTTAATATATGGAGACATGCTGATGGATAATAAAAGAATGGCGGCAATGTTCAAGGCATTTGCCGATGAGAACAGAATACAGATCTTAGAACTATTGCGGGATGGAGAACGGTGCGCCTGCAGGCTGCTGGAGGAAATGAAAATCACGCAACCGACACTGTCGCATCACATGAAAATTTTGTGCGATTCCGGTATTGTAGTCGGAAGGAAAGAAGGAAAGTGGATGCACTATTCCATTTCAGAGGATGGTATGAGGGATGTCCGGAATTATCTGGACGAGTTGATGAAACATACAAAAATGGAGGATGACAGCCAAAAGTTGTGTCATTGAACACGGCTTCCTCTTTTGCATAAGATATTGACATATTTGAATTTTTGAATACGAGAGGAGCGCGATGATGATAAAAAATGTTTGGGATTTTTTCCAGAATGAGATTCTGGGAATGAAATGGCTGAACAGACTCATTGGCAGTGGTCTGGAAGCCGTTGGGCTGGATACGGGCAGCAGAATGGGCGGAAGCATTCGGTTTTTTATCTACGATACAATAAAAATCATGGTACTGCTTGGCTTCCTGATATTGCTGATTTCCTATATTCAAAGCTATTTTCCACCGGAGAGAACCAAGAAAATATTAGGGAGATTTAAGGGAATATGGGCGAATATCATAGCGGCCCTTCTTGGAACGGTAACTCCGTTCTGTTCCTGTTCGTCAATACCATTGTTCATCGGCTTTACCAGTGCGGGACTTCCATTGGGTGTCACTTTTTCATTTCTGATTTCTTCACCTATGGTAGACTTAGGTTCGCTTGTTCTGCTGATGAGTATTTTCGGATGGAAGGTTGCAATCGTGTACGTGGTTGTGGGTCTTGTGATCGCGGTCATTGGCGGAACATTCATTGAAAAAATGCATTTGGAGGATCAAGTAGAAGAATTTATCCGGAATGGAAAAGCCATAGATGTTCCGCAGGAAGAACTTACAAAGAAAGACCGCCTGAAATATGCGTGGGAGCAGGTCGTTTCAACGGCAAAAAAGGTGGCTCCGTATGTGCTGATCGGTGTTGGTATCGGTGCAGTCATTCATAACTGGATACCGGAGGAGATCATTGTAAAGATACTTGGCACGGGCAATCCCTTTGGCGTGATCATCGCCACGATCGCAGGAGTACCGATGTATGCGGACATCTTTGGATGTATTCCGATCGCGGAAGCGCTGCTTGCGAAAGGGGCAAGATTAGGTGTTGTACTTTCCTTTATGATGGGTGTCACCACGTTGTCATTGCCGTCAATGATCATGTTAAAAAAAGCGGTAAAGCCGAAGCTGTTGGGAATATTTGTTGCAATCTGTACGATCGGAATTATCCTTGTGGGATATTTCTTTAATGCGATTCAGTATTTGGTGGTGTAGAAGTGGAAATTTCACATGATATTTTGCTGATTGGATTTTATATGTTCCGGTTGGCATTTTAATAAAAAAATGATTCAAGGAGGACAAAATAATGGGATTATTCAATTTTGGAAAGAAGAAAGAAGTAGAAAACTGCTGCTGTGGCGGTGCGGGAGATCCGCTGGTGAGCATCAAGGTACTCGGAGCGGGATGCAAGTCCTGTCATGAAATGTACGAGAACACAAAGGAAGCGGTAAAAAATGCTGGTTTGTCTGTGGAGGTGGAATACATTACCGACATGGAGAAGGTTATGACATACGGTGTGATGAGTATGCCTGCGCTCGTTGTAAACGAGAAGGTTGTCTCTATGGGAAAGGTACTCAAGGCGACAGATGTAGAAAAACTGCTTGTGCAGACTTTGCATATGGTGTAATATATTTAAATTAATTATTGACCGAGTGGTTAATTAGCATTATAATATGTGATTGACCACTCGGTCTATTATTATATTGGGAGATAAAATCTGGAATGAAGAAGAGCGAGAAGACGGAGATCACTGTTGCGAAGATCGTGGAAGCAGCAATGGCTGAGTTCGGAGCAAACGGATATGCAGGCGGCACCGTCAATAATATCTGTAAGACCGGTATCAATAAAGGCTTGGTATATCACAACTTTGCCGGTAAAGATGAGCTTTATCTGACCTGCTTTAAACGCAGCTGCGAAGAATTGATCACATATGTAAATGAACATGATGGTACAACGGATTTTAACCGGTATATGTCTGTCCGCATGGACTTTTTTCATCAGTTTCCGTATGAAGCGCACATATTTTTTGAAGTCTTGTTAAATCCGCCCCCTCATTTATCGGATGAAATACAGGACGCATTGGAAGAATTTAACGGATTAAATGAGCGTATCTGTAAGCAGACTCTGGATATGCTCACCTTATGTGAAGGAATCACGATGGAAGATGCGTTGTCGTATTTTCATCTGATGCAGACGATGCTGAACGGGTATTTCAGCAGCCCGGCCTTTCAAAATGTCGTTTTGAAAGAAAAGGTAAAAATGCATGAAACGATCATTCCGAAGCTGTTTGATTTTATGCTTTACGGAATCGCGAAAGGAGAGAAATAAAATGATCGGATATTTATTACGTTGGATCATCACGCTGGTGATCGCTTTTGCAGCAGGAAAATTGATGGCAAAAATAAAAATGCCTGCGATCCTCGGATGGCTGATCGTCGGGATGCTGCTGGGACCGCATGCGCTGGGGCTGATGCCGCAGGCAGTCTTGGACACCGGCTGGTACAAAACCATCATCATGTGGATGCAATGCGCGTTCGGTGTCATGCTGGGAACGGAACTGATCTGGAAAAAACTGAAAAGCTACGGAAAAGCCCTGGTGGTTACTACATTGACGCAGTCTCTGGGGACATTTGCGGTGGTCAGTCTGGCATTCGGACTGATCTTCGCCTTTTTGGATGTTCCGGTCTATCTTGCATTTGTGTTTGGCGGAATCGCGCTTGCAACAGCGCCTGCGCCCGCATTATCCATTGTGAATGAATTTCATGCGAAAGGACCCGTGACTGACACGCTCCTGCCGATGACGGTGCTGGATGATGTGGTCGGAATCGCGGTATTCTTTACGGTTAACTCACTGGTGGCACGGAAAGTATCGGGTGGCGCAGTCCCGCTGTACATGATTCCCGTGATGATCTTTTTGCCCATAATCATCGGCGCTGTGGTCGGATTTCCTACCGGTCTGTTATTAAAAAAATGCGAAAAAAAAGCACCAACGTTAGCGGTGCTGCTTTCCGGGATCACGGTGACGATGTTGATCGGCTGGTCGATCAATACATTCCTGCTTTCAGGGATCACATTGAACTATATGCTCATGGGTGTTTCTTTCGCGGCCGTATTTTCCAATATCATCACTACGGAACGGCTGGGTGAGGTCTCAGGATATTTTTCACCGATCCTTGGCATCTGCCTGCTGGCAGCGATCGTCGATCTCGGAGCACCGCTGGACTACCATCTGATCCTGGGCGCAGGCTTATATACGTTTGTCTACATTCTGGCACGGGCGTTCGGAAAATATTTTGGTGCAATGACCGGAGCAAAGATCATGCATATGCCTGATACGGTACAAAAATATCTCGGACTGACACTGCTGCCTCATTCCGGTGTGTCGCTTGTGTTTACAGGTATCATCTGTGCAACACTTTCTTCTGCGCCGCAGCTCGTGCAGATCGTACAAGGTACCATTGCGGCGGCTGCTGTGATCAATGAATTTATTGCGGTGATCGCCGCAAAGAAAGGATTTGAGCTGGCGGGCGAGATTCAAAGACCGCAAAAAAGCCAGGCGTAACGGATCGGAAGCTGATCTGGGCGTGATACGTTTACATCAGTTCCGGGATCATTTCTTTTGTGAGATTTAGGAACTTCATGGCTGCCGGGGACATGTTATCCTTTGCTTTCACAGCGATGCCGAGTGTCCGATAATAGTAGGGATCAAGCGGATAGGACGCGATCTGATCCTCAAAATTGCGAATGATAAGCTTGGGAAGAATACTGATCCCGAGCTTATTTGCGATCATGGAAATGATGGCATGGTCATCGGTGGAAGAAAACTGGATGTTCGGCTGTACGGTGGAATTGTCCAGCGCGTAATGAATATCGTAATCCGTGCCCATTGCGGAAATGATGAAGTTTTGACCTTCAAAATCGCTGATGGGGTATGCGCCGGATTCCGGAATGGGCGCATCTTTGGGCAGTACTGCCATCAGCGGATCTTCACAGAGCGGAATAAACTCTAACAGGTGCAGATTCCGCGCACTCATAAATCCGAAATCCGCCATGTCATTTTCTACCCATTTTACAATATCATCGGTTCCGCCCTCCATCAGCTGGATATTGATGTTGGGGTAGATCTCCTGAAAGTGATGGATGATCTTCGGAAGCCAGTGGATCGAAATGCTGGAAAAGGTAGCGATCGTGAGCGAACCGGTCTCCAGACCGTTGATCTCACTGATGATCTGTTCCAGATTCTCATGGTTTGCGAGAAGTGAGCGGACAGCAGGCAGGATCTGTCTGGCATTGGCAGTCAGTTTGACACCCTGTTTATTTCGAATAAATAATGGAAAACCAACCTCGTCCTCCAGAGATTTCAAAATATGGCTGACACCGGACTGGGTATAGCCAAGACGTTCTCCGCTTTTGGTAAAATTTTCTGTCTCCGCGACATCCGCAAAGAGTGAACATTTCTTAATATCCATACATACTCCCCTTAAAAACGAAATCATGCAAAAAATAAAAAAAAATAAAAAAGACGTCAAAGCAACCGCTTTAACGTCTTCGTTTTTTCTAGAAATAGTATAGCTACTCTTATTTTTGCTGTCAACCATTTTTTCAGACATGACAAACTTTGATGACAGACAATCAAAAACGTCGTTTTACTTATCAGCCGGGTGTGGCTATAATCAGAATCAAATTTAGAGCAGAGGAGTGAGAGCGTGAAAAAAGTTTATCGTTTTCCTTTGAAGCAGCATATCGGAGTGGCAGCTGCCCCAACAATTGTCGAAGGTGACAAGGTTGTTCGTGGGCAGCTTCTTGCATCCAAAAGTGAAAACAGTCTGGGTGCTAACATTTATTCCAGCGTTTCCGGTGTTGTTTCAAAGATCAGTGAAACGGAGATCATCATAGAGGCGGATGAGATACAGACAAAAGAGTATGAGCCGCTGAAGCAGCAGACACCGCTGGCATTGATTGAGGAGGCGGGAATTGTCGGACTGGGTGGCGCAGGTTTTCCGACCTATGCAAAACTGCAAAATCCGCTTCCGCCGGATGGCGTGGTGATCGTCAATGCGGCGGAATGCGAACCAATCCTCGGACATAACATCGCCGCGATCGAAAAAGATCCCATGCAGCTGATCCGCGGACTGCAGATTGCAATGGAAATCGTGAAAGTGGAGAAGGGCATCATCGCGATCAAGGAAATCCACACAAAAGCGATCGAAGGTCTGCAGGGGGCGCTCACAGATGATCGGATCAGGATCGTGAAGCTGCCCAACCTCTATCCGATGGGAGAGGAACGGGCGATCATCCGGGAGTCGCTGGGTGTGCTGCTTGGAGTTGAGAGCCTTCCTTCAGAGGCACATGCGATCGTGATCAATGCGGAGACAACTTGCCGGATTCAGGAGGCAGTTGATCTGAAAAAACCGCTGATCGATAAAAATATGACAGTTGCGGGAAAGTTGAAGGGCAACGAAAATCTGATACAGATTTTCGAAGATGTTCCGATCGGTATTTCCGTGGGAGAGATGTTTGAGCGTGCAGGTGGTCTGGCAGACAGCTATGGTGAGCTGATCATGGGAGGTCCTTTTACCGGAAAGCGCACAAGCCTTGATGCACCTGTTGTCAAGACCACCGGAGGCCTGATCGCTGCCGAATGTTTTCCGAAAGGACCGGAAAAAATCGGACTTCTCGTCTGTGCCTGTGGCGCTGATAAGGAGCGGCTGGAGCAGATCGCAGAGAGCATGGGTTCAAAGGTTGCCGGTGTGGAGTACTGCAAGCAGGCGCATCCGGTGAAAAACAACCTGAAATGTGAAAATCCGGGCAGATGTCCCGGTCAGGTGCAGAAGATTCTGGCACTGAAAAAAGCAGGCGCACAGGCAGTGCTGATCAGCAACTGTACCGATTGTTCCAACACGGTCATGTCCTGTGCACCACAGCTTGGGCTGCCCGTTTACCACTGTACGGATGGTGCGTTGCGTGCAGTCAATGAAAAACTGGTCCGCAGGATCAAAAAATAAAGAAAATATTATGAAGTATAGGAGGAAACAGATATATGTCAATCACAAACGAGACTTTACAGAAACATTTGAAAGATCCGGCGATATTTTGCTGCCGCAGACAAAAAGGACTGGTGATCAGCGCTGCAGATCTGGAAGACCCGTCACTCTTTGACGACATGGAGGAGGCAGGACTTCTTACCCTAAGTCCGGACGGACTGCGTATCGAGCAGGTGCTCGGTTCGACGCTGCTCACAGATGTGGAAGCACTGACGCCGATCACGAGGGATGTGCTCGACAAGATCAATGAGACAGAAGAAACACCCGCGAAAGAAGCGCTGAGTGAGCCGGCGGCAGAAGTGCCCGCGTCGGCAATACAAACAAGTACAGGAGGAAACGGCATGATACATATTGAGATTGGAAGAGTAGAAAATCTGGAGCACCTGAGTCTGGATATTCCGGCATTTGCAGGAGTTCCCGTGGCTGCTGCGCCCGCAGCCGCACCGGCAGAATCTCCCAAGGAGGAAAAGAAGGAGAAAAAAGTTATCCGCACACTGACCAAAAAACATATTAAGATCACAGATGCGGAGATCGGAACCGAGACTTCTATCAAAGACGGAAAGATCACGATTGATGGCGGGATTGTGGAAAAGGCAATTTTGGAAGATCCGCTCTGCAAGAGCATGGAGTTGTCTGTCATTAAGCCAAACGAACGTCATGTTTATACCGAGACGATCATGGATGTGTGCCCGATCGCCACGAAGGTGGAGGGTGAGCTTGGAAGCGGCGTGACCAAAGTTGCGGACGGTGTTGTATTCATGCTGACCGGTGTGGATGAGGACGGGGTACAGATCCACGAGTTCGGTTCCTCGGAAGGGTATCTGGATGAGAAGATGTATTTCGGACATCCGGGCTGTGCCGATGAGAACGATATCATTATCCGTTGTAATGTGGTTATCCAGAGACTGTCCGGTATGACCAGACCCGGTCCCTTTGCAGCACATAAATGTCAGGATTATGTGATCCAGGCAGTCAGAAATGAGTTGAAAAAGTACGACGGTGAGATCGTTCGGGAGGAGATCTGCGAGGATGTGCGCAGACCCGGAAATCCCCGTGTCGTACTCGTCAAGGAGATCATGGGCCAGGGCGCAATGCATGACAATGTGATCTGCCCGACAGAACCCTGTGGTATTCTGGGTGGACAGAAAAACGTAGATTGCGGAAATGTTCCGATCATTCTGACACCCAATCAGGTGCGTGACGGTTCCATCCATGCGCTGACCTGCATCGGACCTGCAACGAAAGAGATGACCCGCCATTATATCCGTGAGCCCCTCGTAGAAGGACTGGCGGCAGATACGGAGATGGATCTGGTAGGTGTTGTATTTGTCGGTTCTCCGCAGGTCAATGACGAGAAATTATGGGTATCTGAAAGACTTGGTTCCCTGTTGGAGTCTCTGGATATCGACGGATGTATCATCACGACCGAGGGCTTTGGAAACAATCACATTGATTTTATCCAGCATATCGGTCAGGCAGGCAAGCGCGGTATTCCGGTTGTGGGCGTGTCCTTCTGTGCTTATCAGGGACAGCTGGTAGTCGGAAACGAGTACGCGACTGCCATGGTAGAAGAAAATATGGATCAGGGCGGATTTGAGAACAATGTGGCAGGCTGCTCCTGCGTGACAAAGGAAGTGGCTGCCCGTGCCATTCAGATGCTGAAAAACAAGATGGCCGGTGTAGAGATCGCACCCGCACCGAAGAAGTGGAATAACGATGTTATCAATGCAAACAACAAACTGCTCGGACTGCCTGAAACGGTTTTACTGGACAACGGTACGCTGCATTAGTGAAGGAAACAGTAAAGCTTCAGAACAGGTCAGAGCGGAACAGACAGGAAGTGATAAACGTGATGAATTATATGATTAATCCGGTCCTGATGGGAGGGCTGGTCAAAGAAGTGACAGCGGATGTTGTGAAGGTGCATTTGCACGGGAGACTGGGCGTGATCACTGTCCCGAAGTCGATGATCCTTGATCCGGTCGTTCCGGAGCCGGGGCATGAAATGCAGTTTTATTTCAGCTATCTTCAGGTGAATGAGACACCCTATGATTACGATGGCAGTCCGATCAGCCGTGACCGGGAGTTTGCGCCCTGCCTGCTCGGAGGGACCATCACGGAAGTCAATGATACTGCTATTAAAGCTGATATCATGGAGCATATGGGTACTGTCGCCGTTCCGCGAAGATGGGTATTTACGGATCTGGCATTGAAGGAGGGACAGAATGTGGAATTTTATTTCAGTCCGATGCACGTGTCAGGAAAACGGGACATACCCATAGAATCTATTTGATCGAATATTTTGCAAAGGTAAAAAAGGAGGAAAACTTATGAATCTCACAACAGTAGCGGGCATGCAGTCCGAAATATTTGTGCCGGTAACCCCGGTTCCTGTATTCACAGAATTAAAGAAACCGTTAAGCGAATGCAAGATTGCATTTATTACAGCAGGCGGTATCCATAAGAAGAGTCAGACACCCTTCAATACATCCGGTGATTTCTCGTATCGTACGATCGAATTTGATACACCGTCTTCAGAACTTATGGTAACACATGGTGGATTTGATAATTCTGATATCAACAAGGATGTCAACGCGATGTTTCCGATCGATCGTCTGCATGAACTGGTCGATGAGGGTTTTATCGGCTCCCTGTCAAAGGAGACCTACACCTTTATGGGCGGCGGCGGAAACGTGGAAAAATTCAAAAATGAGACCGGGCCTGAGATTGCCCGAAAGCTAAAGGAGCAGGGGGTGGATATTGTCCTGTGTACCGGTGGCTGCGGAACCTGCCACCGCTCTGCTACGATCGTTACCAGATGCTGCGAGGAGGCAGGCATGAGCTGTGTTGTGATCGCCGCACTTCCTCCGATCGCACGTCAGCAGGGTGCACCGCGTATCGCGGCGCCTCATGTGCCGATCGGCTCCAATGCAGGTGAGCCGAACAACATTCCGATGCAGACGGCGATCATCAAAGAGTCTTTAGAGTGGGTGCGCGACTGCCCGAGCTACAACCAGACAAAGGTACTGCCTTATGAATATCGGCATAACGTGTAATTCATGAAGATCTGGCATGGCAACCATGCGGATATGTAAGTTTACAAATGACAGTGCTTGTGCTTAAATACAACCATATTTCAAGCGCATCATACAACAGAACAAAGCAGAACAGACAAAGATGTCGAAAAGACAAAGGTCTGTTCTGCTTTTATATTACTCGGATCCATGCGCTTGAAATATAAGGAATCATTATGATAGTGTCAAATGACCTATGAAAAACTGAGACGAAGAAAAAAGGCTCAGATGAACCTTGAAAACTGTAGATATTTTAAGTTTTGGTAGCTTACCGCC
>SFRL01000052.1 GCA_004562765.1 bacterium | reverse complement strand
GCGCGAGGTTAGTCGTTTGGTCGTTCGATGAACAAAGTGAATCGAACTTCCTTAGTGTTTGTGAAAGATCTGTGTGAAGTTTTGAAGGTATATACCTTTGATGGCCCAGTGGCTCAGTTGGTTAGAGCGCCGCCCTGTCACGGCGGAGGTCACGGGTTCGAGTCCCGTCTGGGTCGTTTAACTAAATATGGGATCTTAGCTCAGCTGGGAGAGCATCTGCCTTACAAGCAGAGGGTCATAGGTTCGAGCCCTATAGGTCCCATACCTTTTATGCCGATGTGGCTCAATTGGCAGAGCAGCTGATTTGTAATCAGCAGGTTATCGGTTCGAGTCCGATCATCGGCTTTACAACTTAATAGTTGTTATGGATGGATTCCCGAGTGGCCAAAGGGGACAGACTGTAAATCTGCTGCAAATTGCTTCGGTGGTTCGAATCCACCTCCATCCATTTAAAATTTAATATCGCGGGGTGGAGCAGTCTGGAAGCTCGTCGGGCTCATAACCCGAAGGTCATAGGTTCAAATCCTATCCCCGCAACTCAATGCCCAGTTAGCTCAGTTGGTAGAGCAAAGGACTGAAAATCCTTGTGTCTTTGGTTCGATTCCGAAACTGGGCATTTTAATTGTTAAAAACAGCACAGTTGTGCTGTTTTTTGATTTCGTAATGCTTATAATTGCAAATCTGCAGGTATTCATATATAATATACATAACTTTTGAAAAGAAACTTACAGATGGAGGAAATTATGGTTAAAATTATGATGCAATACGGACCGGCGATCATGTGGATGGCATTTGTGATCATCTTTTTAGTTGTGGAACTGATCACGGTCGGATTGACAACGATCTGGCTGGCTGGAGGTGCGTTGGTGGCATTTGTCTTAGCGGCAGTCGGAGCAGACTTCTGGATACAGCTGGTTGCGTTTTTTGTTGTGTCTTTTGTGTTGATCTTCTTTACGCGTCCCTACGCCGTGAAGTATTTCAATCCGCGCAGAACACGAACAAACAGCGAGGAACTGGTTGGGGAGATCGTAAAGGTGACCAGACGGATCGATAATCGTGCAGCAGAGGGCACTGTGCTGGTAAAGGGAATGGAATGGAGTGCGCGTGCAGTTTCGGATGACATGGTCATCGAGAAAGATACATTGGTAAAGGCTGTCCGGATCGAGGGCGTCAAGCTGATCGTAGAGCCTGTGGCAGATGAGCAGGCATAAACTATGGCTTATCTTTATTTGATCCGTCACGGAAAAACTGAAGGTAATATGGAAAAACGTTATGTCGGCAGGACGGATGAGCCTTTGTGTGAGGCGGGTGTTTGTGAGATTATAGAGCGCAGAAACATACTTCTGCGCTCTTTTTTGCCGGAAAAGGTCTATGTCAGCCCGATGCTGCGCTGCAGACAGACTGCGGAGCAGTTATTTCCCGGTGTGGATCAGGAAGTGCTGGACGATTTGCGGGAAATGGATTTTGGACAGTTTGAGTATAAAAATTATGAGGAACTGTCTGATGATATGCGTTATCAGGCGTTTATCGACAGTGGTGGATGTCTGGATTTTCCGGAGGCAGAGCCTCAGCAGCAGTTCCGGAAGCGGGTGCGAAAGGCTTTTGCACAGTGTCTGGAGAAACATGAGGCTATGGCGAGGCTGGCATCAGGAGATCCGCAGGAGCCTCTTGTCTTTGTTGTTCACGGTGGTACGATCATGGCGATCATGGAGGAATTTGCAAGGCCGCACAGGGACTATTTTGACTGGCAGGTGCGTGCGTTGAGCGGCTATCGCTGCCGGATCGTGCGTGAAGAAGACCGGTTTTCTCTGGATGATGTGATAGAACTATGAGGGCATGAAACCTTGCCAAAAGGCACTTTACCCGTCAAAGATAGACAAAATGCGTCATTTGTATAGTTGCATTGTACAACAAATCTGCTTTGAATATTTCATAAAACCGCATCGTTTTGTATACTCTATCATGATAAGAGAATTTAAATTGTAAAGAAAGTTGGAGGATCATGATGAGTAATTTCGCACAATCTGTAGAGCGCAAGGCATTTAGTGTAGCGATTGACGGTACATTAAAACACATCAATAAGGATCGTGAGAAGGGTCTTTTACAAATTCTGGATCTGACGCAGAAATTTATGGGCGACAATTTCAGCCAGGCTGCGTATGAGGGAGCGAAAAAGCTCATTACAGACCCGGACAGCAAATGGATGCATTACGTCAATCGTCTGTTGGATGAGACGGATCCGCATGTGGCAAAAATGACCGCGTTAAATCTTGGTTATCAGGCTGCGTTTCAGGGAACAAAGACTATTCGCCGGATGCGTGAGGAACACAAGTGCAATATTCCGTGGCTGATCCTGATGGATCCCACCAGCGCATGTAATCTGCACTGCACCGGCTGCTGGGCAGCGGAATATGGAAATAAATTAAACCTGACCTTCGAGGAGATGGACCGTATCGTTACCGAAGGAAAAGAGCTTGGTATCTATTTTTACATGATGACCGGCGGCGAGCCGCTTGTGCGCAAAGCGGATGTGATCAGGCTGTGTGAAAAGCATAATGAGTGTGCGTTCCACTGCTACACAAACGGAACACTGGTAGACCAGAAATTCTGTGACGACATGAAGCGGGTAGGAAATCTGTCTCTGTCCATCAGTCTGGAAGGTTTTGAAGATACAAATGATTTCCGCCGAGGCGAAGGTGTTTATAAAAAAGTCATCGATGCCATGGATCTGTTACATAAGAACGGACTGATCTTCGGCAACTCTGTCTGCTACACATCAAAAAATATGATGTCTGTCACAAGCGATGAATTTTTTGATCTGCTCATCGAGCACGGAAGCCGTTTTGCATGGTATTTCCATCTGATGCCGGTTGGAATGAACGCATCGCCTGAGCTGATGCCGACAAAGGAGCAGCGCGAATACATTTATCACCGGATCCGCGAGGTACGTGGTTTTACAGGCGGAAAAGAAATATTTGTCATGGATTTCCAGAATGACGGAGAGTACGTGGGCGGATGCATTGCAGGCGGACGCAACTACTGCCACATCAACCCGAACGGAGATGTGGAGCCCTGCGTATTTATTCACTATTCAGGTGCAAATATCCGCGAGAAATCGCTACTGGAGTGCTTAAAACAGCCGTTGTTCATGGAGTATCGCAAGGGACAGCCGTTCAATGATAACATGCTGCGGCCGTGTCCGATGTTAGAGAATCCTGAATTACTCGTTGAGATGGTTCACCGTTCCGGTGCGCATTCAACGGATGTAGAGCAGGCAGAACCGGTGGAGCATCTGTGCGAAAAGTGTAAGGAGTACGCAAAGGAGTGGCAGCCGACGGCTGATAAACTCTGGAGTTGCGGACATTTTACACCGAAGGGTTATGTAAACTTTGCAAAGGACGAAGAAAAAGCAGCATTATAATTTAAGCTGTTTTAGATCAGAGATGTGAAGTATAAGAGGGATCATGCGGGGGAAACTTCTCCTGTATGGTCCTTTTTTCGATACATGGGTCAAATGTTTGCTAAAAAAATTTTCAAGCAAGTGTTTTTATGATATGATAATTATTCAGAATCAACATGTGTTCCGGCGTATGTCCGGCACAGTTATGATGTAAAGGAAATAAAACATGTTATTGGATGGAACAGGCGGCGAAAAGCTGCTGTGTGAGGAAACAGAAGATGGTGTGCTGCGGTTGTGCCGCGTGTTTGGAAGTGTGGATACGCTGGTGTTGCCGGAGACGCTGGCAGGAGGAAGACAGATCCGGACGATCGGCGCGTATTGTTTTGCAGAGAAAGGTCGGCTGCCACAGTCGCTCGCTGATGAGGCGATGGAAGCCGGACTGGGAGACGGAACAAGTGCCCCGGAGGGCATTTTGCGCCCGCTGAACGGAAATTATCTGCGGGAGATCACGCTGCCGGATACGGTGACCTGCCTGGAGACCTATGCGTTTTATAACTGCAGAAAGCTGGAGCGGCTCACGGTCGGAGCAGCGCTCACGGAGATCAACAGCGATGCTTTTATGAACTGTCGCGCGCTGCACACGCTTGTGATCCGTGCGGCTGCGGGGGACGTGACAGGCCTCCCGTTTTTATTGAACCAGCTTACAGCGGAGCTGAGCGTAGAGTTTGCCAAAGCAGATACCAAAGTGCGCCTGCTCTATCCGGAATATACGGAGAGCTATGAGGAGATCGGACCGGCACATATTTTCAGCCTGCATGTGGAGGGCGAGGGTTATCGCGCCCGCAAACAGTTTGTCGGAGGACGTCTGGATGCGTCCGGTTATGATACCGTATTTGAAAAAGCATGCAATGAGGAGCAGTTTTTGACGCTGATGAAGATGGCATTGTATCGTTTGGAATATCCGTATGCACTGTCTGAGGATGCGAGAAGCCGCTATGAAAACTATATTGCGGCGCACGAGGTGGCGGTGTTGGAGCAGCTTGTACAGGCGCAGGACGAGGAGACGCTGCGGATGCTCTGCGGGCAGCCGCTGATCTCGGATGAAGCAATTCAGGCGGCAGTTGTACGTGCGGTCGCAGAGGGCTGGACACGGGGCGTTGCAGGGATCATCCGATGGAGGAACAGCCATGCATGCTGAGACACAGACAGAATGGGAAATACGGATGTTTGATAAAATACTGTCCTACCTTCGGGATGAGCTGTGTATAGATTTTCCGTATCTGGAACGAGCCTTGTCGGCGCTGACTCCGGAAGGTAAGGAGAACGTGAATGCGTTTGCGACGGAAGGCGTGTACCTGTATTACCCGCCCGCACATTATCTCAAGGTGTTTGAGGAGAATGAACTGTTTTTGCGGCGGGCATATCTGCATACGGTGTTTCACTGCCTGTATACGCATCCGTGGCAAAGAGGAAGCAGAGAGGAAAAACGTTGGAATCTTGCTTGTGACATGGCGGTTGAATTTGTTATAGATGGATTTAATAAACAGACAACACATCGACTCTTAAGCTGGCTGAGACAGCAATATTATGAAAAGCTGCGCGAGAAGAACGTGATCTCGGCGGCCGGGATCTATGAAATGCTCGGGGAGGAGTCTCCGGAACGTCTGACACAGCTTGCGCAGGAGTTTTACACCGAAGATCATGCGTTGTGGGGGAGAGAAAACAGACAAAGCCCGATACCGGATCAGCAGAAGCAGGCGGAAGATCCTCAGAAAAAATGGCAGAAGATCGCCCGTCAGGTACAGTTTCAAAAAGAGAAAAGCGACCGGAACTCGGATGCGGCGGCTGCAGCAATGCAGGCAGAGATAACTGCGGAAAGAAAACGGCGCAGTTACAAGGAATTCTTGAAGAAATTTGCCGCTTTTAAAGAACAGATGCGGTGTGATATGGACGCGTTTGACTTGAATTATTACACGTATGGTCTGCGCACCTATGGGAACCTGCCGTTGATCGAGCCTCTGGAGACCCGAGAGGAGCGCAGGATCTCGGAGTTTGTCATCGTGGTAGACACAAGCTATTCCACAAGCGGCGAGCTGGTGCGTTCTTTTTTACAGGAGACGTTGCACATTCTATTGGAACAGAATGCTTTTTTTACAACAGCGAAGGTGCATCTGATCCAGTGTGACGATCAAGTGCAGGAGGATCTGGTCATTCAGAGTTCCAAACGGGCACAGGAAGTGCTTGCGCATTTCGAGATCAGGGGCGGCGGAAACACAGATTTTCGCCCCGCATTTGCGTATGTGGAGGAGCTGCGCTGCGCAGGCGAGTTGAGAAATCTGGGCGGACTGCTGTATTTTACGGACGGTAACGGCACTTACCCGGCAAAAAAACCGGATTATCCCTGCGCGTTTCTCTATCTGGATGTGTACAATGAGGAGGAGGTGCCCGCGTGGGCGATCCGTCGCAGGCTTGATGAGAAAGACAATATATAGGAGGAACAGACTATGAATATCGCACAGGCAAAAGATGAGATCAGGCATACTGTGCAGGCATATTTGAAAAAAGATGGAGAGGGAAATTACCGGATCCCCGCGATCCGGCAGCGCCCGATCCTTTTGATCGGACCACCCGGTATCGGCAAGACACAGATCATGGAGCAGATCGCATCGGAGTGCGGCGTGGGGCTGGTGTCTTACACGATCACCCACCACACTCGCCAGAGCGCGGTGGGTCTGCCGATGATCGCTCAGGAAACCTATGAGGGAGAGACCTATTCCGTGACGGAATACACAATGAGTGAGATCATTGCCAGTGTCTACCGGTGCATTCGTGATGAGGTGAAAAAGGAGGGAATCCTCTTTATTGATGAGATCAACTGCGTTTCTGAGACGTTGACACCTGCAATGCTGCAGTTTTTGCAGTGTAAGACTTTCGGTAACCGCGCGGTACCTCAGGGTTGGATCATTGTCGCGGCAGGAAATCCCCCGGAGTACAACAAGTCTGTGCGGGATTTTGACATGGTAACACTGGACCGTGTCCGTTCTATAGATGTAGAAGCAGACTTGGATATATGGATGAATTATGCCGCTGAAAAGCATGTGCACGGGGTAATTTTGAGCTATTTACAATTGAGAAAAAAGAACTTTTACCGGATTGAGACGGATGTGGATGGTCTGCGGTTTGTGACAGCCAGAGGCTGGGAAGATCTTGGAGCTCTCATGCAGATGTACGAAGAGCTGGGTATCCCGGTAACGGAAGAGATCATTGGTGAGTATCTGCGCCTTCCGGAGGTGGCGGAGGACTTTTTTGCCTATTATGAGTTGTACCGGAAATATCAGGATGATTACGGCATCCGGGAGATCCTGCGGGGTCAGGCACAGCCGGCAGTATTTGAACGACTGATGAAAGCAGGATTTGATGAGCGGCTGTCTGTTGTGAATCTGCTGCTGGATGCATTAAAGGAGCCATTGTGTCAGTTGTATGAAACAAAGCGTTTTACGGATACGCCGGAGAGCGAGGCGCTTGCTGCGGCGATGACGCATGCATTTGATTTTCTGGAGGATGCCTTCGGAACCGAAGGTTCACAGGAAATGCTCTTGTTTGTGACCGGACTGACGATGTGCAAGGAGGCTGCTGTTTTCCTGGCAATGAATCCGCAGCCGAAATATATGAAATATAACGAGGAATTGCTCAGTGGCGGACGCAGAAAGAAATTACTGCAAGAATTACATCAGGATTAAATAAAGGAGTATAAAATGGATATTGGGATCATATTTGGGCAGATGCTGGTGCTGTTGGCAATGATGCTGACGGGCGCATTTGTCTACAAAAAGAAATGGCTGGGCGAGGAGGGCGCCGCAAATATTTCAAAGCTGGTAGTAAATGTATTTAACCCCTTGTTGGTGATCGGCGGCGTACTTGGTGATACGGATGCGATCAGCAACGAAAAGATCATAGGAAATCTTCAGTTGGTCGTGCTCTATTATCTCATTGCGGTGGTATTTGGCATTTTGCTGGCATGGGTGTTGCGTCCGCCGAAGAACTTAAAAAGTATCTATATTTTGATGGCAACCTTTTCCAACCTGGGATTCATGGGCATTCCGGTGGCAAAAAGCCTGTACGGCAGTGAGGGCGTGGTCTATGTCTCTTTCTATATTCTTTTGTATAATGTGATTGTGTACACCTACGGAATGGCTCTTGCACGGCGGGCGGCGCGTGAGAAAAACGGCATGGAGAGTGCAGAGAAGGTGCCCCTTGCAGTTTCTTTGAAACGTATGATCAATCCGGGAGTTGTGGCGGCACTGCTGGCGCTTGTCATATTTGCAGCCGGTATCAGGATGCCTGCGCCGGTCATTTCGCTCTGTGAATACATGGGTGACACGACCATTCCATTGTCCATGATGATGATCGGTATCTCTATTGCGAAAGCAGATCTGAAGAGTTATCTGAAGGACGCGCGAATGTACGCATTTATCCTGCTGCGCATGGTAGCATTGCCGATCGCTGTGGCACTGCTCATGCGGAATATGGGATTTGATACCGTCGTTTTCGGTGTGTTTATCATCGAACTGGCAATGCCGATCGGCAGTATTATCGGACTGTTCGCAAAGGAGTGCGGCGCCGATGATGCCTACTGCATGAAGGGTACGGTACTCAGTACGCTGGCGTCGATCATTACGATACCGCTTGTCGGTCTGTTTTTATAGATACCGCAATGTGAATGAAGATAACAATGGCAGCGCATGAGCTGTCATGAGGGGAAGGGAAGAATTGATCTATGGAGAAGATTGAATTGTGGAAGGATGCATACCGCATCGGGAACGAAAAGATCGATGAGCAGCATGAGGAGTTGTTTCATCGGATAGAAAAGCTGCTCATAATGGCGAGAAGCGCTGATCTGGAGGAAAATCGAAAGCAGTGTGAACATATGCTGGACTATCTGGTAGAATATACGGTCTTTCATTTTAACTCGGAGGAAGCACTTCAGAACCGGGAGAATTATGTGGATTATGAACAGCATAAAAAGATCCATCAGGAGTTTCGCAATACCGTGCTGGTCTATCGCGAGCGCATCCGGGAAGATTTTTCGGCGGAGATGCTCAAGCGTTTTCTCGGCACATTGCTCACGTGGCTGACGGTGCATGTGCAGGGCTGCGACCAGAAGATCATGTCAAATGAGCCGATCGCAGAGCAGATGGAGCTCTCCGGTGCGGAGCAGGTTGTCGGCAGTGTGATGCAAAAGCTTTTGACGAAGCTGTACGGTATCGAGATCACGGAGACGACCACCAGACGCTATGGGGCAGAGCTTCGGGGCAGTGTGATCATACGCGTTCTGTTGACGGGAGCAGATCGGCATATGTTGTTGTTTGGTCTGTCGGAACGGTTGGTGAAGGTTCTTTACAATAAGATCAGCGGTCTTTTTATCCAACAGGCAGGATATCTGGATGAACTGGAGGAATCGGCGCTGATCGAGCTGGGAGACATTATGGCGTCCTACATCATGGGAGCGTTGACAAACCAGAAGATAACAGATTATACCTTTTCGGGCAGTTTATTTTTTTCAGGCTACAATGAAAAGGAATTTAATACGGATCATGTGATCATAGACACACAGACGAAGTATGGCACACTGGAGGTGCTATACTGCCGTTTGAACTGACAGGAGGAAGAAACATGGGATTTTTTACAGAAAATGAAGTGGAAACGTTCGATTTCGGAGAGGCCCATATCGCAGAACTGCGCTTTGGGCTTGGACCATTTTACATGTTGCTGGATAACGTGAAGATATTAGAAAAAAACAGCTGCAACCGGGATGTGCGCACGATGCGTACAAATGGGCTGACATTTCGCATTATCGATCCGCAGATCGTGGCGGTGATCGAAGAGGGCTGCAAGATCTATAACGCGGACGGCGTATTGCAGCAGGAGATCCCAGACCGGGTGGTGGAACCGGAAGAATACGCCGGTGTGTGTGAGCAGCTTGAAGATGCTGTTATTTATGAGTTAAAAAAAGAGGATGATGTTTACGTGATCTCTATCGACGGCGAGGAGCATGCGTATACATTGAAGGTAAAGGGAAACGGTGACAGCGAAGAATGGGACCGTTTCATGAACCTGGCAGAGATATAATATGTACGAATATTTTTCCTTTGTTTGCAGATAATAGTAGCACACTCAGAGCAAATGGAGGAAACTAGAAGCATGAAAGCAACAGGCATTGTCAGAAGAATAGATGACTTGGGGCGGGTGGTCGTACCAAAGGAGATCCGCCGAACACTCCGGATCCGCGAGGGGGATCCGCTGGAGATCTTTACGGACCGGGAAGGTGAGATCATCCTGAAAAAATATTCACCGATCGGAGAATTAAGCCAGTTTGCGGGGCAATATGCGGAGGCGATGGCACAGACGACCGGCCATCTGGTGTGCATCACAGATCGGGATCATGTGATCGCAGCCTCCGGCGCGGGCAAAAAAGAATTTGAAGGCAAGCCGATCAGCCGGGAACTGGATGAACTGATGGAGGATCGGGGAACGCTGGTGGCGAGCCGGGACGAGAACAATTTTATAAAGATCACACTGGATGACAGCGGTGCATATGTCACACAGGCGATCAGTACGATCATCTGTGAGGGAGATGCCATCGGCTCTGTGATCCTGTATGACAAAAACGAAAAAAACCGGATGGGTGAGACGGAGAACCAGCTTGTACTGATCGCTGCGGGATTTTTGGGCAAGCAGATGGAGCAATAGGGCCGGAGGAAAGGTCTAAAATTTTTATAAAACCCCTCTTTTTTCTTTCTTTTTATCGTATAACTAAGTATAATAGGAAACGATATCAGAAAGAAAAAGGAGGGGATTTTTTATGGCAGATATTTATGTGGCAAGCGATCGCCGTTATGAAAAGATGGTATATAACCGTGTGGGAAACAGCGGTCTGAAATTTCCGGCAGTGTCGCTTGGCTTCTGGCATAACTTCGGAACAAAAGATAATTATGATAATATGAAGGCAATGTGCCGCGCAGCATTTGACTGCGGCATTACGCAATTTGATCTGGCAAATAATTACGGACCCGTAAACGGAGCCGCCGAGGCAAACCTTGGCCGCATTCTGAAAGAGGATTTCGGTCCCTACCGGGACGAGCTGATCCTTACGACCAAAGCGGGCTACGGTATGTGGGACGGACCTTACGGTGACTGGGGCAGCAAAAAATATCTGACAGCCAGTCTTGATCAGAGCCTGAAGCGACTGGGTGTTGACTATGTGGACATTTTCTACCATCACCGCATGGATCCGGAAACCCCGCTGGAGGAGACGATGGAGGCGCTGGCGCAGATCGTGCGCAGCGGAAAGGCATTGTACGCCGGAATTTCCAACTACAATAAAGAATATACGCAGCGTGCGATCTCGATCATGAAAGAACTGCATTGTCCGTTGATCGTAAATCAGCGGCGCTATTCTATTTTTGACCGCGGGATCGAACAGGATGGCGTTAAAGCTTACTGTAAGGAGGCAGGCATGGGCATCATTGCGTTCAGTCCGCTGGCACAGGGGCTTCTCACAGACAAATACTTACATGGAATTCCTGAAGACAGTCGGATCGCCAGAGATCCCAGATTTTTGCAGGAGAGCGCACTGACGCCGGAGCGGCTGGAACAGATCCGGGCGCTCAATGAGATCGCGCAGGAGCGCGGACAGACATTGGCGCAGATGGCTCTGTCATGGATCTTAAAGGATGACGAGGTTTGCTCTGTCCTCATCGGGGCATCCAGACCGGAGCAGATCACGGAAAATGTCAAGATCGTGGAAAAATGTGAATTTTCTATTGAAGAGCTAAACAAAATCGAGAAAATCAGCAACTAGAATATAGATATTAAAAAGAGATTTAAGAAATTATGGCAAAATCAAAAAAGAAGAGTAACAAAAAGCTGAAAGCGATCCTGATCTCACAGATCATTCTGCTGACACTCATTCTGGGTGCGCTGGCATTTTATTTTTTCGGCGGCTATGCAAAGAAGATCAAGGAACTGCGGCAGGAGGCGGATCTGCTGGTCAGCACTTCTACGGAAGAGACTTTCCGGGCGTCCCAGACCAGTGTGGTCTATGATGTGAACGGAAAAGAGATATCTGTCGTAAAGGGTGAAAAAGATAGTTACTATTTGGCATATGACAACATACCGGAAGGTGTCAAAGCGGCAATTGTCAGCATAGAGGACAAGAAGTTTTACAAGCATCGTGGAGTGGACTTTAAGGCGATCATCCGCGCTGCAGTCGCCATGATCCGAAATCAGAAGATCACGCAGGGAGGCAGTACGATCACGCAGCAGCTGGCGCGAACGGTCTTTCTTTCCAATGAGAAGACATGGGAGAGAAAGGTTGAAGAAATGTTTATTGCGGCAGGGCTGGAAAAGCGATACAGCAAAGAACAGATCCTGGAATTTTACCTGAATAACATTTATTTTGGTAACGGTTACTACGGAATCGAGGCAGCAGCCCGGGGCTATTTCAGCAAGGGCGTGAGTGAGCTGGATCTGGCGGATCAGGCATTGCTCTGTGGAATCCCCAACAACCCCACGATCTATGATCCGGTGGTGAACCCTGAAAATGCGGTTTCCCGCCGCGACCGTATCTTAAAGCAGATGTATGACGACGGCAAGATCCTGTGGGATACCTATGAGGAACAGACGCAGAAAACGCTCGCCTTGAAGAGACCGAAGCGGAAAAAATATGATTATGTAGAGACGTATACTTACTATTGCGCGACGCGTGCTCTTATGGAACAGAAAGGTTTTATTTTCCAGGAGGAGTTTGCGGGCGCGGCAGAGCAGGAGGCTTATGAGGCAGCCTATGACGAAATGTATGCAGATTGTCAGAAATCGCTGTTTACCGGCGGATACCGGATCTATACGTCGATCGATCTGAACATTCAGCAGGAGCTGCAGACGGCGATTGATGACGGACTTTCCGAATTTACGGATACGACGGATGAGGGTGTGTATAAGCTCCAGTCTTCCGGCGTTTGCATCGATAATGAGACCGGGCATGTGACAGCCATCGTGGGCGGCAGAAGTCAGGATTTTGACGGACATACCTTAAACCGCGCATACCAGAGCTTCCGTCAGCCGGGCAGTTCGATCAAACCGCTGATCGTTTATACACCGCAGTTAGAGCGTGGCTATACACCGGATTCCATCGTAAAGGATGAGAAATTTGAAGGCGGACCTTCCAATTCCAGCGGAAGATATTCCGGCAACATTACTCTGCGGTATGCAGTGGAGCAGTCAAAGAATACGATCGCGTGGAAGCTGTTTGATGAACTGACACCGGCAGTCGGGCTTCAGTATTTAAAGGAAATGAATTTTGCAAAGCTGGATAAGCGGGACGAAGTTCCGGCAGCGGCGCTGGGCGGTTTTACCTACGGCATGTCGGCGATCGAGATGGCGAGTGGTTATGCGGCAATTGAAAATGACGGTATCTATCGGGAACCGACCTGTATTGAGCGTATAGAGGATGCCGACGGCGCAGTGCTCTACGGGGCGGCGGAGAACTCCAAGCAGGTCTATGAGCAGAATGCGGCACGCATGATGACCGATATCCTGAAGGGTGTCATGACGGTCGGAACGGCGCGGGGGCTGGATCTCGGCGCAATGCCTTCCGCGGGAAAGACAGGAACGACAAATGATCATAAGGATGGCTGGTTTTGCGGATTTACCCGTTACTATACGACAGCGGTATGGGTCGGCTACGATTCGCCGCAGGAAATGAAGGATCTGTCCGGAGCTACTTATCCGGGTCATATCTGGCAGGATTTTATGAAAAAACTGCATGAAGATAAGGAACCACTGGATTTTATGCCGTATGTCAGCTATAATGACAGTATCCATGTAGCAGAGCCGGAACCGGAGGAACCGACGGAGGAAGAACCTGAGGAAGAGCCGGTTGACATTCCCGGAGAGGTGGAAGAGCCGGAGGAGCCTGTGCAGTCTGAGGAACCGATAGAAATACCCGGTGACACGGATACAGATGATACACCTCAGCCGGAAGAACCGCAGGAACCGGAGGAACCGACAGAACCCCAGGAGCCTGAGGAACCGGATGACGGAGAAGGCGATGTAATTATAATTGACTGATCATAAGGAGAAAGAGATGAAAGCATACGGATTTGGCGTAGACATCGGAGGAACGACTGTAAAATTGGGACTGTTCCGCACAGACGGAGAATTGTTGGACAAATGGGAGATCCCCACGCGCAAGGAGGACGGCGGATCACAGATCCTGCCGGACGTGGCAGCATCTATCAAGGAAAAACTGGCAGAGAAAGGCATCGATGGCGCGGATGTGCAGGGTATCGGTGTCGGCGTGCCGGGACCGGTGACACCGGAAGGCGTGGTGCGCAAGTGCGTGAACCTCGGCTGGGGAGTCTTTAATGTACAGGACACACTTTCCGAGCTGACCGGATATCCGGTCAAGGCTGCGAATGACGCAAATGTGGCAGCGCTCGGTGAGATGTGGCAGGGAGCCGGAAAAGGTGCAGAGAGCATCGTGATGGTCACACTTGGAACCGGAATCGGCGGAGGCGTGATCATAGATGGTCGTATTGTGGCAGGCGCGACCGGAGCAGGCGGAGAGATCGGACATCTTCCGGTGAATGACAAGGAAACACTTGTCTGCGGCTGCGGTAAGAAGGGATGCTTAGAGCAGTATGCATCCGCGACCGGAGTGGTTACTTTGACAAAACGGGCATTGGCAGCATCTGATCAGCCCAGCAGTCTGCGCGAGCTCACAGAAGTGACGGCAAAGGATCTGTTTGATGCGGCGAAAGCAGGGGATGCGCTTGCACTGCAGGTGTTGGAGCAGTTTGGAGAGATTCTGGGCAAAGGACTGGCGACGATCGCATGTGTTGTGAATCCGGAATTGTTCGTCATTGGCGGCGGAGTGTCCAAGGCCGGAAAGATCATCACAGATGTCGTAGAGAAGTATTTTACACCGAATACATTCCATGCATGCCGGGAGGCACAGTTCAAGATCGCAGAGCTGGGAAATGACGCCGGCATCTACGGCTGCGTAAAAATGATCCTGTAAAAAATAAAAAAAAGACTGGACAAATATAAAAATCCATGCTATTATAATCTTCGCTGTGGTGCTACGGGCACGGCGGCGAAGATGGCAGGATTTCAGATCCGCACTTCGATGCGTGGCTCAGCTTGGTAGAGCGCTGCGTTCGGGACGCAGAGGTCGCAGGTTCAAATCCTGTCGCATCGACTTCCTTGCTTTTGAAGTCAGGATGCGCCGTATAGGCAAAATTAAATATCGATGCGTGGCTCAGCTTGGTAGAGCACTACGTTAGGGACGTAGGGGTCGCAGGTTCAAATCCTGTCGCATCGACTGAAAAGAGAGTCTGTGGCGGATCGTCACAGATTTTTCTGTTACCAGGAAGATTTTTGTGCGGCAAAATGTAAAAATGTGTAACCGGATGAGAAAAGCAGTGTCATTAGGGATGGAGAGCGAAATCAATCAATGATTTTCCTCCATCTTTTTCAATGTAAGGTGACTGTAAAGGACCCAGACAGTCAGAGAGGAGAAAACATGTCAGAGCAGGAGATCGTGGAATTATATCTGGCAAGAAATGAAGAAGCAGTTAGAAAAAGTGAGGAAACTTATGGCGCATACTGCCATACGATCGCATACCGGATCTTACAGGATGAAGGAGAAGCGGCGGAATGTGTCAACGATACATGGTTTCAGGCATGGCGGACGATCCCGCCTACGATTCCGAACAATTTAGGTGCGTATCTTGCCAAGATCACGCGGAATCTGTCGCTGAACCGTTATCGCAGAGCCCATCAGAAAAAGCGTGAGGCAGACCGGGTGGCAGTGTGCCTGGATGAACTGCAGGAATGCGTATCCGGAGGCGTTTCCCCGGAGCGGGTGGCGGAGCAGAGCTATCTGGGACAGGTGATCAGTGATTTTCTGCGGGGATTGCCAAAGGAGGAGCGCATCATGTTTGTAAGACGCTATTTCTATATGGATTCTGTGGCAGAGGTTGCCGAATATTTTGGCTGCAGTGAGAGCAAGGTGAAGACAACGATGTTCCGATGTCGGAAAAAGTTGCAGGAAATTTTGATCCGTGAGGAGGTATGTGCATGACAACTGAAGAATTATTGAACGCGATCGGTAATATCGATGAGGATCTGGTGACAGAGGTGGCTCAGCCGGAAACCGCGAAGGTCGTGTCGATTGAGAATCACCGGAAAAACCGAAAGAAAAAATGGGGCAAAGTGATTGCCGGGGCAGTGGCGGCAGCAGCGGCCTTTGTAATTTTACTGCCAAACCTGAGCATGTCCGTGGCGCACGCCTGGGAAAAACTTCCCGTGTTATCCACCATTGTAAAGGTCGTCGTATGGCGCGATTATCATGTGGAGGAGGGACGTTATGAGGCAGATGTATCCGTACCGAAGGTAACGGTAGAACCGGAGGACGGCGCAGACGAGGCGGTAAAGGAGCAGTTGAAGCAGTCTGCAGATCAGATCAATGCATCTGTAAAGGAAATGACCGACCAGATCATAGCAGAATTTGAGGCCGGACTGGAAAACGACCCGGAAATGTATGGAGCCGACAGCATTCATGTCGGACATGAGGTCGTGACTGACAACGACCGGTATTTTTCCATGAAGGTATGGGTTTTAGAAGTGATGGGCAGCGGATATGAGCAGGACCATTATTATACGATCGACCGGAGTACCGGGAAGATCCTGACACTGGCAGACCTGTTTGCAGATGACAGCTATATCGAAACCATCAGTGAAGAGATCAAGCGCCAGATGGCGGAGCAGATGGCAGCGGACGAAAATGTCTATTACTGGCTGAACGACCAGGATGTCCCGGAGTGGAATTTCAAGCAGATTCCGGAGGATCAGAGTTTTTATATCAGCAACGACGGAACACTGGTGATCTGTTTTAACGAGGGCGACGTGGCGCCGATGTATATGGGCTGCGTGAGCTTTGAAATGCCAAAGACGATCTGGCAGGCAAAATAGTATCTTGCATGATACACCTGATTCGGGTATGATAATGCTGACAGATAGAAAGAGTGCTGTCTGTCAGCATATATTCATATGAGGAATGCAGGAGAAAATCATGGCAGACAAAAAATGGAAGCTGGGAGACCTGGAATTTGACAGCGAGCAGGAATATCTGGATGCTTCCCGGGACTTAAAAAAGATCAAAGCAATCATGGAAAAGCACGACATCACAAAGCCCGAAGAGGCAAAGATCGTGCTGAAGGAGGTCACGGATAAGCCGGTATTTGCGTCATCCTATGGTCTTAAATTTGTAGAAAAGCTGGAAAAGACAGTGACCGGGGCAAAGGCGGCAGAGGCTGCGTCCGGTACAGGAAAGGCATCATCAAACAGCACAAAAAAGAAAAAAGAAAAAAAGGTGCATATCATTACAAAGCGCAATATTGTGATCGGTGCGGTGATCATTGCCGTGCTGGTGGCAGCAAAATTTGCGATACCGCTTGTGATGCCGAATCTGACTGCTCAGGAAGGTGAGGAAAAGGAAAATATTCACCGTAATCTGGTGCTTGCCTATGCCAAAAACCAGGTGGAACTGCAGACCAGTTTCTACAATTATTATAAAAATGTACTCGGAGAGGAAGCAGACGCGGCATTGGCGGACGCGAACGGACAACTGGCGGATGCCTACTGCATCAATTTGGCGGATGAAAATGTCTCCGATTATTCCGATGAGCAGATCGAGGAGATCTATGTAAAGCTGATCACGGCGGGAGAGCTGGTGAACAACAGCTTTAATGAGCCGCAGGCGATCACGGATCTGAAAGCGACCATCGCGCAGTCCGGTGCGGCAGGCATGCCGGGCAGCAGCGAGGAGCAGAGTCCGCAGGGCGAAGCGCTCACAGACGGCAGCAGCAAGGTAAATCTTGTAAACAAGATGATGGATTACCAGCAGCGGACGGCAGCGCAGCTGGCATACAGCTACAGCCGGTTTGACTTTTCGGATGCCGATGTGAAAGAATATGTGTCAGAGGATATGGAAAAGACCTTTGGCTATGTCATTTACGATATGAAGCTTAGCGACAGCGAGAAAGAATCCTACTACAATGCATTTTTAGATGCAGGATTTTTTGACAGCAGTTCGTTAACCCGGTTTGGAACAAATCCGGTGGAGCATAATCTTCCGGATCTGACACCAAATATCAAGTTGAAACGCGCGGATGGCACGGAGGAAAGTGTTTTCTGCTCACAGCAGACCCTGGTACCTGTGGCAAGTGTCGCGTATGAACTGCACGATGGAAAGAAAGACGGATATCTCGTTCTGCGTGGGAACGGTACGGGAATCGGTTTTGTGCAGGATGATGACGGAAATTCCGTGACGACGCAGGGCGACTTCTTCCTGAACTGGGGCGGAGAGATCATCAGTGGGGAATGGTACTATAACAGCTCACAGATCGGATTTCTGGTCAACGATCAGAAGGACGGCGGAATACAATATGTGTATGATTTAGCTTATTAGAACGTGAAGATGACCGCAGAGAGATCTGCGGTCATTTTTGTCGGTTAAAAACGGTCTCAGTTGCTAACATATTGTGTAAAAAATCTGGACAACGAAGCGGATTCGTGATAAGTTAAAAGTGAGCAATTGTCGTATTTTCAAAACAGCTATTTAGCTATCATCTTGTATGTGCGATGGCAGATGCTATCACGTTATCTATATGTATTTTCAGAAGAAACAACTCTTGCTTAAATTTCCAAAAACAAATAATGAAGCAGGAGATGTGGATCATGCATAAGCCCAAAAGCACTCCTGCGTACAAAGGAGGAATGTGGATGGGCAAACGAAAAAGAAGACGAAGTGGGACTGGAATCACCGCGCAAAATAAGGATGTCGTGTCCAAGTGGTTTGGAGAGACGATGAAAAATCGTTCCTTATCTGTATACGGGTTCGATGTACCTAAGATTGTGGATGTAAGACCTACGAATCTGCCGGCGATTGAGACGAATGAAAAACGTATGGATAACCTCTTCCTACTGGAGGATGGAAGCTATGCCTTATTAGATTATGAGAGTGACTATCGCCTGAGTAATAAGGTAAAATATGCAGGATATGTACTACGGTTGTTGCGTAGGTTGCAGAAGGAAGGTATAGATATTGCAAATCTTCGAATTCGTATCATTGTGATTTATACGGCGGATGTGACAAGAGAGCAGACGAGGGATACGTTAAATGTAGGAGATGTGATCATATACACGACGGAAGGTTTTTTGAGTGAGATTCCGTCGGAGGAAGTAAAAAGTCGTATTCAGCGTAAAATAGAACAGAAGCAGCCATTAGATGACCGGGATTTGATGGAACTGATCATTTTACCATTAACCTATAAGGGGAAAGAAAATCAGCGGCAAGCGGCACATGAAGCAGTAAACTTGGCAAAAGAAATTGAAGATGAAGGCATGCAGGAGATGGCGCTGGCAGGAATATTGAGTTTCTCAGATAAGATTATTGATAAAGAATTGGCAAACGAGATCAGGAGGTGTTTGAGCATGACGAAGGTAGGAGCAATTATCGCGCGGGAGATGGAAGAGAGCGAAGCACGAGGAGAGGTACGAGGAAGAGTGTTGTCTTTACTGACTGTGTTGTCCTCAAAGGGAGAAGTACCCAAGAAACTGGAACAGAAGATTCAGGAGCAGACAAAGGGCGAACTATTGGATCAGTGGCTGAAAATCGCAGCTGTTGCACCGGATGTGGCAGCGTTCGAGGAGCAGATCATGCATTGAACAAATGCTGAAAAATAGCTGAAAAAATTTTCCAGAAAACTATAAAGTTCATGTAAAAATTACCGAAATATAATGAAAGCAATACATGGGATACGTCTGTAAAATTTTAAAAATTATCAGACAATAATCTTTTTATCATAAAATGTTCAGGCAAAAAGAATCGCTTGAATCAGAGGAAACCAGTCGAAAGGATGGGCGTGCGTATGTACAGGGATGTAAAGAAAAAATTATTATCGGTGGCATTATGTATCTGTATGATCATCGGAATGGTGCAGGTGGTGCCAAAGGCGAAGGCGGAAACAGCAGAAAATACCGTGACAGGTACCGTAGACGAGGTTGAGACTAAGATTACATATACGTTGTCATCGAACACATTAACCTACAATGGTAGTGCACAGCTTCCGACATTAAATATAAGATCAGTTACTATCAAAAAATCAGATGGATCTTTCGGACCATATGGGGGAGAAATTTCCGATTTAAGATTAATAGGATGTGGAAGTACGCCTGTGGCTGGAGGAGTAGACGCAGGTAACTATACTTGCATGATCAAGGGTGATGGAAAATGGAAACTTGATACCCACATAATAAATTACAGTATAGCGGGGCAATCCATATCAAATATCAAAGCGAGTGTAAAATCAACTTCCTATGCAATGGAATATAAGGGAGATGGAATTGTAGTATGTCCGTCAAAGGAAAATGTGGTAGTTACGGCAACTGTAGATGGAGAACCAAACACAACAATTGATCCGAGTCAGTACGAGGTGTCTAGTACAAGCTATAAATGTGGAGAGGCAACATGTACAGTAACAGTAAAGAATACAAACTATGTGTCATCGTCAGATTCATATACAGCTCCCGCTGATTATATTATTGCATATAATATGAGTACATCAAACGGATTTAGCGGATCTATTGATAGGACCAATATATCTTATAGCAATAATATGGTTTTGCCGAGAATCACTTTTCACGCAGGCGGAGTGGAGATTGATGATGTACAAGACAAAACAGAGTTTAGCGTAAAATATTACAAGAAAAGTGCGTCGAATAATTATGAACAGATAAACGGAAAACCTGCTTCTGCGGGAAACTACAGAGTAGAGGTTTCACCCATCAATACCTATGTAACATATTATCATGATGCTGTTAGTGGACATTATTTATATTTTATCGGTACATATTCGGCAGACTTCACCGTGTCAGCAAAAGATGGAAGTGATCTTCGCGTGACGGCAAAGAATGAAAAGGAACTGCCTGTAGTAATATCAGACGGCGAAAAGCTTGTATTGACATATAATGGCTCAGCAGTAAAACCGAAAATTGTCGTAGAAGCACCGATTGAAGGAACAGATCCATTACAGTATGATGACATAACCGGTCAATGTCTGATTGAATATCCTGATGCGAATAAAGCAGGTGTAGCCGAAATTCGTG